>NZ_KB906966.1:0-1638 GCF_000381705.1 Thioalkalivibrio sp. AKL7 | reverse complement strand
GGCTCGCCGGTGTAGTCACGGCTTGCCCGCTCCACGAACTGCAGGGCATCCTCCACGCGATCCTGTTCCAGATAGATCGCCGTCAGCGTACGAATATCCTGCAGCGATCCGGGGCTCTCCTGAACATGACGATTGAGGTTGTGTTCGGACTGATCGCGGGCCTGCTGTTCGACCTGCTAGTACTTCCCGCCATGCTGGTCGTCGCGCATCGACTGTCGCGGGCGCGTACGGCCTGACCCCATGGCTCCTCGCGAGGCGCGACCGGTCCTTCGGTAGTCGCGCTCCCCCGCACATCACGCCGCCCCTCCCAATCGGCCCGTCACCCCGATCCTTTGCCATTACCCGGGACCTCTTGTGACGTCCCCTGTCGATACGCATTACAACCAAAAAAATACCCTCAACTTACGGATTTTATTTTATTTGTTCTCCATTCATCCCCTACCCGGCGGCCTGACGCCCGCAACCCACGCCAGCCTCCGTCGACCGCCTTTACAGTTCCATCCCAGAACTGGGGCCTATCGCCCGCACGCTGCCAACAATCCAATACCCGCCGGGAAAACATCAAACTTTTCCCCCTACATAACAAAGCCTTACGAACGATCAATCCTCGAAGTGAAACTTGGCACGTTGTCTGCCTATAACAACTCGGCAGCAACTGAATTGGCCATCAGGCCAAGCCCCGGCGATGGTTAAATCGCTTCAAATTGAGCATCAGGAGAAATCCATGAACGCGAAAAAAGCTCTTCTTGCTTCGCTCTGCGTCGGCATTTTCGCCGCAGGTGCGAGTACCGCGACGGCGGAGACGATCGACTTCGACATGAACCTCGACGCCACCGCGAACTACAGCGGCTCGGTCGAAAACGTCCGCCGGATCCAATTCGACCTGAACACCCAGACCTTCCAGTACATTCAGGACCCGAACAACCCGGTTCAGGTCGGCGATGTGTTCTATGACCGCGGGTACGGTGATGCCACGTCCTACCGGACCTCCACCAACGCGGCCGCACCCCAGACCGGCGACATCCTTGGCACCGACTACTCCATGGGGCTCCTCTGGGACGAACTCCGCGGCGTGGTAACCGGCACCGATACAGTCGGCGGCAATTACGTCGTCACCGCTGACTACACCGGGGTCGGTTGCTGCTTTTCGCTGTTCATGGCCGAACCGACCCCCGGTTTCGGTCAGGACTATGAAGGGGCAAGGACACACTACACCGACGGCGAACTGGTCATGGAGATGGGCCTGAAATCCGGCAACAGCATCCTGGAATTCGACAGCCAGGGCGGGGCCTTCATCGAAGGGACCTTCACCTTCGAATTCCAGGTGGACATGGTACTCCCGGGCTTCTGGTTCACCAGCGACGGCATCGACTTCGCCGACCTGATCGCGGACGAGGAAGGCGCCCCGACCTTCCAGGTCACAGCCTTCGCCAGCGCCGGCACCATCCAGGAACCGCCGCCGGAGACCTTCTTCGGTGAAGACGTCAACAACGTGTACGGCGACACCCGCGACGGCCAGTCCCTGTTCAGCGAAACCCAGTCGACCCACGATGGCAGCCTGCGCTTCGCAGTGCCGGAACCGGGCACCCTGGCGCTGATGGGCCTGTCCCTGCTGATCCTGGCCGGCTTCATCGGGGT
>NZ_KB906965.1:0-2163 GCF_000381705.1 Thioalkalivibrio sp. AKL7 | reverse complement strand
CGACGCTAGAACGCTTTCTAGTCTTGATGGCCCTCCCCCCGGGGCATCGAGTTGAGGGCTCCCTTCGGGGAGCCCTTTTTTTGTTCCGCGATCCGGGCCCGGTACTACAGCCCTCATGGACCCTCGCGCGAACCGGCCACCCTCTCCCGTCACTGCCGGCAATCATCCGGCGACTGGCCATGTTCGGACTCGCACCACCCCGGGCCGACGCTCGCCCCCCTTCGGATGTCCGCCTGGCCTGCCAGGGCAAGACTATCCATGCACCACTCGAACTCGAGCCCCGTCCTTCCGAGGCGTGTGAGGCTAGCGCCCCGACCAAGATGCAAACGGGCCGGTAGCACCACGACCGGACTGCGCGCCGCGCCAGGTCTCGGGATACACGGGGCATCACCGCGATGCCGGCACATTCATCAGCGTCTCCCAGGCACCGGCGAAGACACCAGAAGCATGGCAGTGGGCCATAGTCGAGGGGACGGATAAGCCGGCCCCGAAACCGTGGCATTGACTCACCCCTGCCGAGATCCGGTCGCGGGCCGTGCCGACCGCCGCGAGCGAGCTCCCCGGCCGAGCGCAGCCGTCAGAGGCCAGACAACGAAGTAATGTCCGGGCCGACCCGGGATTACAGGACCGACCGGACGGAGGGATGTGCGGCGACCAGGCTGACGCACACAAAAAAGGGGCCGCTCTCGGCAGCCCCCTTGATCGACCGGTTCGTGCCGGGTCTACAGGCGATCGAGCAACGCCTCCGCATCCGCCCGCTGGGGGAACTGGTCGTGCCCGTCCAGCACGCGACGCAAGCGTTCAGCAGCGGCGTCGCGCTCGCCCTGTTCGCTTTCCGCCCAGGCCAGGTGGTACTGAATGCCCGGATCATCCGGGGCAAGCTCGCTGGCACGGCCAAGGATGTCTGCGGCCTCTGCGGGCTCACCGGCGTGGATCAGCACCGCACCCAGGGTGTCCAGCACCGGAGCCGCCTCCGGTGCCAGCTCGGCAGCCCGGCGCGCATGCTCCAGCGCCTGCCGGGTATCACTCTCGCGCAAAGACCATGCGAGGTTGTTGCGCGCAATCACGTCGTCGCCATCCTGCTCGACGATCCGACGGTACGAATCCATCGCTCCGGACCGGTCGTCCGCCGCCATCTGCTGCGCCGCGTGGATATGCCATGTCGCCAGGTCCTGCGGATTTTCATCCAGCCAGGCGGCCAGCGTGGCCCGCCCGGCATCGCCATCCCCGGCTTCGCGCTGCGCCTCCGCCAGTGCATGCACCCAGTCCCGACGTTGCGAACCCGGGTCCGCCAGTGCCGCCCGGTAATGCCGCACGGCGGCGGCTGGGTCGTCCCGCTGCATAGCCGCGCGGCCCAGCAAGGCCTGGACCTCGCTGCGGTTCTCGTAGAGCTCCTCCAGGCGCGCCAGATGGGGCTCGGCATCGCTCATGCGTTCCTGATTGAGCAGGCCCCGGGCCAGAAGCAGGCGGGCCCGGTAGTGGTCCGGCTGCTGCTCCAGGAGCTCGCGAAGCGTGCTCTCGATCGCGGCATCGTCACCGGCCTGCGCATGCGCGCGGGCCAGGGCGAGACGCAGGTTCACGTTGTCCGGCGCCTGTTCGACGGCCTCCGCGAGACTTGTCACCGCGGCATCCGGACGATTGAGACTCTGCTGGACGTCCGCCAGCGCATACAGCAGGTCCGGATTCCCGGGGTGATGTTCACGCGCAGCGAGGAGCGTCTGCAGGGCCTGCTCCGGTTGGCCGCCCTGAAGCTGGATCTGGGCCAGGGTGAGATGCGGCGGCAGCAACTCGGGCTGCGAGTCGATGGCCGTTTGCAGCCAGCGCGCCGCCCCCTGGTGGTCGCCATCCTGCAGGCTCATGTTGGCCAGGCGCTGGGCCGAACGGGCATGCCCCGGGTCGCGCTCCTGGATCGCTTCCAGCACCTCGCGCGCCGCCCCGCGATTGCCGACCTGGAGCTCCAGGCCAGCGAGGTTCATCGCCACGGATACATCGTCCGGGTCCAGCGCGACGCCCTCGCGGAAGGCCGCCCGGGCCTCGTCGGTTCGCCCCAGCCCCATCAGGGCAGCGCCCTGCAGGCTCAACGGACCGGCCGCTTCCGGCTGGAGCTCCTGCAGACGCTGTGCCCGCTCGAGTGCCTCGTCGTAGCGTCCTGTCTGCAACAGG
>NZ_KB906964.1:0-3435 GCF_000381705.1 Thioalkalivibrio sp. AKL7 | reverse complement strand
CAGGGGCCCAGGCCGGCCGTAATGGCCCCAGTGCCCTTCCAAAAACGCTTCGGCGGGGCACGGAGCCGGATGCAGGCCCATTGATCAGTGTCTCCCTAGGTGCGCCGTAACAAAAGCATGTCAATCGTTTGAAGGTTCTAGGTCCTACAGTAATGTCAAGCAAATATGAAAAACATACCCGTTCTGCCGAAGGGGCGCCGCTTGTTTCCATTATAACCGTTGTGTTTAATGGTGAAAAACACTTAGAGCAAACCATTCAAAGTGTTCTGTGTCAATCGTACCAAAATATTGAATACATAGTAGTCGATGGCGGATCATCGGATGGAACCGTCGATATTATCGAACGGTACGCCGACCAGATTGCATATTGGGTTAGTGAGCCGGACGATGGGGTCTACGACGCCATGAATAAGGGTATCCGGCAAGCTAACGGGAAGTATGTTGGTCTAATTAATTCAGATGATTGGTATGAAAAGGATGCCGTCGAGACGGTGGTCAGTACATTTGAAGCGAACGACTCGGACGTAATCTATGGCGACAAACGGATTATCAGAGAGGACGGAAGTTCGCGTATATATCGGCCTAAATCAGCTGCCCTAGACAGTGATTTTGATCTGAATTATGTGCATCCAACCATCTTCGTGTCGAAAAACATCTATGAAAAGAGACAGTATTCGTCCAAATACGACGTGTCTGCCGACCTCGAGTTCTTGCTTGCCCTCGCCGCTGGCGGAGCAAAGATGGTGCATGTCGGGTCTGTTATAGCCAATATGCGAACGGAAGGGCTGAGTGGCACTTCGAGAGGACGTCGGAGAGGGCGGAGGGAAGGGTTTTATATTCGTCGAATGTATTTGGGGCGTTGGGCAGCTACAAAGGGCTTCACGAAAGCCTTGGTGTTGGCGGCAGCGGTACGCTTGATGGGACCTCGCATCCGGAGGTTACTTGCTCAGATGCACTTAAGGCCCTAAGGAGAAGCTAATTAGTGCACTGGCATCCGGTTCCATGAGCCGCCGCATGGTGTTTGCAGAAACACTCGGGTCATGACGGCTGGCCTGGCCGCCATAGCCGGCATGGGTTTTGCGGTTATGGCGGCGATTTGTGGTTTTGCGGCAATACTCGCCATCGTCGTGCGCGGCCCAAGTTCGCCGGGGCGAATAGGCCGTGTATCTGCGCGGCGTTTTTCATAAAAGCGGTGTTTGTCAACGTAGGGGTCCGCTGGATTAAGCAAACAAGGGGGGGCAAAGGGCGGGTAAGTGGGACAGGCCCTCTTCGAGGTCATGTGGTGACCTCCATGACTAGCATGGACTAGCTCGTGTGCTTGCCTTTTGGGGCAAGGAATGTTAGTAGTTCCGATACCTTTACATGTTGCGCAAAAGGTGTTTTGAAGATTATGGATTCGCGAAAGAAAGGCCCTTGGTTGTTCAATTGCACGACAAATGTGATGGGCGGGCCATTACAAAACGCGGTTAATTTTATCATTGAGTCGTGTAAAGATTCGTGCAGGGAATGGGTTTACGCGGTTTCGCCTGAGGTTGCCCAAGAACTGGAAAAGTTTGGGCTAAATAATGTAGGGAAAATATTTAGTTCGCCTGCGAAAAGTCGCTCGGCGCGTAAAGGTCTGGAGGCATTTTCGGAACAAGGAATTTCACTGGTTTACACCATGGCCGGGCCGTCATACGTGGACTTTGGGCCGACCCATGTTATGGGCTGTAGTAATCCTTATATAACCAACCTGGATGCGCTCGCCTTGCGCACTGGAAGGACAATTGGTGAGATAGGGCTAACTCTGGGGCGAACTTTATATCAAGCGCTGCACGCGCGTAACGCGGATTACTGGATTTTTCAAACGGAATCCTCAAGAAATGGCTTCTGTAAGCGTTTAAAGGTCGATCGCGGCAGAACCTATGTCGTGCCGAATGCGGTAGGGGCAGCTTTTCGAAAGAGTGCTGGTGTAACGCGGTTGGTGGGGAACGCATCATTGAAAAATGCACAGATACTTTGTCCAGCCGCTGCATATCCGCATAAGTGGCTTCATCGCATCCCCGAGGTAATTTCAGACCTGAACACAATTCGAAGAGATCTTAAACCGGTGTTTACAATCACCGGAGACAACTCAAGTAAGATTATACAGCGCACACTAGCTAAGGCGAAGGGTTTGGGAGTTGAAAGACAGTTAGTGAGCCACGGAGCTTACGCTTACAAGGATGCGCAGACGATGTATCGTGCAGCCGATATGGTCTTTATGCCCAGCCTCCTTGAGGTCTTTTCGACGTCTTACTTGGAAGCAATGGCTATGGGTAGGCCGCTTGTCGTTGCGGATAGAGAGTTCTCGCGTGAGATTTGTGGCGATGCAGCGGAATATTTTAGCGCTAATTCCGTAGGAGATGCAGCCAAGGCGCTGTATCGCTTGCTCATGGATCCACATCTAAGGAGGCAATTGGTGGCAAAAGGGGAACGGAAGGTGGAGGAGTACGGGAGTGGAAAGGACCGATATCTGAAGATATGCGATGTTCTGGAGGATTGCGTACAAGAAGGGATAACACGTTAAAGACTAGCGTTCGAATGGTAGCAATAATGGGGGAATTACTCCTGAATTTCAGTTTTAGAATGCCGGCCCTCAAGGCTAGCGATGAGCAAGATGATTTTACCCATAGCGTATCTGACTCCGGTTCGAGCCTGTGGCTGGTCGGCATACTCCATCGCTATGAGGAGCGGGGATTAACGTGAAAGTCAGCGTTATCACAGTGAGCTTCAACAGTGCTGTCACCATTCGGGACACAATCGAATCGGTGCTCGGACAGGATCATCCGGAGATTGAATACATTATCGTTGATGGTGAGTCCAAGGATGGCACTATGGATATCGTTGAGGAATATAAAGGACACATTGGGACAATAATTTCGGAGCCTGACCACGGTATTTATGATGCTATGAACAAAGGGATACGGGCCGCAACAGGTGATGTGGTCTGTATGTTGAATTCCGATGATGTCTATGCCGGCCCCACCGCAGTTCGGGAGCTGATGGAACGTTTGCAGTACTCCGGAGCAGATACCGTTTTCGCTGATCTCGTTGTCGTTGATCCGGCCGATACCGAGCGGGTGGTTCGGTATTACGAGTCGAGCCGGTTCCGGGTGGAAAGACTACGGTACGGGTGGATGCCCGCCCACCCGACCTTTCTTGCGAAGCGCTCACTGTTTGAACAATGGGGGCTGTATTCGCTGGATTACCGGATTGCCGCGGACTACGAGATGATGGTCAGATTGCTCTACAGAGCAGGGGTGAGCTACGCCTATCTGCCACGAGTGGCTGTGAAAATGCGAGCTGGGGGCGTAAGCACGAGTGGGGTGCGAAGTAGTTGGCTACTTAATAACGAGATCGTCCGTGCCTGTCGGGAGAATGGTTTGGATACTAATTTGCTTCTGGTATTGTTAA
>NZ_KB906963.1:0-4403 GCF_000381705.1 Thioalkalivibrio sp. AKL7 | reverse complement strand
ATGGCGCACCCAGGCTGCGGATCGCGACGACCTCGTACCTCGGGGCCACGGATCTGAAGGCGATCGAGTTTCTGCTAAGCCTGCCGAACACGGAGGTTCGGGTCTCCTACGACACTCACCGCACGCGCCTGCACGCCAAGGCCTACCTGTTTCATCGAAGCACGGGGTTCGGTAGTGCCTATACGTCACCAGGGGTCGGACCTCGAGGAGTTTCGGCGAATCAGTAAGATAGGGCCTGTGGGGCGGTGAATTGGGGCCTTAGAACGGCAATTTGGGGTCGGGAACGTGGCTGTAAGGGGCGGGGTCTTCGGCGAGGTGGTAAGCATCGGCGTCGTTGCGCACAGAGCGATCGACGGCACGGATGCCCAACTGTGCGTGGATTGTCCGCACGAACGGTTCGCTTCCCACGGCGAGCGCCTGCGTCCAACGATCATCCCGAGCGGCTCGGTCGTTGTGTAGCGCATCGTCTACCCACCCTCGATGGGTGTCGGCGAGGGACTGAAGCGTAGGCAGGCCGAGGGCCCGGGCCAGCGCCTCGCGGTCGATGATGCGGTAGCGCCGGGGCGGGAGCTGGATCTCGTGGTAGCCGGATACGAGCCACTCGGAGGGGTGTTGGACGGCGCCGGCCCGGACCATGTTGAGGTCGATGTACACGAGGCAGCGGGCGAGGTGATCGCCGGTTTCGACGGCGGTGGCGTGGTAGCGATCCTCCCAGAACGCACCCTTGCGATTTTTTCTGCGGTTGTAGGCCTGGGCGGTTCGCCCGGCGATCAGGCGCATGGCAGCCGGGATCTCGTTGCGTCCGGTATCCCGTACCAGGAGGTGGATGTGGTTGGACGTGACGATGTAGTTGAGTACACAGAGGTCGTAGCGTTTGCGGCTCTCGAACAGCCACTGACGCCAGCACAGGCGGTCGCGCTGGAACTTCAGGAGGAAGTCCCTGCGGTGGCAGCGATGGGTGATGTGCCAGACATGGCCCGGCACGAAGTAGCGGTTGGCGCGCGGCATGGGTTCCCTCCCTGGAACAAGCCATTTGGCGGTCGAAATGGGCAGTTTAAGCGCCCGGAAACGGGCTTTGAAAGCGGTAGGTGCTTGACTCTTGGGAGGACCGAGAGGTCCGACCCCGTCAGCCGTCAGACGGCTTTCAGCTGCGGATCGCGCTCCAGTGGCTTGATGACCTGATAGGCATATTGGCGCGCCTGCTCCAGCGGGTTAGGCATCACCTTCAGGCCCCGATCCGTCAGGATGGTCGCCTCCTGGCGATCCATCTGCCGGATGGTCTCCAGCCGCCAGTCCTTCACCTCCAGAATCAGCAGCCCCCGCTGCGGATGCAGCACGATGAAATCCGGATGCTCCGACCGCCCGCCCACCGGTACGTCGTACCAGCACAGGTAGTCATCCTCCAGGAACCGCTCCAGCCGCCGTGCAAAGCGCTTCTCACCCGACGTCATGCGCGGCAGGCCGCTGTTCAGTGAAGGTATTAGCGTTGTCATTTGCCGAATCCTACCTGCATGGATAACGCTTGCCTTCAATTCCGCGAAGCATGAGCGTCAATTGCAAGGCAATGTTATAAATTACAATCCTATAACTCTATTCCAGTCCGCGATGTACATGTATACTCGCTGAAACTCGGAGGGCAAAAGAACTCTGTTGTGCGCTATAAAATGCCGCGCTTTCTCAAGCTCTTCCATTCGCTGCTTGAGCCAGTGCTGTGACGGGATAATTTCGAAGCAGTCCCACTTTTCAATAATAATTGAGGCCAGCATCCCAAAGTCTACAAAACCTAAAAGATCTTGTTTCTCACCCTCCAGCCAAGAATCTTTTGTTGCTACCTCCTGCCTTGATTCAGCATGCTTCCTAATCTTCTGCGGCAGCTTATCCCACCAATCTGCCCCTTCCTTCTCTTCCAATGTTTCCCGTATAAGATCTCTGATTTCGTTCTCGAAGCAATGCAAAACCGCATAAAGTCTTGCCATTTCGAGGGCATTATTTCTGCGAGAAACACCGAAAGGTGATAAGGCTTCAAGAAGAAGGTTTTCTTCGTCTTGGTAAGCGTTAGCACCAATCTGAATTCCTGCCTTCTGATATTGAGCGGCCTCCGACTCAAACATCAGCCCTCGAAACAAGAAATCACGAAATTCTTTTCCCGGGCTATCAGTCAATTAAATGCTCCCGTAGAGATTTGAATATGGCGTTGCAAACCTCAACATCTTTCGTTGCAGGAAGATGAATTTGGATATTGTAATAAAGACCGGGCGGCTCGATCGGTTTTTGAGGCGCAGCTGCCTCCGGCTTTTTGGGTTCTTCGCTCCCTTCTTCCTTCGGTTTTTCCTTTTCCTGAGGTTTTGGTCTTTTCGAAGGCGCGTGATCGATATCCGCTTCTTTTAGAAGCGCTAGAAACGTCTTCGCCATGAGCTCCGCTGTGCGGTCTGTCGCATTATGGGCGCTCTTGAATTTCCCGGCCAAAGCATCCTTATCTTTATCCGTTGGATGCGATTTGATTACGAATAAATCAGCATAGGATTCTTTAAGCGCTTCACCCAGCACCCTCCTGGACTGAGTGCTGTCTCGATAGGCTCGGTACCGTGCCGTTGGCGTTCCATCGGCACTAAGAAAGCCTATTGCTTTCAATATAGGAATGTATGACCGGTAATTTGACGAAGCATACCCCAGATCCTTCAGATGTTGCTGAGTGAACTTATCCGGCGCCTGCCCTTCTCTAATAGTGGCAAGGAAGCTTGGCAGTTGCCCATACACTTGCGTATACACACCTGGTAGTGCCATAAGAGGCTCCTATTGATTGGATTTATAACGCCAGCCATGAGCCGCGCGCTTTGCCGCGTCGGCTCCATGGCTTTGTTCGATGCTCTTCTCTAGCACTCCTCAAGTGCAGTAAGAACGTTTCGCAGGAACTCTTCCCTGCGAGGATGCTCCTGCATCTTCTTTACCTTCTCGAGCAGTGCACTGAGGATCGCGTGTTGCAAGAAGGTAGGCTCGCTGTACCACACAGGGTTCTTCCCGAGATTCGGATAGCCAGCGTACCCGTCAGCGCCATTCCACCGGACGCCAAGACTACGCTTCGGCGCCTCTTCACGTCGGCCCCAGATAGCTGAGTAACTCCCGTCATCGTACAGATCGATGACGTCATCCCACATCTTCGGGCGCACCTGGTCGACACTTGGCATAACTATCTCCTTTCAGGTTGTGGTAGCCGGAGCGATTTGGCTCCAGGGGCAACTGGCCTGAAGGTTCTGTAAGCGGCCGATGCCATCGAACGTTAGCTCTCAGCCGCGTGCCTCTTCGCACGTCGGCTGAAGAGCTTTGTTGGGCGCCTACTTGTAGAACTCGGAAAAAGGCACTTCCGTGATGTCGGCTTCTTCCGCCCCAGAGCGCCAAAGCGCGCTCGTTATGATTGGCGACTCGAGATCAAGACAGTCGCCTTCGAAGCCGGTGCGTGAGAGCAATTTGTTTTCCTTGTGGAACGTAACCCATGCTGACATATGAGCACCGCAGCGGCCTTGAATGTTGCGATTGCCTGGCGAGGGTCCGATTTCCACGACATAGGATCCATCGCTCAGTTCGCATTCCCTTCGGACAGTGTTCTCTGTGGTGATTCTGGCGTCGGTCACTTCAACAAGTTCCCGAGGGTTGATTCCATCCTTTCCCAATCGCTGCATCAGTTCCTCACCCTCCTCGTTGTACGCACCGAGGTAGTAGACGGCGACAAAATCCTCTGCTTTGTTGCAATCGTACTGGACAGCAACGTGGAAGGAATCTGCATAGACCGGAAGCGACAGCATGACCGAAGCGATTACCACTGCTGATCGAAGCATCAATCTTCTCCTTTACGCCCAACAGTAGATTAGACAGAATCTTTCATATTGGTGATATACAGATTCTGCATATCATCCCGGCGTTCTCCTTTCGGTGGCACACCACCACAGGTAATCCATGCTTTTATCATGGTAGTGTCCGGCGGGTCGAGCGGCAGGGCGCCCGACCCGCCGGGACGACAAATCCTCGACGCTTGGTCAAAGGCTTAGATCTGCCTGCAGATCCAACATAGGCGAGATGCAGGGCCGACGTTGAAGCTTTGCGGCTGGACTGAGTCGGGTCGAGACGAGGAGATCGGCGGCACGAGCGGGACAGAGCACGGTGCTATGCAGAATCGGTATATCACCGTTATCGCAGTGTGGCGTGACGGAAGGAGGCACCACGCGTGGACCGAGAAACGAGCTTCCTGCGGGAGCGGTGGCGGCGTTCCCTGGTACGATCCGGCCAGAGGTTAACGGAGAGCCGGTGTTGGAGACGCTCACGGAAGTGAATCAGGCGGTGGTGGTCTGCGGCATTCTGGAGGATGCACAGGGGCGTATCTTTCTGGCGCGTCGCGGGGCCGATCAGGC
>NZ_KB906962.1:0-13582 GCF_000381705.1 Thioalkalivibrio sp. AKL7 | reverse complement strand
GAGTGCCTCGTCGTAGCGTCCTGTCTGCAACAGGTACAGCACCAGCGTGGTATCCACCTGCTGGGCCGAGGCCTCGCCGCCTCCGGCGGCGCGCAGCGCATCCAGACCTTCTTCCGTCTCCCCGCCCCGGAGCAGCGCCACCGCCAGCAATTCCTGGAGACCCTGCGAACCCGGGCTCGACGCCGCCGCGTCGCGCAACGCATCGATGCCGGCTTCGGAATCGCCGGCAACCAGCAGCAGTCGCCCGCGCAGCTCGGCCATGTCGGCCGGCTCGCCGGTGTAGTCACGGCTTGCCCGCTCCACGAACTGCAGGGCATCCTCCACGCGATCCTGTTCCAGATAGATCGCCGTCAGCGTACGAATGCCCTGCAGCGATCCGGGGCTCTCCTGAACATGACGATTGAGGTTGTGTTCGGACTGCTCCATGTTGCCGAGACTGCGATGAGCCAGGCCGAGGCCCAGAAGCGCCGGGCTGTAGGAGCGATTGCCGGCCAGGGCCTGCTCGAAACTCGCCCGCGCTTCGCTATGCCGCTCCTGCTCCATCAGGAGCATCCCGTCCAGATAATGCACGCCCGGATGCGACGAGCCGCCTTGCTTCAGGCCGTCGACATCCGCCCGCGCACCCTCGTAATCACCGGCATTCAGACGCACCATCGCCCGCGCCATGTGATCGCGCCCCGAGGCCGGGCGCACTTCGATGGCTCGACTGAAGGCCTCTTCCGCACCCTCGGGGTCGCCGGTGATGCGCCGATACTCGCCCAGGAGACTCCAGGCCTGTCCCAGCTCGGGCTGCAGGTCAAGGGCCCGCTCCAGGGATGCGATCGCGTGCTCGGCATCGCCCTGGGCCATCGACAGGTGGGCATGCGCCAGGGCCTGTAGCGGCTCCTGCTCGCGCTCTCCAATCTGCGCCAGCTCGCCTTCCGCCGCCTCGCGCTCGCCGACGGCCGCGAAGGCGACGGCCCGCAAGGCGTGCAGCCGCGGCCGCTCCTCCGCCGCCAGGTCCTCCGGCACCTCCTGCTCACGGATGCGCACAAGACGATCGGTCGCGAACCACGCCTCGGCCAGCGGCAACGCCACCTGAGCGTCCGGGATCCCGAGCGACTGCGCCCGCTCCAGCTGACGCAGCGCCTCCTCGGGGTTGTTCAACTGCAGGTACACCACCCCGAGCCTTTGCCGAGTGGCGGGGGCATCGGTATTCAGCTGCAGGGCATTGCGGTACTCGATGCGCGCGCCCTGGTAGTCGCCCTTCTCCTGCAGGGCCTGGGCGCGTTCGAGGTAGTCCTGTTCGCTGCCCGCCCCGATCTGGTCGCAGCCGGCCAGACCCACACCGGTGGCCAGCACCACGGCCAGGGCCAGGGGCTTCAGCCGCCCGTTCGGTATCCGGATGGGGCGGGGCCGGGCGAGCCCGGCGTCTTCTTGCATGTATCGGGTAGTCACTATGGTGCTCCTCATCTGAGCCCGTACTTGTCGAGCAGGCCGTAGAGCGTTGGACGGGTAATGCCGAGAGTGTCGGCTGCCTGGGCGATGTTGCCGTTCGTGCGCCCCATCGCCTTGATTACGGATTGATATTCGGCCCGGTCACGGGCCTCGCGCAGGCGCTCCGGCGGCGGATCCTGATCCCGGTCCTGCAAGCCGAGATCTTCCGCGGTCACCAGATTGCCGTCGGCCATGATTACGGCGCGCCGGATCAGGTTCTCCATCTCGCGCACGTTGCCGGGCCAGCTGTGGCCCTCGATCGCCCGCAGCGCATCGGCAGTGAAGCCGCGGCGGGGTTTGCCCTGCTCGCGGGCGAAGCGTTCCAGAAGCGCATGCGCCAACAGGGTTGCGTCACCCTGACGTTCGCGTACCGGGGGGATGTCGATGGCGATCTCGCTAATGCGATAGAACAGGTCCTCGCGAAAATCGCCCGAGCGGATCAGCGCCTGGAGGTCCTGATTGGTCGCACCGATGATGCGCACATCCACCGGGATCTCGTTGCGCCCGCCCAGACGCTCGACCGTGCGCTCCTGCAGAAAGCGCAGGAGCTTGGCCTGCAGGCTCTGCGGAAGATCGCCGATCTCGTCCAGGAACAACGTGCCCTTGTCGGCGTGTTCGATCTTGCCGATAGTCTGGCGGGTAGCACCGGTGAAGGCGCCCTTCTCGTAGCCGAACAGCTCGCTTTCCAGGAGGTTCTCGGGGATCGCGGCGCAGTTGATCGCAACGAAGCGCTCCTTGGCGCGGTTACTCAGGTCATGGACGGCGCGCGCCAGGACCTCCTTGCCGGTGCCGCTGTCACCCAGCAACAGCACCGTCGCGTCGGAGGGCGCCACGCGTTCCACCATGCGGCAGACCTGAAGCATGCGCGGATCCGCAGTGATGAGCCCGGACAGCGAAGAGACGCCGCCACGGGCCAGGCGCCGATTCTCCTCCTCGAGCTCGTACAGCCGCGCGGCGCGGTCCACGATCAGACGCAGGAGTTCGGCGTCCACGGGCTTGATATAGAAATCGTAGGCCCCCAGGGCAACGGCCTTCAGGGCGTTCTCGCGATCATCGTTGCCGGTGACCACGATCACCTTGACCCCGGGATTGAACGCCAGGATCTCCTCCAGGAGTGCCAGGCCCTCGGTGGCGTTTGCGGGGTCCGGGGGCAGACCCAGGTCCAGCGTGACCAGCTCGGGCTCGTGACGGCGCATGTGGGACATCGCGCTGGCACGATCCTGGGCCTGGAGGATCTCGTAGCCGTCCAGACACCAGCGCAACTGGCTTTGCAGGCCGGTGTCATCCTCGACAATCAGAAGCTTGAGCATCGACTCCATTACATTGCACCCGGCCCGGGGAGGACGTGATGGTGGACGGCGGGGAGGGTTGTCATGCGCCGTGCTGCGGCAGGCGCAACGTGAAGGTGGTCCCCTCGCCGACGCGGCTGGAAACATCGATCCGCCCGCCCATCCGGACCACCAGGTCGCGGGCCTCATACAGCCCAATACCCATGCCGGCGTTTCCCTTGGTAGTCTGAAACGGACGGAAGAGCCGCCGACGAACGAAGTCCTCGTCCATGCCGGACCCGTTATCCTTGATTCCGATAATGACCCATTGATCCCGGGTTTTCAGGGTCAAGGTTATATCGCCGTTATCCGGTGTGGCCTCCTGCGCATTCCGCACCAGGTGCAGCAGTACATTCCGCAGGGCATCACGGTTTCCGAGGACCTCCGCGGATGTGTCGATCGCCACTCGGGGCAGCGGATGGATCTCGCGGCTATCGCCGGCGACCTCGCGCAACAGGGTGTCCATGGCGATCGCCTGACGCGGGCTGTCGGCACCCGGTTGCGCCTTGCGCAACTGGGCGAGGGTGCGTTCCAGACGCTCGCGTGCATTGCCGACGGTGCGGAAGGCGTCCGCCACGAACTCGGGGTTGTCACGGTGACGCTCGGCGTTGGAGCTGATCAGGGACAGCTGGGCCGATACGTTCTTGAGGTCGTGGACCAGAAACGCCGCCAGCCGGTGGAAGGTCTCGAACT
The DNA here is from genome assembly GCF_000381705.1 of Thioalkalivibrio sp. AKL7. Classification (NCBI taxonomy): domain Bacteria; kingdom Pseudomonadati; phylum Pseudomonadota; class Gammaproteobacteria; order Chromatiales; family Ectothiorhodospiraceae; genus Thioalkalivibrio; species Thioalkalivibrio sp. AKL7. The sequence continues at coordinate 10,085 of NZ_KB906962.1, read as the reverse complement.
GACGCGCCTCCAGCAGCGCCTCGTCGGTCTGCACCAGGGCCACGTAGACCGCCAGCTGACGGCCCGCGGTCTTCAGCAGGTCGCGCTCCTCCCAGTCGATACGGTGCCGTGCCCGCGGCTGGGCGAGCACGACAAAACCCTCCAGACCATCGCTTTTCAGGAGCGGCACCACGGCCCAGTGGCGCGGGTTGTCGACCAGCCACTGCGGCAGATCGAGCCCGTGATAGAACGCCGGATCGCGGCGGAACTCGTCAATATCGATCACCCAGCCGGACTGCGTCAGAAACGCCACCAGCGGGTCGTCCGGTTCCATTGACGGATAGTCCGGCTGGCCCAGATTCAGGACCCCGTCAAGGGCGAAGGTGCTGTCGTCCCGACGAACCCACAACAACCCCCCCGGACTCTCGACCAGCTCGCCAATGGCCTGGATGGCCCGCTGGCGAAACGGGATCTCGTGGTCCGTCTGCGCCAGGGTGCCGGTAAACCGCAGCCACTCCTGGCGGTAGTCGTAGCGATAGTTGAAGAAGTGCTTGGCCAGCCAGACGCGCAACTGGGCGCGGACGCTGCCGGAAAACAGCACGATCGCCAGGAGCAGCACGGCCCCGAACAGCAGGGTGACCTGCAGCAGCGCGCCCAGATCGCCCCCGTGGTGGCGCAGGTAATACCCCGCGCCCCCGACCGCCAGCAGATACAGCCCGGCCCCGAACAGCGACGCGGTGTGAAACAGCAGATGGCGGGACACCGTGGGCCCCTCGCGGTGCGGCAGGCGCCGGCTCACCGCGACCGCGAGCAACGGGACCACCAGCGCGTTGACGAACCCGCGGGCCTGCCAGGACGGGCTGTCGATCGTCTGGAACAGCACCAGATCCGCAAACAGGAACAGGTCGAACGCGAACAGGCCACCCAGGCCCAGGCAGAGGAACTTGATCTCCCAGCGATTCTGCGGCGGCGTGTTGCGGTAGACCTGCTCCACCAGCACCAGTCCGGCAATCGCCATCAACAGGGTTGCCAGCCCCGGCCAGATGGCGCCCAGCAACTGTGGCCACAGCATCGGCACCAGGATGAACAGCAGGAACGCCGTGGTGGCCGCCCCCCACCAGCGCAACGCACGCGGCTCCACCCCGGGGCGGCTGCCACTGCCGGCGAGCAGCGCCAGCAACACCGCAAACCAACCGGCATTGCGCGCCACCTCCATCACCCCACCGGAGATCGCAGCACTGGTCCCGTAGTGCCAGGCCAGAAAGCCCAGATATCCCGCCCATCCCACCGACAGCAGCGAGGCCAGCACCATCCACAGGGCCGAGGGGCGATTGCGCCAGCGCACCACGGTCACAACGGCCAGGACCAGGAACGCAAGTGCCGCCGTCAGATAGCTCGTCGCGGCCAGGGGCATCAGCATCGCGGATTCAGCGGGCCCCGCGGCCGAACAGTACAACCTTGACGGTCTCGAACAGGATCAGGATGTCCAGAAACAGGGTGTGATTCTTCACGTAATACAGGTCGTACTGCAGCTTCTGCCGCGCATCCTCGACCGAGGCCCCGTAGGGATACCGCACCTGAGCCCAGCCGGTGATCCCCGGACGGATGGTGTGGCGCGCGGGGAAATAGGGGATCTGCTCGGTGAGCTGTCCGACGAACACCGGCCGCTCCGGGCGCGGTCCGACGAACGACATGCTGCCCTGGAAGACATTGATAACCTGCGGCAGTTCGTCGATGCGCAGCTTGCGGATAATGCGCCCGACACGGGTGATGCGGTCGTCGTCATGCACCGCCCAGCGCGCGACGCCATCGACCTCGGCGTCCTCGCGCATGCTGCGGAACTTGCAGACCTCGAACGGGACGTTCCCCTGACCCACCCGGGTCTGCCAGTAGAACACCGGGCCGCGACTCTCCAGCTTGATCGCCAGGGCGGTGGCCAGCATCACCGGCAGGGTCGCCGCCAGCAGTGTGGCGCTGGCCAGCACATCGAACGTCCGTTTCACCGCGTTGCGCGTCCAGTGCTGCCGGAAGCCTTCGCCGAAGATCAACCAGCTGGCGTTCAGCGAGTCCAGCTGGACCTTCTGCAATTCGCGCTCGAAGAAGCTCGAGACGTCGGTAACGGCAACCCCGTTGAGCTTGCACTCAAGCAGCTGCCCGATCGGCAGGTTGTGGCGTCGGTCGCGGATCGCGACCACGATCTCGTGTACTCGGTGCTCACGCGCCATGTCCAGCAGGCTGGCATCGCTCCCGAGCTGGAAATGGCGTCCCGGATCCCGCGCGCAATCCTTCTCGCCCTGGGTAGCGATGTACCCGAGGACCCGATACGGCAGCTCTTCCGAATACTTGTCCGGATGGATCGTGTCGATCGCGCAGGCCCGGCTGCCGGTGCCCAGCACCAGGACCCGGCGCTTGAAGGCATCCGCATCGGAAAAGTTGCGCCAGAGGGTCCTTTCGGCGACCAGACCGGTCAGCAGGAGCAGCACGCCGCCGCCGACTGCGATCGGCGAAAACAGCGCAGCCGGGACCATGGCGCCATAGGCCAGCAGCAGCCCGCCCACCACCAGGATGGCCGGAACCAGGCGCAGTAGCGACCGTAGCGTGCTGCGGGTCGCGAGGTAGTCGGATTCGTACAGGCCGGCCAGAGTGAGGACGACCAGGACGACCAGCGTCGCCACCATCAGCTGGGGGTCCAGCAGGCTGAGAGCCTCCGGCTGGAAGGGCGGCAGGGTCAGCACCGCATACAGGCACAGATACGCCACGAGCAACTCCGCGCCCGCGAGCATCAGGACGCGGCGGCGGATGTAGTGGCCAAAGATGCGCACGACTAGCCGCCTCGCCGAGGCGCGTGCACAGAAGAGTTGTTTGTCCTTTTCAGGGGGTCCATGGCTACCGTCCCCGAGCCCGATCAATGGGGGCGGTCGTTCCCGGGCGGTGCCTCAAAGGCCCACCCACCCGGAAACCGGCCCCCCGTTCCGGGTTCGTCAGAAGCGTCGTTCAGGAATGATCAGCGTGTCACCGGGCAGCATGTCCACGTTGGCCGAGATATCGCCACCGTTGACCAGGTCGTCCAGGCGCACCCCATATTGCTTGCGCTCGCCATTCTCGTTACGCACGATCACTGCGCGATTGCCAGCGGCAAATTCGGTGATGCCGCCCACCGCGATCATCACATCCATCACGCTCATCTCCTCGCGATATTGCAGCGCCTGCGGCGCGGCGGCCTGCCCGATCACGCGGATCTGGCGACTATAGGGCCCGGCAAAACCGGTCACCATCACCGTGACGATCGGGTCACGCAGGAAGCGGGACAGCTCCTCCTCCATCACACGGGCCAGCTCCGTGGGCGTCTGCCCGCTCGCCTGGACATCCTCGACCAACGGGGTCGTAATTTGCCCGTCGGGGCGTACCGAGACGCCGGTGGAAAGATCCGGGTTGCCGCGCACGGATACCTGCAGGGAATCGCCGGGACCGATGATGTACTGCTCGATCACCGTGCGCTCGATGGAGGTCGGGGCCTCCGGGTAATCCGTCGTGGCACAGCCTGCCAGCAACAAGGCCGGCAGCAGGATGACGAAGCCAAACCTTGGCCCGGACTTCGACCCGGCCTTTGGAGCATTGATCAGGGACATCACGACTCCCCCTTGGAGATTCTGGCGGTTGTTAGAGGCTTCACCCGACCGGGAACGGGGCCCGCACCGCACCTCAAAGGTCGCGGAAACTGGCTACGCTTACCGGGAATACCGGATTCCACAAGCAACTTGATGTTAGGCCTCGGGTATGAACAGAGTCCACGTAAGGTCTTCATTCCCGGCGCTCCAGGACTAACGTTCGTGTTACGGAGACGTCGGGCCATCTACCTCCACCGAACAGGAGTGTCCCGTGGAGTTTCTGTCTCTCCGCTTCCTTGCCGACTGGTTTCTGCTCCCGCCCAGCGGCCCGCTCCTGCTGGCCCTGGCGGGCCTGCTTCTGTACCGGACCCTGGCGGGCAAGGCCCTGCTGACCGGCGGGCTGCTCCTGACCTACGCGTTCAGCATCCCGCCCGTCAGTCACGCCCTCATGGCCCCGCTGCAGGCCGCCTACTCGCCGCCCGACACGGCCGCGCTGGAACACGCCGAAGCCATCGTCGTGCTCGGCGCCGGGTATCGCAGTGGTGCGGTGGAATTCTCCGGCGAAACGGTCAACGACCTGGCCCTGGTGCGACTGCGCTACGCCGCCGCCCTGCACCGGCAAACCGGACTCCCCGTGGTCGCCACCGGTGGCGGCCCGGAGGACCGGGAACCGGAAGCCCGCTGGATGGCCGAGGTCCTGGAGGAGTTCGGCGTCAGTCCGGTGTGGCAGGAAACCCGTGCGCGCGACACGGAAGGCAATGCCCGGCACTCGGCCGCGCTGTTGCACGAACGCGGCATGCAACGCGTCCTGCTGGTCACCCATGCGCACCACCTGGCGCGCGCCACAGCGGCATTCGAGCGCGCCGGGCTGGAGGCCATCCCGGCCCCGACCGGCGCCTTCGTCGCCCACGACACGAGGCTGTCGTTAGGCGCCTTCAAACCCCAGGCTAACGCCATGCGCACCAGCTGGCTCGCCCTGCACGAGTACCTCGGTATTCTGTGGTATCGCTGGCAATACGGTCGTCGCCCGGCACCGCCGGGCACCTGAGGCGGCCCGCCAGCCCAACCCATCACAACCGGGGGGCGACGGATGAATCTGCTGGTAACGGGCGGCGCCGGATACATCGGCAGCCATGTCCTGCAGCATCTGCGCAGGGGCGGGCACGACGTCACCGTGTACGACAACCTCAGCACCGGGCACGCCTGGGCCGTGGGGGATGCCGAGCTGGTCGTCGGCGACCTGGCCGATACCGGGCGCCTGCGAGAAACACTCGAACGCGGCTTCGACGGCGTACTCCACTTTGCCGCGCACATCATCGTTCCGGAATCGGTCACCGACCCGATCAAGTACTACGGCAACAACACCCGCAACACCTTCAACCTGCTGGAGGCCTGCGCCGCCACCGGCGTGCGCTACTTCGTGTTCTCCTCCACCGCCGCCGTCTACGGCATCCCCGACACCGTCTCGGTCGCGGAGGACGCACCGCTACAACCGATCAACCCCTACGGCGCCTCCAAGATGATGTCCGAACGGATGCTCATGGACCTGGGCGCCGCCTCCGACCTGCGCTACGTCAGCCTGCGCTACTTCAACGTCGCCGGCGCCGACCCCGAAGGCCGGCTGGGCCAGGCCACCCCGGACGCCACCCACCTGATCAAGGTCGCCTGCCAGGCCGCCACCGGCCAGCGCGACGGCATCACCGTATTCGGCACCGACTACGCCACCCGCGACGGCACCTGCGAACGCGACTACATCCACGTCGAGGACCTCGCCGCCGCCCACGTCCGCGCCCTGGAACACCTCGACGGTGGCGGCAACTCGCAGGTGCTCAACTGCGGCTACGGCCACGCCTACAGCGTGCTCGAGGTCATCGACGCCGTGAAACGCGCCAGCGGCGTCGACTTCCCCGTCACCCTCGGCCCGCGCCGCGAAGGCGACCCACCCGCCCTGATGGCCGACGCCCGCCGCATCCGCCAGACCCTCGCCTGGGAACCGCGCTACGCCGACCTCGACCTCATCGTCCGCCATGCCCTCGCCTGGGAACAGAAGACGGCGCTACAGACCGCCTGATCCGTATCTCCCAGGCATTGAGGGCCGAATGCTATAGTCGAGCCAAAGCCCAAGGCGGTCCGAAACATGGCATCGACCCTCCACGCCAGCACCGGAAACACGGCAGAGGCACTCCCGCCCCGCGAACGTGTGAACCGCCTCGCGCATGCGGCCGCGGAACTCGTACGCGAAGAATTCGGCCAGGATGCAAAGGTGTTCTGGTTCGGGTCCTGGCCACGCGGCACCGCTCGGTGGAACTCGGACATCGACCTCGCCGTGCTGCCTGCCAGGGAGGTTTCCATCAGCGACTGGGGCCGACTCCGCGGGCACATCGAGGACCTGCGCACCCTCTACACCTTCGACCTGGTGGATATGACCGAGGTCAGCGATGAATTGCGCAAGGAAATCGAAAGCGAGGGAATCCCGCTTTGACCACCGTCCGCGACAGTTTCGGCAAGGCCCTCGGCCGGCTTGAAGAAGCCCTGCAGGCGCCCACCAGCGACCTGGCCCGGGATGCCAGCATTCAGCGGTTCGAATTCACCTTCGAACTGGCGTGGAAATCCGTAAAGGCAGCCGCGGTGCCCGAAGGGCTGGAGTGCGCGTCGCCACGATCCTGCCTGCGATTGGCTCTGAGCCAGAGCTGGATATCGGATGAGGCCATCTGGCTCGCCATGCTGGATGACCGCAACCGCGCCTCGCACACCTACGACGAAAAGCTGGCCGAGCAACTCTACTCCCGGCTGCCGGGATATCTGCCCGCCTTGCGGCAGTTGCAGGGCGCGCTACCCACCTGAGAGCAAATCCCCAGGCAACCAGCACTCAAGCAAGCCTGTACTTCTTCCTTTACAGGACCGTGCGGCGGGCGAGGTGCAGGAGCCGCGCGGGCAGTTCGTAATCCAGCTCCCAGACGATGCTCATCGGCTTGCTGCCTTCGTGGTGCTGGTAGCGCACCGGTCCGCAGAAGGTGAACGGCTGGCTCAGGCCGGTGGCGTCACGCTTGGCCGGGCGTATGAACAGCATGGGGGTGTAACCGAGCTGTTCGTGGTGGATGTAGCGCTGCCCGGTTTCCGAGCTGGGTGAGGTGCCGGACTGCGACTGCCAGTGGAACCGCCGCTCGTTGAGGGCGTAGTCCTCGTACATGGTGGTGGGGGAGAACTCCTGCTCGGATTTTTCCAGGGTGACGAACAGCGCATCCACGCGCCGTTCCGGTACGTGCCGGACACCCTCCTGCTGAGTGATGGGCTTCTCCAGGCTACCGAGGCCGAGCGCCAGCAGGATCTGCTCGCGGGTATAGGACGCGTGCAGTTCCAACGGACCGGTCTGCTCCAGGAATGTGATGCCGCTGGCGGGGACGATGCGCTCGTGTCGCCAAGCGGCGACCTCCTGCAGATCCCGGTAAAGGGGGCGCTGTTCGCGGACGAAACCGTCCACGGCCGAGAGGTCCCCATCCCCCGGCCGTGTCTTGCCCCATAGCGTGCTGTGGACGAGGGCCAGTCGAAGCCGATCCTCTTCGCCAAGCTGTTCCACGTTCGCCGCCGGCTGCGCCAGATGGGTCTGCAGGGTTTCCAGCAACTGCCGATCGTCACACCGTGCCAGGCGCTGCAGCCCGCGTTTGAGGCTGCTGGCATAGGGCCCCAGGGCTTCGGTCGATTCTCCTCCGCAGTCTGCGCGCAGCCGGGAGGGCAGGTCCTTGCGCAGCAGGTCTTCGGCATCATCCATATGCAGGCAGTCGAGCATCCTGGACAGGCTCGCGGAGTCGATGTCCTCCTGGAAACAGGCCTTCAGCTCGCGCACGATCTGCGGGCGCTGGCGGTTGATCTGTGCACGGATGTTGTCGAGGACCCGCTGGGTGGCCAGGCGGTCGAGGTGGATCAGGCAGCCGCTGGGCAACCAGGGGAAGCCCTCCTGGATCTGGTGATCCACCCGTTTCTCCGGCCGCGCGCTCAAGGCCCGGAACCGATCGGCATAACGAAAACGCCGATCCTGCGGCGCCACGAAATCCAGCACGGTCAGGTGTGGCTTGCCCTCGTGCAACCGCAGTCCGCGGCCCATCTGCTGCAGGTAGACGGTCAGGCTCTCGGTCGGGCGCAGCAGCAAAACGGTGTCCACCTCCGGCAGGTCCACGCCTTCGTTATAGAGGTCCACCGTAAAGATGAAGCGGATGCGCCCCTCGCGCAGGTCGCGCTGTACCGACTGCCGCTCATGATCCGAGCTGTCGCCGGTTAGCACCGCGCTGGGCACCTGCTTGGCCGAAAAATGCTCGGCCATGAACCGGGCATGGGCTCGACTGATGCAAAAGCCCAACCCGCGAACCGAGCCGAGATCCGTCGCGTGTTCATGGGCCTGCTGCAGGACCCAATCGGCGCGCGCCCGGTTGCCGGTGAACACCCCTTCCAGTTCTTCGGCGTCATAGCCCCCGCGCCGCCAGCTCACCCGGCTCAGATCCACGGACTCATGGTCGGCCACGCCGAAGTAGTGGAACGGCACCAGCAACCGACGCTCGATCGCATCCGGCAGGCGGATCTCGTGGGTGTAGCGGTGGCCGAAGTGTTTGCGGATGTCGTCGGCGTCCGTGCGCTCCGGCGTCGCCGTCAGGCCCAGCAGGCACTTGGGCCGCACATGGTCGAGGATGCGCTGGTAACTGCCGGCGCTACTGTGGTGCGCCTCATCCAGCACCACGTAATCGAAATGCTCCGGGGCCAGCCGGTCGAGGTCTCGCGCATTCCAGCTCTGCACCGTACAGAACAGATGGCGGTCCTGACTCGGGCGCGCCCCACCCACCAGCAAGTCACCGAATTCGTGGTCCTGCAGCACTTGGCGGAAGCTCGCCATTGCCTGACGCAGGATCTCCTCGCGGTGCGCGATGAACAACAACGACGGACGCCCCTTATCCGCCTGCTCACGCGCAAAGCGCCGATAGTCGAACGCGGCGATCATGGTCTTGCCGGTCCCGGTGGCGGCGATCACCAGATGGCGGTCGATGCCCGAACGGCGTTCGCGCTGGATGTCCTCCAGGATCTCCTGCTGAAAAGCGTAAGGCCGCAGGTCGAAGAACGCGGTGGCGTCTTTCTGCGCCCCGGGCCCCGAGCTGGATTCCGATTCCAGTGCCTGTTGCAGGCGGGGAAGGTCATCGGTGGTGAGCGGTTCGAACTCCGCCGGGTCTGCCCAATGCGCCTCGAACGAGGTCTGGATCTGGCGCCACATGTGCGGCAGCTCGTACTCGCTGACCTTGGCCGTCCACTCCAGCCCCTCATCCATCGCCACGCGCGAGACATTCGCCGAGCCGATATAGGCACTACCGAACCCCGTGCTTCGATGAAACAGGTAGGCCTTGGCGTGCAGGCGCGTGCGGTGCGTGTCGTACGAGACCCGAATCTCCGTGTTCGGCAGGCTTAGCAGAAACTCGATCGCCTTCAGATCCGTGGCCCCGAGGTACGAGGTCGTCGCGATCCGCAGCCTGGGTGCGCCATCAGCGGTCGGGGTTTCGGTAAAGCGCTTCAGCGTTTCGCGCAGGGCGCGAATCCCGCTCCACTTGATGAAGGACACCAGCCAATCGGCCCGCTCCGCACTGGCCAGCTCCTTCTCGATCTGCGTCACCAGACTCGGCGTGCGATCGGACCCGGTGAGCAGGCTGGACAGCGCCAACGGTATGTCCGGCCGCGGTGTCTCCTGTTGCCCCACCTGGTCGGCAGCCGGAGAGCGCACCTCCAACAACTGCCGAAACGGCGGCCGGGGAAGGTCTTCCTCGATCCCGGATAGCGGATGCCCCGCCGCAGCCAGCGCATCCGCCAGCCCCTGCACGGCCCGGGTCCAGTCCTCGTGTCCCTTCTCGCGCAGCTCACCCGCGCGCTCCCCGAGCCGCTGGGCCAGCTCGGCGACCAGGCTCATCGCGAGATCGTCGCCCTCCAGGCCCTGGCTCCAGCGGGCGTGCTCCTCCAGCCCCAAGGCCTCCAGCGCCTGCCGTACCCGAGGCGTATCCAACCGTTCATGCAGACCGACCCATTGGGCACCGGACAGGGATTTGGCGGCGTTATCTCGGCTCATCCGGAACGTGCGGCAATAAAGGCTTCGAGCAATGGGATGTCCGCAGGCGCAAGCTCGAGCCCTTGAGCCTCCAATGGCGACAACCAGCACCAGTGATCGTGCACCGTCAGCACCGGGCTCTCATCTTCCGTCCACGCCCGCAGCGCCACCAGCTCAAGGCCCCCATTACCCGGAATCGGTGTGCGCCCGACCTCTTCCCCCACCCGTATCTCCATCGCGAGCTCTTCACGGAATTCGCGGCACAACGCAGCCTCCAGGCTTTCGCCCGGCTCTGCCTTGCCCCCGGGGAATTCCCAACATCCCGCCAGCGCCTGATCGGCCCCGCGACGCGCCAGAAAGATACGCCCCTGTGCATCCTCCAGAATGCCGCAGACCACCACCGCCTGATTCACTTCCGTGAGCGT
>NZ_KB906961.1:0-16414 GCF_000381705.1 Thioalkalivibrio sp. AKL7 | reverse complement strand
GCTTCGCCCTGATCCAGCAGCTTGCGGAACATCTCGACACCGGTGACGGTGGTCTTCTGCGTGTCGCGAATGCCGACGATCTCGATCTCTTCGCCGACCTTCACCACGCCGCGCTCGATACGACCGGTCACCACGGTGCCGCGACCGGAGATCGAAAACACGTCTTCCACCGGCATCAGGTACGCGCCGTCCACGGCACGCTCCGGCTCCGGAATCCAGGTGTCCATCGCTTCGACCAGCTTGTAAATCGCCGGGGCGCCCACTTCGCTCTCGTCACCTTCCAGCGCCTTCAGCGCGGAACCGGTGATGACCGGGGTGTCGTCACCCGGGAAGTCGTACGAGGACAGCAGGTCGCGTACTTCCATCTCGACCAGCTCCAGTAGCTCCGGATCATCGACCATGTCGGCCTTGTTCAGGAACACCACGATGTACGGAACACCGACCTGACGCGCCAGCAGGATGTGCTCGCGGGTCTGCGGCATCGGGCCATCGGCCGCCGACACCACCAGGATCGCGCCATCCATCTGCGCCGCACCCGTGATCATGTTCTTCACGTAGTCCGCGTGACCGGGGCAATCAACGTGCGCATAGTGACGAAGGTCGGATTCGTACTCGACGTGCGCGGTCGCAATCGTAATACCGCGGGCCTTCTCTTCCGGCGCGTTGTCGATCTGGTCAAATGCACGGGCTTCACTACCGTACTTCTTGCCCAGCACCGCCGTCATCGCCGCCGTCAGCGTCGTTTTCCCATGGTCCACATGACCAATCGTACCCACATTCACATGCGGCTTCTTACGCTCGAACTTTTCCTTGGACACAGCTCAAACCTCTTTACAGTTCTTTCAAATAACGCGAATTCGGGATCAGGACGCTTTGGCGGCTACCGCCTCGGCGATCTGCGCGGGGGCCTCGGCGTACTTCTCGAATTCCATCGAGTAGGTCGCGCGACCCTGACTCATCGAGCGCAACTGGGTCGAGTAGCCGAACATCTCGGACAGGGGAACCTCGGCCCGCAGCAGCTTCTGCCCGGCGACGTCTTCCATGCCCTTCACCAGGCCACGACGGCGATTGAGGTCGCCCATCACGTCGCCCATGTACTCTTCGGGTGTCTCCACCTCGACCTTCATCATCGGCTCAAGAAGCACGGCGCCGGCCTTCAGCGCGCCTTCCTTGAACGCCATGGAGCCCGCAACCTTGAACGCCATCTCGTTGGAGTCAACGTCATGGTAGGAGCCGTCGAACAGCGTGACCTTCACGTCCTCGACCGGATAGCCGGCGAGCACACCATTGGACATCTGCTCGGCCACACCCTTGTTGACCGCCGGGATGTAGTCCTTGGGCACCACACCGCCCACGATGGCGTTCTCGAACTGGTACCCGCTACCGGGTTCCAGCGGTTCGAGGCGCAGCCACACGTGGCCATACTGGCCGCGACCGCCCGACTGCCGCACAAACTTGCCTTCCTGCTCGACCGTCTTGCGAATGGTCTCGCGGTAGGCCACCTGGGGCTGACCGACGTTCGCCTCGACCTTGAACTCGCGCTTCATGCGGTCCACCAGCACCTCGAGATGGAGCTCGCCCATACCCGAGATGATGGTCTGACCGGACTCTTCATCGGTATGCACCTTGAAGGACGGATCTTCCTGCGCCAGTTTGTTCAGCGCGATGCCCATCTTTTCCTGGTCGGTCTTGGTCTTCGGTTCGACCGCGATGGAGATCACCGGCTCCGGGAACTCCATGCGCTCGAGCTCGACCGGGTCATTCGGATCGCACAGCGTCGTACCGGTATACAGATCCTTCAGGCCCACTACCGCGCCGATGTCGCCTGCACGCAGCTCCTTGATTTCCTCGCGGGAGTTGGAGTGCATCTGCAGAATACGACCAATCCGCTCGCGGCGGTTGTTTTGCGTATTCAGCACCGAGTCCCCAGCCGCCAGCACGCCCGAATAAACGCGGACGAAGGTCAGGGATCCCACATAGGGGTCGGTCATGATCTTGAACGCCAAAGCCGCGAATGGCTCGTCGTCCGACGCGTGCTTGGCCACCGGCTCTTCGGTGCCCGCCTTCACGCCCTTGATCGCCTTGACCTCCTCCGGAGAGGGCAGGTACTCGACCACCGCGTCCAGCATTGCCTGGACGCCCTTGTTCTTGAACGCGGAACCGCACAGCATCGGGACAATCTCGAGCGCGAGCGTCCGCTGGCGCAGGGCCGACTTGACTTCTGCCTCGCTGAGATCGCCCTCGTTGAGGTACTTGTCCATCAGCTCTTCGTTCGCCTCGGCGGCGGCCTCGAGCATATTCTCGCGCCACTTGTCGGCTTCGGCCTTCAGGTCATCGGGGATGTCCTTGTACTCGAAGCTGATACCGAAGTTCTCTTCGTCCCAGTAGATCGCCTGCATCTTGACCAGGTCGATCACACCCTTGAACTGGTCCTCGGCGCCAATCGGCAGCTGGATCGGCACCGGGTTGGCCTGCAGCCGCTCCTTCATCTGCTCGTAGACACGCAGAAAGTCGGCGCCGGCGCGGTCCATCTTGTTGACGAACGCGAGACGCGGCACGGCGTACTTGGTTGCCTGACGCCAGACCGTCTCGGATTGCGGCTGCACACCGCCCACGGCGCAATACACCATGACCGCGCCGTCGAGCACGCGCATGGAACGTTCCACCTCGATGGTGAAGTCCACGTGCCCGGGAGTATCGATGATGTTCACTCGATGCTCGTCGAACTGCTTGGCCATGCCGGACCAGAAGCTGGTGGTCGCCGCGGAGGTAATGGTGATCCCGCGCTCCTGCTCCTGCTCCATCCAGTCCATCGTGGCGGCGCCGTCATGCACCTCGCCGATCTTGTGCGACAGGCCGGTATAGAACAGGATGCGCTCGGTCGTCGTCGTCTTGCCGGCGTCGATGTGCGCGCTGATCCCGATATTCCGGTAGCGCTTCAGTGGTGTCTTGCGTGCCACGGTGAGCCTCTCTAAATCTGGTTTACCAGCGGAAGTGAGCGAACGCCTTGTTCGCTTCCGCCATGCGGTGAGTGTCTTCGCGCTTCTTGACGGCCGAACCCTTGCTGTCCGAGGCGTCCATCAGTTCGCCAGCCAGCTTCAGGGCCATGGTGCGCTCGCCCCGCTTGCGGGCGGCCTCGACCACCCAGCGCATGGCCAGCGCATCTTGACGCACCGAGCGCACTTCCACCGGAACCTGGTAGGTCGCACCACCAACGCGGCGGGACTTCACCTCGACACGCGGGCGAATGTTGTCCAGGGCGCGTTCCAGCGCACCCATCCCGTCGCCCTGCTTGGACTCGATCTGGTCCAGGGCGCCATACACGACCTGTTCGGCGACGGACTTCTTGCCGTCACGCATCACCGTATTGATGAACTTGGCCAGGCGCTCGCTTCCGAACTTCGGGTCGGGGAGGATGTGACGCTTGGGGGCTGCTGCTCTTCTAGACATGTTTCAGTTCCCGGACTGGATCATGGATCACGGTTAGGATTTGGGACGCTTGGTGCCGTACTTGGACCGGCCCTGCATGCGCTTCTGCACACCCTGGGTGTCCAGGCTGCCGCGTACCGTGTGGTAACGCACACCCGGGAGGTCCTTAACACGGCCGCCACGAATCAGGACCACCGAGTGCTCCTGCAGGTTGTGGCCTTCCCCACCGATGTAGCTACTCACTTCGTAGCCGTTGGTCAGCCGCACGCGCGCAACCTTGCGCAGCGCGGAGTTCGGCTTCTTCGGGGTGGTCGTGTAGACACGGGTGCAGACCCCGCGCTTCTGCGGGGAACCCTGCAGCGCCGGCACGTCGCTCTTTTCGACGGGGCGCTTGCGGGGCTTGCGTACCAACTGGTTGATCGTGGCCATGAAACCCTTTCTCCTAGCCTAAAAATAACGACAGGCCGGCGCCGAGACCGGACTGTCGAGGGAGCGGAAGTCTAATCGCCGCCCCCGTGAGTGTCAAGGTGGGACGGGTCACTCGGACCCGTCTTCCGTGGTGCCCGGATCGGTCGTGGCCGGTTCGGAGTCGGCGATCACCGCCGGCGCCTCCGCGACCGCCTCGAACTCGGGCATTTCCAGTGCGCGCTTGCGGCGACGCTCCTTGTGATAGGCGAGGCCCGTCCCCGCGGGGATCAGGCGTCCGACAATCACGTTTTCCTTCAGGCCGCGCAGATCATCACGCGCACCGCGGGTCGAGGCCTCGGTGAGCACACGGGTGGTCTCCTGGAAGGAGGCCGCAGAGATGAACGACTCGGTCACCAGCGACGCCTTGGTGATACCCAGGAGCACGCGCTCGTAGGTTGCCGGCTGCTTGTCGGCACCCAGCTGCTCGTTCTCCTCCAGCACCCGAATGCGATCCACCTGGTCCCCGGCGAGGAACTTGGTGTCGCCGGCGTCCTCGATGTTCACCTTGCGCATCATCTGGCGGACGATCACCTCGATGTGCTTGTCGTTGATCTTCACACCCTGGAGACGGTAAACGTCCTGGATCTCCTGGACCTGGTACTCGGCCAGGGTGGTGACACCGCGCAGACGGATGATGTCATGCGGATCCAGTTCACCGTCCACCACGACCTCGCCACGCTCGACGCGCTCGCCTTCGAACACGTTCACGGTACGCAGCTTGGGAATCATCATCTCGACCGGGTCACCCTTGTCCGGGGTGATCACGAGACGCTGCTTGCCCTTGGTCTCCTTGCCGAAGGACACGGTGCCCGAGATCTCGGCCAGCACCGCCGGCTCCTTGGGACGCCGCGCCTCGAACAAGTCGGCCACACGCGGCAGACCCCCGGTGATGTCACGCGTCTTGGAGGATTCCTGCGGCAGACGGGCAATGACGTCACCCACCTCGACCCGGGCGTTGTCCTCCAGGTTGAAGATCGCATTGGCCGGCAGCATGTACTGCGCGGGCATGTCGGTCCCCGGGATGTACACCTCGTTGCCGTCGTCGTCCAGCAGCTTGACCGTCGGGCGCAGATCCTTGCCCGCCGTAGAGCGGCTCTTCGGATCCAGGACCACATTGGACGACAGGCCGGTGAACTCATCGGTCTCCTTGGTGACCGTCACGTTCTCCACGAAGTCCGCGAGGCGCAGGTTACCGGCCACCTCGGTGACGATCGGATGCGTATGCGGATCCCAGCTCGCGACTTCCTGCCCGGCTTCGACGGCATCGCTGTCGTGGACCGTGATAAGCGCGCCATAGGGAATCTTGTAGCGCTCCCGTTCGCGACCCTGATCGTCGATCACCCCCAGCTCGCCGGAGCGCGAGACCGCGACCAGGTTGCCGGCCTTGTTGGTGACCGTCTTCAGGTTATGCAGACGGACAGAACCGGAGCTCTTCACCTGGATCGCACTGACCGTCACGGCACGGCTCGCGGCCCCGCCGATATGGAAGGTACGCATCGTCAGCTGGGTACCCGGCTCGCCGATCGACTGCGCGGCGATGACGCCCACGGCCTCGCCGGCGTTGACCTCGTGGCCACGCGCCAGGTCACGCCCATAGCACTTGGCACAAATGCCCTGGCGGGTCTCGCAGGTAATCGCGGAACGCACCAGCACTTCGTCGACCGATGCGGCATCCAGGGAGTCCACCATGGCCTCATCCAGCAGCGTGCCGGCCGGGATCAATACCTCATCGGTACCCGGGCGCAGCACATCGACCGCAGTGGTCCGCCCGAGCACGCGGTCGCGCAATGGCTCGACCACGTCGCCACCTTCGATGATCGGCTTCATCTGCAGCCCCTGCTGGGTCCCGCAATCCGGTTGGGTCACCACCACGTCTTGCGAGACATCCACCAGGCGGCGGGTCAGGTAGCCCGAGTTCGCGGTCTTGAGCGCGGTATCGGCCAGCCCCTTACGCGCGCCGTGGGTCGAGATGAAGTACTGCAAGACGTTGAGACCTTCGCGGAAGTTCGCGGTGATCGGCGTCTCGATGATCGAGCCGTCCGGCTTGGCCATCAGGCCACGCATGCCGGCCAGCTGACGGATCTGCGCGGCGGAGCCACGCGCACCGGAGTCGGCCATCATGAAGATCGAGTTGAACGAGTTCTGCTCGACCGTCTCGCCGTCCTTGTTGACGACCTTCTCCTTGCCGAGCCGCTCCATCATGGCCTTGGCGACCTGGTCATTACAGTGAGACCAGATGTCCACGACCTTGTTGTAACGCTCGCCCTTGGTCACGAGACCCGAGGCGTACTGGTTCTCGATCTCCTTAACCTGTTCTTCGGCGCCCTGCAGAATCGGCTGCTTCTCGTCCGGGATCACCATGTCGTCGGCGCAGAAGGAGACGCCGGCACGGGTGGAGTAGTAGAAGCCCGCGTACATCAGCTGGTCCGCGAACACCACCGTATCCTTCAGACCCAGGCGGCGATAGCACTGGTTGATCAGGCCGGAGATCGCCTTCTTGTTTAGCTCGCGGTCGATCAGCTCGAACGGCAGACCCTTGGGCATGATGCGCGACAGGATCGCTCGACCCACGGTGGTCTCCAGGCGCAGGTACGGCAGGCTCTCGCCCTCGCCCACCTCGGCCATGGTGTCCGCAATCCGCACGGTAATACGTGCGTGCAGGTCGACCTGCTTGTGCTCGTAGGCGCGGTGGACTTCATCCACGTCGGCGAACGTCATGCCTTCGCCTTTCGCGTTCACCTTCTCGCGCGACAGGTAGTAGAGCCCCAGGACAATATCCTGCGACGGCACGATGATCGGCTCGCCGTTGGCCGGGGACAGCACATTGTTGGAGGACAGCATCAGCGTGCGCGCCTCCAGCTGGGCCTCCAGCGACAGCGGCACATGCACGGCCATCTGGTCACCGTCGAAGTCCGCGTTGAACGCGGCGCAGACCAGCGGGTGCAGCTGGATCGCCTTGCCCTCGATCAGCACCGGCTCGAACGCCTGGATCCCCAGGCGGTGCAGGGTCGGCGCGCGGTTCAGCATGACCGGGTGCTCGCGGATCACCTCTTCCAGGATATCCCAGACCTCGGGACCTTCCTTTTCCACCGCCTTCTTGGCGGCCTTGATGGTGGTCGCGAGACCACGGCGCTGCAGCTTGCCGAAGATGAACGGCTTGAACAGCTCCAGCGCCATGCGCTT
This sequence comes from Thioalkalivibrio sp. AKL7, assembly GCF_000381705.1. Taxonomy (NCBI): domain Bacteria; kingdom Pseudomonadati; phylum Pseudomonadota; class Gammaproteobacteria; order Chromatiales; family Ectothiorhodospiraceae; genus Thioalkalivibrio; species Thioalkalivibrio sp. AKL7. The sequence goes on along the minus strand of NZ_KB906961.1, from coordinate 9,334 downwards.
GGGCAGACCGCACTGGTGCAGGCGCAGGGTCGGGCCCACCACGATCACCGAGCGACCGGAGTAGTCAACACGCTTGCCCAGCAGGTTCTGGCGGAAGCGGCCCTGCTTGCCCTTGATCATGTCAGCCAGGGACTTCAGCGGGCGCTTGTTGGTACCGGTGATGGCACGGCCGCGACGGCCGTTGTCCAGCAGCGCGTCCACGGACTCCTGCAGCATGCGCTTTTCGTTGCGCACGATGATGTCCGGGGCATTCAGCTCCAGCAAGCGACGCAGACGGTTGTTGCGGTTGATCACCCGGCGGTACAGATCATTGAGGTCGGAGGTCGCAAACCGGCCGCCATCCAGCGGCACCAGCGGACGCAGGTCCGGCGGCAGTACCGGCAGCACCTTCATGATCATCCACTCCGGCTTGTTGCCGGAATCGAGGAAGGCCTCGACCAGCTTGAGCCGCTTGCCGAAGCGCTTGATCTTGGTCTCGGAACCGGTCTCGCTCAGGTCCTGGCGCAGCTTCGTCGCCTCGGCGGGCAGATCCATTTCCTTCAACAGACTCAGCACGGCCTCCGCGCCCATCAGCGCGGTGAAGTCGTCACCGTGCTCTTCCATCGCCTCGAGGTATTCCTCGTCGGTCAGGAGCTGGCGCTTCTCCAGCGTGGTGAAGCCCGGATCGGTGACGATGAAGGACTCGAAGTACAGGACCTTCTCGATGTCCTTCAGGGTCATGTCGAGCAGCAGGCCAATACGGGACGGCAAGCTCTTCAGGTACCAGATGTGGGCAACCGGCGAGGCCAGATCGATATGGCCCATGCGCTCGCGCCGTACCTTGGTCTGGGTCACTTCGACGCCGCACTTCTCGCACACCACGCCACGGTGCTTCAGGCGCTTGTACTTGCCGCACAGGCACTCGTAGTCCTTCACCGGCCCGAAGATCTTCGCGCAGAACAGGCCATCACGCTCCGGCTTGAACGTCCGGTAATTGATGGTTTCCGGCTTCTTCACCTCGCCAAAGGACCAGGAACGGATCTGGTCCGGGGACGCAAGACCGATGCGGATCGCATCGAACTCTTCCGGCTGGGTCTGTTGCTTGAACAGATTCAGGAGGTCTTTCATTCGCTTGCCTCACAAACTTGGTTTCGAGGGGCGCACTGCGCCCCATCGGATCACAATCGGATCGGAGAAGATCAGTCCTGCTCGAGCTCGATATTGATGCCGAGCGCCTTGATCTCCTTCATGAGCACGTTGAACGACTCGGGGACGTTGGCCTCCATGTGGTGCTCACCGTCAACGATGTTCTTGTACATCTTGTTGCGGCCCTGCACGTCGTCCGCCTTCACCGTCAGCATTTCCTGCAAGGTGTAGGCGGCGCCGTAGGCCTCCAGTGCCCAGACCTCCATTTCGCCGAAGCGCTGACCACCGAACTGCGCCTTGCCGCCCAGCGGCTGCTGGGTGACCAGCGAATACGGGCCGGTGGAACGTGCATGCATCTTGTCGTCGACCAGATGGTTCAGCTTCAGCATGTGCATGTAGCCCACGGTGACCGGGCGGTCGAAGCCGTCCCCGGTACGCCCGTCGTACAACTGGGCCTGCCCCGTTTCCGGCAGGTCCGCCAGACGCAGCATCTCCTTGATCTCGGCCTCTTCGGCGCCGTCGAACACCGGCGTCGCCATCGGCACGCCACCGCGCAGGTTGCGGCACAGGGTGATGATCTCGGGGTCCGACATGGAGTCGAGGTCCACCTTGCGTTCGCGGTTGTTGTAGATCTTGTCGAGGAACTCGCGCAGCTTGGCGATCTCGCCTTGCGCCTCGAGCATGCGGTTGATCTTGTGGCCGAGACCTCGGGCCGCCCAACCCAGGTGCACTTCCAGCACCTGGCCGACGTTCATGCGCGAGGGCACGCCCAACGGGTTCAGCACCACGTCGACCGGGGTACCGTCCTCGAGGAACGGCATGTCCTCTTCCGGCACGATCATCGAGATCACGCCCTTGTTCCCGTGGCGACCGGCCATCTTGTCGCCCGGCTGCAGGCGGCGTTTCACGGCCACGTAGACCTTGACCATCTTCTGCACGCCTGGCGGCAGGTCGTCGCCCGCGGCCAGCTTGGCCTTCTGGTGCTCGAACTTCTTCTCGAACGCCTCGTGCTGATCCTTGATCTGGCGACCCAGGTCTTCCAGCTGGCTGTTGACCGCATCGTCCTGCAGGCGGACCTCGAACCACTTGTCGCGGGACAGCCCCTGCAAATACTTCTTGGTCACCTTGGAGCCATCACCCAGCCCATCCGGGCCACCGGCGGCGGTCTTGTTGACCAGCAGCCGCTCGACGCGGGCGTAGATGTCATCCTCGTAGATGCGCAGCTGGTCCTTCAGGTCCTTCTGCACAGCGGCGAGATCGTCGGCCTCGATCGACCGGGCGCGGGCGTCTTTCTCCACACCGTCGCGGGTGAAAACACGCACGTCGATCACCGTCCCCTCGATGCCGGACGGCACACGCAGGGAGGTGTCCTTCACGTCCGAGGCCTTCTCGCCAAAGATCGCCCTCAGGAGCTTCTCTTCCGGCGTTAGCTGGGTCTCGCCCTTCGGCGTGACCTTGCCGACCAGGATGTCGCCCGGGTTCACCTCGGCCCCGACGTAGACCACGCCGGATTCGTCCAGCTTGTTCAGCAACGACTCGGAGACGTTCGGGATGTCCGCGGTGATCTCTTCCTGGCCCAGCTTGGTGTCACGAGCGACACAGTTGAGCTCCTCGATGTGGATCGTGGTGTAACGATCCTCCTGCACCACGCGCTCCGAGATCAGAATCGAGTCCTCGAAGTTGTAGCCATTCCAGGGCATGAACGCGACCATCATGTTCTGCCCCAGCGCCAGCTCGCCCAGATCCGTGGACGAGCCATCGGCAATCGCGTCACCGCGGGCGATTTCGTCGCCCACCGCAACCAGGGGACGCTGGTTGATGGAGGTGTTCTGGTTGGAACGCGAGTACTTGGTGAGGTTGTAGATATCCACGCCCGGCTCGCCGGCGACGGTTTCGTCGTCGTTCACACGGACCACCACACGACCGGCGTCCACCGAGTCCACCGTGCCGCCGCGCTTGGCGACGATCGCGGAGCCGGAGTCAATGGCGACGGCGCGCTCGATACCGGTACCCACCAGCGGCTTGTCGGCCCGCAGGCACGGCACGGCCTGACGCTGCATGTTCGCGCCCATCAGCGCGCGGTTGGCATCGTCATGCTCCAGGAAGGGCAGCAACGCGGCGGCCACGGACACGATCTGCTTCGGCGAGACGTCCATGTACTGGATCTTGTCCGGAGACGAGATCGTGAACTCTTCCTGGTGACGGCAGGACACGAGGTCATCGCTCAGGCGACCTTCCTCGTCCATCGCCGCGTTCGCCTGGGCGATCACGTACTGGCTCTCTTCGATCGCGGAGAGGTAGACGATCTCCTCGGTCACTTTGCCCTCTTCGACCTTGCGATACGGCGTCTCCAGGAAGCCGTAGCGGTTGGTGCGGGCATACACGGCCAGCGAGTTGATCAGACCGATGTTCGGGCCTTCCGGAGTCTCGATCGGGCACACGCGACCGTAATGCGTCGGGTGCACGTCGCGCACTTCGAAGCCGGCACGTTCGCGGGTAAGCCCGCCCGGGCCCAGGGCCGAGATACGCCGTTTGTGCGTAACCTCGGACAGCGGGTTGTTCTGGTCCATGAACTGGGACAGCTGGCTGGACCCGAAGAATTCCTTGACCGCGGCGGCCACCGGCTTGGCGTTGATCAGCTCCTGCGGCATCAGGCCTTCGCTCTCGGCGACGGTGAGACGCTCCTTGACCGCGCGTTCGACACGCACCAGGCCCAGGCGGAACTGGTTTTCCGCCATCTCGCCCACGCTGCGGATGCGGCGGTTGCCCAGATGGTCGATGTCATCGGTACGGCCGTTGCCGTTACGCAGGTCGATCAGCACCTTCAGGACATCCAGGATGTCCGTCGGCGACAGGACGCCCTCGCCCTCGTCGGTGTCACGCCCCACGCGGCGGTTGAATTTCATCCGGCCCACAGCGGACAGGTCGTAGCGATCTTCCGAGAAGAACAGGTTGGAGAACAGGTTCTCCGCAGCGTCCTTGGTCGGCGGCTCGCCCGGGCGCATCACGCGGTAGATCTCGACCTGGGCCTCCAGCTGGCTCTTGGTCGGGTCCAGACGCAGCGTATCCGACATGTACGGACCGTGGTCGTAGTCGTTGGTGTAGATGGTCTCCAGCGAGTTCACGCCCTCGGCGCGCAGCTTGTCGAGCATCTCCTGGGTCAAGGCGTCATTGGCATTGGCGATCAGTTCCCCGGTGGACTCATCCACCACGCCCTTGGCCAGCACCCGACCCAGCAGGTATTCGTCCGGCACCCGCAGGGTGTTGATGCCGGCCTTCTCGATCTCCCGGATATGGCGCGGCGTAATACGCCGACCGGCCTCGACAATGACGGTTTCGCCATCGGTAATGTCGATCACGGCAGTCTCGCCGCGCATGCGCTCGGGGATCAGGTCCAGCTCGCCGCCGTCATCGTCGAGGGTGAGCTGATTGAATTCGAAAAAGGTGGTGAGGATCTCTTCGGTATCCATACCCAGTGCGCGCAGCAGGATCGACGCCGGCAGCTTGCGGCGACGGTCGATGCGCACGAAGACCCCGTCCTTGGCGTCGAACTCGAAATCGAGCCAGGAGCCGCGGTACGGAATAATGCGGGCGTTATAAAGCAGTTTCTGTGCACTGCCCTGGGTCTTGCCCTTGTCGCTGTCGAAGAACACGCCCGGCGAGCGGTGCAACTGCGACACGATTACGCGTTCGGTACCGTTGATGACAAAGGTGCCGTTCTCGGTCATGAGCGGCATTTCGCCCATATAGACTTCCTGCTCCTTGACCTCCTTGACCACGGTGGAACCCGCCGGGGCTTCCTTGTCGTGGATCACCAGGCGCAAGAGGACACGCAGCGGGGCCGCATAGGTCACGCCACGGATCTGGCATTCCTTCACGTCGAACATCGGTTCGCCCAGGCGATAGCTCACGTACTCGAGCTGGACATGACCGGAATAACTGACGATGGGGAAAACCGACTGAAACGCCGCATGCAGGCCCATCGGATCCCGCCCGTCGGACGCTCGGTCCGCCTGCAGGAAATCCCGATAGGAGGTCAGCTGGGTTTCCAGCAGGTACGGAACTTCGAGGATCTGGGGACGCTTCCCGAAGTCCTTGCGGATACGTTTCTTTTCGGTATAACTGAGGGCCATGGCTTACCTCGGAGGCTAGCTGAACAACGCGCGACAAAACACGCGCCACCACGGGCTGAGGCTGGCGACCAAACGGCCGCCAGCCTCAGGGCTTCGTGATGTACACGAAAACAACAGGCGCAAGCGCCTTCTTACTTCAGTTCGACGGTGGCGCCCGCGCCTTCCAGCTCCGCCTTCATCTTCTCGGCCTCGTCCTTCGGAGCGCCTTCCTTCACGGTCGCCGGCACGCCTTCGACCATTTCCTTGGCTTCCTTCAGACCCAGACCGGTCAGGCCGCGGACGACCTTGATGACGCCGACCTTGTTCTCGCCGAAGCTCGACATCACGACGTCGAACTCGTCCTTGACTTCAGCGGCAGCGGCTTCGCCACCAGCGGCAGCCGGGGCGGCCGCAACAGCGGCAGCGGCGGACACGCCGAACTTCTCTTCCATCTCGCTGATCAGGTCCACAATCTCCAGGACCGTCATGTTGCCGATGGCTTCCAGGATATCTTCTTTCGAAACGGCCATTTCTTAATCTCCTAACGGGTCGAGCCCGAATTCATTCAGTACATGCTGCAGAAGCAGGCTTGAAGGGTTCTTCAGGCTGCCTGCTTCTGATCACGGATTGCTGCAACGGTACGCACAAGCTTGCCCGGGACTTCGTTCACCGTACGGGCGAACTTGTCGAGCGGTGCCTTCATCGTGGCGAGCAGCTGCGAGAGCGCCTCGTCACGGGTCGGCAGGCTCGCGAGGCGATCGAGATCGTTCGCCCCCATGAGCTGCCCACCAAAGGACACCAGCCGGACCTTCAGCTGATCGTTTTCCTTGGCGAAGTTCTTCACCAGGCGTGCCGCGGAGCCAGGCTCCTCTTCACTGAAGGCAAGGATCAGCGGACCCTGCAGCTCGGGCTGCATGCACGCGAAATCCGTACCCTCAATGGCACGCTTGGCGAGGTTGTTCTTCACCACCCGCAGATAGACCCCGGTAGTGCGGGCCTGCCGACGAAGGTCGGTCATCTGCGCGACCGAGAGACCCCGGTACTCCGCGGCGACCGCGGAATGCGCCGAGGCAGCAACCGTAGCCAGCTCCGAGACAATCGCCTTCTTGTCGTCGAGATTCAAAGCCACGTTGACTCTCCTCTAGTAAGACCACCCGGAGGTGATCGTGAAACCGGGCGAACCCGGCACTTCGGTGCTCCCGTCGCAGGTACTTCCTGAATCGGGTGACACCATCTGCGCAGGCTGGAGTATTAAGCCGGGCCCTGGAGCTCGGCGCCTGCGGTCTTGGATGGCGTGCCGCTTGCGCGACAGCCGACCAAAAACCGTATTTTCTTGCTTAGAGCTCCAACGAGCCCTGATCGACCTTGACGCCCGGACCCATGGTGGTGGAGACGACCACGCCCTTGACGTACTGCCCCTTGGAGGTCGCCGGCTTCATCTTCAGCAGATCGGCCAGCAGGGCGTTCAGATTGTCGGTAAGCGAATTCGTGTCGAAATCGGCCGCGCCAATAGTGCAGTGGACGATGCCACCCTTGTCGGTGCGGTAGCGCACCTGACCACCCTTGGCATTGGTCACCGCGGTGGCCACATCCGGGGTCACGGTGCCGACCTTCGGGTTCGGCATCAAGCCGCGCGGGCCGAGGATCTGGCCGAGCTGGCCGACCACGCGCATCGCATCCGGGGAGGCGATCACCACGTCGAAGTCCATCTGGCCGGCCTTCACCTGCTCGGCGAGGTCGTCCATGCCGACGACATCGGCCCCGGCTTCCTTGGCGGCATCGGCGTTCGCACCCTGGGTGAACACGGCCACGCGCACAGTCTTGCCATTGCCATGCGGCAACACGGTGGAACCGCGCACCACCTGGTCGGATTTGCGCGGGTCCACACCGAGGTTCACGGCAACGTCCACGGACTCGCGGAACTTGGCCTTGGGCAGGTCACGCAGGAGATCAAAGGCTTCGGTGACCGGATACAGGTGACCCGCCTCAACCTTCTCGCGATAGGCCTGCATACGCTTGGAAAGCTTCGCCATGTCAGAGACCCTCCACTTCGAGGCCCATACTGCGGGCACTGCCGGCGATGGTACGCACGGCGGCATCGAGATCGGCCGCGGTCATATCCGGTTCCTTGGTCTTCGCAATTTCTTCCAGCTGGGCGCGCGTCACGGTGCCAACCTTGTTGGTGTTCGGCTGACCGGAACCGGACTGAATGCCGGCCGCCTTCTTCAGCAGGACCGCCGCCGGGGGCGTCTTGGTAATGAACGTGAAGCTGCGATCCGCGTACACGGTGATCACCACCGGAATCGGCAGACCGGGTTCCATCTCCTGGGTCTGGGCGTTGAACGCCTTGCAGAACTCCATGATGTTCACGCCGCGCTGACCCAGTGCCGGGCCCACGGGCGGGCTCGGGTTGGCCTTGCCAGCCGCCACCTGAAGCTTGATATACGCTTCGATTTTCTTTGCCATGAGGACTCCCTCGGGTGCGAACGCCTTGCGGCTCCCCGATTAACAGGTAATGACGCTTGCGCGTCTCAGGTTTTTTCGACTTGGTGGAACTCGAGTTCCACGGGCGTCGACCGCCCGAAAATCTGAACCGCCACCAGCAGACGACTCTTGTCGTAGTTGACTTCTTCGACCACGCCATTGAAATCGTTGAACGGGCCGTCGATGACGCGGACCATTTCGCCCACCTCGAACAGCACCTTCGGACGCGGCTTCTCCGCGCCTTCCTGCATGCGCTGCAGAATCGCGTCGGCTTCCTTGTCGCTGATCGGCGCCGGACGGTCCGCTGTGCCACCGATGAAGCCGAGCACGCGCGGCACGGCCTTGACGAGATGCCAGGCCTCGTCGTTGAGGTCCATCTGAACCAGAACATAGCCGGGGAAGAACTTGCGCTCACTCTTGCGCTTCTGGCCGTCCTTCATCTCGACGACCTCCTCGGTGGGCACCAGGATTTCGCCAAAGTGGTCCTGCATGCCGAAACGCTCGATGCGTTCCTCCAGGGACCGCTTCACCTGTGCCTCGAAACCCGAGAATGCCTGTACGACGTACCAGCGTAGTGCCATGGGGAAAATCCTGCTGCTTATCCGATGAACCGACTGATGCCCCAGCCCAGGAACATGTCCAGGAGCCAGAGCATGATCCCCACCAGGATCACGACGGCAATGACGATCAGCGTGGTCTGGGTCGTCTCTACGCGGGTGGGCCACACCATCTTGCGCACCTCGGTGCGCGCGTTGCCCATAAAGCCGGCGAGCTGGCTGCCCTTGGCGGTCGTCATCGCGATCCCGATGGCGACCCCCACGACGGCAAGCAGCCCGAGGACGCGAATCAGAGTGGATTCGTCCTGGAACCAATAGAAGCCCATGACGCCGGCAATCAGCAGCGCCACGGCCACCGCGAGCTTGGCGGTATCAAGCACGCCGGTCTGTTCCGATTGTTCACTCATGAATACGTATCACCCGGTGCTGCCGCCATCTCGAAGATGGCAGGCCAGGAGGGACTCGAACCCCCAACCTGCGGTTTTGGAGACCGCTGCTCTGCCAATTGAGCTACTGGCCTAGAAATCGAATCGACAAGAAACAAACGCGAGAGACGACGCACGGGGCGCCGCCTCTCGCGGTCAGTCTGTCAACTTGTCTACTGTATCACTCGATGATCTTGGAGACGACGCCGGCGCCCACAGTGCGGCCGCCTTCGCGGATCGCAAAGCGCAGACCGTCTTCCATCGCGATCGGATTGATCAGGGACACCGTCATCTTCACGTTGTCACCCGGCATCACCATCTCGGTGCCTTCCGGAAGCTCCACCGAGCCCGTCACGTCCGTCGTGCGGAAGTAGAACTGCGGACGGTAACCGTTGAAGAACGGCGTGTGACGACCGCCCTCTTCCTTGCCCAGGATGTACACCTCGGCCTCGAAGTGCGTGTGCGGGGTAATCGAACCCGGCTTGCACAGCACCTGACCACGCTGGACGTCGTCACGCTTGGTGCCGCGCAGCAGAATGCCGACGTTGTCGCCCGCTTCGCCCTGATCCAGCAGCTTGCGGAACATCTCGACACCGGTGACGGTGGTCTTCTGCGTGTCGCGAATGCCGAC
>NZ_KB906960.1:0-25451 GCF_000381705.1 Thioalkalivibrio sp. AKL7 | reverse complement strand
CTCGGGCCGGGAGAAGGCGCTGGATGTCTGAGCGGAGCCGAAGGCGCAGCGAGTTCAGCGCCGCCGGCCCGAGGGCCCTGGAGCAAGGTTCCCGGGCGGAATCCGGGTGCCCTTCTTTGGGTACTTTCTTGGGCAAGCAAGAAAGTACCTCGCGGTGCGCTCGCGAGAGAGCGCCTGGCAGGCGGCCGGACGAAGGCACCGTAAACACTGAACGATGAACCCGGGCCCGACGCTGCGAGAACCCTGGTCAGGTGGTGGCGATGTGGTCGAGCAGGGCGCGGTAGCCGGTGCGGTAGTCGGGATACTGGAGGCGATAGCCACTGGCGTGCAGGCGCCCGTTGCGGCAGCGCTTGCCGGAGACCACGCCCTCGGGCATCGGCGGTGTGCCGGGCGGGTCAATCTCCATCGCCTGCGCCAGCCAGGCCAGCAGCTCGTGACGCAGGGTGGGCTCGTCATCGACGCCGAGATAAAGCGGCTCGGCGTCGCGCAGGTGGAACAGATGGGTCAGCAGGCCCACGCAGTCATCGCGGTGGATGCGGTTGGTCCAGACCGGCGCTTCGTGCTGACCACGCACGCCCTCGCGCACCTTGCGCAGGTGGTACTCGCGCCCCGGGCCATAGATGCCGCCCAAGCGCACGACCACGCCGGAAAAGGGACTGTCGGCCAGCAACTGCTCGGCTTCCCGCAGGGCGCGCCCGGAGAACCGGGTGGGTTCGGTGGGGCTGGTCTCGTCCACCCAGCGCCCATCGTCGGCGCCGTACACCGAGGTGCTGGAGACGAATACAACGCGGCGCGGCTGCTGGCTGGCCCGTTCCAGGGCGGTCAGGGTGTTGCGCAGGCCGTCGACATAGGCGCGACGATAGGCGGGCTCGGTGAACTCGCCCGGGGTGGCGATGAAATAAACGGTGTCGAGCGCCGGTGGCAGCTCCGGCAGGCCGTCCGCGACGCCGAAGTCGCCGGCCAGGGGCTGGATCGGCTTGGGGATGTGCTCCGGCCGGCGGCGCAGGCCCCAGACGGAGTGTCCGCCGTGGGCAAGTTGCTGGCCAACGGCACCGCCGAGATCGCCGCAGCCCATGATCAGGATGTTGGCCATTGTTCCCTCCGGGATCGTGATTCGCACGCTACCGATTTCGCTGGCGAAAGACCAGTGCCAAAGTGAGGGTTCGACCGTGGGCGATAGCTCGGGCATGCTGGCTGGAACGCAGATGAACGGGAGATGGGGCTTGGGCAAGGCGAGCCGAAAGAAGGTCGATACGTGTGCCTGCGGGTCCGGGCAGGACCGTGCCGCCTGCTGTGGGCCGTATCTGGATGGTACGGCCTCGGCCCCCACGGCGGAGGCGCTGATGCGCTCGCGTTATGCCGCGTTTGTGGAAGGGCGTGAGGGCTATCTGCTGGCGACCTGGGCGGCCGCGACACGCCCGGCATCCATGGAGCTGGCCCCGGAACAGCGCTGGCTGGGGCTCGCGATACGTGCGACCGAGGCGGGTGGGCCGGACGACGAGGCAGGCTGGGTCGAGTTCATTGCCCGGTCACGGGTGCGCGGTCAGGGCGTACGCCTGCACGAGCGCAGTCGTTTTCGCCGCGAAGACGGGCGCTGGGTGTATGTCGACGGGGAGTTTCCGGGCGCATGACAGCCGCTTCGGATGCGGTCGCCTCGCCGGTCCATCCGGCATTGCTGGAACGGGTGCTGGAGTGCCTGCGCATGCAGTCGGACGGGCTGACCGAGCACGCCCTGATCACGCAGTTGCGCGACGCGGGCGTGGAGCCGTTTGCGGGTGCGCGGCTGCAGGAGTCGCTGAGCCTGTTCCAGACGCACTTTGTGCTGTTCCACTGCCTGTACCGGCTGCGCGACACGCTGGCGGGGCAGGGCGAATGGTTGCGCATCCACTGCCTGGATATCGGCATCGAGCCTGGGCGGGGCGGCGCGGTCGGCGGGTTGCCGGCGACGCATGATCCACTGCGGGCCTATTACCTTGACCTGGCGCAGCTGGAAACCATGGATGCGGCGGCGGTGGAGGCGCTTCTGGGTGAGTTCTGGTCGCAGCTGGGGCGTGACCAGCAACGCGAGCAGGCGCTGGAGGTGCTGGAGCTTGCGGATCCGGTGGATGCCGACACGATCCGCCGACAGTACCGCCGGATGGCGCAGCGCCACCACCCGGACCGGGGTGGCGACACGGCCAAACTGCAGCGGATCAACGCGGCCCGCTGGGTCCTGCTGGGCCGGGGCTGAGGTTCAGTCGTCCGAGTCCGACATGGTGGTGACGAACGCCTGTTCCACGGTGAAGGTACCCACGCCCTTGTAGTTGGTCTGGGTCCAGCCGTGTTCGGTGAGCCACTCGCTCATTTCGCGGTTCATCGCCGGGTTGCCGCACAGCATTACGCGGTCGTGTTCCGGATCCGCGGGCGGCAGATCGAGGATCTGGCTCAGCTCGCCGGAGCGGAACATGTCGGCGCCACGCTGGTTGTTGTCGTAGGGCTGCTGCGCGATCGGGCAGGCGAAGTCGTGGTTCTCGCGGGTCACGGTCGGCACGTAGCGCAGGCGGTCGCTGATGCGCGACTCGATCTCCTGGCGGTAGGCCAGTTCCTCGACGGTACGCACGCTGTGCACCAGCACTGCATTGTCGAAGTGCTCGAACAGCTCCGGGCTGCGGATCAGCGAGATGAACGGGGCGAGCCCCGTGCCGGTGGCCAGCATGTACAGGGTGCGACCCGGCTGCACGTAGTCGAAGGTGAGCGAGCCGGTGACCTTGGTGTTGATCCAGATCGAATCACCCGGTCCAGCCTCGGCCAGGCGGCTGGTCAGGGCGCCATCCGGCACGTGGATGCTCAGGAACTCCAGTTCCTCGGCCTCGGGTTCGGAGACGATCGAATACGCACGCGGGATCAGCTTGCCCTCGGGGCGCAGCCCCAGGGTCACGAACTGTCCGTTCTTGAATTCCAGACCCTCCGGGCGCGTGGTGGTGAAGCTGAAGGTCTTGTCCGACCAGCGGCGCGTGGAGGTGATGCGTTGTTCCGAATACGGCATAAGTGCGTGGTTTTCCGATTATTGTTCGGTTCTACGCTAGCAAGTCCTGGTGCCGGGTGCGAAAGCGCCGGCAAAAACCAAGGAAAACACTCGGAAATGGGTACCGCTCGTCAGTGGACGTTGCTGTCGATGGGCGTGAGGTGTTGCTCCAGCGGTGCCGGTTCCGACAGGTAGAAGCCCTGCACGAAGTCCAGGCCGATCTCGCGCAGGCGGTCCATGGTCGCGGCTGATTCGACACACTCGGCGATGGTGCGCAGGCCGAGGACATGACCCACGCGATGAATGGCCGTGACCATGGCCGAGTCCACCGCGTTGTGGGCAATATCGCGCACGAAGCTACCGTCGACCTTGATGAAGTCCACCGGCAGGTTCTTCAAGTACCCGAATGACGACAGACCGCTGCCAAAGTCGTCCAGGGAGAAACGACAGCCCATGTAGCGCAGGGTGCGGATCAGGCTCTGGGCACGTTCGTGGTGGCTGATGGCTGCGGTCTCGGTGATCTCGAAGATGATGCAGCGCGGCGGGATCGCGTAGTGCTGCAGGCGCTCGGTGACGAACTCCAGCATGCTCTCCTGCGCCAGCGACTGGCCCGAGAGGTTGATCGCCAGGGTGGGGTCGCAGTGGGAGGGGTTCTCGCGCGGCGCACGATGCCGGGCGAGCATGGCGAAGGCGTTGTCGATGATGTGGCGGTCGATATCCGGCATCAGGTGGTAGCGCTCCGCGGCCGGGATGAAGCTGCCCGGCGGGATCAGCCGGCCATCCTCGTCGCGCAGGCGCATCAGCACCTCGACATGGGCAAGGTCCGGGTCGACCGGGCCCAGCGGGTGGACGGCCTGGCCGAACAGCGCGAAGCGCCCTTCCTCCAGCGCCGAGCGGATGCGGCCGACCCATTCCATCTCCCCGCGTCGGCGGCGCAGGGCCTGGTCGCTGGGCTGCCAGACGTAGACCTGGTTGCGGCCGTTTTCCTTGGCGGCGTAGCAGGCGGAGTCCGCCTGGCTGAGGATCTCGGGCAGGGTCTGTTCCGGACCGCTGACCGGCACCAGACCGATGCTGACGCCGACATCGAATCGCCGGCCCTCCCATGCGAAGCGCAGGGACTGCACGGTCTCCAGCATCTTCCGGGCAATCGCCTCGGCGCGTTCGGGCGGGCAGTGGCACAGCAGCACGCCGAATTCGTCGCCACCCAGCCGGGCCAGAGTGTCGTTCTCGCGGATCAGGTGCCGCAGGCGCTCGGAGAGTTCCCGCAGGAGCTCGTCGCCGGCCTGGTGACCGCAGGTGTCGTTGATGATCTTGAACTGGTCGAGGTCCATGTAGAACACCGCATGCGGCGTCTCGCCCTCCTCCTGGGTATGCAGGGCCTGGTCCAGCCGCCGCTCGAATTCGCGGCGGTTGCACAGGCCGGTGAGGTCGTCATGGGTCGCCTGATGGTTAAGCTGCTGGGCCATCTGCCACAGCTCGGTGTGGTCGTGCAGCACGACCACCACACCCTGGGCCTCGCGGTTCGGGCGTTGCAGGGGCGAGGCCAGCATGCGCACCACGCGGGTTTCGCCGTCGGCGCGATGCAGTATGCGTTCGGGCGATTCCACGGTACCGCCCAGGTTCAGGCAGTGTTCCACCGGGCGGAGCACGCTGACCCCCGTCCGGGTGTCTTCCAGGTCCAGCAGTTCGTCTACCAGGCGGCCCTGGGCGCTGGTGGCATCCAGCCCCAGCAGTACCTGGGCGGCGGGGTTCAGGTAGGTCAGGCGCCCGTGGGTGTCTGCGGTGATGACCCCGTCGCTGATCGATTGCAGCGTGGTTAGCAGGCGGTCCCGTTCGGCCCCCGTGGCGGCCTCCGCGGCCCGCAGCGAGGTGACGTCCCAGGCCACGCCGAGCACGCCTGGGCGGCTGGATTCCCCATCGGTCAGCGGCATCCATGAGACGCGTAGATGGGTGTCGCCAATACGGACCTCGTCGTCGAAGCTATCACCCCTCAGAGCGCGTTCCACGGCGTCGATCACGTTGGGCTGGTCGGCGTAGACTTCCCGGGCGTCGCGGCCCAGGACATCGCCTGGCTTTAATCCCAGGGTCCGGAGGCCGGCTCCCTCCGATAGCGTGAAGCAGCCTTCAGCATCTAGCGCGAACAGGATCAGCGGGGCATGGCGAATGGTCGCGCCCAGCTGGGTCTCCAGGCTCTTCAGCGCCTGCTCCGACTGACGCTCGCGGGTGATGTCGCGCACGGTCGCGAAGACCTCGAGCTCGCCGTCCGTGCGAATCGCGTTGATGTGCACCTCGGCCGGAAATTCGCCACCGTCACGATGCCGGTAGCGGCTCTCGAAGTGCGCGGGGAGGCGCTGTTCGGGGTTGGAGTGGGCCTGGTCCACGTCGTCCTGAGTGGCCTGCAGGTCCAGCTCGGTGATGTGCACGCCGCCGGTCAGTTCGGCGCTGGTATAGCCCAGCAGTTCGCAGGCAGCGTAGTTGGCCGCGACGATCCCGCCCTTGCGGTCGAGGACCAGATGAGCCTCGGGCGCCTGTTCGAAGATCCGCTGATAGCGCGTGGTGTCCGGGTGATCGGGCATGGCGGCGGGCTGAACCTTTGGTGGCGGGCCGGGCCCCGCGTCGGGGCGTGATTCGGCACCGGAGTGTCGCCGGTTGCGCCGGCACTGGCAACCTTGGGAGGTGCGGATTTGCCTCTTCCGGGGCGGTTTCTGCTTGCCCGGCTTACCCGGGCGCTTGGGTGAGCCGGGACAGGTTTTCCGTGGGCAGGGGCGCGGTGTGCGGAGGGTTGCGCAGTTGTTCGCGCGCCCAGGCGGCGTGTTCGCGCACCAGCTCGGAAGGGTGCTCGGCGCGGGCGGCCAGGGCTGCGTCCGCCTCGGGTGTGGCCGGACCGTTGCCCAGGGCCACAGCGAGGTTGCGTAGCCACTGGGCATGGCCGATTCGGCGAATGGCCATGCCCTCGGTGCGGGCGAGGAAGGTTGTCTCGTCCCAAGCGAACAGCTCGATCAGGCTGGCGCTATCCAGGCCGTGGCGGGCGATGAAGTCGGGCTCCGCCGTGACTTCGGCAAAGCGGTTCCAGGGGCAGACCAGCTGGCAGTCGTCGCAGCCGTAGATGCGGTTGCCGATTAGCGGGCGCAGGTCCTCGGGGATCGCACCCTTCAGTTCGATGGTCAGGTAGGAGATGCAGCGGCGTGCGTCCAGGTCGTACGGCCCGCGGAAGGCCTGCGTGGGGCAGACCTCCAGGCAGGCGGTGCACTGGCCGCAGTGCTCGTCCACGGGTTCATCCAGTGGCAGTGGCAGGTCGGTAAACAACTCCCCGAGGAAGAACCAGGACCCGCTCTCGCGCGCCAGCAGATTGGTGTTCTTGCCAATCCAACCCAGCCCGGCGCGGGCGGCCAGGGCCTTTTCCAGGATTGGCGCGCTATCGGTGAAGGCGCGATAACCGAACGGCCCGACCTCCGCCTCGATCCGGCGCGCCAGGGTGGTCAGGCGCTTGCGCAGCAGCTTGTGGTAGTCGCGGCCCAGGGCATAGCGCGAGACATAGGCGTGATCGCGTTCGGCCAGCTGGATCGCCGGGCGCCGGGTAGCCGGCGGGAAGTAGTCCATGCGCACGCTGATGATGCGCTGCACGCCAGGCACCAGGGCATCCGGGGCGTGGCGCAGGGGGGCGCGGTCGGCCATCCAGTCCATGTCGCCGTGCGAGCCCTGGGCCAGCCAGTCGTCCAGATGCCGGCGATCCGCCTCGGGCACCTCGGCGGGGGCGATGCGCACGGCCTGGAAGCCGAGCTCGCGACCCCAGTCGCGGATGCGTTCGGCAAGCTCGGCAGATTGGCGTGGATCGAGGCGCTGAGGCACGATTTCGGCTTCCGCGACGGAGGTGATGGCGTGAATCATGAACCCGACCCACAAGCATTGACCAGCGCACTGTTCGATAACGCGGGCATGCGGGCCCTGGATGCCGCCGGCCTGGCCCTGCCGGGGATGGCTCCGGGCGAGCTGATGGAGCGTGCCGGGCAGGCCCTGCTGGCGGTGGTGCGCCGCGACTGGCCGCAGGCCCGCCGCATCGGGATCCTGTGCGGGCCCGGCAACAACGGCGGGGACGGCTACGTGCTCGCGCGGCGGGCCGCCGAGGCCGGGCTGGAGGTCCGGGTTCATGGCGGCCCTTCGCGGGCGCGCCCCGAGTCCGATGGTCGTCAGGCCCACCGGCGCTGGCAGGGGGGCGGCGGCGAGGTCCATGCCCTGGAAAGTTTCGACCCGGCGGCCGCGGACCTGTGGGTGGATTGCCTGTTCGGGATCGGCCTGGAGCGGCCGCTGACCGATGCCTACGGCGCGGTGATCGAGTCGCTGAACGCGAGTGGGCGGCCGGTGCTGGCGGCCGATGTGCCCTCGGGCGTGGATATCGATCGCGGCCGGGTCCTGGGGGAGGCGGTCCGGGCCGATCGCACCCTGACCATGATCGCCGACAAGCTGGGCCTGCATACCGGGGCTGCGGTCGACCGGGTTGGCCAGGTGGAGGTGACCCCGCTCGATCTCCCTGCCTCGGTGGCCCATGGCATCGCGCCGGTTGCGCGTCGCGTCGGGCCAGCGGATTGGCGGCAGCGCCTGCCGGCACGGCGCCCGGGGGCGCACAAGGGCGACTGTGGGCATGTGCTGATCGTGGGCGGCGCGCCCGGCTACTCGGGGGCCGCGCGACTGGCGGCGACGGCCGCCCTGCGCGCCGGGGCCGGGCGCGTGACCCTGGCCACGCATCCCGAACACGCGGCCTGGGCGAACCTGGAGCGACCCGAGTTGATGGTGCGTGGCGTGGCGGACGCCAGCGAGTTGCAGGCCCTGATGCGTCGCGTCGATGTCGTCGCGGTGGGACCGGGATTGGGGCAGGACGCCTGGGGTCGTGGCCTGTGGCTGGCGGTGGCGGATGCCGACCTGCCCCGGGTGGTGGATGCCGATGCCCTGAACCTGCTGGCCGAGGCCCCGCGCCGGGGCGAGGACTGGGTGCTGACCCCGCACCCAGGCGAGGCCGCCCGTCTGCAGGGGCAGGACGTGGCCACCGTCGAGGCCGATCGCCCCGGGCAGGTGCGGGCGCTGGCCGCGCGCCTGGGTGGAGTGGTGTTGCTGAAGGGGGCGGGCACGCTGGTCGCCAGTTCGGGGGCGGAGCCGTTGGCCTGTGTGACCGGCGGGCACCCCGGCATGGCCACCGCCGGCAGCGGGGACGTGCTGACCGGCATCATCGCGGCGCTGCGCGGGCAGGGCGCGGATGCGCGCAGCGCCGCGGAGATCGGGGCCGCCTGGCACTGCGCCGCAGCCTGCATCGCGCGTGATCGCCTGGGCGGGGCGCGCGGGATGCTGGCCGGGGATCTGGCCGAAGCCCTGCCGGCCGCGGCCGGGGGTTGGGCATGACGGTAGCAGCGGCCCCTTTGATCCTCCCGCACCTGGAGGCGACCGAGGCGGCCGGGGCCGCGCTGGCGGCGCTCGACGCCCCGCATATCGTGTTCCTGGAGGGTGATTTGGGTGTCGGCAAGACCACCTGGGTTCGGGGTCTGCTGCGCCGGCTCGGGCATGAAGGCGCGGTCCGCAGTCCGACCTACACCCTGGTGGAGCCGTATGCGCTGGCGGGGCGCGAGGTCCTGCACTTCGACCTTTACCGCCTGGGTGATCCCGAAGAACTCGAGTACCTGGGGGTGCGCGAGGCCTTCGGGGGCGATGTCCTGTGGCTGGTGGAGTGGCCGGAGCGCGGTGAGGGCTGGCTGCCGGCGCCGGATCTGGTGGTGCGCCTGGCGCATCGCGAGGGCACAGCCGAAGGCCGGGAGCTGTGGCTGGAGGGGCCGCTGGCGGCGGCCTACCACCGGGTGCTTCGGGATCAGGGGATCGTGACAGGGTGACACGCCGGGGCTGCCCCGGAGTTGGCCCGCCACGCGCACAATGCGCGATATCTCGCTCATAAAGAAAGAAAATTGCTATTGCTTTTCCAGAAAAAGCGTCCACAATGTAGTCAGAACCCCTGATTACAAAGGGAAACGCCGTGGGCCAATCAACATCGCCGGATCTGCGCCGCCGCCAGCTGCTGCGCGCCATGACTGCCCTCGGGCTGGTCGGGATGCCTTTGCCGGCCCTGGCTCGCACGGATGTCCGGCGCGTGCGCATGTCCGTGGATGGCGGAACCACCCGTCTGGTCTTCGACATGGATGGCGAGGCGGAATACTCCATGTTTCACCTGCAGTCTCCCGACCGCCTGGTGGTGGATCTGGAGAACGCGCGGGCCGTGGAAGACCTGACCATCAGTGATAACCCGCGCTCGGCGATCAAGGCCGTGCGCCATGCCGCACGCAATGGCTCCGATCTGCGCGTGGTGTTCGACCTGCGCAAACCGGTGGAGCCGAGCAGTTTCGTGCTGATGCCGGCACAGGGTGCGCCGCACCGCCTGGTCCTGGATCTGACCAGCGGCGAGGCACCCGCCGCGCCGCGCTCGGCGGAGAACAACGGCTCCCGCCGTGGGCGCTCGCAGGAGGACCTGCGCGATGTCGTGGTCGCCATCGATGCCGGCCATGGTGGGCATGATCCGGGTGCCATCGGCCCCGCCGGCACCCGCGAGAAGGACGTGGTCCTGCAGATCTCGAAGCGTCTGGCCGAACGCGTGAACAGCGAGCACGGCATGAAGGCCGTGATGACCCGCAGTGGCGACTATTTCCTGCCCCTGCGCGAGCGCATCGAGCGGGCGCGCAAGGCGGATGCCGATATCTTCGTATCCATCCACGCCGACGCGATCGCCAACCGCAGTGTCCAGGGTTCTTCGGTGTACATGCTGTCCGAGCGCGGGGCCTCCAGCGAGGCGGCGCGGTTCCTGGCCCAGCGCGAGAACCAGGCGGATCTGAGCCTGGGCGGGGTGCCGATCAACGGCAAGGACGATTCCCTGACCAACGTGCTGCTGGATCTGGCCCAGAGCGGGAGTCTGGAGGCCAGCAACACCCTGGCCGAGCGGATGATCGCGGAGCTCCACCGGGTGGGCAAGGTGCGCAAGCCGGAGGTGGAGCGCGCGAACTTTGCGGTCCTGCGCTCGCCGGACGTGCCGTCGGTCCTGGTCGAGGCGGCCTTCATCTCCAATCCCTCCGAGGAGCGCAAGCTGCGCAGCACCACCTTCCAGAACTCGCTGGCGGACGCCCTGCTGACCGGGCTGCGGTCGTACTTCTCCACCCATGCCCGTCCGGGCACGCTGATCGCCGACGGCCAGCCCGACCAGCACATCATCCGCCCGGGCGAGACCCTCTCCGGGATTGCCGATCGCTATCGCCTGTCGCTGGCGGACCTGCGTTCGGCCAACGATGTCCGCGACGACCGCATTTACGCCGGCCAGGTCCTGCGTATCCCCCGCGACTCCTGAGCCCGGCACCTCCGGGCAGCCCGTCACGTCTTGCAGGCGTTGTTCGGCCGCCGGCTAGGCACTCCGGCGCTGCCCCGGTTAGGCTAGGCACCCGGTTCTCGTCTCTCCCAGGTGTCGCGCGTGGCGATCGCAAAGCTCTCCGAACAACTGATCAATCAGATCGCCGCCGGCGAGGTGATCGAGCGTCCGGCCTCGGTGGTCAAGGAGCTGCTGGAGAACGCCCTGGATGCCGGGGCGACGCGGGTGGATGTGCGCCTGGAGCAGGGCGGCGTCCGCCTGATCCAGATCAGCGACAACGGCAGCGGCATCTATCGCGACGAGATGCCGCTGGCCCTTTCGCGCCATGCCACCAGCAAGATCGCCTGCATGGACGACCTCGAGGCGCTGCATACCCTGGGCTTTCGCGGCGAGGCCCTGCCCTCGATCGCCTCCGTCTCGCGGCTGTCGCTGACCTCCATGGTGGCGGACGAGCGCAACGGCTGGCGCCTGACCGGGGACGGCTCCGATGTCTTTCGCGAGGCCGCCCCGGCGTCGCATCCGGTGGGCACGACCGTCGAGGTCCGCGACCTGTTCTTCAACGTCCCGGCGCGGCGCAAGTTCGTGCGTACCGAACGCACCGAGTACAACCACTGCGAGAACGTGATCCGCACCCAGGCGGCTGCCTGCCCCGAGGTCGCCTTCAGCCTGCGCCACAATGACCGCGTCACCCTGGACCTGCCGGCGGCCGACGACCCCGGCGAGCGGGTGCGGGCGCTGCTGG
The DNA here is from genome assembly GCF_000381705.1 of Thioalkalivibrio sp. AKL7. Taxonomy (NCBI): domain Bacteria; kingdom Pseudomonadati; phylum Pseudomonadota; class Gammaproteobacteria; order Chromatiales; family Ectothiorhodospiraceae; genus Thioalkalivibrio; species Thioalkalivibrio sp. AKL7. Next base: position 14,318 of record NZ_KB906960.1, on the reverse strand, counting down.
GCGATGCCTTCCTGGAGCATGCGACCCCGGTGGACGAACAGCGCGCCGGGCTGGCGCTGTCCGGCTGGCTGGGCTCGCCGACCCAGTCGCGCGCCCAGCCCGATCAGCAGTTCTTCTTCGTCAACGGCCGCGCGATCCGCGACCGCGTGCTGGCGGCGGCCGTGCGCAAGGCCTATCAGGACGTGCTCTACCACGGGCGGCATCCGATGTTCGTGCTGGACCTGGAACTGGATCCGACCCAGGTGGATGTGAACGCGCATCCGACCAAGCAGGAGGTGCGCTTTCGCGAGTCGCGCATGGTTCACGACTTCATCTTCCATAGCCTGCACAAGGCGCTTGCCGCGTTGCGTCCGGGGGATTCCGGGCATGCCGCGGCGGTACCCGACATGGGTGCGCCGGCCCCCTCCGGTCGCCCCATGCCCATGCCGGCGCAGGCGGATCGCCCGCTGTCCGGGCTGGGTGTGCCGGGTGCGGGCGGTGGGTATGCGCCCCCTCGCGAACCGCGACTTCAGCCGGTCGGGCGCGATCCAGGCTTTGGTGCGGCCTGGGCCGAGTTCCGCGGGACGTCTGCGGTGGCCGAGGCGCGGCCCGCCGCTTATGACACCCCGATGCCATCCGCCACGTCCGGTGCGCCCGCAGCGGACCCGGACGGCATGCCGCCCCTGGGGTTTGCCCTGGGGCAGGTAGCCGAGACCTTCATCCTGGCCGAGAGCCCCCGCGGCCTGATCGTGGTGGACATGCACGCGGCCCACGAGCGCATCACCTATGAACGTCTCAAGCGCGAATGGGAGGGGGCACGGGTGACCTCGCAGCCGCTGCTGGTGCCGGAGACCCTGGACGTTACCCCGGCCGAGGCCGAACTGGCCGAGGAGCGCGCGGACCTGCTTGGGGAGCTCGGCTTCGAGCTCGACCGCGCCGGCCCCGAGACGCTGACTCTGCGCGCGGCGCCCGCGCTGCTGCGCGGCCAGGACACCGCGCAGCTCGTGCGCGATGTCCTGGCGGACCTCGCGGCCGATGGCTACAGCCATCGGGCCGAGGGGGCGATGAACGCGGTACTGGGAACGATCGCCTGCCACGGTTCCGTGCGTTCGGGGCGACGCCTGACCCTGCCCGAGATGAACCAGTTACTGCGCGACATGGAGGCCACCGAACGTTCCGGCCAGTGCAACCACGGGCGCCCGACCTGGGTGGAGCTGGACCACTCGGCGCTGGACCGGCTGTTCCTGCGAGGACGCTGATGGCCGGACTGGATGGGGACCGGCCGCCGGTCATCCTGCTGGCCGGTCCCACCGCGAGCGGCAAGACCGCGCTGTCGCTGGCGCTGGCCGAGGCCCTGGACGCGGAGATCGTCAGCGTGGATTCCGCGCTGGTCTATCGCGGCATGGATATCGGCACCGCCAAGCCGGACGCCGCCGAGCGTGCCCGCGCCCCGCATCACCTGCTGGACATCCGCGACCCGGAGGACACCTTCAACGCCTCCGACTTTGCCCGCGATGCCCGCGCCGCGATCGATGCCATTCATGCCCGCGGCCGGGTCGCCCTGCTGGCGGGCGGCACGCTGCTCTACCTGCGCGCCCTGCTGGACGGCTTCGATCCGATCCCGCCGGTCCCGGATGCGGTCCGCGAGTCCGTGCGTGCCCGTCTGGAACACGAGGGCGCCGTGGCCCTCCATGCCGAGCTGGCCACCGTGGACCCGGAGGCCGCCGCGCGCATCCACCCGAACGACCCGCAACGCATCCTGCGCGCCCTGGAGGTCCATGCGGCCAGTGGCCGGCCGCTGTCGGCCTTCCAGAGCGGGGCGGCCGCAACGGTTCCGCCCGGCTGGGTGTCGCTGGCCCTGTGGCCGGAGGACCGCGAACGTCTGCACACCCGTATCGCCGATCGCTTCGACGCGATGCTGGAGGCCGGTTTCGTCGACGAGCTGATGACCCTGACCCGGCGCCCCGGTCTGACCGCGGAGCATCCCTCGCAGCGGGCGGTGGGGTATCGTCAGGGCTGGCAGTGGCTGGCCGGCGAATGCGACTTTGCGACCTTTCGCGAGCGGGCCATTGCCGCGACTCGCCAGCTCGCAAAACGCCAGCTCACCGGGCTGCGGCGCTTCCCCCTGCATGCCCGGTTGAACGCCGAGGACGCGGATTTGTCGCAGGCTCTGCGGGCAATCCAGGCTGCACGGATGGCGGCCCCCGCAGCGGCGACGTCCGAATAACGCCCGGTGTACGCCTGGAGCGGCGCCGCGAAGCCGGTATGCTACGCTTCAACCTGACCGTGCGGCGGGCCGAACTCGAGCCGCCGGCGCGGGTCGCGAACCAATAATAACGATCAAGGAACGCACCGATGGCCAAAGGGCAAACGTTGCAGGAACCCTTCCTGAATGCGCTGCGTCGGGACCGGATCCCGGTCTCCATCTACCTGGTGAACGGGATCAAGCTGCAGGGGCAGATCGAATCCTTCGACCAGTTCGTGGTGCTGTTGCGCAGTACGGTCTCGCAGATGGTCTACAAGCACGCCATCTCCACGATCGTTCCGGCCCGTCAGGTGAACATGAATCTCGAGGGCGAGGCAGCGGCTTCCGCCTCCGCCGAGGCCGAGTCCTGAACATGAGTGGAGGTCTCCTCCAGCTTGTTTGAGCGTCCGGAGAGTGCCGGCGACGAGCGCGTCGGCAATGGTGCGGTCCTGGTTGCGCTGAATGTTGGGGACAACCCCGATATCGAGGCCCAGGTCCAGGAATTCGACGAGCTCGTGCGCTCCGCCGGGGCCGAGATCATGGCGGTGGTGCGCGGCTCGCGCGACCGGCCGCACCCCAAGCTGTTCGTCGGCGCCGGCAAGGCCGACGAGATCCGCGATGCGGTCGAGGCCTCCGGGGCTGACGTGGTGATCTTCAACCACGCCCTGTCGCCCAGCCAGGAACGCAACCTCGAGGCCCACCTGAAGGCCCGGGTGCTGGATCGCTCCGGCTTGATCCTCGATATCTTCGCCCAGCGCGCCCGCTCCCACGAGGGCAAGCTGCAGGTGGAACTGGCGCAGTTGCGCCATATGTCCACGCGCCTGGTGCGTGGCTGGACCCACCTCGAGCGGCAAAAGGGCGGGATCGGCCTGCGCGGTCCGGGGGAAACCCAGCTGGAGACCGACCGCCGCCTGCTGGCCGGCCGCATCAAGCACATCGAGCGGCGTCTGGAGAAGGTCGAACGCACCCGCGAACAGGGCCGTCAGGCGCGCCTGCGCAACGAGATTCCCACGGTCTCGCTGGTGGGCTACACCAACGCCGGCAAGTCGACCCTGTTCAATCGGCTCACGCATTCTGACGTCTATCAGGCGGATCAGCTGTTCGCGACCCTGGACCCGACTTTGCGGCGCCTGGACCTGGCCCCGCACCAGTCGCTGATCCTGGCCGACACCGTGGGCTTTGTGCGCGACCTGCCGCACGAGCTGGTCGCCGCGTTCAAGGCGACCCTGACCGAGACCCGCGAGGCGGCGCTGCTGCTGCACGTGATCGACGCCGCCGACCCGGAGCGCGAGGCGCGCATCCGCCAGGTCGAGGAGGTCCTCGAGGAGATCGGCGCCGAGGACGTCCCCTGCTGGCGGGTGTACAACAAGATCGACCAGCTGGAGAACCCGGCCGAGGACCCGGACGACCGTTTCGGCATGGCGGACGATGCCTTCTGGCTGTCGGCGCATACCGGCGAGGGTGTGGAGCGCCTGGAGCAGCGCCTGGCCGAGACCTTCACCGAGTCCATGACCCAGGGCTGGTTCGAGATCCCGGCCGCAGCCGGCCGGCTGCGGGCCCGGCTCTACGAGGAGAAGGCCGTGGAGGCCGAGCAGACCACGCCGGATGGCGCAATCCAGCTCCGGCTGCATCTTCCGCAGCGGCGCTTCGAGCAGCTCTTCCGCGAGGCCGGGCTGGATCCCGAAGCGGTGCGCCTGCAGCCGGAAGTACCCGGACCGACCGCCGCCCACCACTGACGACGCGACCTCTCGACGCCCCGCGCCACCAGGAACTTTTGCGCTAATACCTGACCAAATTAGTCAGACATTCATGCAAAAGCCAACGCGAGGAGGTCCGCATGATCCTTGAACGCTTTGTCGATCCCGGCCTGTCCCAGCACTCCTTTGTGGTCGGCTGTCAGGGCAGCGGCGAGATTGCCGTGATCGACCCGCAGCGCGACGTCGATGTGTATCTGGATTACGCCGAGCGCAACGGTTATCGCATCACCCGCGTGATGGACACCCACATCCACGCCGACTTCGCCTCCGGTGCCCGCGAACTGGCGGGCAAGACCGGCGCCCGTCTGCTGTTGTCCGGGCACGATGCGGGCGAGCATTTCCAGGCGCAGTTCCCGCATGACGACTTGTTCGAGGGCGACCGCATCGAGCTTGGCAACGTGCGCATCGAGACCCGCCATGTACCGGGGCATACCCCGGAACACCTGATGTTCGTGGTGTATGACGGCGCCCGGTCCGGCGAGGATCCGATCGCGATTATCACCGGCGATTTCCTGTTCGTGGGCTCGCTGGGCCGGCCCGACCTGCTCGGCGAGGAGGCCAAACAGGCCCTGGCGCGGCAGATGTTCCACAGCGTGCGCGAGAAGCTGGCAGATCTGCCGGACGGGGTCGAGGTGCATCCCGGGCACGGTGCCGGTTCCGCCTGTGGCGCCGGCATGGCCGGGCGGCCGGTCTCCACGCTCGGTTACGAGCGCCGGACCAACCCGTACCTCGACCCGTCGCTGGACGAGGATGCCTTCGTGCACCAGTTGCTGCACGGACTGCCGCCGATCCCGGATTTCTATCCGCGCAACAAGCGGATCAACTCCGAGGGGCCGAAGGCAGTGATCCCGTTGCCCGGCATGACCGCCCTGGACCCGGCCGACGTGTCGCGGCGGGCCGCCGCAGGTGAGGTGACGGTGATCGACCTGCGCGACCCGCTGGCCTTCGGCGGCGGCCATATCCCCGGGTCGCTGGGGATTGGCATCGACGGTGGCTTTGCCACCTGGGCCGGCTGGGTGACGCCGGATGACACCCCGATCGTTCTGGTCGATCGCAGCGGTGACCCGGCGGTGATCGAGCAGGCGGTCCGCTACCTGGTGCGCACGGGTCGTGACTATATCGAAGGGTATGTCCGTGGCGGCATGGCGGCCTATGCCGGTGCCGGCCTGCCGCTGGCCACCCTGGCGCAGCTGGATGCCCCGGCGGCGCAGACTGCGGTCGCCGACGGTCGCGTGCGCCTGGTGGATGTGCGAGCCGTCTCCGAGTTCGAGGCCGGGCATGCCGAGGCCGCGGTCCACCGGCCGGTGGCCGATACCCGCACGGGTGTCCCCGGGGTCGACAAGGCCGAACCGGTCGCCGTGGTCTGCGGCAGTGGCTATCGTTCCACCGTGGCGGGTTCCATCCTCCAGCGCCTGGGCTACCACGAGGTGTACAACGTGGTGGGCGGCATGCAGGCCTGGGACCGTGTGATCGACACGGGCGAGGGGGACCGGCGCGCCGCCTGATGCGCGTCACCGGGTGGGTGGCATGAGCCGCCCGCCTTCCCACGAAAGAGGCCCCGGGTGGAACCGGGGCCTCTTTCGTGGTCGCGTGCCGCGCGTCAGGCGTCGCCGTGGGCGATCGTCTCCCGCTCGGCGCTGGCCAGGTACAGGGTCAAGGTCTCTCCGGCTCGGATGCCGTCGCCGTTCAGCCCGTTCCAGCGCCGCAGGTCGCCGATGCTGACCTGGTGGCGGCGAGCGATGGTCGAGAGCGAGTCGCCGGGGCGGACCTCGTACTCGACGCGCTGGCCGTCGGGCCCACGGTCGGGATCGGCGCGCACCACCTTCAGGGTGTCGCCCGGGCGGAGGATCGCGTCCGGGTCCAGGTCGTTGGCGGCGCGCAGGGCGCCGATGGACATGCCGGTGCGCTGGCTGATGTGCCACAGGCTGTCGCCAGCCTGCACCTGATAGTCCTCCGCTAACTGGCCGTTGTCGCCGGCCACCTGCAGCGGAGCCTCTTCGCTCGGGGCGGAGGCCGGCAGGCGCAGGGTCTGACCGGCGCGGATCATGTCGTCGTCGAGGTTGTTCATGTCGCGCAGCACGGCGACGCGGGTGCCGGCGCGCTGGGCAATCTGGCCGAGGTTGTCGCCCGAGCGCACGGTGTATTCGCGGAACCGGAGCAGCGGTTCATCGTTGCGGGTCTCCAGTGCCGCCTCGAGGGTGGGCAGCGCCTCGCGCGGGACGAACAGGTGCTGGGCGCCGCCGGGGTGGGTGGCATGGCGGTGGTAGCCGGGGTTGAGCTGTTTGAGGGTCTCGGTATCCAGCTCGGCGAGCTCCGCGATTAGCGAGAAGTCCGCCTGCTGGCCGGGTTCGATCATCTCCAGCGCCGGTTCGTTGGCGATGGGCGCGATGGCGATGTTGTGGGCATCGGGGTCCAGGAACAGGTGGCGCAGGGCCAGCAGTCGCGGGATGTACGCGGTCGGCTCGGACGGCAGGTCCAGGCTCCAGTAGTCAGTGGGCTCGCCGCGGGCGGCATTGCGGTCGATCGCGCGCTGGATGTTGCCCTGGCCGTAGTTATAAGCGGCCAGGGCCAGGTACCAGTCGTCGAAGCGTCGATGCAGCGCCTGGAGGTAGTCCAGCGCGGCGAGGGTGGATTTGTAGACGTCGCGGCGGCCGTCGTACCAGTGATCGCGCGACAGATCGAAATAGTCGCCGGTGGCCGGCATGAACTGCCAGATTCCCGCCGCGCGGCTGCGCGAGGTCGCCTGGGCGATGAAGCCGCTCTCCACGATCGGCAGCAGCAGGAGCTCGGCGGGCATGTCGCGCGCCTCGATCTCCGACAGGATGAAGTAGGCGAACGGCTCCGCGCGCCGGGTGCTGTACTCGATGATCCGTGGATGGTCACGGTAGTGCCTGATATAGCGACCCACGCGCTCGTGGTCCAGCGCGTCGTTGAAGCCGAAGCCCAGGCGCGCGCGCTCCCACAGGTCATCGGTCTCGGCGGCACGTTGCGCGGCGTCGCGCTGCTGGCGTTCCATCGCGGCCTGCACGTCCTCGGTCGTGCGCGGTTCCACGATGGGCCGATCCGCCGCCGAGGTGTCCAGCGTGCGCTCGGAGTCGTGTAGGCTACAGGCAGAGGCGAAGATCGCCGTCAAGCCGAAAATCAGGGCGGTGGTCAGTCGTGTGCGGAGGCGTGGTGTCATGGCGCTGGAGGATAAACCAGAGATGGGGGATCACCAAGACCCATTCCTGACTTGGTTGGCGCACTGGTATGCCCAGCCGCAGGGGCGGAGGGTCCGCGAGCGCTTTCTGGAACGCATTCGGCGCTATGGCGATCCGGGCCCCGGGGGGCTGGCGGTGGAGCTGGCGCCGGTGCCGATCCTGGAGGACAGCGATGCCCTGCAGGCCCCGCTGATCCGGATCGCCTCGGCGCGCCCGGCACTGCGCATGGACCCCGAGGCCTGGCCGCTGGAGTCCGCCTGTGCCGGGCGCATCGTGCTCGCCCATCCCTGCGCCCAGAGCGAGCAACCGGCGGCGGTGGTGGCCGAGGCAGCCCGGGTGCTGGAGCCCGAGGGACGGGTGTTTCTGCTGGAAGGCAACCGCCTGCAGCGCGGTGGGCGCAACGGGGTGCGCGCCTCGCCGTTGCCCGAAGGCCTGCGGCGGCGCCAATATCGCGAGTTACTGGAGGCGGCGGATCTCGAGGTGCTGGATCAGTGGAGCCTCAGCCTGCTCCCACCGGGGCTGCCCGCCGCCTGGCAGAAACGCCTGGCCACCATGGATGCCTGGACCCTGCGCGGCCTGCCGCCGCTGGCCAGCATGATCCTGACCGTGGCCCACAAGCGGGTGAACATGCCCCTGCGTCCGGAGCCGCGTTTCCGCTTCGCCATGCCCAACCCCGCGATGCGTCCGGGGCTGGTATCCTCGCGCTCCTCTCATTCTGGAGCCCGCCGAACGCATGGCTGACGAACGTGTGTACATCTATACCGACGGGGCCTGCCGTGGAAACCCCGGGCCGGGCGGCTGGGGTGCGATCCTGCGCTTCGACGGGCGCGAGCGCGAGCTCTACGGGGCCGAGGCCGAGACCACCAATAACCGCATGGAGATGACCGCGGCCATCCGCGCGCTGGAGACCCTGAAGCGCCCCTGCAAGGTGGAGCTGGTCACGGATTCCAAGTACGTGAAGCAGGGCGTGACCGAGTGGATGCCCGGCTGGAAGCGGCGCAACTGGAAGTCCGCCAGCGGCTCCCCGGTGAAAAACCGTGATCTCTGGGAGGAGCTGGATGCACAGGCCCAGCGCCACGACATCGAGTGGTACTGGGTACGGGGCCACAGCGGTCACCCGGAGAACGAGCGCGCCGACGAACTGGCCAATGCGGGCATTGATGCCCTGCTGGCCGGCGAACCGATCGAGAACTGAAGGAAACCACGATGCGCCAAATCGTGCTGGATACCGAGACCACGGGCCTGGACCCCTCCGACGGCCACCGCATTATCGAGATCGGCTGCCTGGAGCTGGACAACCGCCGCCCCACCGGGCGCAAGCTGCACGAGTTTCTGCAACCGGATCGCGAGATCGACGCCGGCGCGATCGCGGTGCACGGGATTACCAACGAGTTTCTGGCCGACAAGCCTCGGTTTGCCGATGTCGTCGATGACTTTGTCGACTTCATCCGTGGGGCCGAACTGATCATTCACAACGCGCCCTTCGATGTCGGCTTCATCAACAACGAGCTGCGCCTGTTGGGCGATGTGGCGCCGGCGTCCGAGGTGGCCGAGGTCAGCACCGTGCTGGATTCGCTGGTGATGGCGCGGCGCATGCACCCGGGGGCGCGCAATTCCCTGGATGCCCTGTGCAAGCGCTACGAGGTGGACGGCTCCGGGCGCACCCTGCACGGGGCGCTGCTCGATGCCGAGCTGCTCGCGGATGTCTATCTGGCGATGACCGGCGGGCAGGTGGCGCTCACCCTGGATTCCGGAGGCGACGGCGATGCCGCGGCCGGCCCGGTCAAGGCGCAGCGCTCGGGCAAGCCGCTGCCGGTGATCGAGCCGACGCCCGAGGAGCAGGCGGCGCACGAGGTGCTGCTGCAGACCTTGGACGAGGCGGCCGGCGGCACCTGCCGCTGGCGCGCCAACGCCTGATCCTGGCGCCCGACGCAGGCTCCGCGCCTGCAGTCTAGGCACGTTCGTCCAATCGCCTCCCGGGAGAGGCTGGCTCTGGGTCGTCCTCCGGTGTTTACGGGGGCTTCGGTCCGCCGCCTGCCACGCGCTGACTCGCCAGCGCGCCGCGAGGTACTTTCTTGCTTGCCCAAGAAAGTACCCAAAGAAGGGCACCCGGATTCTGCCCGGGAACCTTGCTCCAGGGCCCTCGGGCCGGCGGCGCTGAACTCGCTGCGCCTGCGGCTCCGCTCAGACATCCAGCGCTTTCTCCTGGCCCATCACGCCCTCCGCGAGGGGCTCCATACGGGAGGAGAAGGTCAAAACAGGCGGTATCCAGACACCAGCAGCCAGCCCGCACCCCGCAGGGTGCGGATGAGCGCAGCGAAACGCACCGTTCCCCACGCCGCGCGAAACCCTGATGCGATTCGCTGCGCTCATCACATCCTACGCTCCCCCGGCGCCCGCTCCGCGGGCGCGGCACGCTATGGCCAAAGGCCGAGCGTGCCGAAGATGCTCGAAGACCTAGCCATCATCCACCGGCAGGAACGCTGGGATAGCCGTTGTCTTGACCTTCCTCCCCGTTGTCGTCGCGCCGAGTGGAGAGGCTTTTCGCGGGACGATTCTAAATAGACACGGGGCGCTGGATGTCTGAGCGAAGCGCAGCGTAACGAGTTCAGCGCCGCCCGCGAAAAGCCTCGGGCCGGGGTCGCGGCAGTCGGGCGTGTTTCTTGGGTACTTCTTTGCACGAGCAAAGAAGTACCTCGCGGTGCGCTCGCGAGTGAGCGCGTGGCAGGCGGCCGGACGAAGGCACCGTAAACACCAGAGGACGAACCCGGGCCAGCCCCCTGGCAGATGGCAGGAAGAGGGCACTGCACACATCCCGGGATGAGGGGGCGGGTCCGGCGCGAGCCGGAATGGGGATGGTGGGCGGGGCGGCGTTAGCCGTGCTTCAGGATTCGCGCCCGCTCGCGTTCCCAGTCCTTGTCCTTCTTGTCGGCGCGCTTGTCGTATTCCTTCTTGCCCTTGGCCAGGCCGATCTCGAGCTTGGCTCGCCCGCGCTTCCAGTACAGAGCCATGGGCACCAGGGTGTAGCCCTTGCGCTCCACCGCGCCGACCAGGCGGTTGATCTCCGCGCGATGCAGCAGCAGCTTGCGCGTGCGGCTGGGATCCGGCTTGATATGGGTGGAGGCGGTCGGCAACGGGGTGATGTGGGCCCCGAACAGGAAGGCCTCGCCGTTGCGCAGCAGCACGTAGGCCTCGCTCAGCTGCGCGCGGCCCGCGCGCATCGACTTGACCTCCCAGCCCTCGAGCTCCATCCCCGCCTCCAGGCGGTCCTCGATGAAGAATTCGTGACGCGCCTTGCGGTTGAGGGCGATGGTGCTGGACGGTTCCTTGGCTTGTTTCTTGTTCTTTCCCATAACCCGAGCAGTGTACTGCAGGCGGGCGGCCGAAGCAGTCCGAATGTCCGGGCGCGCGGGGTGAAAGTTGAGCCGGGCGACCCGCTGCCCCACAATTCCGGCGGACCCGGCGATGCGCTTGCGCGACCGGCCCTGGCCGCTGCCGGGGGCGGCGGCCCGCGGGAGCGCCCCCCGTCTCCGTTCAACAAGGAGCCACCGATGCCAGCCACGACCTCGATCCACGGGCAATGGACGACCCGTCTGGCCTTTATTCTCGCGGCCACGGGTTCGGCCGTTGGCCTGGGCAACATCTGGCGTTTCCCCTATATCGCCGGTGAGAACGGGGGGGGCGCCTTCGTGCTGGTTTATCTCGGCTGCATCCTGTTGATCGGCCTGCCGGTGATGATGGCGGAGATCCTGCTGGGCCGGCGCGGGCGGCAGAGCCCGATCAATACCATGTCGGCCCTGGCGCGCGAGGAGGGCCTGACGCGCGCGTGGGGCATGATCGGCTGGATCGGGGTGCTGGCCGGTTTCCTGATCCTGTCGTTTTACAGCGTGGTCGCCGGCTGGTCGCTGTCGTACGTCTTCAAGTCGGGGACCGGCGGCTTTCTCGGGCTGGATGCAGATGGCTCGGAGTCGATGTTCGGCAACATGCTGGCGGACCCGGAGGCCCTGCTGGCCTGGCACACGATCTTCATGGTGATGACGGCGATGGTGGTCGCGCGCGGGGTGCAGTCCGGCCTGGAGAAGGCGGTGACCATTCTGATGCCGCTGCTGTTCGTGATGCTGGTGGTGATGGTCGGCTATGCGATGGTCGAGGGGCAGTTCCTCGCCGGACTGGAGTTCCTGCTGTATCCGGACTTCTCCGCGCTGTCCGCCAACGCGGTTCTGCTGGCGATGGGCCAGGCCTTCTTTACGCTCAGCCTGGGCATGGGCGCGATCATGATCTACGGCAGCTATCTGCAGAGCGATGCGTCCATCGCGCGCACCTCCGCGGCGGTGGTCGGGGCGGACACCCTGGTCGCGATCATGGCCGGGCTGGCGATCTTCCCCATCGTGCTCGGGGCCGGGCTGTCGGCCGAGCAGGGGCCGGGGCTGATCTTTGTGACCCTGCCGCTGGCCTTTGCCGACATGCCGGGCGGGCTGTATTTCGGCACCATGTTCTTCGTGTTGCTGGTGTTTGCGGCCTGGACCTCGGCGATCTCCATCATCGAGCCGGCGGTCGCCTTCCTGGTCGAGAACCTGGGGCTGACCCGGGTGATGGCGACCGCGATGATCGCCATCGGGGCCTGGTTCCTCGGCATCGGCGCATTGCTGTCGCTGAACGTCTGGTCCGACTACACCCTATTCGACATGGGCATCCTGGACCTGCTGGATTACGTGACGGCCAACATCCTGCTGCCGCTGGGTGGGTTCCTGATCGCGATCTTCGTGGGCTGGCGCATGACCGAGCGCTCGGTGCAGTCCGAGCTGCGCCTCAAGCACCCGGTCCTGTACCAGGTCTGGTACTTTCTGGTGCGTTTCGTCGCGCCGGTCGCGATCCTGTTTGTGTTCCTGCGCGCCGTGGAGTTGATCTGATGGCCTCGAAGATTCGCCGCTACGCGGACGTGCCCTACAGCCGTGAACAGATGTTCAATCTGGTGAATGACGTAGACGCCTATCCGCAGTTCCTGCCCGGTTGCCGCAGTGCCTCCGCGCGCCCGCGTGGCGAGCACGAGGTGGAGGGCACGATCGAGCTGGCCAAGGGGGCGCTGCACAAGTCGTTCACCACCCGGAACACGCTCAAGCGCCCGGAAAGCATCGACATGCGCCTGGTCTCCGGGCCGTTCCGGCGCCTGCACGGGACCTGGAGCTTTACCGAGGCGGAGGGCGGCAAGACCCGCATCGCCCTGGAGCTGGAGTTCGAGTTTGCCAACCGGCTCATGGCCTTTGCGATTGGCCCGGTGTTCACTCAGATTGCCAATTCGCTGGTGGATGCCTTTGTCCAGCGCGCGCGCGAGGTCCACGGTGACGGATAGCCACGCGGCACCGGCTGCAGAGGGCGGCATGATCCGGGTGGAGATTGCCTACGCGCGGCCCGACCGGCAGGTGATCCTGCCGCTGGTGGTGCCGGAGGGCACGACGGTCGATACCGCGCTGCGCCAGTCGGAGATTGAACTGCAGTTCCCCGAGATCGATCTGGACAACGCCAAGGTCGGGATCTTCGGCAAGATCACCCGTAGGGACACCGTGCTGCGCCCACGCGACCGCATCGAGGTTTATCGCCCGCTGATCGCGGACCCGAAGGAGGTGCGGCGCCAGCGTGCCGACAAGGGGCGCAAGAAGAAGCCGGGCAAGGGTGACGCCGGCGCCGCCGACGACAAGCCGAAGGAGGCGCCGGCCGACAACGCGAAGGAGTAGCAGGGGCTTGCGGCGGCGAAATATGCCGCCGCGCGCGGGTGTCAGTCGTTGTCTCTGTCGACCGGATGCTCGTCCAGCGCTACCGGCTGCGGGATGTCGGCATCCACATGGCTGACGACGCCGTTGTCGAAATGCACGGTGACGCGCTGGCGCTCGGTGGAGCCGAAGCCTGGGCGGCGATAGTAGACGTAGTCCCAGCGGTCATCGGCCCGGAAGGCGGGCTCCAGCTGGGGCGATCCCATCAGGAAGCGGACCTGCTGCGGGGTCATGCCGGGCTGGATCTGGGCCACCTGTACGGGGTCGATCACATTGCCCTGCTGGACATCCAGACGGAACTGGTTGAGGCCACCGCAGGCGCTCAGCAGGCTTGCGGCCACGGCGATAGAAATGAGAATCTTGATCATCTGAGCGGGCGGTCCTCGGCGTCTGGTGGGCCGTGAACGCGCATGGTACACCAAAGCGTCCCGCCTCTCTCAAGCGGACGGGACCGGGAAAACGGGCAATGGAAACGAGTAATCTCAAGAAGGCCGGGCTCAAGGTCACGCTGCCGCGGATGAAGATCCTCGAGATCCTCGAGAACTCGGAAACCCGTCACCTGACGGCCGAGGCGATCTATCGCGAGCTGCTCGATTCCGGCGAGGAAATCGGTCTGGCCACGGTGTATCGCGTGCTGACGCAGTTCGAGGCGGCCGGGCTGGTCTGCCGCCTGCACCTGGAGGGCAACCAGGCGGTATTCGAGCTGGAGCGGGGCGGGCACCATGACCATATCGTCTGCAACCAGTGCGGGCGGGTCGAGGAGTTCTTCGACGAGACCATCGAACGGCGCCAGCGCGAGGTGGCGCAGCACCACGGCTTTGCCATCAAGGACCACGCCCTGGTCCTGTACGGCGACTGCACCGACAGCGCCTGCCCCCACCGCCCGGCCTGACCTCGCGCCTCTCGTAGTCTTTTCCCAGCCGCACCGACGCGACACACACGGCGTGTGATACGGGCTCGCTCTCGGGCCTTTTCTCGCGCAGTTGTGGCTGGCTGTGGTTCGTTGTCCGGTGTTTACGGTGGCTTCGGCCCGCTTACTGCCAAGCGCTGACTCGCCAGCGCGCCGCGAGGTCCTTTCTTGCTTGCCCAAGAAAGGACCCAAAGAAGGGCACCCGGATTTCGCCCGGGAACCTCGCTCCGGACGCGCTGGGCCGGCGGCGCTGAACTCGCTGCGCCTGCGGCTTCGCTCAGACATCCAGCGCCTTCTCCCGGCCCATCACGCCCTCCACGAGGGGCTCCATACGGGAGGGGAAGGTCAAAACAAGCGGTATCCCGTAGGGTGCGGTTGAGCGTAGCGAAACGCACCATGCCCCACGTCGTGCGAAACCCTGATGCGATTCGCTGCGCTCATCACATCCTACGCCCCCCG
>NZ_KB906959.1:0-30307 GCF_000381705.1 Thioalkalivibrio sp. AKL7 | reverse complement strand
AGCGAGTTCAGCGCCGCCGGCCCGAGGGCCCTGGAGCAAGGTTCCCGGGCGGAATCCGGGTGCCCTTCTTTGGGCACTTTCTTGGGCAAGCAAGAAAGTGCCTCGGGGCGCGCTGGCGAGTCAGCGCCTGGCAGGCGGCCCGACGAAGCCACCGTAAACACCAGATGACGAACCGGGGCCAGCCAATCGGCTCGAGAGCCTGCAACAGTAGCCGGTCGATCAGTCCTTTCCGGGCGCCCCGCCAAATGCATCGCGCAGCCAGCCACGCAGGGCATCGAAGCCATGTTCCGCCTGCTCCGACGGCGGCAGCATCCCCGACACGAAGCCGCGCGCCCGGAACGGCTCCAGTAATTCCGGATCGCCCGAGATCACGTGGACCGGTACCGCCCAGCTGGCGTCCTGACCGGTAATCAGCGCGGCCGCCGGGTGATCGCCCAGCATGAAAAACAGCGTTTCCTCATCGGCAAACCGGGCGGCGTAGGCCCCGGTCACCTCCAGCGAGTAGCGCACCGACTCCGCGTAGTACTCGCGCACGCGACCAAAGTCCCGCCACAGCGTCTCCGGCGCGGGCCCCTGGTCGGCCCACTGGTCAAAGATCGCGCCATCCCCGATCGCATCCCAGTCCTCCAGCACCGGCAGGATCGGCGTCCAGGGCGCATGCGAACTGACCAGCGCCAGCATCGCGAACACCGGGTCTTCCGACGTCGCGCGCACCTCGCGGTCGAAGAACGACCAGGTGTACTGGTCCGGCATCGTTACCCAGAAGAATGGCGGCCCGGCGTAGTCGAAGTCGTGCTTGCCCACCATCCGGTCCCAGCCGAACCACCGGCCCTCCGGCCAGTCAAGCTGGATCGCCGGCGCGAGCATGGCCGTGCGGTGGCCGGTCGTCTGGAAATCCTGCACCAGGGTATCGCGGGGCTCGGCCTGCAACGCGTCGTAGTGCCCGGCGTAGCGCACCTGCAGACCCGACAGCAGCGAGGCCTGCGCCAGCCAGGATTGCCCGCCGGCGATCGGCGCCTCCAGCACGCCGGTCACCACGTGCAGGCCCGCGGCGTCGAGATCGTCGCCGATCGACTCGAGTCCCGGCACGATCACGGGCGCATAGCGCTCGTCGAAAACGGCGGAGACGCCATAGGACTCCACCAGGCCCAGAATCACGTCGACCCCGGCAAGTCCCGGCAGCGGTTGTGCCCCGGCCTGCTCACGGCTTTGCTGCAGCCGCGCACGAAAGGCCCGGTTCTCCGCGATGGCGGCCTGCCCCGCCGCGATCTGCTGCTGCACCATCCCAGCCGCCGGCGCGACCGTTCCGGCGGGCGCCACGTCGCGCATGCCGGCGGCCGTACCCACCAGGCCAAGCGCCAGCAGCCCAACGGCAAGGGGCAGCGGCACCCGCCGCGCGCCTGCGGCACGGCTGCCCAGCGCATACAGCCCCCGAGCCGCTCCCCAGATCACCACGACCAGCCCGGCGATCAGGACGATGCCCAGCAACACGGTGGCCACCCAGCCGAGATTCCCGGTCACCAACTGGTACACCGCATCCAGCAGTATCCAGTCCTGGATCAGGTTGAGCGGCCGGTTCAGACTGGCCCGGGTCAGGGCATCGAACAACGCCAACACCACCAGCGCCAGTAGGAGCCCGCCCGCCAGCCACGCCAACCCCCGCGCCAGCCGGCCCGACGGCAGAAGCGCGAACAGGCCCACCAGCAGCACGGCCTCCCAGGCCAACCAGTACGGTGCAAGCCCCGCGTAGCGCGGGAGTTCCAGACCCAGCAGCACCGCATTCAGCGCAACAAAGGTCAGCAGCAATCGCAGCATCGGCGCCCCGGAATCAGCGCCGAGCCGAACCGAAGGTCATTCGCTGCATCACGCCATCCCGACGCACGCGCCAGTGGAACAGCGCCACCGCAATATGGCCGAGCGCCAGGATCAGGATGGCCATCCCCAGCGCCTGGTGCCAGCCGAACAGGATCTCCGAAAGGGCTTCGTTTTCCGGGAACAAGCCCGGCAGGATCAACGGCCCCAGCTGGACCGGATAGCCCCCGGCCGCGGTCGCCCACCACCCGATCACCGGCATCACGATCAGCAGGACATAGAGCAGCCCGTGCACCACCTCCGAGCCAATCCGCTGCCAACGGGCGAGTGCCACCGCGTAGGGCGGCTTGCCATGACGCAGCCGCAGCCCGATGCGCACCAGCATCAGTGCCAGAATCAGCACCCCGAAGCTCTTGTGCCAGGTGTAAATGGTGTTGGTCGCATCCTCGCCGAAGCGCGCCTGCAACCCTTCGAAACCGAACCAGCCAATCGTCCCGCCGAGACTCAGCGCGCCCAGCACCAATACCGCCACCAGCCAGTGCACCACCCGCTGGCCCCGGCTGTAACGCGGCCAGACACCGGAATCGTTGGTTGTTTGCATGTCGAAGACCTCCTCGTCGCTTCCTTCCCAGCGTAGCAGTCCACTCCGACGGCCGAACGCCGTGAGTACCCCCAAAGGTGTTATCCGAATGGTCGCGCCGTCGCAGTTCCACGCTACCCTTATACGGATGAACCACGCACCCCGTCGCGAGCCTGTTCGACCTCGAGCGTTCGAACCCGGCCGTATCCGCTGTCTGACCTTCGACCTCGACGACACGCTGTGGCCGGTGATGCCGGTCATCCATCACGCCGAGGCGCGCTTCTATGCCTGGCTTCGCGAGCAGGCGCCCGAGGTGTGCGAGCGCTTCGGTCCCGATGCCCTGATCCAGGCGCGAACGGCCTTCATGCGCGCGGCCCCCGACCACGAGCGCCACGACCTGACCCGCCTGCGCAAGCGCTGGCTGCGCGAACTGGCCGAAACCTGTGGCTGCTGCCCGGAGCGTCTGTCGGGTGAAGGCTTCCAGGTGTTCTGGGAGGCGCGCAACGAGGTCACGCCCTATCCCGAGGCCCAGAATGTGCTGGCAACCCTGGCACGCCACTTCCGCCTGGGCGCGATCAGTAACGGTAACGCGGATGTCTTTCGCACGCCCCTCGGGCAGTACTTCGGCTTCGCCGTCGCCGCCGGCGAAGCGGGTGCGGCCAAGCCCGATCCGCATATCTTCGATCAGGCCCGCAAGCATGCGGGGATGGAGCCCGACGCCATCCTGCACGTCGGAGACGACAGCACGGCGGACGTCCTGGGCGCGCTGCAGGCCGGCTTCCGCGCCGCCTGGTTCAACCCGCAATCCCTCCCCTGGGAACACGGTCATCCCCGCCCCTGCCTGACCCTCGGCCGCCTCGGCCAGCTACCCCGGCAACTCGGCATCGACACCTGACCCTGCGCGCCACCACACCCGTGGGAGCCTGCTTGCAGGCGAAGCCCCTGCCCGCGTCCGACTCTGGCAGGGGCTTCGCCTGCAAGCAGGCTCCCACGCGGGCAGAACCGATGAAGGGGCCCATCCCATGCTCCGGGATTGGCTTTGGTCCGCGATTCTTCCAAACTGCGCCCATGATCCCGACCCCCTCCCCGCGTCCATGAAGCTCCTGTGCGTGGGCGACATCCATCTGGGCCGACAGCCGTCGCGCATCCCGCCCGCGGTGGGCGAGGCGCTCGGCATCGCAAACCTCGGCCCGGCCGCTGCGTGGCGCCGCAGTGTCGACTACGCCGTGGAACAGGGCATCGACGCGGTGCTGCTGGCCGGCGACGTGGTCGAACAGGAGGACGACTTCTACGAGGCCTACCGCGACCTGAGGGCGGGTGTCGAGCGCCTGACCCAGGCGGGCATCCGGGTACTCGGCGTCGCCGGCAACCATGACGTCCAGGTCCTGCCGCGGCTGGCCGAATCCCTGCCGGCCTTCGAGCTGCTGGGGGCCGGCGGGCAGTGGGACACCCGTGAGCTGCGCGGCCATGATGATCAGCGTCTACGGATTGCGGGCTGGTCGTTCCCCGAAGCGCGCGTAACCACCAGTCCGCTGGAAGGCGATTTTCCCGCCCCCACAGACTGCCCCACCGTCGGGCTGCTGCACTGCGATCGTGACCAGTCCCGCAGCCCGCACGCCCCCGTGCGCAGCAGCGACCTGGAGGCCGCCCCGGTTGAGGCCTGGCTACTGGGCCACATCCACCGCCCCGATCCGCTCGCCGCGCCCCGACCGATGGGCTATCTGGGCTCCCTGACCGGCATGGATCCGGGCGAGCCCGGCCGCCATGGCCCCTGGTGTCTCGAGATCACCCCGGGCGGCGACCTCGCGATCGAACAGATTCCATTGGCACCGCTGTCCTGGCATACCCTCGAGATCGCCGTGGATGGCCTGCAGCAAGCGGCCGATATCCACCGTCGGGTGACCGAGGCACTGGGAGCCCTCCATGCCGAGCTGGAGACCTGGAGCCACAGGCCTGCGGCCGTCGGCTGCCGCCTGCGCTTGACCGGACGCAGCGATCAACGCCATGCGCTGGAGCGCAGCCTGTACGCCGACGACCCGCGCGCCACCCCGCAGGACCTCGGCGGCCGTTTGTATTTCGTCCATGACTGGCGCCTGGAGGCCCTGCCCGCCCTGGACCTGGCGGAACTCGCCGCGGGCAGCGATCCCGCCGCATTGCTGGCCCGCAAGCTCCAGTTGCTGCAAGGCCCGGACAACGCGGCCCGCCGCGAACTCCTGGAGAAGGCCCGGGGTCCGCTCGCGCAGGTGATTCATGACCCGCGTTATCGCGCCCTCGCCCCGGAGGGCCCGGATGACGAGGCGATCGCCCGCCACCTGGAAGCGGCCGCCCTGCACGCCCTTGACCGGCTGCTGCTCCAGCGCGAGAGCGAAGCGTGAGGGCCGCATGAGACTGGACTCACTGGATATCGTCCGTCTGCCGGGCATCCATCCGGGGTTCCGCCTGGATGCCCTGGGGCCAGGCGTGAACGTGGCCATCGGGCCCAACGCGTCCGGAAAATCGAGCCTGGTGCGCGCCTTGCGAGCCGCCCTGTATGCCCAGGAACTGCGCCAGACCGGAGTCCACATCGAGGCGACCTTCGTCGATGCCCAGGGCCCGTTACAGGCCCATCGGCTGGGGACCGACTTGTCCTGGTCCCGCAATGGCGAACGCGTGGAGGCGCCCCCACTGCCGGATCATCGCTTCATCGATTGCTACACCCTGCGCATCGAGGATCTGCTGAACGCCGACCACGGCACCGAGCAGGAGATCGGCCTGCGCCTGGCCCGCGAACTGGCCGGTGGCTACGACCTGCCCACCCTGCGCGACGATCCCGCACTGAGCCTGAAGACGACCCATGCCCGTAGCGAGTCCCAGGCGCTGACGGCTGCGGAACAGGAACTGCGCGAGCGGCGTCAGCAGCAACGCGGCCTGCAACACGACGAACAGCGCCTGACCGACCTGAAAGCGCAACGCCAGCAGACCCAGCGCGCTGCCCACGAGGCCGATCAGTACGCACGCGCCCTGGACCTGCTGGGGGCCCGACGCGAACACCGGGATCTGGAGACCCGGATGGCGGCCTTGCCTGCCGGTCTGGACAGGCTCCGCGGCGACGAACTGCAACGCCTCGCCCCACTCCAGGACGAGTTGCGGCGCCTGGAACACGAACAACAACAGGCCCGCGAACGCCTGGAGGACGCTTGCCAGCGCCGCGAGGCAGCCGGACTGGCGGATCCCGAGCTGGATGCCGATCGCGTGGACGATCAACGCCCCGTGGTTCGCAGGCTGCTGGAGCTGGAGAGGGGGCTGGAGCAGACGACAAGGGAGCTGCACGCGGCCCAGGCGACACGGCACCAGGCAACCGAAGAACTGGGGGGCACGCCAGAGGCGATTCCGGCCCTGGACCCCGCCACGCTCCACTCGGTGGAACAGTCCCTGGAGACCCTGCGTGGGCTGCAGGCCGGCATCGCGCAACGGGAAGACGAACTCGCCTCCCTGCCTCCGACTGAGGACACCCTGCCCACCCCCGACACACTGCGACGCGGCCGCGACGAGCTGCTGCACTGGCTGGGGTCCCCGCGCCCCACCCCCTGGACCGGCCTGCGCCGGGTCGCCGCCGGGATCGCCCTGCTCGCGGCGGGCGGCGCCATTGGCACAGCGACGTTGCTGGTACACCCCGCCTTCGCCGTACTCGCGCTCCCGGTCGCCTGGGGCGCCTACATCGCCGCTCGCCCGGCGACCGACAACATACCCCGCGAGGCTGCGAAGGCACGCTTCCGCGATACCGGTCTGGCGCTGCCCACGGACTGGACGGCCGACGCGGTCCGCGAGCGCCTGGCCCACCTGGAGCGTGAACTGGAAACCGCGGAGGGCGCGCGGCGAACGGCGGAGCGCCGCGCTCGACTCGAACGGGAACTGCAAGAGCGGCGCGCCGCCCGCGACCGGGAAGAGGGGCGCCTGAAAGACATTGCCCGGCAGGTCGGCTTCGACCCCGGCTGTATGGATGCCTCGCTGCAGCGCTGGATCCACCTGACCGCGAACCATGACCGGGCGCGCCAGGCCGTGAACACGGCCCGGGCAGAGCAGGAACGCCTGACAGCCGAGCTGGAGGCGACCCGGGCGCCCGTCATGGCCTTTCTCGCCCAGTATGCCGTGGCCCCTCCGGACTCCGAGCCTTCGGCGGATACCCTGGCCCAGCACCTGGACCGTCTCGCCGCCCGGCTGCAGACGCGGGACACCGCGCAGCGGGAGGAGAAGGCCGCCCAGCGCGAACTCGAACGTCTGAAAGCCGACGCGGATCGCACGCGGGAGCAGATCGCCGCCCTGTACGCAGCGGCCGGCCTGGAGAATGGCGATGAATCGACCCTGCGCGAGAGGCTGCGCCTATGGCCCGCCTGGCAAGAGCTAAGCGAGCAACTGGGTAATGTGCGCGAACGCGAACGCGAACGCCGCCGCCACCTCGAGGACCGCCCGGACTTGCTGGAGGCGGTCGAGGCCGATGCCGCGGAACCCCTGGAATCGCAACTTCAGACCCTGCGTGACCAGGCGGCGGAACGCGACCGGCTGAGCGAGGAGATCGCCCGCATCGAAGCGGCCATCGACCGCGCCGGCCATGAACGCCAGCTGGAAACCGCCCGCGCCCGCCGCGAACTCGCCCGCGACGCCCTGACCCAGCGACTCGACCAGGCCCTGTTCGCCAGGGCCGGAAACTTCCTGCTGGACCAGGTCGAGATGGAACACGAACAGGCGGTGCAGCCCGCGGCCCTGCGCCAGGCCCGCGAGTGGTTCCGGCGCTTCACTCGCCATCACTACGAACTACAGTTCTCGCCCCATGCCTCGGCCCGGTTCAGCGCCCGCGAGACCGCCAGCGGGGCCACCCGCTCGCTCACCGAACTCTCCAGCGGGACGCGGATGCAGCTTCTGCTCGCCGTACGCATCGCCTTTGCGCTGGAGGCCGAACGCGGGCGCAGCGCGCTCCCGCTCATCCTCGACGAGGCGCTGGGTACGGCGGACCCGGACCGCTTCCGGGCAGTGGCCGAAAGCCTGCAGGCTCTGGCCCACGAGGCCGGCCGACAGGTCTTCTACCTGACCGCCCAGCCCGAAGACGCGCGTTACTGGCAGGCACAGGAGTCCAGCGTCGAGATCATCGACCTGGCCGCACGCCGCTGGGGACAGCAAGCGCTGGGTAGCAACGAGCAGCTGAGCCTTCCGGAACCCGAAGCGGTACCCGCCCCCGGCAGCGACGCCCCCGAGCACTACGCGCAGCGGATTGGGGGCATTCCCCTGATCGACCCCTGGCAGGATCCGGCCGGTATCCATCTGTTTCACCTGCTGCGGGACCGTCTGGAGCTGTTGCAGCGCCTGCTGGAGCTGGGGGTGGATCGCCTGGGCGCGCTGGAATCCCTGCTACAAGGCCCCGCCGCCCCCCTGCTGGAAGCCCCGGAATGCCAGACGCTGCAGGCCCGTAGTGAGGCCGCCCGCGCCTGGACTCGCGCCTGGCGCCAGGGTCGCGGCCGCCCGGTAGACCGCGCGGCCCTGGAGGCCTCCGAGGCCGTCAGTGCGACCTTCATCGACGCCGTCTCCGACCTGGCGAACCAACTGAACGGCAACGGCGAACAGCTCCTGCGCGAACTGGAGAACGGTACGGTCAAACGCTTCCAGAGCAGTGCCCGCGAACGGCTGTCCGAATGGCTCACCGACAACGGCTATATCGACCCGAACACAATCCTGACCGCGACCGAGCTCGAACACCGCGTGATCGCGACCCTCAAACCGCACCACTCCACAGCGGAGCGGGCCATCAGCGAAGGCCAGGCCCTGGCCCGCGCCCTGCAAGGCGGCTTGCACCCGCCCGCCTGAACGGCACGGGGAAGGAAACGCCAGGTGCCTCGTTGCCCTTCTTCGTGCGCTCGCCCCCATGACAATGTTTCGGTGCTATTGTGGAGAGACAACGCTTCGTGACCCCGCCTCGCTGGCGACACCCCGATGGAGACCCTGCTGCCCTATGGCCAAACCGAACTACCAATACGAAAAGCGCCAGCGCGAGCTGAAGAAAGCCGCCAAGCAGGAAGAAAAACGCCAGCAGAAGCGGGCACGCAATCAGCCGGATGATCCGTCCGGCGCCCCAGAGGACCCACCCCATGAAGACCATGGATCGTAAGCGCGACAGCAAGAAGAAGGCCGAAAAGACACTGATGGAGAAACGCACCGCCAAGGCGGAGAAGCGCAAACCCAAGATCTTTCTGCCCTGACCCAACCGTTTTCGAACGCACGACGCCGGCCTCCGGGGTTCCCCCCAGGTCGGCGTCTTTCGTTTCGCCAACCCCGTACGCGCTTATGAAAATCCCCAAGATCCTCCAGCCGCTGATCGAAGACGGCGTCATTGATACCGTCATCGGGCAGCTGCAAAGCGGCAAGGAGGCGAACATCTACCTCGTCCGCAGCGGGGATGCGACACGCTGTGCCAAGGCGTACAAGGAAGCCAAGCATCGCGGCTTCCACAAGCTGGCCGAGTATCAGGAAGGCCGCAAGGTCCGCGGCAGCCGCGATGCACGGGCCATGGCCCGACGTGGGCGTCACGGCCGCGAGGTCGAGGAGACGCAGTGGAAGAACGCCGAGGTCGAGGCGCTCTACCGCCTTGCCGACGCGGGCGTTCGAGTGCCCGTCCCCTACGGCGTATTCGACCGCGTCCTGCTGATGGAACTGGTGCTGGACGCCGACGGCAACACCGCGCCCCAGCTGCACGAAGTCGAGCTGGACCCCGAGACAGCACGCGAGTGGTTCGCATTCATGATCCGCCAGATCCAGCGCATGCTGTGCGCCGGCCTGATCCATGGCGACCTGTCCGAGTACAACGTGCTGGTGGACGCGCACGGACCCGTCATCATCGACCTCCCCCAGGCCGTCAACGCCGCCGGCAACAACAGCGCATTCCGCATGCTGCAGCGGGACGTGAACAATATGCGCACAACCTTCGGCCGCGTGGACCCCACACTGCTGGAGACGCAGTACGCCCACGAGATGTGGGACCTTTTCGCCAACGGTGACCTGACTCCGGAAACACCCCTGACCGGGCACTTCGTGCACAGCGAAGAGACCCCCGACGTGGATGGGGTGCTCGACGAGATCGAGGATGCGCGACTGGAGCACGAGGCCTTGCTGGCCGCCCTCGACCCAACCCACCCCGACAACCAGTAGGCGGCTGTCCGAGCGATTCTACCGAGCCTGGTCAGGATCGAAGCTCTTTGGCGGGGGCGCTTCGCCTGCAAGCAGGCTCCTACGAGGGCAAGACCCGGTAGGAGCCTGCTTGCAGGCGAACCAACGGCGGCTCGGAAGCGCTCAGGGGGCCCTCTGGCCCACGAAGGATGGGGCTAGTCAGAAGTCCGGTCGCGCGTTAAACGCGGGCCGTGCCGGAGAGAAAGGCCTCCACACGATCCAGGTCCTCCGGCGTGTCCACGCCCGGGGGATGGGCCTCGGTCCTCCTCCCCACCTGAATCCAGGCGCCCATTGCCAGAGCCCGCAGCTGTTCCAGTTGCTCGAGCTGTTCCAACGCGGCGGGGGGTTCGGCACTCATGCGGCGCAGGAACCCGGCGCGATAGGCATACAGGCCCAGGTGGCGGGTCGCCTGCTCCACTGCGGGCGTCTGCCCGGCGCGATGAGCCTCGCGATCCCAGGGGATGGGGGCGCGGGAGAAATACAGGGCCCGGCCGTTGCGGTCGGTCACCAGCTTGACCTGGTTGGGGTCGGCCAAGTCCTGCGCGCAGCGGATCGGCACGCCCAGGGTAGCCATATCCGCCTGCGGGGTCTGCTCCAGAAGGGCCGCCAGGTCATCCAGCAACGGGCCTGGCGTCAGCGGCTCGTCGCCCTGCAGATTGACCACGATGGATTCGTCGCCCCAGCCCTCGGCCGCGGCGACCGCGGCGATGCGGTCGGTGCCCGAGGGGAGCGCGGGGTCGGTCAGGAAGGCCTCGGCCCCACACTGGCGCGCCACGTCGAGGATACGCTCGTCGTCCCCGGCGACGATCACCCGGCGCGCAGCGCTCTCCTGCGCCCGACTGATCACGTGGGCGATCAGCGGTCGCCCGGCCACCGCGGCCAGCGGCTTGTCCGGCAGACGGCTGGAGGCCATGCGTGCCGGGATAACGACGACGAAGCCCGTCATGCGGCGACTCAGGCCTCGCGCCAGCGTTCCTTCTCGTCCTCGGAGAGGGCGCGCGCCTCATCCTCGAGCATCACCGGGATGTCATCGCGGATCGGGTAGGCGAGACCGGCGGAGACGGAGATCAGCTCCTGATTCTCGCGATCGTACTTGAGCGGACCCTTGGTAACCGGGCAGACCAGAATATCGAGCAGACGCTTGTCCATGCATTACCCCAGGTGTTTGAGCCGACTGACCGTCTCCAGGCGCGCGAGTAGCGCCGGCTCGAAAGTGGTTGGCAACCGGGCCGCGATCGGCCAGTACCAGTGATTATCCTGCGCAAACGACCGGCATTTTACGGCATCCTTCTCCGTCATCAGAACCGGCAACTCGTCATCGAAGCGGATCTGATGCGGCAGGAAACGATGGTGATCCGGAAACGGATGCCGAATGATACCGATCTTCGCCGCTTCCAGGGTGCGGAAGAAGCGCTCCGGATCCGCGATCCCGGCGATGGCGTGGGCATCGCGCCGGGCAAAGCGGTGGGGCTTGCGCGCCTCCTCCGCCCCGTCCACCCGCTGCAACCGACTGGACGGGACCAGTTCCATCGGGATCTCGCCGGGACCCGGCTCGCCACCGGTCACGATCACGAAATCGGCCCGCTCACGGGCCCGCTTCGGCTCCCGCAACGGCCCCGCCGGCAGACAAAGCCCATTGCCGAAACGGCGTCTCCCGTCGACCATCAGGATAGTGATATCGCGCGGCAGGCGATGGTGCTGCATGCCATCGTCGGCGATCACCACATCCACGCCCTGGTCGGTCAGGGCCCGCGCCCCGCGCACCCGGTCGCGATCCACCTGCACCGGGACGCCCGTGCGCCGGGCGATCAGCAACGGCTCGTCGCCCACCACCACCGGATCGGAATCGGCCGTCACCGCGATCCCGGCCACATCCCCACGCCCGCCATAGCCGCGACTGACAATGCCGGGGTGATAGCCAGCGGCGCGCAGGCGCTTGGCCAGCCACACCGTCATCGGTGTCTTCCCGCTGCCGCCCAGGGTCAGATTGCCCACCACGATCACCGCGCGCGCCGGGATGGAGATATCGCGCCGCGCCTGCTCCTGGCGCTGGCGATTCCACTCGGCAAGCCCGGCGTAGGCCAACGACAACGGGAACATCGCGGCGGCGAACGGCCCGCGCTGGCTCCACTGATCCCACAACCGGGCGCTCAGCCACGCCTGAAACGACCCCATGACTACCAGTCCCAGACCTGCTGCAGAACAGCATCGAAATTGGCATCCACCTGGCGCCGCTCGTCCCAGAAACGCCGCCGCGCCGCATCCCCCTGCTGACGCCGCGCGGCCGGGTCGTCGCTCAACTGCTGCCAGGCCTCCAGCACCGCAGCGGGTTCGCCCAGCACCGCGCAGGGCAACGCCGCCGCCGAGGCCTCGCCCAGGCTCACCGCCGCCCCGCCGGCCAGGCCCTGCCACAAGGCCTGGCGATCCGAGGCCGCAAGATGCACCGCATGGGCGGCACTGGCCGCAGCGGCAAACCAGCGTCGGTCATCCAGATGCAGGATAGCCCCCGGCGCCAACGTCGAACGATCCCAGGCCGAGACCGCCAGATCCGCGCCGGGCAGCCCGGCCTCGGTCGCATCCCCGCGCAGGCTCGCGAGCAGGATATCGCTGCGCCCCCGGCCAGAGGCCTGCCAGGCCGCGTGCCAGGCGGGCCATTGCTCCGACGTGCCGTGCCACCACCACAGGCGCTCCACGTTACCCCCGACCAATGCGCGCAGGACCACGTCGGCCTGGGCCTCGACAAATCGCGCCTGCGGGTCAGCGGGCGCCAGTGCCGCTTCGAACGCGGCCTCCGGCCACGTAAGCGCCCCGGCCGGATCAACCGGCCAGTGGCGCACGACCGGAGGCACTGCCCGGGCAGGCGGCTCGGTATTGACCGCGATCACCGGGACCTCGGCCGCCTGCAGGAGGTTCACCGGGGCCTGACCGCCGGCCAGCAGGATGCCGTGGGGCTGAAAACGCTCGAGCACCCGGCGCACCACCCGCGGACGGTCACAGGGGCCATAGCCCACACCCACCTTGCGAAACGCCTGCATGTGTCGTTCAAAGAGCTCCGGGTAGTCCTGCTCGAAGGTCAGGACGATGCGTACATCCTGGCGCTTGTCGCGCACCGCGCCGAGCAGTTCGATCCCCAGGCGCACCTCCTCGGGCGTGCCGCCGGCCTTGATCCAGACCAGCCGCCCCCGCTCGTCGGGTGGCGTCAGGAAGCCCCGACGGGCCCGCGCACGGTTCCCCTCACCGCGACGATAATCGCGCCAAGTCGCGCCCCAGACCGCAAACCGCCGAGCGCCGTAACCTCCTGCATCACCCCGCATCCCCCACCTCCTCGCGGAACTGGAGGCGGTGCAGGAGCGTGTAAACCCCGCCGAGGGCAATCAACTCGTCGTGCCGTCCGGTCTCGACCACACGGCCGTTATCCATCACCAGAATACGGTCGGCGCCCTCGACGGTGGACAGGCGGTGGGCAATCACCAGCGTGGTACGGGTGCTCACCAGTGCGTCCAGAGCGGCTTGCACCTGACGTTCGGATTCGTTGTCCAACGCCGAGGTCGCCTCGTCCAGGATCAGTATCGGTGCATCCCGAAGCAGCGCCCGGGCGATGGCCAGACGCTGGCGCTGGCCGCCGGACAGCCGTGTGCCATTCTCGCCGACCAGGGTCTGCATCCCATCCGGCAGGCGATCGATGAACTCCAGCGCATGCGCCGCCCGGGCAGCCTCGCGGATCTCCGCCTCGCTCGCCTCGGGCCGCCCGTACGCGATATTGGCCGCGACTGTATCCGCAAAGAGGGTCACGTTCTGACCGACATAGGCGATCTGACGGCGCAGGTCGCGCAGACGGATCGTCTCGAGGTCGTGACCATCCAGCACAATGCGGCCCTCGGTCGGGTGATAGAAACGTGGCAGCAGGTTGACCAGGGTGGTCTTGCCACTGCCCGAGCGACCGACCAGCGCGACGTTCTCGCCCGGCTTCACCTCGAAGGAGACCGCCTTCAACACGTCCGGGCCTTCCGGACCGTAGCGAAAAGCCACATCGTCGAACACCAGGTGCCCCTCGGCACGATCCAGCGGTACGTGCCCCGTGTCACGTTCCGGCGTCTCGTCCAGCACGGCGAAGATGTTCTGCCCGGCCGCGATCCCGCGCTGCAGGGTCGCATTGATCATCGAAAGCCGGCGAATCGGGCTCAGCAACAACAGCATGGCGGTCAGGAATGACACGAAGGTGCCGGCAGTGACGGTGTCATCGCCGAAATCGGAGGTCGCCACCCAGATTACGAAAGCCAGTACTGCCGCCACCAGGAACTGGATGGTCGGGGTATAAGCGGCCTTGATACCCTCCATACGCATGTGCAGGCGGCGATTGCGCTCATTGATGTCCTCGAAGCGCTCGCGCTCGTAGGTCTCGCCACCGAAGATGCGCACCACCCGGTGGCCCTCGATCACCTCCTGCGTCACGTGCGTCACGTCGCCCATGTTGTACTGCAGGCGATGCGAAATACGCCGGAAGTGCTTGGTCACCACCCGCACCAGAATGGCCATCACCGGCGCAATAACCAGGATCGTGAGGGTCAGGCTCGGGGTCAGCCAAAACATCCATGCTAGCAGCGCGATGATGGTGAGGGTGTCCCGCACCAGCGTACTGAACCCGTCCGTGGCGGCCGTCGCCACCTGCTCCACGTTGTAGGTCACACGTGAGATCAGCTCGCCGCTGCTCTGCTCCTGAAAGCGCTGCACCGGCATGTGCAACAGACGCTCGAACAGCTCCTCGCGCAGGCGCTTGACGACTTGCCGCCCGACGTAACGCATCGCATAGACCGAACCGAACTCGGCCACGCCCCGGATCAGAAACAAGCCGATCAGCACCACCGGAATCCACGGAATCAGCGGGTGTGAATCACCCTCGGCGAACGACTCGTCCATCAGCGGCTTCATCAGCGCGGCAAAGCCCGCTTCGGTCGCCGCCATGCCGAGCATCGCCACCGTCGCAATCGCCAGCAGCGGCCAGTAGACAAAGGCGTAGCCAAGCAGGCGGCGATAAACCGCCCAGCCGGAGTCGAGGTGCTGTGGGTGCTGGTCGTCAGTCGTCATCGGCGGCATCACCCAAGGTGGCGATGGAGACCGAGGTGATACCCAGGCGGCCGACGACATCCAGCGCGCGCACCACCGACTGGTGGGTGGCATTCGCGTCCGCGCGGATCAGCACCGGGTCGTCCTCGCGGCCCTCGCGGGCCTCTGAGAGCACACGCTCCAGGGTCTCGGCGCGGCGGTTGATCAGTTCCTGGCCGTTGATGAAGTAGTTGCCGTTCGCGTCCACGATGATGTCGATCCACGCGCGCTCCACGGCCTCGGCCTCGCGGTCGGCCGAGGGCAGGGTCAGCTCGATGTCCGCGTGCTGATCGAAGGTGGTGGAGACCATGAAGAAGATCAGCAGCAGGAACACCACATCGATCAACGGCGTCAGATTGACGCCGGGCTCTTCCTGCCGGCTTGGCGTACGGAAGTTCACGCCTTGGCCCCGCCCTCGACCGCACCGGCCTCGCGCTCGCCATGGATCACCTCGACCAGCTTGGTGGCCTCCTGCTCCATCTCCAGCACCAGTTCGTCAATGTGGCCACGGAAGTAGCGATGAAAGGCCAGCGCCGGGATGGCCACGCCGATCCCGGTCGCGGTGGTAATCAGGGCCTGCGAGATGCCACCGGCCAGATCGCGCGGGCTGCCGACGCCGATCTCGGTGATCACGGTGAACACCTCGATCATCCCGACCACGGTGCCCAGCAGGCCCAGCAACGGGGTAATCATCGAGATCGTGCCCAGCGTGTTCATGTAGCGCTCGAGATCGTGGGCCACGCGACGTCCGGCCTCTTCGATGCTCTCCTGGGTGATCTGGCGGGCGCGGTCATGGGTCGCGAGACCCGCGGCCAGGATCGCCCCCAGCGGGGAACCCGCACGCAGACGCTGGATATCGTCCAGCTTGAGTCCCTGCGTACGCATCTGCTCCCACACCGAGGTCAGCAGGCGCGGCGGCACGACCCGCGAGCGGCGCAGCGTCCACAGCCGCTCCAGCACGATGGCCACGGCCAGTACGGAACACAGCAGGATCGGCAGCATCAGCCACCCACCCGCTTGTACGATCTCCAGCATGCAATTCCCCTAAAGTATCGAAGCGCGTCAGGCGCGCCGGAACACGGCCATGGATTCCACGTGCGCAGTGTGCGGGAACATGTCCATGATCCCGGCCCGCTCCAGGCGATAGCCATGATGATGCACTAGGCGCTCGGCGTCACGGGCGAGCGTGGCCGGGTTGCAGGACACATAGACCAGGCGTTCGATCCGCTGCGGCGCCAGGGCCTCGATCACCGCGGCCGCGCCGGTACGCGGCGGGTCCAGCAGCACACGGTCGAAGTCCTCGCGCAACCAGGCGGCGCTCTTCAACGCCTCGACATCGTCCAGGTCTGCGCGCTCGTAGCGGGTATTGGCGATGCCCTGGTCACGGGCATTCGCACGCGCCCGCGCCAGCATCGCGTCGTCCACCTCGACGCCGACCACTTCGCCCTCGGTCACGGTCCGTGCCAGCGGCAAGGTAAAGTTGCCCAGCCCGCAGAACAGGTCCAGCACGCGGTGCCCCGGTTGCAGGTCCAGCGCCTCCAGGGCCTGCGGCACCATCTTGCGGTTGATCTGTGCGTGCACTTGGATGAAATCGGTCGGCATAAAGGGCACCGACACGCCGTAGTCCGGATGGCGGTAGATCAGCGGCTCGATCGGCCCGGCCAGCGGCTCCACCGTGTCCGCCCCGCCCGGCTGCAGATACACCTGGATGCCCTCGGCCTCGGCCCAGTCGGACAGGCGCTGGGTATCCGCATCCGACAGCGGATCGAGATTGCGGAAGATCAACGCCACGCGCTCGTCGTCATCCACCGCGACCTCGATCTGCGGCAGGCGGTCGCGCGCCTCGAGCCCGTCCATCAACTCGCGCAGCGCCTGGATACGCCCACCCACTGCCGGGTGCAGCACCTCGCAGTGGGTCATCTGGGCGAGATACGGGCTACCGCGCTCGCGAAAGCCGACCAGCACCCCGCCCTTCTTCGGCACGTGCTTGGCGCCCAGCCGCGCAGTGCGGCGATAACCCAGGGTGTCGGCGGTCAGCGGCTCGAAGCGCGCCTCCGGCGTCACGTGGCCGATGCGTTCCAGCGCGTCGAACAGGGCCTGTTCCTTGATTTCACGCTGGGTCTCGACGGATGCGTGCTGCAGCTTGCAGCCACCGCACAGGCCAAAGAATTCGCAGGGCGGCTCGACACGGCCCGCGGCCGGCTCCAGCACGTCGACCACCTCGGCCGTATCAAAACGGCGCTTGCGCCCGGTCTGCACCGCCATCACGCGCTCGCCCTTCAGCACGCCGTGGATGAAGCAGGCCTTGCCCTCGCGACGGATCACGCCCTGGCCGTCCAGGGTGACCTCCTCGATCCGGGCCTCGAACGGGGTCTTGTCGATGCGTGCCATCAGGTGTCGGTCCCGGCAGGCTGCCAGGCGTCGAGGAATTCACGGTGGTGCGCCGCACCACTGCCCTCCAGGTACTCGGCCAGTTGCTGTTGCCGGCTGGCCAGGGCGGCGTCGGTCAGGTTGCCGCGCATGTATTCGAAGCGCAGCCAGACCAGATAGGTGTTCAGCACATCGTGCTCGACATAGTCGTGGATCTCGGCCTGACGCCCGTCGCGCCAGGCCGGCCAGACCTTCGAGCCATCCATGCCCAGCTTGCCGGGGAAGCCGAGCAGGCTGGCCATCATGTCGAGGCTGGTGACCGCGCGGCCCTGGAAGCCCGCCAGCACGTCCATCAGGTCCACGTGGCGCCAGTGGAAGCGCGACAGGTAGTTGTTATAGCGAAACTCGCGGTCGTCGTTGCCCTGCTCCCAATAGCGCGGGGCCTGCACGCCGTTGACCAGCGCGCGGTAATGCAGCACCGGGAGGTCAAAGCCGCCGCCGTTCCAGCTAACGAGCTGTGGCGTGCGCTTGTCGATCACGTCAAAGAACTGCCGCAGCAGTTCGGCCTCGGAGGGCGTCTGGCCGTCCTCGCCCTCGCGGCCGAAGGCGGAGAGCTTCAGCGCATCGCCGCCCTGATAGAGCACGCCGATCGACACGATGCGATGCAGCGGATGCTTGAGGAACTCGGAGCCGGTCTGGGCACGGCGCAGCGCGAACATCGCCTCGGCGACCTCGTGATCGCTCAGCCCCTCGAAGTCGTGCAGGCGGCGCGCGCCCTCGATATCCGGGACCGTCTCGAGGTCGAAGATCAGGACCGGGGCACTCATGCGGGGAACACGCCGGTAGAGATGTAGCGGTCGCCGCGGTCACAGATGATCGCGACGAAGGTCCCACCCTCGGTCTGCGCCGCCAGCTTCAACGCCGCGGCCACCGAACCACCAGAGGAGACCCCGGCAAAGATGCCTTCTTCACTCGCCAGCCGACGCATGGTCTCCTCCGCCTCCTCCTGGGTCACGTCCACGGTCTGGTCCACCCGCGAGGCCTCGAAGATGGTCGGCAGATAGGCCTCCGGCCAGCGCCGGATGCCAGGGATGGACGCCCCCTCGGCCGGCTGCACGCCGACGATCTGCACCTCCGGATCGCGTTCCTTGAGATAGCGCGACACGCCCATGATGGTGCCGGTAGTCCCCATCGCGGAGACGAAGTGGGTCACCGTGCCCTCGGTGTCGCGCCAGATCTCCGGCCCGGTGCCAATGTAGTGCGCATCCGGGTTGTCGGGGTTACCGAACTGGTTCAGCACCCGGCCCTTGCCCTCGGCCTCTAAGCGATCGGCGAGGTCACGCGCGCCCTCCATGCTCTCCTCGCGCGAGACCAGCACCAGCTCGGCGCCGAAGGCCTTCATCGAGGCGCGGCGCTCGGCGGACATGTTGTCCGGCATCACCAGGATCATGCGATAGCCCTTCATCGCCGCGACCATCGCCAGCGCGATGCCGGTGTTGCCGCTGGTCGCCTCGATCAGGGTGTCGCCCGGCTGGATGTCGCCGCGGCGCTCGGCCGCCTGGATCATGTTCAGCGCGGGCCGGTCCTTGACCGAACCGGCGGGGTTGTTGCCCTCGAGCTTCACCAGCACGGTGGACGGCAGATCCGCCGCCATGCGCTGCAGGCGCACCAGCGGCGTATTGCCGACGAAGTGCTCGAGGGTCGGGAAGGATTCCGGGTGCAGGCGTTTCTTCATGCGCGCAGAGTATAACGATCGGACCCGATCCATGCCCATGCACGCTCGCCCCGTCATCGCGTGGAAGACCGCGACGTGGCGATCCCCCTCTGAAACCACCGGATTCCGACGGCGTGCGGCATTCCAGAGATTACTCGCTACGCTCGCCGTTCAGGCCGGCTTGTGGCCGTTCAACGCGCTTCGTGCCTTTGTGCCTCGGCCCCTGCGGGGCCTTGCAATGACGGTGTGCGGAACGATCTCTGTGGCACCCCCACGGAGGACCTCGCAACGACACCCCATTCTGCCTAAGCTAGAGCCATGCTCGTATTGCTCGAATACCTGATCGTCACTTTCCTCGCGGTATTCGTCATCGTGAATCCACTGACGACCGCGTTCATCTTCACCGCAATGCTGCCGCGCGCCTCCGAGGAGAAGCGCCGCTCCACCGCCCTGCGCTCGGTCAAGGTCGCCACGGCCCTGCTGTTCGCCTTTGCACTGCTGGGCGGGGTGATCTTCCAGCTGTTCGGGATCACGCTGGCGGCGTTCCGTATCGCCGGCGGCATCATCCTGTTCGGCATCGCGATCGGCATGATCCGGCAGAAGGCCGCCAGCGAGCGCGAGACCGCCGAGGAGGTGAAGGCCGACAAGGGGCAGGTGACCGAGGACATCTCGGTCATCCCGCTGGCCATCCCGTTCATGAGCGGGCCCGGGGCGATTGCAACGGTCATGATCCTGACCAGCGAGGCCCCCACCATCTATCACCTGGTGCTCGTGTTCCTGGCGGTGCTGGCCTGCATGGTCGCGTGCTACTACGCGATGATCCATTCGCGCTATCTGGTGAAATTCCTCGGGGATACCGGCAAGGACATCCTGACCAAGGTGTTCGGTCTGATTCTCGCGGTCCTGGCCGTGCAGTTCGTGATCAACGGGGTCAGCGACGCCGCCGTCGGCTTCCTGCTGGATACCCAGATGCTCGACGGGACCGAGATCGAGGACCCGCGCCTGCCGCCGCGCGAAAACGATTGAGCCGGCGCGCCGGCTATCCCTTCGCCCCGGAGACCCAGGCGCGCAGGGTCGCGATATCCACCACCGAGCCTTCCAGTGCCGGACCGGCCAGGACCGTCGCGGGCTGATCCGCCTCACCGAACCCGTCCAGCACGGCCAAGGCGCCATCAAACGCCTGCTCGCGGGTGTAGTCGTTCGTCGTGACCACGACCTCCAGCCCCGCCCCGCGTGCGGAACGCACACCGTTGTCGGAGTCCTCCAGGGCCAGGCAGGCCTCCGCCGGCAGGTTCATCGCCTCCAGTGCGTGGGTAAAGATATCCGGAGCCGGCTTCTTGGCCGGGACCACGTCGCCAGCGGAGATCACCTCGAAGCGGTACGGGCCCTCGCTTCCGAGCGTGGCCTCCAGCAGGACCGTGACGTTCTCGGGGGTGGTGGTGGTGGCGATCGCCAGGCGCAGACCCTCGGCCTCCGCTTCGTCCAGCAACCGCCGCACCCCCGGCCGCAGCGGGATCGCGCCGGTCTCAAGCAGGGCCACGTAGTGCCGCGTCTTGGCCGCATGCAGCTCGCGAATACGCGCATCGATCCCCGGCTCGTTCAGGACCTCGGGATGGTCCTCGGACAGGTACTGGCGGATGCGTTCCTTGCCGCCGGTCACGCGCAGCAACTCGCCGTAGCGCGCGATGCTCCACTCCCAGTCCAGGCCCGCGTCCGCGAACGCCTTGTTGAAGGCGACGCGATGACCGTCGCGTTCAGTGTCCGCCAATGTGCCGTCCACATCGAAAATCAGCGCCTGCAATTCCGTCATCCCGTTATTTCCGCCTTTTCCCGTATCTCGCTGAAAAACCGGCCGCGAGCCCGCACATTCCCGGCATCCAACCGAGACCAGGCACCAACAGTCATGGCACGGGACTTGCCCGGCCCGCCCGACTCTGGTACTAAGTGCGCCTCATTTTTCCAGCCGGAGAAAGCCCGCATGGCTGCTGACGAAAAGACCGACAAGCCCTCCACCCAGCACATGGTCGCCGGGGGCATTGCGCCCTACGAGCCGAAGCCGGACGAAGATTACATGAATCCGGATCAGCTCGAGCATTTCCGCAGCCTGCTGCGGGCATGGCGCCAGGAGCTGGCCGAGGAAGTCGATCGCACCGTGGGGCACATGCGCCAGGACGCGTCCAACTTTGCCGATCCGGCCGACCGCGCCACCCAGGAAGAGGAGTTCGGCCTGGAACTGCGCTCCCGCGACCGCGAACGCAAGCTGTCGAAGAAGATCAACGAGGCGCTGCGCAAGATCGACACCCACGATTACGGCTACTGCGAGACCTGCGGCGTGGAGATCGGCATTCGCCGCCTGGAGGCCCGCCCGACGGCCACCATGTGCATCGACTGCAAGCAGCTCGACGAGATCAAGGAAAAGCAGCGCGCCTGATCCCGGCCGGGCCGTGACGGTCACGCCCGAACGGATTACCCGGGCCGACCGCTATGTCGGCCGGTTTGCCCCTACCCCTTCCGGCCCACTGCACGCGGGCTCCCTGCTGGCCGCCGTCATCTCCTGGCTCGATGCCCGGAGTACCGACGGCCGCTGGCATCTGCGAATCGACGATATCGACGCCCCCCGGGTTCGCCCGGGGGCGGCCGATGCCATTTTCCATGCCCTCGAGGCCTTCGCCCTGGTCTGGGATGGCCCCGTCACCTGGCAAAGCCAACGCGGTCCCGCCTATCAGCGCGCCCTGGAGGCCCTGTTGGCGTCGAACCTGGCTTTCCCCTGCGGCTGTACCCGCAAGGACCTGGCCGCGCGCGGCCGGCCGGGCTGGGAAGGGCCGATCTATCCAGGCACCTGTCGCCATGGCCTGCCGCCCGAACGCGAGCCACGGGCCGTGCGTGCCCGGGCGACCACCCGTTACTGGACGATCGCGGATCGCTTTCTGGGTGCGGTCGCCTTCGATCTGGAGGCACTCGGAAGCGACTTCGTGATCCGCCGGGCGGATGGCATCGTCGCCTACCAGCTCGCCACCGTGGTGGACGACCTGGACCTGGGCGTAACCCGCGTGGTGCGCGGGATCGACCTGCTCGGCTCCACCCCGCGCCAGATGCAGCTCTACGAGGCGCTGGGCGCCACCCCACCGGCCTATGCCCACCACCCGGTCCTTGTCGCGCCCGGCGGCGACAAGCTGGCCAAGGCCACCGGAGCCGAGGGCATCCACGCGGATACCGCCCGGCGGCAGCTGGCCGACACCCTGACGGTGATCGGCCTGGCCCCGGGCGACGCCCAGGCACCCGACGCACCGGAGACCCAGCTGGCCGAAGCCTTGGAGCGCCTGCAGGGACACACCCTCGGCGACCACCTGCCATTGCCGGCGGCACTGCCCGGGGCCGCGCGCGCGGTGTAGACTCGCCGCATGCTCTCCACCCGCGCGCCAACCCGGACGGCCCCGCAGGATCGCTCGCCCGCGCACCGCAAGGTGCTTGCGAGCGGCTGACGATGGACGCCCCTCGCGCCATCCTGATCGCCCTGCTGGGCGCATTGCTGTTTCTGAGCCCGCTGGTCCTCTGGGTTGCCTACCTGAGTCCTGCCTGGTGGTGGCCCTTCACGGCCTGGGCGCTGTTCGTCGTGGCCATCGCGGCACTGAGCCGGAGCGGGCGCCGTGACCCTTAGCCTGGGTCTGATCTACGCGGTCGGGGTGGCCTACCTCGCCCTGCTATTCGGCATAGCGTTCCTGGCCGACCGCGTCCCCCGAGTAGGCCGGCTGGCGGCCAACGGCTGGGTGTTCAGCCTGTCGCTGGGGGTCTACGCGACGTCCTGGACCTTCTACGGCAACCTTGGTTTCCTCGCCGACCAGGGCTACCTGTACCTGACCATCTACCTCGGCGTGACCCTGGCCTTCGCCGCCACCCCCTGGCTGCTGCGCCCCCTCCTGCGCCTGACCCGCGAACAGCAGCTGACCTCGCTGGCCGACCTGTTCGCCTTTCGCTACCGCAGCCGCTTCACTGGGCCCGTGGTCGCCCTGTTCATGCTCGCCGGGGTACTCCCGTACATCGCGCTACAGATCAAGGCCGTGGCCGAGTCCGCCGCCGTGCTGACCGCGGAGACCCCGCCGCATCTGCTCGCCCTGACCTTCAGCGGCACCATCGCGCTGTTCGCGATCCTGTTCGGCGCCCGCCACATCGCCCCGCGCGAAAAGCACGCCGGTCTGGTGCTGGCCATCGCCTTCGAGTCCATCGTCAAACTGCTCGCCATCCTTGTGATTGCCGCCGTGGCGCTGTACGCCGTGTTCGGCGGCCTCGGCGGGCTGAACGACTGGCTGGCCGCCCATCCCGAAGCGGTCGATGCGCTGTACGAGCCGGTGCGCCAGGGCGGCTGGTTCGCGATGATGATCCTGGCCTTCGCGGCCGCCTTCCTGCTGCCACGCCAGTTCCACATGCTGTTCACCGAGAACATCAACCCGCAGGCACTGAACACCGCGGCCTGGGCGTTCCCCGCATTCCTGCTGCTGCTGAACCTGCCGATGCCCGTGCTCTACTGGGCCGGGGAGGCGGCCGGGCTGGGCATCTCGCCCAACTATTACGCCATCGGCATCGCCGGGTTGCTGGAGTCACCCAGCCTCGCCCTGCTGGTCTTCATCGGTGGGTTGTCCGCCGCCAGCGCGATGATGATCGTGACCACCCTGGCGCTCGCCCATATGGGCACCAACTACCTCTCGCCACTGACCCGACTGCACGAAGAGGAGCGCAGCGCCAACCTCTACACCCGCCTGCTTTGGGGGCGGCGCATCTGGATCGTGTTCATCATCGGGCTCGGCTATGCCTTCTACGGCCTGCTGCAGGTCGTAGAAGGCCTGGCGCAGCTGGGTCTGATCTCGTTTGCCGCGGTGGCGCAACTTCTGCCGGGCCTGATCGGCCTGATGCTGTGGAAACAGGCGACCCGGGTCGGATTTCTCTTGGGCCTGGGGGCCGGGATTGCCGGCTGGGCATTCACCCTCGTCATGCCTTTGCTGTCGGATGCCGGGATCGCGACGGCCCTGCCCGACCCACAACGCCTCTTGCGCGCGGAGATGCTGGACCCGTGGACCTTCGCGCTAATGCTGAGCCTAGGCGTCAACGCGGTCCTGTTCGTCGTCGGCTCGCTGCTGACCCGGCCCAACCCCGAGGAAACCGAGGCCGGCCGGGCCTGCTGCCCCAACGAATCCACCGCCACCGGAGCGGGCCTGCCACTGGCGGGCGACGTCACCGAGATGGAGACTGCACTTGCGGCCACCCTGGGCCCGGGCACGGCGCGCCACGAGGTCCAGCGCGCCCTGGATGATCTCGGCCTGCCCCGCCATACGCGTTCACGCGGCGATCTGCGCCACCTCCGCGAACGGATCGAGCGCAATCTCTCCGGCCTGCTGGGGCCGGTACTGGCTCGCATGATCGTCGACCAGCACCTGCGCCTGGATGCCGCCGGGCGCCACACCCTGAGCGAAAGCCTGCGGCGGATCGAGGAACAGCTGGAGACCCGCCCCCTGCCGCTGTCCGGCCTGGCGGCCGAGCTGGACGCCCTGCGCCGCTTTCATCGCCAGATCCTGCACGAGCTCCCGCTGGGGGTAGCCAGCCTCACCAATACCGGCGAGATCACCGGCTGGAACCAGGCCCTGGCGCAGCTCACGCAGGTCGCCACGGAAGACGCCGTGGGCCAGAACATCGGTCAGCTCGACAGCCCCTGGAGCGGCCTGCTGACCGCCTTCCTGGAGAGCCCGGACCGCCAGTGGTACAAGCTGAACGTGGATCTGCCCAACGGCAACCGCCGCCTGAACCTGCACCGCTCCGAACTGCAGGATGCCCAGGGTCAGGTGGAAGGCCGCGTGGTCCTGATCGAGGACGTGACCGAACGCGCCCAGCTCGAGTCCGAGATCGCCCACGGCGATCGCCTGGCCTCCATCGGCCGCTTTGCCGCCGGGGTCGCGCACGAGATCGGCAATCCACTGACCGGTATCGCCTCGCTGGCGCAGACCCTGCCCCTCGAGGACGACCCGCAGGAGATCCACGGCATCGCCGACGACATCCTCGCCCAGACGCGACGCATCAACGCCATCGTACAGTCGCTGATCACCTTCGCCCACGCCGACGAAGGCCCATCGGCCGGACACTTCGAGACCATCGCACTGGACGATCTCGTGGCCGAGGCCATCCGCCTGATGCGCCTGGCCGGGCGCAACGACCTGCAATTCACGACCTCGGGTCTCGCGGGGCTGCACGTCCGCGGCTCGCATGCCACGCTGTTGCAGGTGTTCATCAACCTGCTGACCAACGCCGAACAGGCCTCGCCCGAAGACGCCACCGTCGCCATCGCGGCCCGAGTCCATGGACGGCATGTCCAGATCACCATCGACGACGCCGGCCCCGGAATCGACGCATCCAGCCTGGAACGACTGTTCGAGCCGTTCTTCACCACCAAGCCGGCCGGCCAGGGCACCGGCCTGGGCCTGCCGGTGGCCTACAGCATCGTGCGCGACCACGGTGGTACCCTGATGGCCGCCAACCGCCCCGAGGGCGGTGCCCGATTCCTGCTGACACTTCCGCGCCAAGACTCATGACCCGCATCCTCCTGGTTGACGACGAAGCCCCGATCCGCCGCGCCGTGCGCCGATTCCTGGAGCACCACGGCTTCGAGGTCGGCATGGCCGAAAACCTGGCCGAGGCGCGGGCGCTGGCAGC
Organism: Thioalkalivibrio sp. AKL7; assembly: GCF_000381705.1. Taxonomy (NCBI): domain Bacteria; kingdom Pseudomonadati; phylum Pseudomonadota; class Gammaproteobacteria; order Chromatiales; family Ectothiorhodospiraceae; genus Thioalkalivibrio; species Thioalkalivibrio sp. AKL7. The sequence goes on along the minus strand of NZ_KB906959.1, from coordinate 4,841 downwards.
CGCCGATCCCTACGATCTGCAACTGGTGGATCTGCGCCTGCCGGATGGCGAAGGGATCGAGCTGCTGCCGGAATTCGCCCACACGCCCACGGTCATCATGACCAGTTATGCGTCGGTGCCCTCCGCGGTCAACGCGATGAAGGAAGGCGCCGCCGACTACATCGCCAAGCCTTTCGACCACGACGCCCTGCTGCTGACCCTGCGCGCCGCCCTGCGCGAGCGCGACCGCCCCAACACCGACGAACCCGACGACGAGGGAACCGATTCCGCTCCGCGCCCCGGACTGGGCCTCATCGGCGAGAGCCAGGCCATGCAGCAATTGCGTGATCAGATCCGGCGTGTGGCCATGACCCACTCCACGGTATTGCTGCGCGGCGAGTCCGGTACCGGCAAGGAGCTCGCCGCGCGCGCCCTGCACGAACTGAGCCCGCGCGCCAGCGGCCCGTTCGTCGCGGTCAATTGCGCCACCATCCCCGAGGGTCTGGTCGAGGCCGAGCTGTTCGGTCACGCCCAGGGTGCCTACACCGGTGCGGTCAAGGCGCGCACCGGCCTGATCCAGAGCGCCCACGGCGGCACGCTGTTCCTGGACGAGATCGGCGAACTGGCGCCTGCGGCCCAGGCCCGTCTGCTACGGGTCCTGCAGGATGGCGAGCTCCGCCCGGTCGGGTCCAACGAGAACCTGAAGGTGGATGTGCGCCTGCTGGCGGCCACCCACCGCGACCTCGAGGCCATGATCGAGGAACAGGCCTTTCGTGCCGATCTCTACTACCGCCTGCGGGTCCTGGAGTTGTCCATCCCGCCCCTGCGCGAAAGGCGCGAGGACATCATCCCCCTGGCACGGCATTTCCTCGAGGCACTGGCCGGTTCGGGGCCAGTGCCACAACTGTCACACGCGGCACGGCAAGCCCTGGAGTCGCAAGATTGGCCCGGCAACGTGCGCGAGCTGGCGAACGCCCTGGAACGCGGGTGGGTACTGAGCCCGGATGGCTGCATCGAAGCGGACCACATGGGACTCTCGACGGGCACCCCGGCCCGGGACGACGAGATCCCCAACCCCGCGTTTCCGACCCGCAAGGGCAAGGGCTCGAGCCTGAACGAGTATTTCCGGCACTTCGTGCAGGAAAACCAGGGCAGCATGACCGAGACCGAGCTGGCCCGGGCCCTCGGCATCAGCCGCAAGACCCTGTGGGAACGCCGTCAGCGTGAGAATCTCCCCCGCCCGCGCGGCTGAATCGGTGGCCGCATCCCCCGCAGCCCGGCGGGTCTTTCTGGCCCTGTGGCCCGACGACCCCACACGCGCCACACTAGCCCGCCTCGGCCAGGAACTCGACGGCCCTGGCCGACCGGTCCCGCGCGATCACCTGCACCTGACGCTGGCCTTCGCCGGAACGATCCCGGTCGGACAGGCCGACTGTCTGGCCGGGCGCATCACGGAACTCGCCTGCGCGCCGATCGACCTGACCCTGGACCATCTGGGTCACTTCACCGGGCCGCGCATCACCTGGGCCGCTCCTGCCGAGCCGCCCGCCGCACTGGCCGACCTCGCCGAGCAGGCACATGCCCTGTGCAACGACTGCGGTATCGACCTCGGTCCGCCGCGTCCCTTCCGACCCCACGTGTCCCTGCGACGCCACGCCGCGCCGCCCGACACCGAACGCATCGAACCGCCCCTGCGCTGGCTGGCGGACACGATTGCGCTGATCGAGTCGGGAAAAGACGGCCATCCCGGGCCCTACCGCATCCTCGCCCAGACCTGACCAGCCCGCCCGCGCGGCAGGCCAGCGGCGGCCGCGAGAGTCGGATCAATCGAGGGGCGGAAGGTTATCCGTTGCCGAAGGGTCGGCTGGCTGGGCGGGGTCTGCCGGATCGGCTGGCTGGGTTCCGGTACCCGGTCGCGTCGGTGTTCCCTCGCCCAGCGGCGGTGCATCCTCGCCCCGGGGCTGGCGCTGCTGTCCCAGCGGGGGCGCATCCTGGGGCTGCCCCTGCCCTTGAGGTTGACCCTGTCCCTCAGGCGGCTGGCCCTGCCCCTGGGGCGGACTCGGCGCTCCGCTTTGCCCCGGTGCCGGCTGGCCACCGCGCTCCATCTGCCCGGGAGCTTGTTGCCCCTGCCTGCGCTGGCCGGGCTGCTCCGGCGGCTGCCCCTGAGGCATGCCCTGCCCACGCTCCTGACCCTGGCCGCGCGGCATGCCGCCCTGGCCCGGGACCTGCTGACCACCGGCCGGCGGGGCACCCTGTTCGGCGGGCGGCATACCCTGGCCCATTCCGCCCTGTGGGTCCCCATGTTGCGGGGCCTGCGCGTATGCCGAACCGGCGGCAAACAGTGAACCCAGCGCGATGGCCAGGGCCGTGCTACGAAATCTCGTCATTGGGAGCCTCCTGCAGGCTGTAACGCCGTTCATTCAGGCCCCCTTGATAGCAGCCAGACCCCGCGCCCCCAAGGGTGACAGTCGAGTTCCCGGAAATTCCGCGAAACACTTCACTCCATGGAAACTCGATTCCCCGGACCCGGAGCGTCCCTAATTCTTCAACGCCACCGGGACGGTGAACATCAACAAACCATAGTCCGCCTCGTACTGTTCCTTGAACCGGGCTGCGATGCGATCGCACAACTCGGCCGAAGCCACCACCTCGACCTTGATATTGCCACCCTGGCGCCAGTTGCCCCGGCGCTTGCCATGCCGGCCCCAGCCGCGCGTATCGGTCACCGTGTACCCGGCCGCGCCCATGGCGCGCGCCTCGTCGATCAGCGTGTCCTCCAGGATCGCCTCGGCGACCACCGTCAGCAGGTGCATGTCATCGGATTCCATCGCGCTAGCCTCCCAGCGAATAAAGGGTCTGGGCCATCCAGAAATACAGCGGCACACCCAGGAAGATGTTGAAGGGGAACGTGATTCCCAGCGATGCGCCAATGGAAAGTGCCGGATTAGCCTGGGGTACCGCGATACGCATGGCCGCCGGTGCGGCGATGTAGGAGGCACTCGCATAGAGGGTCGCCAGCAACAGCGTACCGCCCATCGACATGCCCAGCGCATACCCCAGCAGCGTACCCAGCACGGCCGAGACAATCGGCATCACGATCGCGAAGGTCACCAGAAAGAAGCCGTACTGGCGCACGTCGGCGATGCGACTGGAGGCGACCAGCCCCATCTCCAGCAGGAACAGCGCCAGCACGCCCTTGAACAGGTCGAAGAACATCGGCTCCAGCGGCTCGATGTGCACGGGACCCGCGATGAAACCAATCACCAGGCCGCCGGCCAGCAGGAAGATACTCTTGCCGAAAAACACTTCGTGCATGGTCTTGCCCCAGCGCGTCGGGCCCTTGCTGCCCATGCGCGCCAGCAGGATGCCGATGATTAGCGCCGGCATCTCCAGCAGCACCAGGAAGACCACCATGTGGCCCTCGTAATCGATCCCGCGCGAGGCCAGCAGGGCCACGGCGACCGAGAAGGTCACCACCGAGACCGAGCCATAGTGCGCCGCGATCGAGGCCGAGTCCGCCCGCGGCATGCGCCCCACCCAGCGCAGAACCGGGAACGCGATCAGCGGGATCAACGAACCCACCGCCAGCACCGCCAACCCCGGCAGCAGCAAGGGCACCAGCTCGCTCTCGGCCAGCTTGACCCCACCCATCAGGCCAATCGCCAGCAACAGATAGATCGAAAGCGCCTCGTAGATCGCCATCGGGATCTTCAGATCCGACTTGGCGAGGCCCGCAATGGCGCCCAGCAGGAAGAACAGTACAACCGGATCGAATGCCATCTCGCCTCCGTGTGCGGAAGCCGCAATGCGCTGCAACTCGCACCCTAATCGTAGGCGAGACCCGCCCGGCAGAAAACCATTGCGTGGCAACAAGCCCCGTCATCTAATCTAGCCCGGGGTGAGTTCAATTGATCGATGCAACACCTTCGGTCCTAATACTGCGTTTGGGGGTGTTGCATATGGAGCCAATGGGGAGGCCGGGATTCTCGGCCAAACAGAGGGCTGAGCTTTGGGCACGGTGGCAAGCTGGCGAGTCGCTAAGTGACATTGGCCGAGCGCTGGGCAAGCAGGCTGGTTCGATTCATGGCGTCGTCGCCGCGTGTGGCGGAATTGCCCCTGCCGAGCGTCGCAGGTCCCGTCTGGCGTTGACGCCCTCAGAGCGCGAGGAGATCTCCCGCAGCCTTGCTGGCGGGGCAACGATCCGTCAGATTGCCGCGACCCTCCAGCGCGCCCCTTCCACGATCAGCCGCGAGATCGCGCGCCACGGCACCCGGCGCACATATCGCGCCACTGTGGCCGATAGTCGGGCGTGGGATCGGGCGCGGCGCCCCAAGCCCTGTCGGCTCGCAACGCATATCCCACTGCAACAAATAGTGGCAGAGAAGCTCGGATTGGACTGGTCGCCCGAGCAAATCGCAGGATGGCTACGGGTTCAGTATCCAGGCGCGTCCAATATGCACATCTCCCACGAGACGATTTACCGCAGCCTTTTCATTCAGGCTCGCGGCGTACTCAAGAAAGAACTGCTGAAGCACCTGCGTTCGCGACGGATGATGCGCCGCTCACGCCTTGCGAGCACGGAAGGACAGCCTCGCGGCCAGATCATTGATGCAATCTCGATCCGAGAGCGCCCGGCGGAAGTGGAAGATCGTGCGATACCGGGCCACTGGGAGGGAGACCTGATCTCCGGGGCGAAGAACAGCCACATCGCCACGCTTGTCGAGCGCCACTCCCGCTTTACGATGCTGGTGAAGGTCCAAGGCAAGGATGCGGCGAGTGTCGCGAGCGCGCTCAGCCGCGAGGTCCGCAGACTCCCGCGCGAGATGTGGCGCTCCCTGACTTGGGATCGCGGCAGCGAGATG
>NZ_KB906958.1:0-48622 GCF_000381705.1 Thioalkalivibrio sp. AKL7 | reverse complement strand
CAGCGGGCCGGGGTCGCGGCAGTCGGGCGTGTTTCTTGGGTACTTCTTTGCACGAGCAAAGAAGTACCTCGCGGCGCGCTGGCGAGTCAGCGCGTGGCAGGCGGCCGGACGCAGCCACCGTAAACACCGGATGGCGAACCGTGGCCAGCCACAACCAGGCATGCGGCGGACCGAAGCCCTCCTAAACACCAGTGGATGAACCAGGCCCGGCCCCAGGCGGCGAGTGGAGCCCCGTAATCGTCGGGATCGCAACCGTAGGGCTAGTCCAGGCGCAGGGAGTAGTCGATGGCGTGGAGGTGCTTGGTCAGGGCGCCGACCGAGATGTAGTCCACGCCGGTGGCGGCGATGGCCGCCAGGCTGTCCGGCGTGACCCCGCCCGAGGCCTCGGAGATCGCGCGGCCGCGAATGCGCTGCACGGCCGTGGCCAGATCTGCCAGCGACAGCTCGTCGAGCATGATGACGTCGGCCCCGGCGGCCAGGGCCTGATCGACCTCGTCGAGGTTCTCGGTCTCGACCTCTACCCAGCGCCCGGCGCCCAGGGTGCGGGCCCGTTCCACTGCGGCCGCGATGGAGCCGCAGGCGGCGATGTGGTTTTCCTTGATCAGCACGGCATCCCACAGGGCGAGGCGATGGTTGTGGCCCCCGCCGCAGCGCACGGCGTACTTCTGCCCGTGGCGCAGGCCCGGGAGGGTCTTGCGGGTATCGAGGATGCGGCTGTCCGTGCCCTCCAGGCGGGCGACCCAGCGGGCGGTCTCGGTGGCCGTTCCGGACAGGGTCTGGAGCAGGTTGAGGGCCGCGCGTTCGGCCGCCAGCACGGCCCGTGCGGGCCCTTCCAGGGTGGCGATCACGCGTGGTTCGTCGTCCACTTCCACGTGGGTGCCTTCGGCCACCTGCCAGTCGATCCGGGTCTCCGGCGCGAGGCTGGCGAACACGCGGTCGAACCAGGGCTGGCCACAAACAATCGCGCTCTCCTTCAATAGCAGCGTGGCGCGCGCCACCCGTTCAGCCGGGACCAGGGCGGCGGTCAGGTCGCCGGCGACACCATCGGGGCCCAGGTCCTCCGCGAGGGCGCCTTCGACCTCGCGCACCAGCATGGCCGCGTCCGGACGTGCGGGGCCCTGTGCGAACGGGTCGGATGGACCACCCGCAACGCTGTGCTCATCCCTCATGGCGATCCGGCATCGGGCGATGCGCCACGTAGTCGTCGCGCAGCTTCTTGACCAGGCCGGCCAGCAGGATCAGCGCGATCAGGTTGGGTGCGGCCATCAGGATGTTGGCGATGTCGGAGAAGTTCCAGACCACGCCCAGCGGGATGGTCGCGCCGATCACGATGAGGATGACGAACACGACGCGGTAGGGCATCACCGCGCGTTCGCCGAACAGGAAGTAGGCCGAGCGGTCGCCGTAGTAGGACCAGGCGATCATGGTGGAGAAGGCGAACAGCATCAGGCTGATGCCGACCACCATGGCGCCGAACGGGCCCAGCGTGGAGCTGAAGGCGGTGGCGGTCAGCGAGGCCCCGACCACGTCGTCGGCGCGGTCGATATAGGCCCCGGTGACGACAATGGCCAGGCCGGTCAGGGTGCAGACCACGATGGTGTCGATGAACGGCTCGAGCATGGCCACCGAGCCCTCGCGCGGCGGATCGCCGTTCTTGGCCGCGGCGTGGGCCATGGCCGAGGAGCCCAGGCCCGCCTCGTTGGAGAACATGCCGCGCGCAACGCCGTACTGGATGGCGAGGCCGATGGCACCGCCGCCGGCGGCCCAGGGGTTGAGCGCGAGATTCAGGATGGTCCCGATCGCGGCCGGGACGGCCTCGATGTTGGCGGCGATCACCACGAAGGCGCCCAGCATGTAGATCACGGCCATGAACGGGACGATGGTCGAGGCGATCATGGCGATGCGTTTCACACCGCCGATGATCACCAGCGCCACCAGCACGGCCATGGTCAGGCCGATGATCAAGGCCATCCAGCCCATGATGTCGTCGTCGGCGCGCAGATCCGGCACGATGAAGGTCAGGCCGTCGACCACCGAGTTGGCCTGCACCATGTTGCCGATGCCGAACGAGGCGATCAGGGTGAAGACGGCGAACAGGATCGCCAGCTTCTTCATCTTGAGGCCGTGGAGCAGGGTGAACATTGGCCCGCCGGCGATGCTGCCGTCCGGGGCGATCTCGCGGTAGCGAACGGCCAGGGTGGTCTCGGCGAACTTGGTGGCCATGCCGAAGAAGGCCGTCACCCACATCCAGAACAGCGCCCCGGGGCCACCCAACGCGATGGCCGTGGCCACGCCGGCGATGTTCCCGGTACCGATGGTGCCGGACAGCGCGGTCGACAGCGCCTGGAACGGTGAGATCTGCCCGGTGCCGCCGCCGCGTCCATCTGACCCGCGCAGGGCGCGCCAGCCCTCGCGGAATGCGACGACCTGGACCAGCCCCAGGCGAATGGTGAGGTAGAGCCCGGTGCCCAGCAGCAGGATCAGGGTGAGCGGGTTGCCCCAAAGCAGGCCGGCGGTGTCGCCGAGGAACTGGTCGATGGTGTCGAGCATCGGTGGGTCCTTGTGGTCCGGAGCGGCTTTGGCTGAAAACTCTACCGCGCACAACGGGTGTTGACGATAGCTTTTGTCGAACCCGGGCATTGGGCGCGTCTGTGGAACGCCGCGATGGACCCTGTTTCAATGGCGGCTTCGACTCTCAAGGACGACGCATGACCGAACCCTCTCCCGCGGCTTCCGAGCCGGATCACGGCAAACCGGTACCCCGGATCTTCCTCGTCGGATCGCTGATCGCACTGGCGGTCTTCATCTGGCTGGTCAGTCTGCTGTGGCCGATGCTGGAAGAACGCATTGCCGATCTGAGCACCCTGCAGATCGGCTTGCTGGCGAGTTTCGTCGCCGGTCTGATGACCGCGGTGGGGGCGATCCCGATCTTCTTCCTGCGCCGCATCAGCCAGTCGGTCGAGGATGCAATGATGGGCTTCGGCGCCGGGGTGATGCTGTCGGCCACGGCCTTCGAGCTGGTGCTGCCCTCGGTGGAGCAGGCCGAGGCCCAGTACGGCGGCGTGGGCATGGCCATTGTCGTACTCGCGGTGGGGATCGGGCTGGGTGGCGGTGCATTGCTGGCGCTGCACAAGCTGGTGCCGCACGAGCACTTCTTCATCGGGCCGCAAAGCGGGGCCGACCCGCAGAAGATCCGCCGCGTCTGGTTGTTCATCTTTGCAATCGCACTGCACAACCTGCCGGAAGGCCTGGCGGTGGGGGTCGGCTTCGGCGGCGATGACGTGAGCGACGGGATCGCGCTGGCCATCGGGATCGGGCTGCAGAATATGCCCGAGGGGCTGGTGGTCGCCATCGCCCTGCTGTCGCTGGGCTACAGCAAGTGGGCGGCATTCGGGGTGACCTTGCTGACGGGCCTGGTGCAGCCGCTCGGCGGCCTGATCGGGGCCGGAGCGATCACGCTGATGGAGTTCCTGCTGCCCTGGGGGCTGGCGTTCGCGGCCGGGGCGATGCTGTTCGTGATCAGTCACGAGATCATCCCCGAGTCGCACCGCAAGGGCCACGAGGCCCAGGCCACGGTGGGGGTCCTGGTCGGCTTCGTCGTCCTGCTTGCGATCGACATGGCGTTGTAGGGCGCGCGCAGAGTGTCGCCCGCGCAGAGTGTCGCCACTGGCACCGTCATTGCGAGGAGCCGCAGGCGACGCGGCAACCTCCGTCCGAAACCACCGGATGCTGATCGTGACGCACTGCCAGCTTTCGGAGGTTGCTTCGTCGCCTGCGGCTCCTCGCAATGACGGTGCTTTTTGGATGCATGAGGGGGTAGGTGACGGGGCAGGCCGCGGCGCCGGAATAGTGGCGCGGCCCGTCCGGGCTTTCGCAGCGAGGGTATTTTGGTCTACAATTACTTTCGTCTGTGGGCGCTCGACAATGCCCGCACACCGTTCTGGAAGAGATCTGCGATCGCCAGTCGATTGGCAGACGCCGAAGGCGCAACATCCGCCCGGAATCGCTCAGGCTACAGGACCGGAACGGTGCAGGAGACACACTCTGGAGAGCGGCCGGAAACGGCCCACCGAAGGGGGCGGTCACGCAGTCCGACAACGGACTGACGCGACGCAAACTCTCAGGTTTCAGGACAGAGGGGCGGCTGGCAGATTCATTCTGCCGGCCGCCCCTTTTTTTATGCCCGGAGCGCGGCGGCCGGGCCTCGCGGTTCCACCGGCGGATGCCGGCGAGCCGACCACGACACGCAAGCAAGGCGAGAACTAGATGACGACGTTGAAGACAACTCCGCTCCATGCCGCGCATCAGCGCGCGTGGGCCAAGCTGGTCGATTTCGCCGGTTGGGAGATGCCGCTGCATTACGGCTCCCAGATGGAGGAGCACAAGCGGGTGCGCGAATCCGCCGGCATGTTCGATGTCTCGCACATGCAGGTCGTGGATATCCACGGCCCGCAGGCCCAGGCCTTCCTGCGCTATCTGCTGGCCAACGACGTGGCCAAGCTGAAGACCGAGGGTCGCGCGCTGTACAGCTGCATGCTGAACGAGGCCGGCGGCGTGATCGACGACCTGATCATCTACTGGACCGGTGGCGATACCTACCGCGCGGTGGTCAATGCCGCGACGGCCGAGGGCGACATCGCTCACATGCAGGCGGTCGCCAAGGACTTCGACGTGAACGTGGAGCCGCGCCCGGAGTTCGCCCTGATTGCGATTCAGGGGCCGCAGGCGGTGGAGAAGACCCTGCCGCTGTTGCCGGCCGATCTGCGCAATGCGGGGGATCTCAAGCCGTTTTCCGCGGTCTGGAATGACAAGTGGTTTGTCGCCCGCACGGGCTACACCGGCGAAGACGGCTTCGAGGTGATGCTGCCGGCGGAGGAGGCCGACGGTCTCTGGGAAAAGCTGAAGGATGCCGGCGTGCACCCCATCGGCCTCGGCGCGCGCGACACCCTGCGCCTGGAGGCCGGCATGAATCTCTACGGCACGGACATGGACGACCAGACCAATCCGCTGACCGCCAACCTGGGCTGGACCATCGCGCTGAAGGATGCCGAGCGGGACTTCATCGGCCGCGCGCCGATCGAGCAGTCGAAGGCCGAGGGCGTGAAGGAACGCATGGTGGGGCTGGTACTGGATGGTCGCGGGGTGCTGCGTGGCGGCACCCGCATCGAAACCGAGGCCGGCGACGGCGTGGTCACCTCCGGCAGTTTCGCGCCCAGTCTGGGCGTGTCGGTCGCGTTCGCGCGTATCCCGGCCGGGGTCGAGGCCGAGCAGCTGCACGCGGACATCCGCGGCCGCAAGCTGCCGGTGCGCGTGGTCAAGCCGGTGTTCGTCCGCAACGGCGAGCCGCAGATCGATCTGCCGAAAAACTGAAGCGAGGATTGCCTCATCCCGCGTGCACCGGACTACACTGCGCAGGCGGGATCTAACAAGCAAAAGGAAGATGTCATGAGCGAAGCACCGAAGGACCTGAAGTACACCAAAAGCCACGAGTGGGTGCGCAGCGAGGCCGACGGCAGCGTGACCGTGGGTATCACCGATCACGCGCAGGAACTGCTGGGCGATCTGGTGTTTGTCGAGGCCCCGGAAGCGGGCAGCACCATCGAGGCCGGCACGGCCTGCGCCACCGTGGAATCGGTCAAGGCCGCCTCGGATATCTATGCGCCGATCTCCGGCGAGGTGACCGCGGTCAACGAGGACCTGGCCGACAGCCCCGAGAAGGTCAACGAGTCGCCCTTCGAGGATGGCTGGCTGTTCAAGGTGGAGCCGTCCGATGCCGGCCAGCTGGATGCGCTGATGGACGCGGATGCCTATGCCGCGCACGTCGAGGCGGAATCCTGAGCGTAGCCGCGTATCACCGGTCCCGGCCGCGTCCGGCCGGGACCCAACCGAACTTCGCCGCAATCGGCGAAAGCGAGACCTGACATGCCGTTTATCCCGCATACCGAAGAAGACATCCGTGCCATGCTCGACAGCATTGGCGCCGAATCCGTCGAGGACCTGTTCGACGAGATTCCCGCCGACCTGCGTGCGCCGCCACTCACGGGGATCCCCGAGGGCGAGAGCGAGATGGGCATCACCCGCCTGATGCAGGAGCGGGCTGCGAAGGACGGCATGCCATCGAATTTCATCGGGGCCGGTGCCTACGAGCACCACATCCCGGCCGCCGTGTGGCAGATCGCTACCCGCGGCGAGTTCTACAGCGCCTACACGCCGTATCAGGCGGAGGCCAGCCAGGGCACGCTACAGCTGATCTACGAATACCAGACGATGATCAGCCGCCTGACCGGGATGGAGGTCTCCAACGCATCCCTGTATGACGGTGCCTCCGCCCTGGCCGAGGCCGTGCTGATGGCGGTGCGCGTGAATCGCCGCTCCAAGGCCAAGCGCGTGCTGCTGCCGGGGGCGCTGCACCCGGACTATCGCAAGGTGGTGAAGACGCTGATCGGCAACCAGGGCATCGAACTGGTCGAACTGCCGTTCGACGAGACCACCGGCCAGACCCCGGTGGAGGCGCTGGCGCCGTATGCGGACGACGACGTCACCGCCATGGTGATCAGCCAGCCCAACTTCTTCGGCATCCTGGAAGACGTGGATGCCCTGACCGGGTGGGCCGAGGAACGCGGCATCCCGGTTATCGCCGTGGTGAACCCGGTCTCGCTGGCGCTGCTGAAGCCGCCGGGCGAGTGGGGCGCCAATGGCGTGGACATCGTGGTCGGCGAGGGCCAGCCGCTGGGTGCGCCGCTGTCGTCCGGCGGGCCGTACTACGGCTTCATGACCACGCTGAAAAAGCATATCCGGCAGATGCCGGGGCGCATTGTCGGCCGCGCCGAGGACGCCGACGGCAAGCCCGGTTTCGTGCTGACCCTGCAGGCGCGCGAGCAGCATATCCGCCGCTCCAAGGCGACCTCGAACATCTGCACCAACCAGGGCCTGGTGGTGACGGCGTCGACGATCCATATGTCGTTGCTGGGTGACGAGGGCCTGACCCGCGTGGCCGAGGCCTGCTACGCCAACACCCATGCGCTGGTGGAAAAACTGGCCGCCAAGGGCATCAAGCCGCGCTTTACCGGCGAGTACTTCCACGAAGTCGCGCTGGACTTCGGCGGCGATGCCGCGACCCGCGTGCAGACCATGGCCGATGCCGGCGTGCTGGCGGGCCTCGAGCTGAGCCGGGACTATCCGCAGCTGGATGGCTGCGTGCTCGCCTGCGCCACCGAGACCAAGACCGAATCCGACCTGGAGCAGTACGTGACCACTTGGGAGCAGGCCGCCTGAGGCGGTTATCGGCTTCCCACGGTCAACGACACCAAGCGCCATACACATCAAGCCGGGAGGCAACCATGGCCGAAATCAAGCTGCAAGGTAATCCGATCAACACCAACGGCGATCTGCCGCACGTGGGCTCGCCGGCCCCGGACTTCAAGCTGACCAACAAGGATCTGCAGGATGTCTCGCTGGCCGACTTCGGCGACAAGCGCAAGCTGATCTCCATCGTGCCCAGCCTGGATACCCCGGTCTGCGCCGACTCCACCAAGAAGTTCAACGAGATGGTCGCCAGCCGTCCGGATCTCGAGATCCTGATCGTCTCCGCCGACCTGCCGTTCGCGATGAGCCGCTTCTGCGCTGCCGAGAACCTGGAACGCGTGACCGTGCTGTCGATGATGCGTGATCGCGATTTCGCCAAGGACTACGGCGTGCTGATCCAGGACGGCCCGCTGGCCGGGATCACCGCGCGCGGTGTGGTCGTGCTGGATACCGACAACCTGGTGATGCACGCCCAGCTGGTCTCCGAGATCGGCGACGAGCCGGATTACGACGCCGCGTTCGCGGCCCTGGATGATCGGGCCAACCTGAGCCCGACCCAGTAATCGGCCGGACTCCCTCCGTGCCGCCGGTGGCCGGGCCTGTGCCCGGTCGCCGTCACCCGAATACGCAAGCGAGAAACCGCTATGAGCACCACTGAAGCCAATCTGATCTTCGAACGTTCCCGCGCCGGCCGCTCGGCCGTGGCCCAGGCGCCGCGCGACCACGCCGCGACCCGCATCCCGGCGAACCTGCAGCGCAAGTCCGCCCCGGGTCTGCCGGCGGCCTCGGAACTGGACGTGGTGCGGCACTACACGCGGTTGTCGCAGAAGAACTTCTCCATCGACACCGAGTTCTACCCACTGGGCTCGTGCACGATGAAGTACAACCCGCGCGCCTGTAACAGCCTGGCGATGCTTCCGGGGTTCCTGAACCGGCATCCGCTTGCTCCGGCCAGCCACAGCCAGGGCTTCCTGCAGACGATGTTCGAGCTGCAGGAGATGCTGAAGGAAGTGACCGGCATGAAGGCCGTGTCGCTGGCGCCGATGGCGGGTGCCCAGGGCGAGTACACCGGTGTGGCCATGATCCGCGCCTACCACGATTCCCGCGGCGATACCGAGCGCCGCGAGATCATCGTGCCGGATGCCGCCCACGGTACCAACCCGGCGACCGCGATCATGTGTGGCTACGAGGTGCGCGAGATCCCCACCGACGATACCGGTGACGTGGATATCGAGGCCCTGAAGGCCGCCGTGGGTCCGCACACCGCCGGGATCATGCTGACCAATCCGTCCACCGTGGGCGTGTTCGAACGGCGCATCAAGCAGATTGCCGGCATCGTGCACGAGGCCGGCGGCTTGCTGTACTACGACGGCGCCAACCTGAACGCGATCCTCGGCAAGGTGCGCCCGGGCGACATGGGCTTCGACGTGATCCACATGAACCTGCACAAGACCTTCTCCACGCCGCATGGTGGCGGTGGACCGGGTTCCGGTGCCGTGGGCGTGGCCGAACGGCTGCTGCCGTTCATGCCGATCCCGCACGTGATCGAAGCCGAGCAGGGCGGCTACCGCTTTGCCGAGGAGTCCGATCGTCCGCAGAGCATCGGGCGCCTGTCCGCGTTTGCCGGGAACGCCGGTGTGCTCCTGCGGGCCTATATCTACATGCGCATGCTGGGGCGCGAGGGCATGGTGCGGGTCTCCGAATTCTCGACCCTGAATGCCAACTACCTGGCGCGCGAACTGGCCGCAGCCGGGTTCGACCTGGCCTATCCCAAGCGCCGTGCCACCCACGAGTTCATCGTGACCATGAAGAAGCAGGCCAAGGAACGTGGACTGACTGCGGGCGATGTGGCCAAGCGCCTGCTCGACCACGGCTACCATGCGCCGACCACCTACTTCCCGCTGCTGGTGCCGGAGTGCCTGCTGGTGGAGCCGACCGAGACCGAGTCGAAAGAGACCCTGGACGGCTTTGTCGAGGCGATGGCCTGCATCCTGGCCGAGTCGGAGAACGACATGGAAACGATCAAGAGCGCGCCACACACGCTACCGAACCGGCGCTTCAACGAAGTGGCCGCCGCCAAGGCGCTGGATGTCGTGTTCCAGCCCGCCGAGGACGGGGACGCCAGCGCGCCGCGCACCGGTACGCACGGCTGACGGGATTCCCGGGGGCCGGCCCCGGGCTTCCTGGTTCGTTCGGAAACGCCCCCGCTTGTCGGGGGCGTTTCCGTTTTGCAGGGCAGTAAACGCCTTTTTGTGGGGTCAAGCGGAAACCAGACTCGTCATCTGGTAGTTTTCTGGATTCAGTCTATCAATCCACTGCCAGGTCCGAGGGCAGAAGACACGCCGGGCGTGTCTTTCACGAAGTCTCCGAAAAGAGAGACACAGACGGGCAAGGAACCCGATGAGCGAGATTTGTGCCATCCACGGCTATGCGGCGCTGTTCGAGCATGCGCCGGTGGGGCTGGCCGAGATGGATACCGAGGGGCGCATCCTGCGCGCCAATCCCCACCTGGGCGCCTTGCTGGCCTGCGATCCGGCGGATCTGACCGACGCGATCCTGCAAGACTACGTGTGCCCGGACGACCGCGAGCGTTGCGCGGCGCGGCGTCACGCCCTGCTGACCGGGGATTGCAGCACCAGCAGCTTCGAGGCGCGTCTGCTGGATGCCACCGGCCAGACGCGCTGGGTGGAAATGACCACGAGCCGAATCCCGGCCACCGAGGACTGTCCCGAGGCCCTGCTTGTCGTGATTGCCGACATCGCCGCGCGCAAGGAGGCCCAGCAGCGTACCGAGACCCTGCTGCGTGCCAGTCCCGCGGTGATCTACACCATGGACCCGTCGGACTTCGGCACCATGACCTGGCTCAGTCGCAACGTGCAGGCGGTCACTGGCTGGACACCGGAACAGATCACGACCCAGCCGGACTGGCTGCGGACCCATCTGGCTCCCGAGGATTTTCGTCGCTGTGTCGGCCAGGTGAAGCGGTGGCTGGCCGAGGGCGCGCGCGGATTCTGTCGTC
This sequence comes from Thioalkalivibrio sp. AKL7, assembly GCF_000381705.1. NCBI lineage: Bacteria > Pseudomonadati > Pseudomonadota > Gammaproteobacteria > Chromatiales > Ectothiorhodospiraceae > Thioalkalivibrio > Thioalkalivibrio sp. AKL7. Next base: position 38,298 of record NZ_KB906958.1, on the reverse strand, counting down.
TGAGCTATCGCCAGCGCATGCCCAGCGGGCACTGGCAATGGCTGGAGGATCAGGTGACTGCGATCCGCGACGGTCAGGGCGCGGTCGTCGAACTGGTGGGTGCCTTCCAGGACGTGGGGGCGCGGGTGGAGACCGAGCGCCATCTGGAAAAGATTGCGCACAACATGCCCGGGGTGATCTACCAGTACCGCCAGCACCCGGATGGCCGGGCGTCGTTCCCGTATGCCAGTGAGGGCATGGTCGATGTGTACGGCGTGACGCCCGAAGCCGTAATGCTCGATGCCCGCCGCGTCTTCGACGTGATCCATCCGGATGATGTCGACCGTGTCGCCGCCAGTATCGAGGCCTCCATGCGCTGCCTGGAATCGTGGCGTCAGCGCTATCGCGTGCGCCACCCCGAGCGCGGCGAGATCTGGGTGGAAGGGCACGCCAGTCCCGAGGCACTGGAGGATGGCAGTGTGCTCTGGTTCGGGGTGATCCTGGATATCACCGAACGGGTGCAAGCCGAAGAGGTCCTGCATCTGCGCGAGCGCGAGCTGGCCGAGGCCCAGCGCATCGCGCATATCGGCAACTGGGTGTCGGATTTTGTCCGCAACGAGGTTCGCTGGTCGGACGAGGTCTTCCGGATTTTCGGGATGTCCCGCGGTGAATGGGGCGGGACGCACGAGGCCTTTATGCATGCGGTGCATCCGGACGATCGCGAACGGGTCCAGGCCGAGGTGGATGCCTCGCTGGGTGGGGACGGGGCGCTTGATATCGTGCACCGGGTTCTGCGCCCGGACGGCGAAGAGCGCGTGGTGCACGAACGCGGTTATGTAGAGTTCGATGCCGACGGACGCGTCCAGCGGATGATCGGCACGGTCCAGGACATCACCGAACGCCATCATCTGGAGCAGGAGCAGCGTCTGCTGGCGGCGACCTTCGACAGCAGTCAGGCCATCTTCATCACCGATGTCGAGGGTACGATCCAGCGCGTCAATGCGGCCTTTACCGAACTCACGGGATTCACCGAGGAAGACGCGGTGGGCCAGAATCCGCGCATCATGAATTCGGGCCGTCAGGACCGCGGCTTTTATGAGGAGATGTTCCAGTCCGTGCGTGCAAACGGCCACTGGTCCGGCGAGGTGTGGAACCGGCGCAAGGATGGCCGGATCTTCCCCCTGCACGAGATCGTGACCGCGATCCGGGATGCCAGCGGTGTGATCGAGTACTACATCGCCATGTTCCACGACATCTCGCGGCAGAAGGAGCTGGAGGCTGCGCTGGAATATCAGGCCTTCTACGACACACTGACCGATGCCGCCAATCGGGGCCATTTCGAGGCATTGCTGGAGCAGGAGGCCCGGCGGGCGGAGCGCTATGTGGACCCCTGTTCGCTGGTGATGCTGGACCTGGACCACTTCAAGCGGATCAACGACACCCATGGCCACGACATAGGCGACGAGGTCCTGCGCCGGGTGGTGGCGACGGCCGGCGAACGCCTGCGCCAGTCCGATGTGCTGGGCCGTTGGGGCGGCGAGGAATTCATGGTCATGCTGCCCAGTACCCGGGCCGAAGATGCCTGCCGCCTGGCCGAGGATCTGCGCCGGCAGGTGGCCGCGCTGGATCTGCCCCGGGTCGGGCGGGTGACCATCAGTCTGGGGGTGGCCGAGTGTCGTCGTGGCGAGGCGATCAAGGACTGGATCAAGCGCGCGGACGATGCGATGTACCGGGCCAAGCGCTCGGGGCGCAATCGGGTCGTATGGCAGGATTGACGGCCACGGCCAACCGGCTGAGGGAGACTTGATGGATTCTGCGGAGCATGCAGGCGCGGGCTTGTTCCACCGGGCCGCCGTGGGGTTGGTGTTTCTGGAGGCCAGCGGTCGCATCCATGCGGCCAATACGCGCCTGGCAGGATGGCTGGGCTGCGCGGCGGACGACCTCCATGGTGTGCGGCTGGCCGATTGTGTGCCGCAGGGGCAGCACAAGGCGTTGATGGACGCCCTCGCGCGCTCCGGTTCGGCCGAAGTGACTCTGGAGCTTTCATTCAGGGCGCCGTACGTGGAGGACGCGACGGCGGTTGCCTGCACGCTGGTGCTGGCGCCCGACCCGGACGGGCGGCTTGCCACCGTCCAGCGCCGGGCGCCGGGCGATTCGGCCGCCCAGGTCTACGAACAGACCTTTACCGCCAATGCCGCCCCGAAGCTGCTGATCAACCCGGAGGATGGCGGGATCGTCGATGTCAACCCGGCCGCGGTGGCGTTCTACGGCTATTCGGCCGAGAAGCTGAAGCGCATGCACATCCAGGACATCAATACCCTTTCGGCGGACGAGGTGCATGCGGAGATGGAGCGGGCGGCCCGCGAGGAACGCCGCTTCTTCCGCTTCCGCCACCGCATTTGCGGGGGCGAGATTCGTGATGTCGAGGTGTACTCCGGCCCAGTGGTGCTGGACGGGCACCGATACCTCTACTCGATCATTCACGACGTGTCGGAGACCCGGCGCTACGAACACGAGCTGGAGTTCTACGGCGTGGCCTTCGGTCGCCTCCCGGTGGGGGTCTACCGCAACACCCCGGGGCCGGAGGGCCGCTTTGTCCGTCTCAATCCGGCCATGGTGGAGCTGTTCGAGGCCGCCAACGAGATCGAACTGCGCTCGACGCCGGTCCGCGAGCTCTACCGCGATCCGCTCGAGCGCGACGCGTTCAGTCGCGATCTCGAGACCTATGGGCGGGTGATCGGTCGCGAAGTGGATCTGAGGACCCTGCGGGGACGGCCCTTCCGTGCCCGGATCACCGCCTATCGGACCGAGGATGCGGATGGCCGGTTCGTGTTCGATGGGGTGATCGAGGATGTCACCGAGCTGCGGGCGGCCGAGGCCTTCCAGACGCGTCTGCTGGGCAGCCTGGCCGAAGGGGTTTTCGGCCTGGATCGCTATGGCCGCTATACCTTCCTGAACCCGGCGGCCTGCCGCCTGCTCGGTTTCGAGAGCGAAGGCGATGCCCTCGGGCGGGACGCGCATTCGACCAACCATCACACCCTGGTGGACGGGACGCCCTATCCGCCCGAGGCCTGTCCGATCTACCGCGTCCTCGAGACCGGCAAACCGCTGGAGGCCTGGGACGATCACTTCGCGCGGGCCGACGGGACCCTGTTTCCGGTGAGCGTCTTTACCGCACCCACGTTCGACGTGTCCGGGCGGGTCGACGGCGCCGTGGTCTCGTTCCAGGACCAGACCGCCCGGCGCAAACGCGAGGCCCGACTGCTCAAGGCAACCAGCCACCTGCCCGGGGCGATCTACCAATACTGCCTGTATCCGGACGGACGCCACGCCTTCCCGTTCGTCAGCGAAGGCGTCCAGCGGGTGTATGGGCTGTCTCCGGACATGGTCCAGGAGGACGCCGATGCCGCCTTCGCCCGGGTCAACCCCGAGGATCTTCCGCGGATTCAGGCCAGCATCGAGGAGTCGGCGCGCACGCTGGGGCACTGGCAGGTGCGTTACCGCGTCCGTCACCCGATACGCGGGACGCTCTGGGTCGAGGGCCGTGCGACGCCGGAAGCACCGCGCCGGGACGGCAGTATCGTCTGGCACGGGGTGATGATCGACATTACCGAGCAGGTGGCGATGGAGGAGGCCCTGCGCGAGCGTGGCGAGGAACTGGCCGCGGCGCAGCGCATCGCGCACGTGGGGAGCTGGGTCTGGACGATCCAGGAGGATCGCACGCGCTGGTCGGACGAGGTCTATCGTATCTTCGGCCTGCGGCGGGAGGATCGGGAGGCGAACTACGCGGGCTTCCTGCAGGCGGTGCACCCGGACGACCGGGACCGCGTGGCCGCCACGGTGGAGTCGGCGCTGGAGACCGGGGATTACGACATTCATTTCCGGGTCCTGCGGCCCGATGGCTGTGAGCGCGTGGTCCACACGCGCGGCGCGGTCGAGCGCGATGCCGGCGGCAAGCCCTGCCGCCTGATCGGAACGGTGCAGGACGTGACCGACCGCCGCGCGCTGGAGGAGAACCTGCGCCGGCTGGTCGGCATCCTGGAGTTCACCCCCGATGTGGTCGGCATGCACGGGCCGGACGGGAACATGCTGTTCCTGAATGCGGGCGGGCGTGCATTGTTCGGTCTGCCACCGGCCTCCGGAGAGCCGTGGGACCCCGAAACCGGCTGGAATACCCGAAGCCTGCCGACGGAGGTGGGTTCCCTGGAGACCACGGTCCGGCGGTTCCATCCGCCCTGGGCCGCGGACCATATCCTGCAGGAGGCGGTCCCGGTGGCGATGCGCGAGGGTATCTGGCAGGGCGAGACCGCCGTGCTGGATGGCGAAGGCCACGAAGTGCCGGTGTCCCAGGTCATCATGGTTCGCCACGATGGCCAGGGGCAGGTGCGGCAAATCTCGACCATCCTGCGTGATCTCTCGCAACGCAAGGCCGTGGAAGAGGCCCTGCGCGAGAGCGAGGCGCGTTTCCGCCAGCTGGCCGGGTCCGTGAACGAGGTCTTCTGGCTGCAGGACGCTGAATCGATCCTCTACGTCAATCCGGCCTACGAGCGGGTCTGGGGATACAGCCGCGAGCACCTGTACCGCGACTCGGTCGCGATGCTGGAGGCCGTGCACCCGGAGGACCGCGACCGGGTGGAGGCGGTGTTTCTCTCCGGGGCTTTCGGCGACGGAACGGCCGACGAGACCTTCCGCATACGGCGCCCGGACGGCGAGCAGCGCTGGGTCCGCGTCTGCCGCTACCCGATTGCGGACACCGAGGGTCGGGTGACCCGGCTGGCCGGGACGGCGGTCGACATCACCGAGCTGAAGACCATCCAGCAGGAGCTGGAACGCAACCAGGCGGAACTCGAACGTCAGGCCTTCTATGATCGCCTGACCGGGGTTGCCAACCGGCGGTATTTCGAAAGCCTGCTGGACCGCGAAGTCCGGCGTGCCGAGCGGTATGGACAGGGGTTCGCGCTGGTGATGTTCGATCTCGATCACTTCAAGAAGGTCAACGATACCTATGGCCATGCCACCGGGGATGTGGTGTTGCAGGAGGTGACCCGGGTCGCGGGCGAGCGCCTGCGCAGCGTGGATGTACTCGGACGCTGGGGCGGCGAGGAGTTCATGGTCCTGCTGCCGGGCGCCGCGGCGGAGGAAGGCGCCCGGGTGGCGGAGTTGGTCCGGGCGCGCGTGGCCGGGCATGCCTTTCCCCGGGTGGACGAGGTGACCGTGAGCCTCGGCGTGGCGGCATTCCATTCCGGCGAACCGCGCGGCGAGCTGCTGCGGCGCGTCGACGAGGCGCTCTACCGCGCCAAGCGCGAGGGCCGCAACCGGGTGGCCCTCGCGCCGCCGCCCGCCGCATGACCGGGCGCACCGAGGGGAATCCGGGTGGCGCATAGTGGCCGGCGTGGCCTGAGCCGGGTGCTGCATGCCTTCGGGTATTCCTGGCGCGGGCTGCGCGAGGCCTATCAGCACGAGTCGGCGTTTCGTCAGGAGCTGGCGTTGCTCGCGGTATTGCTGCCGCTGGCGATCTGGTTGGGCGAGAGCGGGGTGGAGCGGGCACTGCTGGCCGGCAGTGCCTTGTTGATCCTGGTGGTGGAACTGCTGAACTCGGCGGTCGAGGCGGCAATCGACCGGTTTGGCGACGAACGCCATCCGCTGTCGGCGCGCGCCAAGGACATGGCCTCGGCCGCGGTGCTGGTCAGCTTCCTCCTGGCGGCGCTGGTGTGGGGGCTGATCCTGCTCTGACCGCGGTGGGGCATCCGGGCCTTGTCCCTTCGGTCACCCCGGCCGAAGCGAAGCGCAGAGCCGGGATATCCGGCCTTGGGGGCTGGGAGATCCCGGATAACCGCTACGCGGTTTCCGGCGTGACGGCACAGGAAGGAGGGGCGGCGAGGCGCGGCGTCCGGAGGTGGGGCCGCGTGTCCGTCAGGAGCCGTTATGTGCCATGCAGTCGGTGAAGCCGTCCGCCATGCCCTGCATCAGCAGGAACCAGGCATCGGGGCCAGGCTCCAGCTCCGCGCCGATGGGGTCGAGCATGCCGAGTCGGGTGCCGGTACCCTCGGCCACGGTTTCCGCCAGCGCCGGGCGAAACTGCGGTTCGGTGAACAGGCAGGCGACATCGCCCTGTGCCAGACGGCCGCGTAGTTCGGACAGCCGGCGGGCCCCGGGCATGCGCGAGGGATCGACGCTGATGGAGCCGGCCGCGTTCAGGCCATAGTGCTGCTCGAAGTACTGGTAGGCGTCGTGAAACACCATGAAGCGCTGGTCGCGTACCGGGGCCAGTTGCCCGGCGATCGTGGCGTCCAGCTCGTCGATGCGCTGGAGCAGGCCGTCCCGGTTGTCCCGGATCGTTGCGGCCTGTTCCGGATCGAGTTCCGCGAGGCGCTCCGCCAGCTGTTCGACGATGGCCCGTGCGACGCCCGGCGACAGCCATAGGTGGCTGTCGTAATCGCCATGTGCATGCCCGTGTCCGTCGTCATGCGCGGCGTGTCCATGATCATCCGAGCCCTGAGTATCGTGGTCATGCGCGTCATGGTCGTGTGCGTGGTCCGCGTGTCCGTTGTGATCGTCGTGGTCATGATGGCCTTCCCATACGCCCCCGGTGCGGCCCTCCAGAAGTTCGAGATCGAGGTCGTGCATCAGGCTGATGACTGTCGCGCGGTCGGCGATCCCGTGCAGCGAGCGCTCCAGAAAGCCCTCGAGCTCCGGACCGACCCAGACCACCAGGTCGGCCTGCTGCAGGCGCCGTGCCTCGGAGGGACGCATGGAATAGCCGTGGGGCGAGGCGCTGGCCGGCACCAGCAGTTCCACCTCGTGGGTGTCGCCGGCCAGCGCGGCAACCAGACTGTGAATCGGTAGAATCGATGCGACGATGCGCGGGCTGTCGGCCTGCGCGGGCGTGGCCACCGTTACCAGAAACGCCAGGGCCAGAAGCAGGGCGAGGAAGGTCGGGCGGCGGGCAGCAGAGCGCATGGGCGGATTCTCCATCGGATTCAATAACGTTATAGTATACCAGTATGAATCGCGAAACCCCTTCCCCGCACGCGCAACCGGCGACGGACGCCTCGCCGTTGCTGGCCGCCCGCGACGTCTCGCTGGAACGCGGCGGGCGGGTGATCCTGGATCATGTCTCGGTACAGGTGCGGCCGGCCGAGGTGACCGTGGTGATCGGCCCCAACGGGGCGGGCAAGACCTCGCTGTTGCGGGTCCTGCTGGGACTGTGGAAGCCGGGGCAGGGCCGGGTACAACGCCGGCGCGGGCTGCGCATCGGCTACATGCCGCAGCGCCTGCAGATCGAGCCGGTGCTGCCGCTGTCGGTGCGGCGTTTTCTGACGCTGCGTCAGCGGGCCCCGGAGGCCGTCCTGCGCGAAGGCCTGGAGCGGGTCGGCGTGCCGCATCTGCTGCACAAGCCGGTGCAGTCGCTTTCCGGCGGCGAGATGCAGCGGGTGCTGCTGGCGCGCGCCCTGCTCAATCGCCCGAACCTGCTGGTGCTGGACGAGCCGGCGCAGGGGGTGGATATTGTCGGCCAGGGCGAGGTGTTCAAGCTGATCGATGACATCCGCCACGAGACCGGCTGCGGGGTGCTGATGGTGTCGCACGACCTGCACCTGGTGATGGCCGGGGCCGACGCGGTGATCTGCCTGAACCAGCATGTGTGCTGCACCGGCCGGCCGGAGGAGGTATCGCGGCATCCCGAGTACCAGCGCCTGTTCCCGGAGACGGACATGCAGGGGATCGGGGTCTACCGGCACGATCACGACCACGTGCACGATGTGGCCGGGGATGTACACGAACATCACGCCGGCTGCGGCCATGCCCACCGGCCCGGTCCCGGGGGCGATTCCCGATGATGGATGGCCTGCTCGACGATTTCCTGGTTCGTGCCCTCCTGGCGGGGCTGATGGTGGCCGCCGTCGCGGGGCCGCTGGGGGCCTTTGTGGTCTGGCGCCGCATGGCCTATTTCGGCGATACCGTGTCCCATTCGGCGCTGCTGGGCGTCGCCCTCGGGGTACTCCTGGGGCTGAACCTGAACCTGATGGTCACGATCGTGTGCGTGGCCATCGCCATCCTGCTGGTACTGCTGCAGCGGCGGCAGGAACTGGCCTCGGACACCCTGCTCGGGATTCTCGCGCACAGTTCGCTGTCGCTGGGGATCGTCGCCGTTACCTTTATCGAGGGGTTGCGGGTGGATCTGATGGCCTACCTGTTCGGTGACATCCTCGCGGTGGGCACCAACGACTTGATGTCCATCGCGATCGGCGGGGGCGTGGCGTTGCTGCTGCTGATCCTGCTGTGGCGCCCGCTGCTGGCGCTGACGGTGCACGAGGAGCTCGCCCAGGTGGAGGGTGTGCCGGTGCTGCTGGTGCGGCTGGGCCTGATGCTGCTGATCGCACTGGTGATCGCGGCGGCGATGCAGGTGGTCGGCGTGCTGCTGATCACGGCGCTGATGATCATCCCGGCGGCCAGTGCCCGGCGCTTTGCGGCCACCCCCGAGCAGATGGCGATCCTCGCCGGCATCATCGGTATGCTGGCCGTGGGGGCCGGGCTGTGGGGCTCCTTCCAGTACGACACCCCGACCGGCCCGACCATCGTGGTCGCCGCGATGCTGGGCTTCATCCTGGTCCACCTGCTGCCCGGCCGCCTGATCCCCCACTTTGGCGGGCGCTGAAAACACCGTTCTTCACCACGAAGCGCACGAAGGCACGAAGAACGGGCTAAGGATCCGGGCGGTTGTGCACCCTAGGGGGCACAGAGAAAGATTGTTCCTGATTTGCCACGAGGGTCAGCCAGTCAGGGGGATCGTCCAGGGGCGCAAATAGCCCGCCGCAGGTCGCTTTAATCCGGGCCTTTCTGGAATGTCACCGTTCCCGGCCCCTGCCCCTGTACTGACATCCCGGCCGCAGCGAAGCGAAAAGCCGGGATCTCCCCCGTCGGGGCAACCCCGGCCGCCGAGATCCCGGATAACCGCTACGCGGTTTCCGGGATGACGAAGCAGGAGGGGCGTGGAGCCCCGGGGCGTGTACCACTGCGTTCCAGGGCCGCCTTCGGCCGCCGGGTGCTGTACACACCCGGGCCCGTACGGTCCCTGGACGGCGTCGGGTCGCGTTCAGCGGCGGCGTTCGAGGCGTTCGAAGGTGAAGGGGCAGGCGTGGCGGTCGTCGGCTTCGTGGTGCTCGGACCAGACGACGTCCCAGTCCGCGGGGTCGAGGGCGGGGAAGAAGGTGTCGCCGGCATGGCACTCGTGCACCCGGGTCAGGTGCAGCACGTCGGCGCGCGGCAGGGTCTCCGCGAACAGGCCGGCGCCGCCGATCACGAAGACGGGGCCGGCCTCGATGGTGGCCAGCGCCGCATCCAGATCGCGATAGACCTCGATACCGTCCGCTTGCCAGTCCGCCTGGCGCGTCAGCACCAGGTTGCGGCGATTCGGCAGCGGCCGCCCGATGGATTCGAAGGTGCGCCGACCCATGATCATCGGGTGACCGGCAGTCATTCGCTTGAAGTGCTGCAGGTCCTTCGGCAGGTGCCAGGGCAGGTCGTTGTCGCGCCCGATCACGTGATCCGGATCGAGCGCGACCATCAGATGAATCTCGGGCTGGGGCATGCGGACTCCGGTAACGCTCAGATCGCGATGGGGGCCTTGATCGGGGGGTGGGACTGGTAGTCGCGCACCTCGATGTCGTCGAAGGTGAAGGCGAACAGGTCGGTGACGTCCGGGTTCAGGTGCAAGGTTGGCAGCGGCAGCGGTTCGCGCCCGAGCAGTTCTTCGACCTGCTCCTGGTGGTTGCGGTAGAGGTGGGCGTCGCCGAAGGTATGGACGAACTCGCCGGGCTTCAGGCCCACCACCTGCGCGAGCATGTGGGTTAGCAGGGCGTAGCTGGCGATGTTGAACGGCACGCCGAGAAAGACATCCGCGCTGCGCTGGTAGAGCTGGCAGGACAGCCGATCGTCGGCCACGTAGAACTGGAACAGGGTGTGGCAGGGCGCCAGGGCCATGCGCCCGGCCTCCGCGTTGGCCTGTGGCGAGATGGATTCGTCCGGCAGGTCGGCCACGTTCCAGGCACTGATGATGTGGCGCCGGGAGTGGGGGCGGTTCCTCAGGTTGTCGATCAGTTCGGCCAGCTGGTCGTGGCCGGCCCAGTTGCGCCACTGCGCGCCGTAGACGGGACCCAGGTCGCCGGCCGCGGTGGCCCACTCGTCCCAGATGCGGACCTTGTGCTCGCGCAGGTAGCCGACATTGGTATCGCCGGCGATGAACCACAGCAGTTCGTGGATTACCGAGCGCAGATGGGTGCGCTTGGTGGTGACCAGCGGGAAGCCGTCCGCCAGGTCGAAGCGCATCTGGTAGCCGAATACCGAACGCGTGCCGGTACCGGTGCGGTCCGGGCGGTCCGTGCCGTGGTCGCGGATGTGCCGCACCAGGTCCAGGTATTGCTGCATCTCAGGCGGTCTCCGGGGCCGGGCGGGGTGCGGGCAGGGGGTTGCGCCGCGACCAGACGATCAGGGCAACGCCGAACAGGATCACCGGCAGGGTCAGGACCTGTCCCATCGTGAGCCAGTCGAAGGCGAGGTAGCCGAGATGGGCGTCGGGCACGCGGACGAACTCGACCGCGAAGCGGAAGCTGCCGTAAAGCGTCAGGAACAGCCCGGAGATCAGTCCGGTACGCCGCGGCTGGCGCGAGACGACCCACAACACCACGAACAGCACCAGCCCTTCGAGAAAGGCCTGGTACAGCTGCGACGGATGACGGGGGATGTAGTCCGCGGCCGGGAAGACCATGGCCCAGGGCAGGTCGGTGGGTTTGCCCCACAGCTCGCCGTTGATCCAGTTGCCGATGCGCCCGGCGCCCAGGCCGATCGGGATCAGGGGGGCGATGAAGTCGGTCAGACGGAAGAACGGCTGGCCGATCTTGCGGGCGTATAGCCAGCAGGTGACCAGCACGCCGGCCAGCCCGCCGTGGAAGGCCATGCCGCCCTCCCAGATGCGGAACAGGCTCAGCGGGTCGGCCAGCGTCGTGTCGAGGTTGTAGAACAGTGCATAGCCGAGCCGCCCGCCGACGACGACCCCGAGTACGCCCCAGAACAGCAGGTCACCGACCTGCCAGGGGTGCAGGGGGTCCCAGTTGCGACTGCGTGTGCGCCATACGCCCAGCGCCCAGAAGGCGACAAATCCGACCAAGTATGTCAGGCCGTACCAATACAGGGTCAGTGGGCCGATGGACAGGGCGACGGGGTCGATAAACGGGTGTGTGGGCATGGGCGCTTGCGGATGAAAAACCGGCTGCACATGCTACTCGCCCGGGCCCCGGCATGCACCTGTATGTCGCTAGCCCGATCCACCTGCAAGGAGGCCGCGCGATGAATCGACTGGCCGGGGCCAGCAGCCCGTATCTGCTGCAGCACGCCGACAATCCCGTGGACTGGTACCCCTGGGGCGAGGAGGCGCTGGAGCGCGCCCGCCGCGAGGACAAGCCGATCCTGCTCTCGATTGGCTACTCTGCCTGCCACTGGTGTCACGTGATGGCGCACGAGTCCTTCGAGGACCCGGACACCGCCGCGGTGATGAACGAACGCTTCGTCAACATCAAGGTGGACCGCGAGGAGCGCCCGGACCTCGACCGCATCTACCAGAACGCGCACATGCTGCTGTCGCAGCGCCCCGGAGGCTGGCCGCTGACCGTCTTCCTGACCCCGGACCAGGTGCCGTTCTTTGCCGGGACCTACTTCCCGAACACCCCGCGCCACGGCCTGCCATCGTTCGTGGACCTGATGACCCGGGTGTCCGATTTCCTCGCCGAGCACCCCGAGGAGATCCAGCGCCAGAACGACTCGTTGCAGCAGGCACTGGGGCGGATCTACAGCCCGGCCGGTGGCGCGATCCCGGCCCTCAGTGTCATCGACAAGGGGCGCGCCGAACTGGCGAAGACCTTCGACGAGCAGTTCGGCGGTTTCGGGGACGCCCCCAAGTTCCCGCACCCAGCCTCGCTCGAGTGGCTGGCCTGGCATGCCGCGCGCCATGGCGACGCCGAGGCGGAGCGCATGCTGGCCCGCACGCTGGATGCGATGGCCGCCGGCGGGATCTTCGATCAGGTGGGCGGGGGCTTTTGCCGCTACTCGGTGGATGCCCGCTGGATGATCCCGCACTTCGAGAAGATGCTCTACGACAACGGGCCGCTGCTGGGGCTGTACGCCGAGCGCGCCGCGCACGGCGACGAACGCGCGCGGCGGGTGGTGGAGCCGACGGTCGCCTGGCTGGAGCGCGAGATGCGGGATCCCTCCGGGGCCTTTTATTCGAGCCTGGACGCGGACTCCGAGGGCGAGGAAGGACGCTTCTATGTCTGGGACCCGGAGACGGTCCAGGCGCTCCTGACGGAGGACGAGTGGGCCGTCGCCAGCCGGGTCTGGGGACTCAACGGCCCGGCCAATTTCGAGGGGCGCTGGCATCTGCACGAGGTGGCGCCGCCGGCGATCGTCGCCGAGGCGCTGGGGATCGACGAGGCGGAGGCGAACACGCGCCTGGACCGGGCCCGCGAACGCCTGCTCGCGGCACGCGAGGACCGGGTACGACCGCATCGCGACGAGAAGATCCTGGGCGCCTGGAATGCCCTGATGATCTCGGGCCTGGCGCGTGCCGCGCGCGCCCTGGAGCGCCCGGAATGGTTGCGCCTGGCACGCGAGGCGATGACCGCCGTGCGCGAGCGTCTGTGGCGCGACGGCCGGTTGTACGCCAGCGTGCGCGAGGGGGCGACCGGCGCGATGCCGCGCGCCTACCTGGACGATCACGCCCTGTTGCTGGAGGCCACGCTGGCGCTGCTGGAGGCCGAGTGGGACAGCGACCTGCTGGCCTGGGCCACCACGCTGGCCGACACCCTGCTGGAGGAATTCGAGGACCGCGAACAGGGTGGTTTCTTCTTCACCGCCCGGGATCACGAGGCACTGATCCAGCGCCCGAAGGTCTATGCCGACGATGCCATGGCTGCCGGCAACGGGACCGCCGCTCAGGTATTGCAGACACTCGGGTTCCTGCTGTCCGAACCCCGCTACCTGGAGGCGGCCGAGCGCACGCTGGCGAACGCCGGTCCGATGGTCGAGCAGGCGCCACTGGGCCACATGAGCCTGCTGACCGCGCTGGACATCCATTACCAGGCGCCGGCCCTGGTCGTGCTGCGGGGGGCAGCCGACGAACTTCCCGCGTGGCAGCAGCGACTGCGGGCGCAGGATGCTCCGGTGTGGGCCTTCGCGATTCCCGCGCATGCCGGCGAGCTGCCCGCCGCGCTCGCGGAGAAAGCCGCCCCGGAGACGGGCGTGCGGGCCTATGTCTGTCGCGGGTTGCAGTGCGCGGCCCCGGTGACCGATCCCGTTGCGCTGGAAGGTGCGCTCGACGAGGGTTGAATCGCCCGGACTCGCACCCACGGTAGAATGGGTCAGCCCCGCATGTAGGAGCCTGCTTGCAGGCGAATGCTCCTGATCGTGTCCGACGCTGGCAGGGGCTTCGCCTGCAAGCAGGCTCCCACAAAACATCCAGATCATTGCAAAAGGGAATGTTCGAATGAGCGAGAAGAAGCTGATGGATTTCGTCGCCGAGGCGCGGAAGAACGTGAAGGAGATCGCCCCGGCGGATCTCGCCGAGAAGATGGAGAACGGCGAGGACTGGCTGGTGGTGGATGTTCGCGAGCCCTACGAGTTCGAAAAGATGCACGCGCCGAACTCCATCCTCGTCCCGCGCGGCCTGCTGGAGGGTGCCGCCGATCCCAACACCCCGCACCGCATCGATGCGCTGGTGAACGCGCGCGAGAAGCCGGTGGCCGTTATGTGCGCAACCGGCGGCCGTGCCGCGATGTCCGTGCAGCGACTGCAGGACATGGGCTTTACCAACGTGGTGAACATCGCCGGCGGTATCAAGAGCTGGGAAGGCGAGGACCTGCCGGTGGAATCCGGCGCCTACACGGGCCCGCTGCCGTAGCAGAGGCTGGCGGGGCGGGGGCAGGGGCCTCCGCCCCGAACGGTGCCGTATTCGGGCACGGTTCCGGCGGCGGGTTCATCCGACCGTCATCGTTCCTACACGGGGTGGTCAACCACGCGGCGTAGTCTCCGGGACAGTTCAACCGGAGGTCGCCACCATGAGCGAACCGCAGCTGTCCCCAGCTACACCGATCGCGGCGAACGAAACCGCCTACCGCGTCCACCTCGCGTCCAGCCCGTCGGACCTCGAGGCGGCCCAGCGCCTGCGCCACGAGGTCTTCGCTGGCGAGATGGGGGCTGCGCTTCCGGATACTGGATCCGGTCTGGACCGGGATCCCCTGGACCCCTTCTGTCATCACCTGCTGGTGCGCGAACGGTGCTCCGGTACGGTGGTTGCCTGCACACGCATCCTCACCGAGGAGAGCGCCAGCACGGCCGGTGGCTTCTACTCGCTGTCCGAATTCGAACTGGGCCCGTTGATGAATCTCCCGGGGAAGACCCTGGAGATCGGCCGCACCTGCGTGCGCGCGGATCATCGTCAGGGCGCCGCGATCAACGCGCTGTGGACCGGCCTGGCGCGGTTCATGAACGCCCATCGTTACGACTACCTGATGGGCTGTGCGAGCCTGCCATTGAGCGAGCAGACGCCGGCCCAACTGGCCTGGCTACGCCTGTTCCATCGGGCGCCATCACGTCTGCGGGTGACGCCGCGCCGGCCGCTGCCCAATGCCCTGACCATCTGGCATGGCACGCCCAGCCGTACCGGCATGCCGCCGCTGCTGAAGGCCTACCTGCGTCTGGGTGCCCGGGTCTGTGGCGAGGCCTGTTTCGATCCCGATTTCAATGTGGCCGACGTGCTTGTCCTGCTGGATGTGCGCGCCATGCCGGACCGTTACCATCGGCACTTCATGGGCGCTATGACGCCCGCAAGCCGAGGAACGGAGCATGACCGGAACACTGCGGGCACTGGGTAGGCTGATGCGCATCGTGCTGCACATGCTGGCGGGGGTCTGGCTGACCTGGCGAATGGTCCGCCGGGGGGGCGACTTCGCGGAACGCAGCCGCATCCGCCGCGCCTGGTACGACCGCGCGCTGTGCATCGTGGGGGTGCGGCTCCGGATCCATGGCGAGGAACCCCGGCGTACATCACTGGTGGTGGCCAACCATGTCTCCTGGCTGGATATCCCGCTGATCGGCGCCGCGATGGACACCTGTTTCCTCTCCAAGGCGGAGATCGCACGTTGGCCGATCATCGGCTGGCTCGGTCGTCAGCATGACACCCGCTTCATCGAACGCGGGGCCAATCAGGCGTCGGCCCACTTCGAGGCGATGCGGACCGGGCTCGACGAGGGCCTGCAGTTCGTGGTGTTCCCGGAAGGCACGACCAGCCGCGGCGAGTTCGTACGCCGGTTTCATCCGCGACTGTTTGCGGCCGTGGCCGACACCCAGCATCCGGTGCAGCCGGTGGCGCTGGCCTACGAAGGCATGCCGAATGGCCCGGTGCCGGTGTCCTACGCGGAAGACGATCGCCTGATCTCGAACGTCTGGAAGCTGTTGTGTCGACGCGAGACGCACGTGGACCTGCATCTTCTGGCACCGCTGGAATCCGCCAACCAGGATCGGCGCAGTCTGGCCGACGGTGCCCGCAGCGCCATTGTCGATGTGCTCGGCCTGCCGGTCGATCCGCCTTCGGGGCGCGCAAGCGCCCGCGCCTCGTAGCGGCGGGCGGGGAGGGGGTTCACCATGTCGTCGCCGCTACACACGGAATCCCGCCGCCCCTCCCGCCCATGTCTGAACCTGGCCCTGGTGACCGAGACCTGGCCACCGGAGGTCAATGGTGTGGCCCATACCCTCGCGCGCCTGGTTGAGGGGATGCGCAGCCGCGGCCATCGCGTGCAGGTGCTGCGTCCGTGCCAGCCGGGCGAATCGAAGGCCGTCGTCGTGGACCCGCTGGAGACGGACGGTTTAATGGAGGAGCGGCCATTGCCGGGGTTGCCGCTTCCGGGCTACAGCGGTTTGCGCATGGGATTGCCGGCTCGCCGGCGCTTGACGGCGCTGTGGACCGAACACCGGCCTGACGCCGTGTATGTCGCGACCGAAGGGCCGCTTGGCCACTCGGCCCTGCGCGCGGCACGGCGCCTCGGGATCCCCGTCGCCTCGGGGTTTCACATCCATTTCGATGGCTATGCCCGCTACTACGGCGTGGGCTGGCTGACGCCTCTGGTGCGGGCCGTCCTGCGCCGTTTCCACAATCGCTGCGACGTAACCCTGGCCCCCACGCAGGCACTGGCCACAAGCCTTGCAGGCCATGGCTTCGAGCGCGTGCGGGTGATGGCGCGCGGCGTGGATACCCGGCACTTCACGCCGGCACGGCGATCCTCGCGCCTGCGTCGGCAATGGGGGCCCGGGCCGGTGGTTCTGTCCGTCGGCCGACTGGCGCCAGAGAAGAATCTGGGTCTGGTGGTGGAGGCCTTTCGTGCGTTGCAGGAGCGCGTGCCCGAGGCCCGCCTGGTACTGGTAGGCGACGGACCCTCCCGTGTCGCGCTTGAGCGGGCACACCCGGACCTGATCTTTACCGGGCAGCAGGTGGGGCAGGCCCTGGCCCAGCACTACGCCAGCGCCGACCTGTTCCTGTTCCCATCCACCTCCGAGACCTTCGGCAACGTGGTGATCGAGGCCATGGCCAGCGGACTCCCGGTGCTGGCCTTCGATACCGCGGCGGCGCATGAGCACGTGATCAGCGGCGTGAGCGGCGCCCGGGTGCGCTTTACCGGAGACGTCACCATGGATGCGGCCGCTTTCCTCACGGTCGCTGCGGAACTCGCGCAGGCCCGGGAGGGATGGAGAGAGATGGGGCGCTACGCCCGGGCGTGCGCCCGGGGCCTTGATTGGGTCGAGGTGGTCGCCGAGTTCGAAACGGTTTGTCTGGAACCTCTAGGAGAGGCGCGCGATGCGAGTCCTGCACTGGATGGATGAGTTCGAGCTGGCGGTCTGCCAGCGGTTCAATCACTACAATCGCCGTCGCGCCGTCAGCGGGTTCTTCGGCTGGATCAGCCGCCTGGGCGATGGGGCCATCTGGTATGCGCTGATGCTTGCCCTGCCACTGATCCACGGGCCGCAGGCGGCCTGGGTCAGTCTGCAGATGGCGGTAGTGGGGCTGGCCTCGCTGCCGCTCTACAAGTGGCTGAAGCGGCGCACCAGCCGGCGTCGTCCCTGCCATCGTGGTCGTCCGTTCGCGCGCACCGTGGATCCGCTGGACGAGTTCAGTTTCCCCTCCGGCCATACCATGCACGCGGTGGGGTTTGCGGTAATCCTGGTGGCCTGGTTCCCGGTGTGGGCGTGGCTGGTCGTGCCGTTCGCGGTGCTGGTGGCCGCCTCGCGGCTGGTGCTGGCCCTGCACTACCCGAGCGATGTCGCCATGGGCGCCTTGATCGGCGCAACGGTGGCTGCGACCGTTCTTGGACTGGTCAGCCTGCTCTGACAGCCGAACCTGCGTCACCCACTTTGTCATCCCGGAAACCGCGCAGCGGTTATCCGGGATCTGGTTGAACGGCCGGGGGCGTTCCCGGAGATCCCGGCTCTCCGCTTCGCTGCGGCCGGGATGACGGGGAGAGGTTTGCTCCGGCCGGGGGGCGGTGACAGCTTCGCTCCGGCCGGGATGACGAGGAGGGTTTCACTCCGGCCGGGATGGCGGGGCATTCAGGCCTTTCCGGGGTGATGGCCCACGGAATGCCCCGCCGGCTGTGTCCGGGGGCAGGGCGCGGCGTCAGCCGCGCAGGGCGAGTGCTTCCTCGTTGTAGGCGGCGTCGATGGTGACGATGGTCTTTTCCACCAGGCGGAAGCCCTCGACCGGGGCGTCGTCGCCCATGTACTTCAGGCGGGTTGGGCCGATGGACTTGACCGCCTCGGCCCGTTCCATGGTGGCGTCCGGGCTGTCGGAACCGGCGCCGTTCATCAGGGCGACCAGGACCTCGGCCGCAATGGGGTTGCGGTGGTCTCCGCTGCGCGCCTTTTCCAGTGACGCGGCGGGGTCGCCGTCCAGGAACACGCCGTCCATGTGTTCGTCCAGATACTGCAGCAGTTGACTTAGCGTCATGGGGTAGGTCTCCCGTTGGGTCTCGAAGCGCCGCCATCGCCTGCGGGCGATGGCGGCGGCCGGTAATGGTTCAGCCTTGCTGCGCGTAGGTGGCGCGGGCGGCGGACAGCGCACGGCCAGGGGTGACCGCGCCCATGTCGGCCAGCACGGCCTCCAGCGCAGACAGGCACAGCAGCACGTTCTTCTCGTTGGCGCCATGGCCCATCAGGCCGATGCGCCAGACCTTGCCCGCGTACGGGCCGAGGCCCGCACCGATCTCCAGGCCGTAGCGGTTCAGTAGTTCGCCGCGCACCGCGGCCTCGTCGACGCCTTCCGGCACGTGAATGGTGTTCAGCTGCGGCAGACGATGCTCGGCGTCCACCAGGAAGCTCAGGCCCATGGCCTCGAGGCCGGCGCGCAGGGCATCGTGGTGACGGTTGTGGCGCGACCAACTGTTCTCCAGGCCCTCTTCGGCCAGGATCACCAGCGATTCGTGCAGGGCGTACAGGGCGTTGATCGGCGCGGTGTGGTGGTAGGCACGCTTGCCGCCGCCGCCCCAGTAGCCCATGACCAGGTTGAGGTCGAGGAACCAGCTCTGCACCTTGTGGCTGCGTGCCTGGATGCGTTCCACCGCGCGTTCGCTGAAGCTGACCGGCGACAGGCCCGGGGTGCAGGACAGGCACTTCTGCGAGCCGGAGTAGATCGCGTCCACGCCCCAATCGTCCACGTACAGCGGGCTGCCGGCGAGGCCGGTGACCGAGTCGACGATGCTCAGGCAGTCATGCTCGCGGGCCAGGCGGCACAGCGTCTCGACATCCGAGCGCGCCCCGGTGGAGGTCTCGGCGTGCACGAAGGCCAGGATTTTCGCGTCCGGGTTGCCCTTCAGCGCGTCCTCGACCTTCTCGGGGGAGACCGGGGCGCCCCATTTGTCCTCGATCACCACGGCGGTACCGCCGCAGCGCTCGACGTTCTCCTTCATGCGGGTGCCGAACACGCCGTTGATGCAGACGATGACCTTGTCGCCCGGCTCGACCAGGTTCACGAAGCAGGTCTCCATGCCGGCGGAACCGGGGGCGGAGACCGGCAGGGTCAGGGCGTTGTTGGTCTGGAAGGCGTACTGCAGCAGGCCCTTCATCTCCTCCATCATGCCGACAAACACCGGGTCCAGATGGCCGATGATCGGGCGGCTCATCGCGGCGAGCACGCGCGGATTCACGTCGGAGGGGCCGGGGCCCATCAGGGTGCGCTGCGGGGGGAGAAAGGATTTTGCCTGCATGGATGCGTCTACCGGATTGGAAAAGGGGGAATCTAGAGTGCTGTCGGGGCTTGGGCAAGCGCCCCTACGCACCGGCGGGAGTTGCGCCGCAGTGGCGTTCGAGCAGTGTGAGCCAGTGCTCGACCGGCGTATCGGTCCCGTACTGCAGGTGCGTCTGGCAGCCGATGTTGGCGGTCACGATGCGCGCGGGGCCGCTGGCCTCGAGGTTGTCCAGCTTGCGCTGGCGCAGACGGCCCGCCATCGCCGGCTGGAGAATGGAATAGGTTCCGGCCGAGCCGCAGCACAGATGCGGCTCGGCGACCGGCACCAGGTGGAAGCCGGCGGCCTGCAGTAGCGGTTCCACGCGGCCGGCCAGGCCCTGGCCATGCTGCAGGGTGCAGGGCGCATGCCAGGCGACGGGCGGGTGATCTGCCGGCGCCCGGATGCCGAGGCTGCGGATGGTCTGGATATCGAACAGCTCAACCGGGTCGCGGACCTGCGCCGTGAAGCGGGCGGCGCGTGCGGCATACGTCGGGTCGTCGGCCAGGATGTGCGCGTAGTCGCGCAGCATCACGCCGCAGCCGCTGGCGGTGCTGACGACGGCGTCCACCCCGTCCGCAAGAATCGACTCCCAGGCGTCGAGGTTGGCCCGGACCCGCTCGCGGGTGCGCTCTGCGAACGCCAGGTGGTGTTCCACCGCGCCGCAGCAGCGGGCCTCGCCGGCCTCGACCACCTCGATGCCAAGGCGCCCGAGCAGGCCCCGGAGTGCGGCGTTGATGCGGGCGTCGATCGCATCGTGCACGCAGCCGCCGAGCAGCAGCACGCGCCCGTGGGGAAAGCCCGCCGGAGTCACCGCGCCAATGTTGGTTGCACCGGCCCGGGCACCGTGGCGTGCGGGCACGCGGCGCTTCAGGGTGGCGGGCAGCAGTGGGCGGGCCAGGCGGCCGAGCCCCAGGGCTAGACGGAACGGCCAGCGCGCCGGCAGCGCGCGGACCAGCAGGGCGCGCAGCAGCCGGTCGCGCCAGCCGCGCGGGAGGTCTTCCTCGATCACCTCCCGGCCAAAGGCGACCAGGTGGTTGTAATCGACCCCGGAGGGGCAGGTGGTCATGCAGTTGAGACAGGTCAGGCAGCGGTCCAGGTGGGTGCGGGTGGTGGTATTGGCCTCGCCGCTCTCCAGGACCTGCTTGATCTGGTAGATGCGTCCGCGCGGGCCGTCCAGCTCGTCACCCTGTTCCTGATAGGTGGGACAAGTCGCGTTGCAGAAGCCACAGTGCACGCAGGCACGCAGGGCGTCTTCGGCGATGCGCGCCGCCGGATCATTCTCGAAGCGCGGGTGCAGGCGAGTTTCCATGGCTTCAGCTCGTCGGCACGGTGCGTGGATGAGGGGTGATCAGCGGGGCGAAGAACACGCCGTCAGGGTCCAGGGCGGCGCGGACCTCGCCCTCCAGGCGCGCATGGGCCGGTGCGCGGGGGTGCAGCCAGGCCGCCCCGGCCGGATCGCCGGACCACAGGCGGGCGTGTCCGCCCGCTTGCTCGGTGGCAGCGCGCACTGCGTCCGGGGTGGCCGTGGAGCGCAGCCAGCGCTCGCCGCCGCCCCAGTTGAGCAGCCATTCGCCGGGCAGATCCAGCGGCGGGGTGGCGGGCGGCAGGCTCAGACGCCACAGGCGCTCGCCGCGGGCCATGGGTCGGGTGAGGAACGGCAGGTGCCGATCGCGCAGTTGCGCCCAGAAGGTCGGGCCGTCGATATCCGGTGCTGCGCCCAGGCGTTCGGCGGCCTCCTGCACGGCCTCCTGGCCACCGCCCAGGCGGATGTGGCCGATACCGTCAGCCCAGGCCAGGCCCGAGAACGGCAGGGCGGTACGGCCCCAGTCGCGCGCCTGCTCGATGAAGGCCGCGGCGGAGCTCTCCTGGCGCAGCCAGGCCTGGTAGGCGGGGGCGGGCAGCAGCTTGAAGCTGACCTCCAGCAGCAGGCCCAGGCTGCCGAGGCTGCCGGCCATCAGCCGCGAGACGTCGAAGCCGGCGACGTTCTTCATCACTTCGCCGCCGAAGCGCAGGATCTCGCCGCGACCGTTGACGATGCGGGTGCCAAGCACGGCGTCGCGCAGGCTGGCGGTCCAGGGGCGGCGGGCACCGGACAGGCCCAGGGCCACCATGCCGCCCACGGTGCTGGACGGCGTGGGCATGGCCGGTTCGAAGGGCAGCATCATGCCCACTTCTTCCAGCGCGGCCTGCAGTTCCATCACCGGCGTGCCGGCGCGCACGGTCACCACCAGCTCGCTGGGTGCGAGGCTGACGATGCCGTGATGGCCGCTGGCCTCCAGTGGCTGGACATCCGGTTCGAAGCCCGTGGGGAAGGCACGCGCGCGTTGACTGCCGCCGCCAGCGATCGCCAGGCGGTGCCCGGCGGCGACGGCCGTGCGGATGCGCTCGGCCAGCCCGGCGGACTGGTCGGTTCCAGTATCCATGGTGTGCTCTCGAAGCCGGGGGCTAGCCGGTCTCGAGGGTCAGGCGCACACGCTCCAGACGATGGCGTACCTCGCCGGCCAGGTCTTCGACGCCGGGTTTGTCGACCAGCCCCATGACCGCGACCGGGTCCATGAAGCCGACCGTGCAGGTGCCGTTCTCGTTGTCCTGCACCAGCACGTTGCAGGGCAGCAGAAGGCCGATGTTGGGGTCGGCCTCGACGGCCTGGCGTGCAAGGTTCGGGTTGCAGGCGCCGAGGATGCGGTAGGGGCGATGCTCCAGATCCAGTTTCTTCTTGAAGGCCGCAGCGACGTCGATATCGCTGAGGATGCCGAAGCCCTCCTCGCCGAGGGCGGCCGTGGTCTGCGCGATCACGTCCTCGATGCCGCCCTTCACGATGACATTGAAGCCGTAGTTGGGTTGTTCCATTGCGGTGTACTCCGATTGCGGTTCGTGGTTACGCCGAAAGGGCGGGGGTGTCGGCGGAAGGGCCGCGCCCCGGCGGTTCCGCGCGTCGGCGCTGATTCCAGACTACCAGCAGTCCCAGCGCCAGGGCCGGAAGGTAGAACCAGTATGGGCTGGGGCGCTCGGTCGGCACCAGTACGCCGGTGATGGTCCAGCCACCCTCCAACCCTACTCGGCCGGCCGGGCTGCCGAAAGCGACCGTCTGGATCTGTGCTTTCTGGTCGTCCGGGTCGAAGCGCACGTCCAGCCCGGCGTCGGCCAGACGCTCGCGCGGGGCCAGGTCGGGGTCGCCCAGGGGGAACATCACCGTGCGGGTGATCTCGCGGCCCTCCAGGTCGATGCCGGTGGCCTCCAGGCGCAGCGAGTCGCGGTCCGGGATGGTCTCGACGACCTCGAGCAGGGTCTCCGCCGGCTGGTGCTGATAGGGAGCCGCGATGCGGTCCATCAGCACGGTCGGGACCAGCAGCACGAAGGCGACTACCATCAACGCGGCGGACTCCCAGTAGCGGCTGCGGGTCAGGAACCAGCCCTGGGTGGCCGCGGTAAAGGCGAGGATGCCGGCCAGCGAGCCGAGGAAGACCAGCGCCAGCTGGAACACGTTGTCCACCCCGATCAACAGCAACTGGCTGTTGAAGATGAAGAAGAACGGCAATGCGATGGTGCGCAGGCTGTAGGCGAAGGCCTGGATCCCGGTGCGAATCGGGTCGGCCTTGGCGATTGCCGCGCCGGCGAAGGAGGCCAGGCCCACCGGTGGCGTCACGTCGGCCATGATGCCGAAATAGAACACGAACAGGTGGGCCGCGATCAGGGGGATCAGGATGTCGTGCTGCGCGCCCAGGTCGACGATGATCGGGGCCATCAGGGTCGCCACGATGATGTAGTTCGCGGTGGTCGGCAGGCCCAGGCCAAGGACCAGGCTGATCACCGCGGTCAGTACCAGCACCAGCAGCAGGTTGCCGCCGGACAGGGTATCCACCAGGTCGGTCAGCACCAGCCCGACGCCGGTCATCGCGACCGTGCCGACGATGATCCCGGCCGCGGCGGTGGCCAGGCCGATACCGATCATGTTGCGCGCGCCCGTCTCGAAGCCCTGGAACAGTTCCCAGACTCCGACCCACGCGGCTTGCAGGAGACGCCCCTGGCGCCGGAACAGGGCCACCAGCGGGCGCTGGGTCAGCACGATGAAGATCATGAAGGCCACCGCCCAGAACGCCGCCAGCCCCGGCGACAGCCGCTCCACCACCAGTGCCCAGACCAGCACCACCAGCGGCAGCAGGTAGTGCAGCCCGCTCAGGACCGTGGGGGCGACCCGCGGCAGCGGGCGTTCGGTATCCAGGGCCTCAGGGTCCGGCTCGCGCGCGACGATCCAGACCAGTACCAGGTAGGTGGCGAACAACAGGCCGGCGATGATCCAGGCCGCGGCGTCGCCGGCGACGATCTTGATCCAGCCCAGTCCCCAGTACACCGCACCCGCCAGGATGATCAGGCTGGCCACGGTCAGGGTGAAGCTGATCAGGCGCCCGCGCCAGGTCGTCACGGTGGCGCGCTGGAGGCCCTCCATGCCGTTCTTGCAGGCCTCCAGATGGACGATGTAGATCAGCGCGATATAGGCGATCAGGGCCGGCAGGATGGCGTGCTTGAGCACCTCGACATAGGGGATGCCGACGTATTCGACCATCAGGAACGCGGCGGCGCCCATCACTGGCGGCATCAGCTGCCCGTTGACCGAGCTGGCGACCTCCACCGCGCCGGCCTTGTGCGGGGCGAAGCCGACCCGTTTCATCAGCGGAACCGTGAAGGTGCCGGTGGTGACCACGTTGGCGATCGACGAGCCCGAGACCACGCCGGTCATCCCGGAGGCCAGCACCGCGGCCTTGGCCGGGCCGCCACGCAGGTGCCCGAGCAGGGCGAAGGCGACGCGGATGAAGTAGTCACCGGCCCCGGCGCGCTCCAGCAGTGCGCCGAACAGCACGAACAGGAACACGAAGCTGGTGGAGACCCCCAGCGCGATGCCGAACACCCCCTCGTTGGACAGCCACTGCTGGGCCATCGCGCGCGGATAGCTGGCGCCGCGATGGGCGATCAGGTCCGGCATGAGGGGGCCGGCGAAGGTATAGAACAGGAAGATCGCGGCGATGATGGTCAGCGCCGGGCCGAGCACGCGGCGGGTCGCCTCCAGCAGCAGGATCAGACCGATCCCGGCCATGATCAGGTCCAGTTCGGTGGGGGCGCCGGGGCGCGCCGCCAGTGCCTCGTGGAACAGGTAGAGGTACAGGGCGCTGAAGGCCGCAACCGCGGCGAACACCCAGTCACCCAGCGGCACGCGATGCACGGGGTCGTTCCCGCGCAGCAGCGGCCAGGCCACGGCGACCAGGGCGATGCCGAGCGCCAGGTAGACCTCGCCCAGGCGTTCCAGGCCGAGGAACTGCCACAGCCCCAGTGCAATCAGGGCCAGCCCACCCAGGGCATACAGGATACCGATGGCGTGCTGCCAGCCCTTGCCGCGGGCGGTGGCGCGGACCGCCGGGAACAGCAGATAGCCGAGGAAGATCGCGAA
This sequence comes from Thioalkalivibrio sp. AKL7, assembly GCF_000381705.1. Classification (NCBI taxonomy): domain Bacteria; kingdom Pseudomonadati; phylum Pseudomonadota; class Gammaproteobacteria; order Chromatiales; family Ectothiorhodospiraceae; genus Thioalkalivibrio; species Thioalkalivibrio sp. AKL7. The sequence goes on along the minus strand of NZ_KB906958.1, from coordinate 13,557 downwards.
CGCCAGGTGGATGGAGCGAGCCTCGGTCTCGGAGACGACGAAGATGTCGACCCAGTCGGCGATCGGTGAGGCGATCCAGATCTGGAACAGCGACCAGGCGACGGCCGTGAGCCAGATCAGGGTGCGGGTCGCGCGGCCGGGGTGGCGGCCGCCGGTCTCCAGTTCGGCGACCTGGCGGTCCTCCGAAGTGGCGGGATCCTGTGCTCGGGTCTCAGTCATCGATCAGTCCTGCCTCGCGGAAGTAGCGCCGGGCACCGGGGTGCATGGGGGCGGACAGGCCCTCGTCGACCATGCTCTTGCGTTCGAGGCCGCTGAAGGCCGGGTGCAAGCCGCGGAAGGTCTCGAAGTTCTCGAACACGGCGCGGGTCAGCTCGTAGGCGGCGGTATTCGAGGTGCGGTCCGAGGTGACCAGGGTCGCGCCGACCCCGTAGGTGTGGATGTCCTCGTCCTGCCCCGGGTAGGTGTCGGCGGGGATCACGGCGGTGAGGTAGTAGGGGGTCGAGCGGATCAGCTCCTCGATGGCAGGGCCTTCGATGGACACCAGGCGGGCGTCGCAGGTGGCGATCGGCTCCTGGATTGCCGCAGAGGGGTGCCCCACCGAGAAAACGAAGGCGTCGATCCGGTTGTCGCACAGCGCCTGCGCCTGCTCGCGCGAGGGCAGCTCGCTGACGCGGCGGAAGGTGTCGTGGTCCCAGCCGAGCTTGGCCATCAGCTCTTCCATCAGGATGCGCTGGCCGGAGCCGGGATTGCCGATGTTCACCCGCTTGCCCGGCAGGTCGTCCAGACCCTGGATGTCCGCGTCCGGGCGGACCACCAGGGTCAGTGGCTCGGGGTGCAGGCTGAACATCGCCCGCAGGTGGTTGCCGGGTCCGAAGGCCTCGAAGCGGCCACTGCCGTGATAGGCGTGGTACTGGAGATCCGACTGGGCCACGCCGAAGTCCATGTCGCCGGAACGCACCATGTTCAGGTTGAATACCGAACCGCCGGTGCTCTCCGCGGTGCAGCGCATCCCGTGGCTGTCGCGGCGGGTGTTGAACAGCCGGCACAGGTGCTGGCCGGCGGGGTAGTACACGCCGGTGACGCCGCCGGTGCCGATGTTGATGAAGCGTTGTTCCGCCTGGGCCAGGGGTGCGAGCAGCAACAGGCCGAGGGCAAGCAGCCCAACGGTCAGGTGCCGGGTGCGGCGTCTCGCGGTGCGTTGGTCGGGTCGTCCTCGCATACGGGCTCCGGGGAACAGGCGATTTCGGAAGTGTAGGGAATCGCGGGCCAATGTACACGGTCGCAGCCGGCTGCCAGGCCCGTCTGCGTGTAGCCCCGCCGTCGGGCAGGGCGTAGTGTAGGAGGTTCACCCCAAGAGGCCCCGTTCATGTGGCTCGAGACCCGTTGTGACTTCGAGTTCGAGATCGTCGAACCCACGCCGTTTGTGCTGATGCTGCGACCGCGCAGTGGCCCGCTGCAATGGGTCGCGCGCGAGGAATATCGCCTGGTGCCGACGGCGCCGGTGTCCGAGTTCGTCGACATCTACGGCAACCTCTGCCAGCGCCTGATCGCGCCGCCGGGGACGTTCTCCATCCATACCGCGGCGGAGGTGCAGACGGCCGAGGCCCTCGACCGGGCCCCGGGCGCACCGTTTGTCGAGGTGCAGTCCCTGCCGGATGCCGTACTGAGTTATCTCCTGCCGAGCCGGTTTTGCGAATCGGATCGCTTCAACCTGATGGCGACCGAAATCACTGCCGGCCAGTGGCTGGGTTACGACCAGGTGGCGGCCATCGAGCAGTGGCTGCGCGAGCGCATCGAATATCTCCCGGGGACCAGCGATATCCCGATCTCGGCCGCGGAGGTGAATCAGCGCGGGAGCGGGGTGTGTCGCGACCTGGCGCATCTCGGGATTGCACTGTGCCGCAGTCTCAGTATCCCGGCGCGCATGGTGGTCGGGTATCTGCACGGCCTGCAGCCGATGGACATGCATGCCTGGTTCGAGGCCTTCGTCGGGGGGCGCTGGTACACCTTTGATGCGACCCAGGCCGAGTTGCGGGGTGGCTACGTGGTCGTAGGCTATGGCCGTGATGCGGCCGATGTGGCGGTCTACAACCAGTTCGGCCTGCCGGTATACCCGACCCGCCACGACGTCGACGTCCGTCGAATCGAAGGGCCGAACTAAGGCGTTGGAGCAAGCGCACGCGGCCCGTTTTCCGGATGAGCGGAAGGGGTTTGTGCCTCTGGTCTTCCCGGGGTGGGGCCGGGCACCAAAGTGCCTGATCGGATTTGCGAAACACCGGTCTTGGAAGGGGGCTCGGTGGTCCGCAGCGGCCGTGTCGGGAGACGTCCGGCCTGAAAAGAAGGGCCGGATGGCGTATGATTGGCGGCCTTTTTGCGGCAGCGCCCCAAGTAGCTGGCGCGCCGAAATCCGCTGAATCCAACGCTTTGAACGGGAGACCCGAATGTTTTCGATCGACATGAGTATCCACGGCTACGACGACGACCTCTGGAATGCCATCCGCGACGAGTCGCAGCGTCAGGAAGAGCACATCGAGCTGATCGCGTCGGAAAACTACACCAGCCCGCGCGTGATGGAAGCGCAGGGTTCGGTGCTGACCAACAAGTACGCCGAGGGCTACCCGGGCAAGCGCTACTATGGCGGTTGCGAGCACGTCGATGTGGTTGAGCAGCTGGCGATCGATCGCCTCAAGCAGCTCTACGGTGCCGACTACGCCAACGTGCAGCCGCATTCCGGCTCCCAGGCCAACGCCGCGGTGTACATGGCCCTGCTGCAGCCGCATGACACCGTCCTGGGCATGAGCCTGGACGCCGGCGGCCACCTGACCCACGGTGCCAAGCCGAACTTCTCCGGCAAGATCTACAACGCGGTGCAGTACGGCATCACCGACGAGGGCCTGATCGACTACGACGAGGTCCAGCGCCTGGCCACCGAGAACCAGCCGAAGATGATCGTCGCCGGCTTCTCCGCCTATTCGCGCGTGGTCGACTGGAAGCGCTTCCGCGAGATCGCCGATTCGGTGGGCGCGTACCTGATGGTGGACATGGCCCACGTCTCCGGCCTGATCGCCGCTGGCGAATACCCGAACCCGATCGACCACGCTCACGTGGTCACCTCCACCACGCACAAGTCCCTGCGCGGGCCGCGTGGCGGCTTCATCATCTCCAAGGGCCAGCCGGAACTGAACAAGAAGTTCCAGTCGCTGATCTTCCCGGGCACCCAGGGTGGTCCGCTGATGCACGTGATCGCCGGCAAGGCGGTGGCGTTCAAGGAGGCCCTGGAGCCGGAATTCAAGACCTACCAGAAGCAGGTGATCGCCAACGCCCGCGCGATGGCCGAGGTGCTGGTGGAGCGTGGCTTCGATATCGTCTCCGGCGGTACCGACAACCACCTGTTCCTGCTGAGCCTGGTCGCCAAGGGCATGACCGGCAAGGCCGCGGATGCCGCGCTGGGCCGTGCCAACATCACGGTCAACAAGAACGCCGTGCCGAACGATCCGCAGTCCCCGTTCGTGACCTCCGGCATTCGCATCGGCACCGCCGCGCTGACCACTCGCGGCTTCACCGAGTCCGAGTCCCGCGAGCTGGCCGGCTGGATCGCCGACGTGCTGGATGATCACGAGAACGAGCAGGTGATCGACGCGACCCGCGAGAAGGTCCTCGAGATCTGCCGTCGCTTCCCGGTGTACGGTCACGGCGAATAACCACCGCCAGTTGGCCGGCTGACGGGGCCCGGGATGCGCTGTCCGTCCTGTCATGATCAGGACACCCGCGTGGTCGATTCGCGGGTGGCCGGCCCGGAGCAGGAACAGATCCGGCGCCGGCGGCAGTGCCGTGCCTGTGGTGCGCGCTTTACCACCTTCGAGCGGGCGGAGTTCAGCCTGCCGCGGGTGGTCAAGCGTTCCGGTGAACGGGTCGCCTTCGACGAGGAAAAGCTGCGCAGCGGTCTGCGCCGGGCACTGCACAAGCGCCCGGTCAAGACCGATGATGTCGAGCGGGTGATCGACGACATCAAGCGCCAGCTTTCGGCCGTCACGGCCCCCGAGGTCAAGTCCGACCGCATCGGCGAAATGGTGCTGGCGGCCTTGCACGGGCTGGACCATGTGGCCTATATCCGTTTTGCCTCTATCTATCTCAGCTTCGCCAGTGTGCAGTCCTTCCGTGAGGCGATCGAACGGCTGGAGGATGACCTCAGCCCGGAGATGCGCCGTTCGCAGATGCGCCTGATCGACGAGGAGGCGACCGGAAACGCCCCGGAATCCGCGGCGGACGGGCGGGCCACCCCGGCGACGGACGGCGGCTCGCAGGAGGGGATGTAATGGAAGCGCCGACGACCGAGCAGGTCATTGCCGACCGCCGGCACATGGCGCGCGCCCTGAAACTGGCGGACTACGGCCGCTTCACCGCGGATCCGAATCCGCGGGTGGGCTGCGTCATCGTGCGCGACGGCCGGGAGGTAGGCGCGGGCCTGCACTGGAAGGCCGGCGAGGTGCATGCCGAGGTGAACGCGCTGCAAGCGGCCGGTGAGGCCGTGCAAGGCGCGACCGCCTACGTGACCCTGGAGCCCTGCAGTCATCAGGGCCGCACCCCGCCGTGTACCGATGCGCTGATCCGGGCGGGCGTCGCGCGGGTCGTGATCGCGATGCTGGATCCGAACCCACAGGTATGCGGGGGCGGGATCGATGCCTTGCAGGCGGCCGGTATCCGGGTCGACAGCGGCGTGCTGGAGGCCGAGGCACGGGCGCTGAACCCCGGCTTCGTGCAGCGCATGGAGCAGGGGCGCCCCTGGGTGCGGGTCAAGCTGGCTGCGAGCCTGGACGGGCGGACGGCCATGGCCTCCGGCGAGTCGCAGTGGATCACCGGCGAGGCGGCGCGGCGCGACGTGCAACTGTGGCGGGCGCGGGCCGGGGCGATCGTCACCGGCAGTGGCACCGTGGTCGGCGATGACCCGCGCCTGAATGTGCGCATGAAGCCGTTTGATCTGGCTGCCCACGCCGGCTTCCCGGATGACTCGCGGTATCACGATCTGCCGACCCGGCAGCCACTGCGCGTCATCCTTGATGCGCGCCTGCGCACGCCCCCGGGCTCGCAGATCCTGCGTGACGGGCCGGTCTGGATCCTCACCAGTCCCGATGTGGTGGGCTCGCCTGCGGCGGATACCCTGCGCGGCAAGGGTGCCGAGGTGCGGGCCGTGCCGCTGGCGGAGGAATCTGCCGAGGGCGGACTTGATCTGGGTGCGGTGCTTACGGAGCTGGGACGGGCAGAGGTCAACGAGCTCCACGTGGAATCCGGACCCGGCCTGGCCGGTGCGCTCGCCCGCGGTGGCTGGGTCGACGAGTGGCTGATCTACCAGGCGCCGTTGCTGATGGGCTCCAGCGCCCGTCCCCTGGTGGAGTGGCCACTGGCCCGCATGGCCGAACGCGCCGAACTCGAAGTCATCGACACCCGCTGGGTCGGCGATACCCTGCGCCTGCTTGCCCGTCCGCGTTCGTAAGGGCTTGTTTGCATCACGAAGCGCACGGCGACAGGAAGAGCGGGCAGGGCAAGTAGCAAGAGCGATCGACAGGAAGACGGGGAGGATGATGGAGCTCGAGGCGCGGGAATCCAACGCCTCGGCGCTGGATAAACCATAGGGCCCCCTGTTCGGCTTCGTTCCAAGGCCTTCCGATCTGCAATCGCCATTGACCTGCTTCGTGTCTTCGTGGGCTTCGTGATGGCCCTTGAAGGACTTGCGAGGACAGGCGTTGCCACTATAAACGCCCGGGTCGTGGTGCGAATTCATTAGCGTTTCCCTATGATGGGGCGCCTGTGGCCCGGCATTGTGCTCCGGACCCGACCGAACGAGTGGACACCCATGTTTACCGGAATCATCGAGACCCTTGGCAGCCTGGAGCGCCTCACCCCCAGCGGGGGCGATGTGCGCTTGCACGTCAATGCGACCGGGATGGACCTGTCGGATACCCGCCTGGGGGATTCCATCGCGGTCAATGGGGTCTGCCTGACGGTGACCGATCTGCCGGGTAAGGGCTTTGCCGCCGATGTCTCGCGGGAGTCGCTGGATGTCACCACGCTGGGCCATCTCGGTCCGGGGGATCGGGTGAATCTCGAACGCGCGCTGGCGCTGGGTGATCGCCTGGGCGGGCACATGGTGTCCGGGCATGTCGACGGTGTGGGCGAAGTCGTGGCGATGGAGCCGGACGCGCGCTCCACCCGCGTGCGTTTTCGCGCGCCGGCCCCGCTGGCCCGCTACATCGCGGCCAAGGGCTCGATCACCATCGACGGCACCAGCCTGACGGTGAACCGGGTGGACGGCGCCGAGTTCGAGGTGAACATCATCCCGCATACCTGGTCGCTGACCCGGTTCGCCGTGTACGCGGTGGGCACACCGGTCAACCTGGAGGTGGACCTGATCGCCCGCTATCTGGAACGCTTGATGCTGGGCGATCGCGCGGCCGAGCCGGGCGGGCAGGCGGGCGATCTGTCCGAGGCCTGGCTGGCCGAGCAGGGCTTTCCCAATCACTCCGGTTCGCGCGACTAACTGCGCGGCCGAAAGCAGGAATCTATGGAATTTTCCAATACCGAAACCATCCTGGAAGAGCTTCAGGCCGGACGCATGGTGGTCATCGTCGATGACGAGGACCGCGAGAACGAAGGCGATCTGCTGATGCTCGCCTCGCACGCGCGCCCGGAAGACATCAACTTCATGGCCAAGTACGGGCGGGGGCTGATCTGCCTGACGCTGACCCGCGAGCGCTGCAAGCAGCTGGCGCTGCCGTTGATGGTGACCGACACCAACGACGTGCACGGCACCAACTTCACGCTGTCGATCGAGGCGGCCGAGGGCGTGACCACCGGCATCTCCGCCTACGATCGCGCGCACACCATCCGCACCGCCGTGGCGCCCAATGCGACGCCCGAGGACATCGTCCAGCCGGGCCACGTGTTCCCGCTGATGGCGCAGCCGGGCGGGGTGATCGTGCGCGCCGGGCATACCGAGGCCGGCTGTGATCTCGCGCGCCTGGCCGGGGCCGAGCCGGCCGCGGTGATCGTCGAGATCCTGAACGAGGACGGCAGCATGGCGCGGCGTTCGGATCTCGAACGCTTCTGCGCCGAGCATGACCTGAAGATGGGCACCATCGAGGATCTGATCCGCTATCGCATCGAGAACGAGAAGACGGTCCGGCGGGTGTCCGAGCGTCCGTTCCCGACCGAGCATGGCGAGTTTCGCCTGCTGGCGTTCGAGGACGAAGTGGACCACGAACTGCATTTTGCCCTGGTGCGTGGCGAGCCGAAGCCGGACCAGGACACCCTGGTGCGCGTGCATCTGGAGAGCACGTTGTGCGATACCCTCGGCTATGCCGGTCCGGATCGTGGCTGGCCGCTGGATGATGCCCTGCGCCGGATCGACGAGGCGGGCGCGGGCGTGGTGGTGGTGCTGCGCAAGCACGAGAGTGGCGACGCCCTGGCCCAGCGGCTGGAGAATATCGGTCAGCCCGCGCCGGAGGAACGCAGCGGGCGCGAGAACTCCGCCGAATGGCGCATGTACGGGATCGGTGCACAGATTCTCGCCGACTGCGGTGTCGGACGCATGAAGCTGATGTCCGCGCCGAAGCGCTTCCACGGCCTCGGGGGCTTCGGCCTGGAGGTGGTGGACTACGTCCACGAGTAGACCGATGGCGGTGCTACACTAGCGCCATTCGAAAACGGGGCCCGCGGGTCCTTCATCAGCCCAACCGGAAGTTCATCATGTCCGAGATCAAGACCCTGGAAGGCGTATTCACCGACGCCGCCGACCATCGCTATGGCCTGCTGCTGGCGCGCTTCAACAGCCTGATCGTCGAACGCCTGCTGGAAGGGGCCGTGGATACCCTGAAGCGTCACGGGGTGCAGGAGACGAACCTGACCATCGCCCGTGTGCCGGGTGCCTATGAACTGCCGCTGGCGGCGCAGGCCATGGCGCGTTCCGGGCAGTACGATGGCGTGATCGCCCTGGGCTGCGTGATTCGTGGTTCAACGCCGCATTTCGATTACGTCGCGGGCGAGGCGGCCAAGGGCCTGGCCCAGGTGCAGATGGCGGAGGACCTGCCGATCAGCTTCGGCGTGCTGACCACCGACTCCATCGAGCAGGCGATCGAGCGCGCCGGCACCAAGGCCGGCAACAAGGGCGCCGATGCCGCCATGGGCGCGATCGAGATGGTCAGCCTGATGCGCCAGCTGCGCGGCTGATCCCGCACTGCCACCCAGTGTTATCCGTCCACCCGAACAGGCTTGCCGTGACTGAACCCTCTGATCCCCGCCCCGAAGGTGGTGCCCCGCGCAAGGATGCCGATGCCGGCAAGTCCGCTCGGGCCCGGCGTCCGCGCAGCACGCCCGAGCAGCGGGCGCGGCATGCGCGTTCCTTCGCGCGCCGGCGCGCGATGCAGGCGCTATATTCCTGGCAGATCACGGGCGCCCACCCGAAGGATATCCTGGCCGAGTTCCGCGACGACGAGGAACACGCCAAGGCGGATGCCGAGTACTTCCGCGAACTCCTGATCGGCGTGACCGGCGACCGCGAGGCCCTGGATGCCCGCATGGAGCCGTACCTCGGCCGCCCGCTGGATCAGCTCGATCCGGTGGAGCACGCCCTGCTGTGGTTGGGCCAATGGGAGTTGGCCGAACGCATGGAGGTGCCCTACCGCGTAGTGATCAACGAGGCCGTCGATCTGGCCAAGCGCTATGGTGCCGAGCAGTCGCATCGCTACATCAACGGCGTGCTGGACCGGCTCTCCGCCGACCTGCGCGGCCCCGAGCGCTCCACCCCGCGCTGACCCCGGGCGGGTCAGCACCACGGCCATGCCCGGCCCCGATTCCGAATTCGATCTGATCCAGCGCTATTTCGGCACGCCGAGCGCAGGCGCGGTTGCCGATGGCGTGCGTCTGGGCATCGGAGACGATGCCGCCCTGCTGGCCGTGCGTAGTGGCCACGAGCTGGCCGTGACCGTCGACACGCTGGTCGAGGGCACCCACTTCTTTCCTGACCACCCGCCGGCAAGCGTCGGCCACAAGGCCCTGGCCTCCAATCTCAGTGACCTGGCCGCGATGGGGGCCGAGCCGTTGGGCGCGGTGCTGTCGCTGACCCTGCCGCGTGTGGATCATGACTGGCTGGCGGGCTTCAGCCACGGCTTTCTGACCCTGGCCGAGGAGGTCGGGATCCCGCTGGTGGGCGGGGATACCAACCGGGGTCCGCTGGCGATCAGCGTGACGGTCCTGGGCGAGGTGCCCGTCGGCCAGGCCCTGCGCCGCGACGGTGCACGGCCTGGCGATCGCCTGGTGGTTTCCGGTGCGCTGGGCGGAGCGGCCTGCGGTTTGGCCCACGAGACGCAGCGGCGTGCAGAGGGGAGTCCCGTAGACGCCTCGAGCCCCGCCTGCGCCCGGCTGTTCTGGCCCGCGGCGCGTCTGAGTCTGGGCCGTGGTCTGCGCAACCGCGCACGGGCCGCCATCGATATCTCCGACGGCCTGCTGGCGGACCTGGGCCATCTGTGTGCCGCCTCGGGTTGCGGTGCGCGAGTCGACTGGCCCGCCGTCCCGCGCGACCCGCTGCTGGCGGAGGTGTCCGAGCAGCAGGCTCGCTCCTGCGCACTGGGCGGTGGCGAGGACTACGAGCTGCTGTTCGCCCTCCCGCCGGGGGAGTCGCTGGACCTGCTCGCGTTCAGCGTGGACGTCCCGCTGACTGTGATCGGCGAGTGCACCGAGGGTGCGGGTGTGGTGGTGGAGGACGCAAACGGGCAACGGCTGGACGTGGCGCGGGCGGGCCACGATCATTTCGCGAACACAGAATAAAGAATAGGGACAGGGGAGCCATGTCGGAGCAGAAGATCCGTAATCCGAAGATGCCATCGGTGAAGACCGTGTTCGGCGATCCCATTCACCTGTTGGCGTTCGGCTTCGGCAGTGGCCTGTCGCGCTGGGCACCGGGCACCACCGGCTCGCTGGGTGCACTGGTGCTGTACTTCGCGATCATGAATTTCCCGGAGTGGGCCTACCTTGCGATCACCGTGGTCGTGGTGATGGCCGGCTTCCACATCTGTGGCGAAAGTGCGCGCAAGCTGGGAGTGCACGATCATCCCGGCATCGTGTGGGATGAATGGGCCGGCATGCTCATCACGCTGGCGTTTGCCCCGGCGGGGCTGATGTGGGTGGTCGTTGGCTTCCTGCTGTTCCGGGTGTTCGATATCCTCAAGCCCTGGCCGGCGAACTACTTTGATGAAAAGTGGCACGACGGCCACGGGATCATGATGGACGACGTCGTGGCGGGCCTGTACGCGGGGTTCGCGCTGGTGATCCTGGGTGGGCTGTTCCAACAGCTGGTGGTCGAGGCTTAGGGGACGCTGAACCGTGTTTCCCTGGACGTGATGGACTTGGCAGAGTCGCATGCTGCCGGGAACTATGGGCACGCGCGGCCGCCTCAGGGGCAGGCAACGACGCAAGGAGTGAATGGCATGCAGTCCCTCTTTCGTTCCCTGACGCAGGTTGCGGTCATGGGCGCCGTTCTGGCGTTCGGTGGCGCGCAGGCTCAGCCGTCGGGCGGGCCGCCGCCCGGGTCTCCGGGCGCCAGTGGCGACACGCCCGCGGCGGGCAATTGGCCGCCCGGGCATGGTGGGACCCCGCCGGGGCAGCGGCGCGGCGACTCGCGCCCCGATCAGCGCCTGGATCTCCCGCGGGCGCCCGGTTCATCCTCGGCGCCGACTCCGGACGATCCGCCGCTGCCGGACCCGTCCGACCCTCCGAAACTGCCGACGCCACCGGCACCGAACCTGCCAGGGCTTTGATCAGGCTCTAATCCGCACTTCCCTGGCGCGGTCGCCACGCGGCGGGTGAGGCGGGAGCCATCAGGACGGCGTAGGCAGCCGTTGCCACGATCACGCCCAGCAGAGGAGGTACCACGGGTGCGTAGTACGCCGCGGCGGATCCTGCCGCGTACGCCAGCAGGCCGGGCCAGTGGAACCCGGGCAGACGGGCCGAGCCCAGGCGGGGGTATTGCCCGCGATGGCGCAGCCAGAAGTCGGCGACGATCACGCCGCCGAGCGGCGGGATGAAGGTCCCCAGCAGGATCAGGAACGGCACCAGATAGTCATGCATCCCGGCGACCGCGAGGGCCGTGCCGATCGCGGCCCCGAGCACGGTGACCAGCCGCCGGCGCTGGGTGCGCAACAGATTGCAGCCGGCCACGCCGAAATTGTAGATGGTGTTGTCCTGGGTGCTCCAGATGTTCAGCAGGAGCATCAGTACCGTGATCGTCACGAAGCCCTGCGCCAGCATGACGTGGACGATGTCGGCCTCGTGGTAGATCAGGGCGCCCAGTGCGCCCGTCAGCACCATCAATCCGTTCCCGAGCACGAAGGCCGCCAGGGTCGCGATGACCGCAATGCGCGGGGTGCGGGCGAAGCGGGTCCAGTTGGTGGCGAGGGTTGCACCGCCAACAAAGGTGCCGATCACGATGGTCAGGGCGGCGTGGAAATCCATCTCGGTGCTCGGGTCCTGACCAAGCAGGCCCCCGGGGCCGCCGGCGTCGCCGATCCCGATGAACAGCGTGAACAGGATGAACAGGAGCATGACCGGTACCGCGACGCGGGAAAGCCAGTCGAGACCGCGATAGCCGATCATCGCGGTGATGCAGAAGGCGAACCCGAACAGCACCATCAGCCCGACTTCCACCGGCTCCGGCAGGGCGGTGGTCTCGACCAGGATGATCGCGACGGTGGCCGTGCCCCAGGCGTACCAGCCGATCTGGGTGAACGCGAGGATGACGTCGGAGAGCTTGCTGCCCCATTCCCCGAAGCAGAAACGCCCCATCAGGACCGTGTGCAGTCCGCTCTTGCAGCCGATGTAGGCGAGCGTGGCCGCGTAGGCCCCCAGTAGCAGGTTGCCCAGTGCGATCACCAGCATTAGCTCGCCGAAGCTGAAGGCCAGGCCCAGCGACCCGCCGGCCCACAGGGTCGAGGTAAAGAAGGTGAACCCGAACAGCACCACGGTCATCGACCAGAAGCCCTTGCGGGCATGGTCCGGCACTTCGCTCAGGGGGTGGTCGTTGTGATGCACGCGCACGGCCGGTCGGAAGACCGAACGAGTGTACCGGCCACAGGGTTACCGTGCCGCGTGTCCGAGCTCGCGCATCTTCTTCAGCCAGCGTTCGCGGGAGGCGGCGTCACCGCCGTTCTGCCCGATCAGGGTGTGGCGGATCGGGCCGAAGCCGCAGAAGCGGAAGATGTTGCGTTCCAGGCTCTTCAGGCTGTGGGCGCCATAGAACCAGCGGTAGGCCAGCGCCGGCATGCCCATGGTGACCACGATGCGTACCGAGCGGCCCTTGAGCCGCGTGTGGCGCAGGCGGTTCATGTCGCCATCGCCGACGAATGCCGGGCGCAGGGTCTGTTCCAGGAAGCCCTTGACCAGGGCCGGCATATCGCCCAGCCAGAGGGGATAGATCAGGACGATGTGGTGGGCGACCTCGATCAGTTCCTGCGCCTCGAGGATCGCGGGCGGAACGGTCTCGTCGACAAACTCGGCCTGGTTCTTCAGCAGTGGAAAGTCGCGGTGGGCAATCGTCAGGGTGTCCACCGCGACGCCGGCCTTCTCGGCCCCTTCGCGGTAGGCATCGGCCAGCGCGTGGTCGAGGTGGCCTTCGGCCGGGTCGGGGTGTCCCTGAAGGATAAGGATGCGCGTCATGCAGCTGTCCTCGTGGCGGGAAGACTTCTCTTCAAGCCTAGCCCGGATATTTCATGAATTGCACGCGCCCTCACTTGTCTCTTGGCCGCACAGGGAATTTCCCTCAGTCGGCCGTATCGCCCATACGCCACTCCTTCGGAAAATCCCCTGTGCGGCCAATATCCTGCGCGATCATCACGCGAATTCATGAAACATCCGGTGCGTTCAACCGGTCGACGCAACAGTGGCCATGAGTTTATCCGCCGGGGAGATGAAGCCCAAGGTTTTCCGCGGTCGCCGATTCAAGCGGAGGGCGACTTCATCCAGGTCGGTCTGTGAGAAGCCTGCCAGTTCCGTACCCTTGGGGAAGTACTGGCGCAGCAGGCGGTTGGTATTCTCGTTGGTGCCGCGCTGCCAAGGACTCTGCGGGTCACAGAAGTAGACCTTCACATCCGTGTCGGCGGTGAAGGCCTTATGGCTGGCCATCTCGCTGCCGCGATCCCAAGTCAGGGAGCGCCACATCTCGCGCGGGAGTCTGCGGACCTCGCGGCTGAGCGCGCTCGCGACACTCGCCGCATCCTTGCCTTGGACCTTCACCAGCATCGTAAAGCGGGAGTGGCGCTCGACAAGCGTGGCGATGTGGCTGTTCTTCGCCCCGGAGATCAGGTCTCCCTCCCTGTGGCCCGGTATCGCACGATCTTCCACTTCCGCCGGGCGCTCTCGGATCGAGATTGCATCAATGATCTGGCCGCGAGGCTGTCCTTCCGTGCTCGCAAGGCGTGAGCGGCGCATCATCCGTCGCGAACGCAGGTGCTTCAGCAGTTCTTTCTTGAGTACGCCGCGAGCCTGAATGAAAAGGCTGCGGTAAATCGTCTC
>NZ_KB906957.1:0-92930 GCF_000381705.1 Thioalkalivibrio sp. AKL7 | reverse complement strand
AAGGCCGAGCGTGCCGAAGATGTATGAACACCTAGCAATCATCCATTGGCCATAGCGCCGGGATAGCCGTTGTTTGGACCTACCTCCCCGTTGTCGTCGCGCCGAGTGGAGAGGTTTTTCGCGGGATTCAAGGCGCTGGATGTCTGAGCGGAGCCGAAGGCGTAGCGAGTTCAGCGCCGCCCGCGAAAAGCCTCGGAGCGAGGGAAACCCCGGCCCGCGCAGCGGGCCGGGGTCGCGGCAGTCGGGCGTGTTTCTTGGGTCCTTCTTTGCACGAGCAAAGAAGGACCTCGGGGCGCGCTGGCGAGTCAGCGCGTGGCAGGCGGCGGACCGAAGGCACCGTAAACATCGGATGTTGAACTGGGGCTAGCCATCAGGGTGGTTGGCCGCACCCGGGTATTGCGGAATACAGGAGGGAAAAGACGGCGGGACGCCGCCAGGCGCGTTAGCGCGACGAGCCGAGGGTTTTCTCGATGCGGTCGGCGAGGGCGACCAGGCGTTCCGAGCTCCCGGAGGTGTCCGCGCCGGCCTTCTGCTGCCGGCACTCCAGCATCTCGTGCGCCAGGTTGAGCGCCACCATCACCGCGATGCGCTCGGCGCCCACGATGCGCCCGCCATCGCGCAACTCGCGCATGCGCTCGTCGATCAGCGACGCCGAGGCAAACAGGTCGGCGCGTTCCTCCGGTGGGCAGGCGATCTGGTACTCCTTGCCCATGATGGAGACGCGGACGGGTTCGGACTGGCTCATTCGCTGTGCTCCATCGAGCGCAGGCGCGCGATCATGTTCTCGACCCGGTGGCGGGCCTGTTCGTTGCGTTCCTTGAAGGTCGCGCGTTCGCCCTTGAGCTGGCGGATCTGCTCCTGCAACAGGTGGTTCTCCTCGCGCAGGGCCGCATGTTCTTCCAGAAGGCGTGCGATCGCGGCCTCCAGGCGTTCGGTCGGGTCGATCGCTGAATCGTCGTTCGGCTGCATGGCCTCGGGCCCCGCGTGGCAGGTGCGGCTTTCGCCGCGAGTCGGTTAATCTCTGGAGTCTAGGAGGCGTTCGAGCGAAGCGTCAACTTGCGTGACTCACAGGGAGACGCCGGTCAATGTACGCGTTCGTGCACCAGGCATTCCGGGGTTTGTTGCGGGCTGGCACCCGCGCTGGCCACAATACGTGGAATTCCCTAGCCATCAAGTGTTGTCGCCCATGACCCAGCCACCCGAACCCGGCCCTGACGCTACCGTGATCGAGGGTACGGCCCATAACGGAAAGCCGTGCCGGATTGTCGACAATACGGGCACTGTGCCGCGTCCGGAGCTGGAGCAGCTGTTGAATGCCTTGATCGAGGACAAGCGCTTCGGTCTCAACATGCTGTCCTCCACCGGCTCCAGCGCGATCAAGCTGGGCGAGCCGCAGTTCACCCATCTGCAGGTGGGGGACGATCTCTACCGCTTCCTGCTGTTCCCCTACGAAGCGCGGCTGGAGTCCTTCTGATGACGCATTCACCGGGCACCGGAAACGCCAAGTCCCTGGACGGCCTGGAGCGCGACCCCGAGGCCCTGCGCGAGCAGCTCGAACACGGGCTGCGCAGCATGGGCTATGCGCAGACGCCGGCCTCGGCCCACGGGCTGTTCACCGGATGCCTGGTAGCCGATCCGGGTTCCGACGTCGATGCCCTGGAAGGCAGCCTCGGCGAGGCATTGCCACTGACCGAAGGCGCAGGAGAGCGCTTCGACAAGACCGTGGAGGCGATCCGCCGCGCGCTGCTGGCGCAGCTCTACGACGTGGAGCTGGGCTTTGGCCCGCTGTTGCCGGAGGACGACGCCATCGAGGCGCAGGCTCAGGCCCTGTCGGAGTGGGTGGACGGCTTCATCGCCGGGCTGGGGCAGACGCCGCGGCTGGCCAAGCTCAAGCCCTCGGCCGAGGCCAGCGAGATCCTGCGCGACTTCGCCGAGATTGCTCGCATCGAACTGGAACCGGACGACGACGAGGACAACGCGGCGGCCTTCGAGGAACTCAACGAATACGTGCGCGTGGGCGTGCTGCTGATCGCCGACGAGCTGGCCCCGGACGACCCGAAACGGATCCCGATGCAATGACGCGAACGCGACAAGCCCCCCGGCCGGGCCGGATACCGGAGATCCCGCAGGGCGAGTTTGCCCGGCGCCGCCAGCGGTTGATGCGGGCGATCGGGCCGGACTCGATCATCGTCGTCCCGGCCGCCCACGAGCGTACGCGCAACCGGGACGTCGAATATCCCTTCCGCCAGGACAGCGACTTCCTCTATCTCACCGGCTTCCCCGAGCCGGATGCGGTGGCGGTGCTGGTGCCGGGCCGCCCGGCCGGCGAGTACATCCTGTTCTGCCGCGACCGCGACCCCACCCAGGAAACCTGGCAAGGGCGGCGCGCGGGGCCGGACGGCGCGATGGAGACGTACGGGGCCGAGTGCGCCTTCCCGATCGAGGACATCGACGAGATCCTGCCGGGGCTGATGGAGAACCGCGCGGTGCTGGCCGCGCCGTTCGGACGCGACGAGCCCCTGGACCAGCGCCTGTTCGGCTGGGTCAACCAGGTCCGGGCCAAGGCCCGCAACGGCGTGCGCGCGCCGCACGAGTTTGTTGCGGTGGAGCACCACCTGCACGAGCAGCGGCTGTTCAAGAAGGCGCCGGAGCTGAAGCTGATGCGCCATGCCGCGGCCATCTCTACCCAGGCGCATGTGCGGGCGATGCAGGCCTGCCGCCCGGGCCTGACCGAGTTCTCGGTGGAGGCGGAGCTGCTGCACGAGTTCCACCGCTACGGGACCGAGACCGCGTACCCCTCCATCGTCGGCGGTGGCGAGAACGGCTGCATCCTGCATTACATCGAGAACCGCGCGGAGCTGAACGACGGCGACCTGCTCCTGATCGACGCCGGCTGCGAGGTGCAGGGCTACGCCTCGGATATCACCCGTACCTTCCCGGTCTCCGGGCGCTTCGGCGAGCGCCAGCGCGAGGTCTACGAGTGCGTGCTGGCCGCGCAGCTCGCCGCGATCGAGCAGGTCCGCCCCGGCAACGACTGGGACACCCCGCATGTAACCGCCGTACGTGAGTTGACCCGCGGGCTCAAGGATCTGGGGGTGCTCAAGGGCCGCCTGGACAAGCTGATCCGCGACCAGGCCTACCGCCCGTTCTACATGCACCGCACCGGTCACTGGCTGGGACTGGACGTGCACGACGTCGGCGACTATCGCGTCGGCGACGCCTGGCGCCAGCTCGAGCCGGGCATGGTGATGACCGTGGAGCCCGGGCTCTACTTCGGGCCCTACAGCGAGGCACCGAAAGAGCTGCGCGGTATCGGCGTGCGCATCGAGGACGACGTGGTCGTCACCCGCGACGGCCACGAGGTCCTGACCGCGCACTGCCCCAAGACCGTCGCCGACATCGAGGCCTGCATGGCCGGCGACCTCCCGGGCTGGAACTGACCATGCCCGCCCGCCATCACCCAGTGCCGGACCAGCCCCCAGTGGGAGCGGGCCTGCCCAGAACCGTAGGGTGCGTTGAGCTCTGCGAAACGCACCGGCCATCGCGGGATCACGCACTTCGTGATGCGATTCGCTGCGCTCATCAGCATCCTACGAATCGACATCACGTGATGGGTGGTACCGGTCTTGCGGGAGCGGGCATGCATGGGAAAGGGGAGCGGACAACGCACCACCGGCCGCCCAGAACCGTAGGGTCCGTTGAGCTTTGTGAAACGCACCGCTCACCCCGGGGCCGAGCGCCCGATGATGCGATTCGCTCCGCTCATCAGCATCCTACGCACCGGAATCCTGCGATGGCCGATGCGGGTCTTGTGGGAGCGGGCTTGCCCGCGAAAGCGGCGTCGGGGCTACCCGCCCGGGGTGTGGTATGACGACGAACACCTGCGATATCGCCATCGTTGGCGGCGGGCCGGTGGGTGGCCTCGCCGCCTGCACCCTGGCGCGGGCGGGCTACGCGGTCACGCTGTTCGAGCGGGGCGCGCCGCCAGCACCGGACGCGCACGCACACGACACCCGCGGCTATGCGCTGGCGGCCGGCTCCGTGCAGTTCCTGGACGATCTGGGCTACTGGGCGCCGCTGGCCGAACGGGCGACCGCGATCCGCTCCATTGTCGTCAGCCGCCGCGGCGGGCTGGGCCGCGTCCACCTGAACGCAGCCGATCAGGGCCGCCACGCCCTCGGCCAGGTGGTGCCGGCCGTCGCGCTGGAGCCGATGCTGGATGCGGCCTGTCGCGCCGCCGACGTGGACGTGCGCCACCAGTCGACGCTGGCGGGCGTGGGCAAGGTGACGGACGGCCAACGCGAACTGCGCATCGACGGCGCCGAAGGCGAGAGCACTTGGGCGGCGCGCTTGATCCTGGCCGCCGACGGCATCCAGTCGCCCACCCGCAAGGCCCTGGGTCTTGCGGTAAACCGCCTGCGTTATGCGGCGGATGCCCTGGTCTTCGATGTCCTGCCTGCGCGGCCGCACAACGGCCAGGCCTTCGAACGCTTTACCGACGAAGGCCCGCTGGCGCTGCTGCCGCAGGCGGATGGGCGGATGAACGTGGTCTGGGTGGCCCCGCCGGAGGTCTGCGAGCGCCGCCTGGAGTTGGACGAGGCCGAACGCCTGCGCGAGCTGCAGGCCCGCTTCGGCTGGACCCTGGGGCGGCTGCGCCCGGCGGGCCGCGTGGTGCGCTTCCCGCTGGAGCGGGTGCATGCCCCGGAGCCGGTCGCGGACCGCGCGCTGCTGCTGGGCAATGCCGCGCACGCGGTGCACCCGGTGGCGGGGCAGGGGCTGAACCTTGCCCTGCGCGATGTGGCGAGCCTGCTGGGCGCGCTGCGCGAGGGGCGCGGGCAGGGCGGGGCGCCTGGCTTTGTCGTCGACCCTGGCGCACCCGCAACACTTGCCGCCTATGCCCGGGCCCGGCGCGGTGACGTGAACGGAGTGGTCGCCGCGACCGACTTCCTTGCCCGCGGCATGCTGCACGCGGCGGGCCTGCGCGGGCATGCGCTGGGCAGCGGGATGATGGCCGTCGACCGCCTGCGCCCGGCGCGCGATCGCCTGGCACAGGCGGCGATGGGCCTTGGCCCGCTGCCGCGCCATACCGCGCGCCATCTCGCGCGGCCGGACGCAGGGGGCGGGGCATGAGCGCGTCCGGTTCCCGCGACGTGCTGGACCTGCTGGTGGTGGGCGCCGGCGCGGTTGGTGGCGCCATCGCGCTGGGCGCGGCCCGCCAGGGCCTGCGCGTCGGGCTGCTGGAGCGCAATGCCGCGCCCACCTTCAGCGACGCGACCCCGGTGACACGCGTCGCCACGCTCAACATCGCCTCCATGGAGTTCCTGGCCCGTCTGGGGGTGCAGGACGCCCTCGAGGCGCGCCGCGCCCATGCCTTCTCCGGCATGGCCGTATGGGATGGCCACGGCCCCGGGCATATCCGCTTCGACGCCGACGAGCTGGGCGTACCGGCGCTGGGCTGGACCGTGGAGCACGCCGCCCTGGAGGCCGTGCTGTGGACCGAGCTGGCGGCCGCCGGCGTGGCCCTGTGGCCGGAAACGGAATGGAAGAGCCTCGATGTTCGGCCGGATCGGGTGGATCTCTACGGCCCGCAACATGTGCCGCTGGCCTCCGCCCGTCTGGTGGTCGCGGCCGATGGCGCGCAATCGCCCCTGCGTACCCGCATGGGCATCCCGGTGCGCGAGCAGGACTATCACGCCCGCGGCGTGGTCGCGACCGTGACCACCGAGCGCCCGCACGAGGACACCGCCTGGCAGCGCTTCGTCGACGACCAGATCATCGCCTTCCTGCCGCTCGCGGACGGTCGCAGCTCCATTGTCTGGTCCCAGCCCGAAGACCAGGCCGACGACACCCTGGCGCTTGATGACGCCAGTTTTTGCCAGGCACTGGCGGAGGTCATCGACCACCGCCTCGGGGCGATCACCGCCACCTCCAAGCGCGCCAGCTTCCCGTTGGTAGCCCGCCACGCCCGCGACTACCACGTCGGCCGCGTGGCCCTGGCCGGGGATGCCGCCCACACCATCCACCCGCTGGCCGGGCAGGGCCTGAACCTCGGCCTGGCCGACGCCCGCGCCCTGGTCGAACGCCTGCACGGCCCCGCCCGCCGCGACCCGGGCGCGGAGACCGTCCTGCGCGCCTACACCCGCGACCGCCGCAGCGAGAACGCCTTCATGCAACGCGCCATGGACGGCTTCCGCCTGATCTTCGGCACCCACGCCGCCGGCCTCCCGGAACTGCGCGGTCTCGGCATTCGCCTGGTCGACCAGGCCACCCCCCTCAAGCGCCGCCTTGCGCTCCGAGCCTTCGGGCTCGATTAAGGCGACCCAGGCTGTTCGGCCCGGGGTGATGCGATTCGCTGCGCTCATCACATCCTACGAGTGCTTTAAACCGCAGTCCGAGCCGGGATCGGGTGCGGCAGCGCTCGCTGGACCCTGTGCATGGCGGGCCGTGGTATCCCGTAGGATGCGCTGAGCGCAGCGAACCGCATCATGGCCTCGGGAACCCCTCCTCATCGATCCCTGGCACGCTGCCATGTCCCCGCGACGCCGCCCATCCGCCACGCCCGCTCACCCCGACCGTTCGTCGAACCCCCGGCATACCGCCCACACGTCCACCCCACCCGTCATCGGCCGGAGCGAAGCGCAGGGCCGGGACCTCAAGGGATCGGGGTTCCCCGAACGTGCGAGATCCCGGATAACCGCTGCGCGGTTTCCGGGATGACGGCGGCGGGTGGCCGAGGTCTTGTTCGAAGAGAGCCCGAGACGAGTCCTGCACACCGTCATCCCGGCCGCAGCGAAGCGAAGAGCCGGGATCTCCGGATGAACCCCCGCGCTTCAACCGCCCACCATGCCCCCTGTAGGAGCGGCCTCGGCCGCGAAGCCCCTGCCAAAGCCTGATCGGCGCAAGCGTGTCGACTCCCGGCCACACTTCAACAGCCCAAGGACATGTAGCATTTCCACAACACACCCTCCTCGTCGCCACCCGAAAACGACCTCGTTGCAAAAAAACAACGGGCGTTGCATCGCATTGACCTGCCTTGCGAGCGTTGCAAAACCCCCGCACGAAGCAAATCCCGAAAAAATATGAAAAACCTGACCAAGCCACCCGTTCGCCCGCCCCCCAGGAAGGTAAGTCGATCCTAATGCTCCCCTCGATTCAGCAAGTTGCCAGATATCTCGCACCTTTCTGTAGCCTGTTTCCGCAAGTGTTTGATCTTCCGAAACCCATCCTGCGTCACGTTTACCGCCCAACTGTGGCAATTTTTTCTCGCCCAGGGGTTGAAACGAGACACCGTGGTGTATATAAAACACCTGTCATTCGCGGCATCGACCGTGGATGCGGCGTAAGAAACGAACAACACACCTCTCCTGGGAGATACGCACCATGAAAAAACAGATTCTTGCCGTCGCCGTTGCCGGCGCCTTCGCAGTCCCGGCCTTCGCCGCCGCCGACTCCGACGTCACCCTGTTCGGCCAGCTGCAGACGCAGATCGTCCATCACAGCGCCTCCGGCGATGGTGACACTTTCGAAAGCGGCTTCCGCCAGCACGACGCCGGTGGCCTGGGTTCCGCAAGCGATGGTGCCGGGCCGAACCGCATCGGCGTGATGGTCAACCACGATCTGGGCAACGGCATGACCGCCCTCGCCAAGCTCGAAGGTGACTTCCGTACCGGTGCCGCTGGTAGTGCTGGTTTTAACAGCGGAAACCGCGACATCTACGTCGGCCTCGACGGCAACTTTGGCCGCGTGATCGCCGGTCGTATGTCTTCCTCCTACAACACCGCTGGCAAGGATCCGCTGAACGGTACCTTCTTGCAGGCCCGCACCAACGGTGCCCGCCTGGGTGGTGGCCCTGAAGGCGGTTTCGGTAACGGTTCCTACGTGGACCGTGGCGTTCGCTACAGCAACAGCTTCGGCATGATGAGCCTCGACCTCGGCGTTTTCCTGGATAACAACGACGACAGCAACACCGCGTTCTCCGGTCGCCTGAACTTCGATCTCGGTCCGGTTGACCTGTACGTCGCGCACGTTAATGCCGATGACTACCAGGGTGGCGGCGTGAACTACGATTACCGCAACACCAAGATTGGTGCTGACTGGAAAAGCGGTCCGTTCCGCGTTGTCGGCGAGTTTGAAGACGCCGACCGTGGTGGCAACAACATGGACTTCCAGACCGCCTTTGTTTCGGGTACCTATTCGATGGGCCGCAACGATTTCGTGCTGAACCTTGGCATGACCGACGCCGATAACGATATGGATCGCGAGTACGTTGCTCTGGCGGTTAAGCACAACTTCAGCAACCGCGTGATGGCGTTCGCTGGCGTTGGCTATACCAGCGCCGATAATGCAGCGATCGTTCCTGACACCGGCGATCTGTCGTTCACCGGCGTCGGCGGCGGTATGCGAGTGTCCTTCTAAGATCGGACACTGCTACCAAGCGGTATAACAACAAGTTTGTAGCTTGTTTTGCGGGGCCCCCAGGGGCCCCGTTTTTTATGCGAGACCGGGCCCCGTTGGGGCCTTTTTGCGTTTTTGGGGGGGGGGTATGGCGATCGGCGCCGGGTACCGTCGGAGCGCAGGGCGGCCGAAAGCGGGCGGTTCAGCGGACGGGATCGACGCGGATTTCGAGGGTGAGGGTGTCGCGGTCGCGGGTGGTTCGGCGGGAGGCGAGGCCGCGCTGCTCGGCGGCGCTCTTGCTGTGGGCACCGCCGAGGGTATGCCAGGCGCCCGGCTCCAGGGTGAGCTGGGTGTCGACGGCGTCGCGGTCCACGGCGCCGCGCGCGAGGGGGCGTTCGTGGAGGTGGGCAATGGCGACGCGCACACGGCCGTCGGGTTGGACCTGGGGGCGCACGCGGAAGCCGCGGGCGGTGTCCTGTAGCAGGGGTTCGACGCCGACGCCGGCGCGGCCGTGGATGATGCGGAAGCCGGCGGTGCGGGTCTCGCCGACCAGGATGATCGCGTCGGTGCCTTCGCGCAGGCGCAGGTGCTGGGTCTGGTCGTCGCGGCGCGTGGTGCGCAGGCGCTGGGTGGTGATGCGCCCTTCGGTGCCGTCCGGGCCGCTCTCGAACTCGAAACCGCTGCCGCGTTCGGTTCGTGGGGCGTCGCTGTGGCGGCGCACGGAGAGGATGAGGTCCTGGGTCGGGGCGTCAAGTTCGGCGACGACCTCGCGGATCTGCTGGAGGGTGCGGGCGTCGGCGCGCACCAGCAGGCGGAAGCCGTCGCCGCGCAGGGTGGCGGTTTCGCCGAACAGGGCCTGGAGCTCGGGCAGCAGGCTGTGGGCCGGGCGGTTTTGCAGCGGCAGAACGGCGACCTCGGCGTGGGGTTCACGCGCGAGCGCGGCCCCGGGAAGGAGCGTGCCGGCGGCTAGTGCGAGGGCGCCCCGTAGCCAGCGGCGCCGATCCACCATGCGGGGCATGTCAGACGAGGAGGCGGCGGAGCTCGACGGCTTCATCGCTGAGACTCCAGTTGGCCTCGAAATCCTGGGCTGCGCGCTGGGTGCCGGGCCGGTCCTCGACGTCGCCGCGCAGGATGCGGCGGCCGCCGGCCTGCGTGAGCTGCATCCAGCCGCTGTGATCGGCGATGGCGGTGACGGTGAGCGGGCTTTCCTCCGCGGCCACCAGCCGGCGCACCGAGACGGCGCTGGGCAGACGCTTGATGCTCTCGACCAGGCTCGGGAGTTGTTCCTTCAGGGCGAGATCGTCGTCCACCAGCAGGCGGATATCGGTGTGGCGATTGCGGCGCGCGATGCCGGCCAGCTCGGCGCCGAGGTCGGCACCCGCGATCTCGGCCAGGAGCGCGACGCGGGCATGCAGCCAGAGGCGCCGGCGGGTGGCGGCCAGGAGTTCGGCCAGCAGGGCCTCGGCGTCGATCAGGGTCGGGTCGCGTTCGGGGGTGGTCATCGGCGTTTCGCTCGCGTGCTGGGTGCTCCTCTCAGCATAGGCGAGTGCGGGTGTGTTCGCATCTCTGGGTACGGTGGTGGTTTCGTGCGGCGTCGGGGGCCGGCTGGATTCGTTGGTTTCGGGGCGGGGATTCGCGTGCAGGCACGCTCCCACAGAATGCCTCGTAGGATGCCGAAGAGCGCAGCGAATCGCATCGTGGGGGGTGGATGCCCCCGCCGTGAGTGGTGCGTTTCGCAGGGCTCAACGCACCCTACGTTTGTGGGCGTTGCGGGGTGAGGGGTGTTGCCGATTCGCGGGCGAGTCGGCCCCCATAATGACCCTCGTAGGATGCCGATGAGCGTAGCGAATCGCATCACGAGGAGCCCGGCCCCGGGGGGGTAGGCTATAGCGGATGCGCGGCCAGGCCGTGGTTCGGGTGGCTCCAGGGTTGGCTGGGTCGTGGGATCGGGGAGTGGATGCGGTGGAGCATGCGGCGGTGGGGGATGCCGGCGTCTTCGAAGGTGTCGCTGATGACGAAGAAGTCGTGGCGGGCGTAGAAGCCGATGCGGGTGCTCTGGGCGTTCAGCCAGACCTCGCGCCAGCCGTGGCGGGCGGCGGCGTGGACGGCGCAGTCCAGCAGGCGCGAGCCGATGCCGTGTCCGCGCCAGGATTCGCGCACGGCCATGCGGCCGATCTGGCCGGAAGGCAGCATGCGCAGGGTGCCGACCGGTTCGTCCCCTGGCCCGGTGGCCAGCCAGTGCAGGGCGGCGGCGTCCAGGCCGTCGAACTCCAGTGGTTCGGGCACGCCCTGTTCCTCGACGAAGACCTCGCAGCGAACTTGGGACAGTGCCTCGGCGTCGGCAGGCCAGGTGGCCTCCCGGAAGGCGATGCGGTGTTGCATGGCAATCCTCCGTCGGAACGCTGTGAGGGAGAGCCCCGATCCGTACGCGAGCGGACGGGTGGATGAATGGCTCCCCGGCCTTCCTGGCCCTGGGTCCCGAACGGAAAAGTCTAGTCTACGTTGGGGCAATCTTCCTGTGAGTCAGTTAGCGGATCGTGAGCCGCGCGAACCAATCACTGTGCATGAACCGGAGGTGCCTTTTGTCGTTGTGCGCGCCGCGCGGCCATCCATGGGCGCGTGCGGGTGGCAGGGCGGGGCGCTCGCCACGGCGCTTCGCGCCTCGCGTTGACGGGTGAATGTTTGGCGCCTGGTTTGAGCCTGCGATGCACTTGCGCGAATGCAACTGCGGGCAACCGGGATGCGACGGATTCAGCGTTGGCCGATCAGGGTGTCGCGGAAGCGGCGGGACAGGGGCTCTTCCGGGTGCAGCCAGATACCGAAGTAGGCCGTGGCGAAGTCGTGGCCGGGGACCTCGACCAGCGGTGTGCCGTTTTGCAGCAGGTGGGTGCCGTGGCCCGGGCGGTATTCCAGGGCGTAGCGGTCGCCCGCTTCCATGTCGCGGTAGGCGGCGTTGAAGGTCTCGAGTCGGTCGGACAGGGCCGCAAGGGTTTCCGGGGTCTGCTGGTCTTCGAGCAGGCGGTTGCCGCTCTTGCGGAAGTCGTCGGCGCTGATGGCGCGCAAGTACTCCAGTTCCAGGCGCTTGGGCACGTCGGCCGTCAGCACATCGTCCGGAGCGACGTTTTCCGGGACGTAGAGCGCGCCGACGTAGACCCGAAAGATGGTGTAGCGATAGAGCCGCCCGGCGCGCAGCGGGACGGTCGTGTCGTCGATCGTGACCGCGTCGGCAAAGCGGACGCCGTCGATCTCGGTCGTGGCGCTGGCGGGTGCGACGGTCAGGAACAGTGCAAGCAGCAGCATGGATGCGAGCAGGGTCCCGCGGCGGGTGGCGTGGCTATTCATGGGGTGGTTCCTCCGGGCTGGGCTGAAGGTGCGGCGCGTTCGCGCGCGTGGATGCGTTCGCGCAGGGCGTGCTGGGCGTCGGCGTCGATGGGGAAGCCCCAGATCAGGGCCATCGCCGCGAGCTTGAACAGCACCGGGAGGCCGGCGTAGGCCAGCGCTAGCACGAGCAGGGCGGTGGAGCCGTTGTCACCGTCGGCCGAGAAGCCGGCCAGGCCCAGCAGCGGGAAGCTGAGACCCACCGCAAGGGCCAGGGCCAGCTTGGTGGCCATGCCCCACAGCCCGAAGAACAGTCCGGCGCGCTCGCCGCCGCCGTCGGCGGTGTCCTGGTCGATCACGTCGGCCTGCATCGCGGCCGGCAGCGCCAGGTCCACACCGAGGCTGAGCCCGGTCAATACGGTGATGGCGTAGAACGCGAGTACATCGCCGGAACCGAGGAACGGGACCCAGATAAAGAAGGCCGAGGCGAGCAGCATCGAGAGCGTCCACACCCGGTGCTTGGGCAGCCGGCGGGCGAGGCGCAGCCACAGGGGCAGCGCAAGGATGCCGGTGGCGAAGTAGACCAGCAGCAGTGGCCCGGCGTGTCCGGGGGCCTCCAGCACGTGGGTGATGAACAGCAGGAACAGGGTGGCCGGGATGGCGTTGGCGGTGCCGTTCAGGACCCAGGCGAGGACCAGGCGGCGGAACGGTTGGTTGGACCGCAGCAGGGTCCAGCCGGCGCGCCAGGGCACCGGCGCCAGGCGCCCCGGTCGTTCCGGAACCCGCCAGAGCAGGACTACGAAGGCGATCGGCAGCAGCACCCACAGCAGGACTGCAAGGGTGGCCAGCGCCGCGCCGGCATCGTCCTGCAGGCCAAGGACCGCAGGGAGCGCGGCGGCCGTTACTGTGCCCAGGACGACGAAGCCCTCGCGCGCGGCGGTGATGCGCGAGCGCTCGTGGTAGTCGCCGGAGAGCTCGGCGCCCCAGGCGGCATAGGGCAGGGCGACCAGTGTCCAGCCGAGGTAGACCAGGGTGCTGAAGAGCAGTAGATACCAGGCGCCGGCATCGGCCGGTGGGCGGAACAGGAAGGGCGCGGCGATCAGCAGCAGCGGGACGCCCGCCAGCATGACCGCGCGCCGCCGCCAGGCACCGGGGATGCGGTCGGACAGATGGCCGATCAGCGGGTCGGTGACGACGTCCAGCAGTCGCGCCAGCAGCAGGAAGACGCCGACCAGGGTAACGCCCAGGCCGGTGTGCTCGGCGTAGTGCGCGGGCAGGAAGACATACAGCGGCAGGCCGAGGACGGCCAGGGGCATGCCCAGGCCGCCGTAGGCGAACAGCCGCGGCCAGCGAAGGGTGCTCACCTCATCGGTTCGCGGGGTCATGGCCCGGCGCGGCGGGCTGGACGGGGCTTTGCAGAACCGCCTGCATCAGGTTCACGCGGGCGGTGTCGAAGCCGACCTCGCAATAGGCGAGGTAGTAGCGCCACATGCGCAGGAACGACTGCGAGTAGCCCAGCGCCTCGATGACCGGCTCCGCCTGGCGGACCTCCCGGTGCCAGTGGCGCAGCGTGCGCGCGTAGTCCTCGCCGAACAGGGCCTGGTCCTCGACCGCGAGCCCGGCGCGCTCGGCCTCTGCGTTGAAGCGCGGGACCGAGGGCAGCATGCCACCGGGGAAGATGTAGAGCTGGATGAAGTCCGCGTTGCGGCGGTAGTACTCGAAGGCCTCTTCCGCGATGGTGATGACCTGCAGCGCCGCGCGGCCGCCTGGGCGCAGGCAGCTGCGGACCTTGGCGAAGAAGGTCGGCCACCACTGTTCGCCCACGGCCTCGAACATCTCGATCGAGACCACGTGATCAAAGGTGCCCTGCAGGTCGCGATAGTCCTGCAGACGCAGTTCCACGCGGTCGCTCAGGCCGGCGCGTTCGATGCGGGCGCGGGCATAGTCGAGTTGCTCCTGCGAGAGTGTCACGCCGGTGACGCGGTAGCCACGTTGCGCGGCCATCTCGGCAAAGCCGCCCCAGCCGCAGCCGATCTCGAGGATGTGTGCGCCGGGCTCGGCGTTCAGCTGATCCAGCAGGCGGGTGTACTTCTGCGCCTGGGCCTGTTCCAGGGCCTCGTCGCCGCGGGTGAACAGTGCCGACGAATAGCTCATCGTGCGGTCCAGCCACAGGTTGTAGAAGTCGTTGCCGAGATCGTAGTGGAAGCGAATATTGGCGCGGCTTCCGCGGCGACTGTTGCGGTGCATCCAGTGGCGCATGCGGTCGATGGCACGCTGCCATGTCGGGCGCTCGGCCATCGGCGCCAGGGCCTGTTCGTTGTCGGTGGCGAAGCGCAGCAGCGTCTGCAGGTCGGGGGTGATCCAGTCGCCACTGATGAAGCCTTCGGCGAAGCCGATATCGCCGTGGCGCAGCAGGCGCAGGATGGCCCGCCACGGGCGGCGGAAGTGCCATACCGCCTCGACGCCGGCCTTGCGCCCGCGCACGGTGATGCGGTCGCCCGACGGACCGATCAGGGTGATCTGCCCGGTGTCGATGTCCTTCAGGGCGCGGGCAACCAGGCGCAGGGCCCAGTCGGGCCGGGTTGTGCCTTCCTGCGGGGTGTCGATGTGGTCGAGGGCCATTAGTCGATCTCCTGTGCGGGGGGTGCGGGCCGTGGGTGATAGCGCCCGCCGCGCCACCAGATTCTGAGAGCCTGCCAGTGGATCAGCGGCAGGATCTTGAGGGTCATCCAGGGTTTCTTCAGGAAGGCGGCCAGCAGTGCGCGGTCGCTGAACGGGCGCAGGCGCCCGTGTTGCGAGGCCACCAGCATCAGGTCCTGGTCCTGGTATTCGTTGATCGCGATGCGCAGCGATGCGCCAGACTGCAGGCGCGGCGGCGTCAGGGTGAAGGCGTAGCGCGCGTGCATGTCGATGAACGGTGAGACGTGGAAGGCCTTGTTCTTTTCCTGGCGCACGGGGAGGGCCATGGGGGCGCCGTTCTCGTGCAGCAGGTAGTGGTGGTGCTCGCCGAAGGTATTGCGCACCTCCAGCAGGATGGCGCGCAGTTCGCCGTCGGCATGCCGGGCGTACCAGACACTGAGCGGGTTAAAGGCGTGCCCGAGGACGCGCGGCATGGTCAGCAGGTGAATCGGGCCACCGGCCAGGTCGATGGCGTGTTCGGCCAGGTGGGCCTCGATCCACGGGCGCCAGGGGCGTCCATCGCGCGGGCCGTGGTCGCGGGTGCGCAGGCTGAAGAGGTTGAAGCGATTCAGCGAGAACAGACGGCAGTGCCGGGTGGTCTCCGCCAGGCGATCGATATCGAACAGCGCGCTGGTTACCGGGTAGCGAAAGCGATATTGCTGCGGAAAGAACCGCTGGTGCAGCACCGTGCCATGGACCAGGGCGGCGTCCATTCACGCGCTCCGGGATTGCGCAGGCGGCGCGTGCGCCGGTGCCGCTACGCCGCCGTGAATGGCGGAGCCCGGTTGGCGGGCGGTCTGCATGGGGGGGTCCGCAGGGCAGGACCAGGGCGGTTCGATGCCCAGCGATCGCCCGATGGAAACGGCCGAGCGCAGTCCATCCTCGTGGAAGCCGTAGCCCATCCACGCACCGGCGAAGTACAGGTTGTTCTCGCCCTGGGTGGCCGCGAGGCGCTGACGCGCCTTCTCGGCCGCGGTGTCCATGACCGGGTGTTCCCAGTGCTGTTCGCCGAGCACGGTGTTCGGGTGCGGCTCGCGCCAGGGGTTCAGGCTGATGATGTAGTCCTGGCGCCGTTCCAGGCGATGCAGGCGGTTCATCCAGTAGGAGACCGAGACGCTGTCGCGCGCCTGGGTGGAGCGCCCGGAGAGATAGTTCCAGGAGGACCACACGCGGCGCGAGCGGGGCATCAGCGCCGGGTCGGTGTGCAGTACCGCGCGGTTGGGCTGGAAGCGGCAGGCGGCGAGCAGACGCTCGCGCGCCGGGTCGGCCTTGTTCAGCAGCCAGCGCGCGGTGTTGGCGTGGCAGGCGAACACGACCGCGTCGAACCCCGCTGCCTGATCGTGGGTCAGGACCCGCCACCGGTCGGCCTCGGGGATCACTGCGCGCACCGGTTGGTGAATCACGCTGCCGGGTTCCAGGCGCTCCGCGAGCCGCTGGACGTACTCGCGGCTGCCGCCGACCACCGTGCGCCATTGCGGGCGATCACGCAGATCCAGCAGGCCGTGGTTGTGGAAGAACTGCAGGAAACTGGCGGCCGGGAACTCGCGGATCTCCTCGGGCGGGCAGGACCAGATCGCGGCCGCCATCGGCAGCAGGTAGTCCTCGGCGAAGCCGCGGCCCAGTCGGTGTCGGGCGAGGAACGCGCCGAGCGTGCCCTCCGGGCTTTCGCCACGCTCGAACAGGCCCTTGCCCAGGCGGTTGAAGCGCAGGATATCGCGAGCCATACGCAGGAAGGTCGGGCGCACCAGGTTGCGGCGCTGCGCGAACAGGGTGTTCAGATCGGAGCCGGCATACTCGACGCCCGCGGGCTGGCGCGAGTAGCCGAAGGACATGTCCGTATCCTGGGTGGGGACGTCGAGTTCCGTGAACAGGCGGGTGAGCAGGGGGTAGTTGCGCTCGTTGTAGACCACGAAGCCGGTATCAATGGCCGTGTGGCCCTGCGGATCGGGTACCTCCACCGTATGGGCATGGCCGCCGAGCTCCGGTTCCGATTCGAACAGTTGGACCTGGTGCCGGGTCTGCAGAATCCAGGCGGCGGACAGGCCGGCGATGCCTCCGCCGATGACGGCGATGCGCGAGCGTTGCATGGTGGTGGATCTCCGGGCCGCAGGGCGATGTACATCTTATACAATAACTGTACAATATTTGTAAATGGTGGCGGTAAAAAGTTCCCCGGCTTCCAATAGGAGGGCGGTTTACCGCGAAACAGGTGCAGCGGGAGACGCGGATCGTGAACACAGACAAGCAGGCGCAAGCGGGCGCACCGGAGTGGCCGGCAGAGGTGCGCGATGCACTGACGACCCACGAGATCGTGGGCATCACCTCCGGGCTGTCGGATTTCCGGGATGCCGAGGCGCTTCTGAAGGCGACGGCCCCGGGGCGCTGGCAGCGGCTGGAGTGGGGCATGGGCTCGGCCCATAACCGCGAGCAGTTCCATGCGTTGCAACAGGCCACCGGCGCCGCGGTGCTGCCGCTGTTTGTGACGCGCGAAGGGGTGATCGGCGGCCTCCCTGAACTGCGCGAGTACCTGGGCCACCGGGCCCTGCAGGCGCGCGGCGAGGGCGCGCGCCCGGATACCCCGGCACCTGCGTTGCAGGTGCTCGGGTACGCCGGGCTGCTACCCTTCGCGTTCTTCGGCATCGGGGCCTGGATGGCCCAGCCCGAATGGCAGGTTTTCGCACTGGAGGCCCTGGCGCTCTATGGTGCGGTGATCCTGTCGTTCCTGGGGGCGGTCCACTGGGGAATCTATCTGGCGGATCGGCAGCACCGGGTGGGTCCGCTCTCGGCGCCGGTGTGGGCGGTGGTGCCGTCCGTCCTGGCCTGGCTGGCGGTGCTGCAGCCGCTGCCGCAGGCCTTGATGACGCTGGCCGTGCTGTTTCTTGGGGTGTGGTGGGTGGATCGGCTGAGCCTGCAACGGCGGGCGTTGCCCCGTGGCTATCTCGGTCTGCGCCTGGTGCTGACCGTGGGCGCGATGCTGGCCCTGGCCTCCGGCCTCGCGGTCACCATCGCGGCCTGAGCAGGAAAGAGGAAGAACGCGAGAATGAACGAGAACAAGGAACCATCGATGAACGCAGATGACCGCATGGCCGACGAGCCGACGGCCACCCCTGCCTCGGGCCAGCCGCTGGCCGCCCCGGAACAACTCGCCGAGCACTACCGCGAGATTCTCGCCGGGCTCGGCGAGAATCCGCAACGCGAGGGCCTGCGGGACACGCCGATGCGCGCAGCCAAGGCCATGCAATATCTGACGCGTGGCTACCAGCAGGACCTGGACACCATCGTGAATGATGCGCTGTTCTCGTCCGATAACGACGAGATGGTCCTGCTGCGCGATATCGAGCTGTACTCCCTGTGCGAGCATCACCTGCTGCCGATCATCGGCAAGGTGCATGTCGCCTACCTGCCCGATGGCAAGGTGATCGGCCTGTCGAAGATTGCCCGCATCGTGGACATGTTCGCCGCGCGGCTGCAGATCCAGGAGAGCCTGACCCGCGAGATTGCCGAGGCGCTGATGCAGGTGACGAGGGCCAAGGGGGTTGGCGTGGTGGTGGATGCCAAGCACATGTGCATGACCATGCGCGGGGTGGAGAAGCAGCACTCCTCGATGGCGACCTCGGTGATGCTGGGCGCCTTCCGCGAGGACGGCCGAACCCGGCGCGAATTCCTCAATCTGATCGGGCGTACCGGCAACTGAGGGGGACGCTGTGCTGGCGCGAACGCGTCAGCCTGTACCGGTCGGAGCGGCCACACAAAAAAATGGCCCGGCGAAGACGCCGGGCCAAAGATCATTCGGACACCCGTGTGATGGAGGGTTTGCGTCCGAACGGCGGATCACCGGCTGCCGTTGCCACGAGCCGATGATTTCCGCAACTTGTATAAGTGGACAGGGACTGTGGAAACAGGTTCCTGCCACCCGCCGAAAGAATGTGGCATGCGTCACATTTCTCCTCCCCTGGCACCCACGGAGTCGCGATGCGCGGTCTTGAACAGATCCCCTGGCTGTATGACGGCCTGATGGCCGGTGCCGATCTTCTGGGGCTGCGTCGCTGGCGACGGCGCCTGGTCGAGGGCGCCGAAGGCCGGGTGCTGGAGGTCGGCTGCGGGACCGGGCGCGATCTGCCGCTGTACGCGGATCCGACGCAAGTGATCGGCATGGATCCGGACCTGGCCGCGCTGCGGTGGGCGCGACGCCGTGCGCCGACGGTCCCGCTGGTGGTGGCGAAGGCCGAGGCGCTGCCATTTGCGGATGGGGTGTTCGATAGCGTGGTCTCCGGCCTGGTTTTCTGCAGCGTCCAGGACCCGCCGCGGGCCCTGGGCGAGGTGCGCCGGGTGCTGGCGGACGGCGGCGCGCTGCGCATGCTGGAGCATGTGCGCCACACCCGCCCGCTGCTGGGACGGGCGCAGGACCGGGTGCAGCCGGCCTGGACCTGCGTCACCGGCGGTTGCCATCCGAATCGCGATACCGAGGCCGCGGTGGAGCAGGCCGGGTTCTGTATCGAACCCGAGGATCGCGTGGCCCGTGGCGTGATGCGGCGCTTTGCCGCGCGGGTCTGCCGAGCGCCCGAAGGTCCTGCCGGACACAACGCCGGGAAGACTGATTGAAGGTCGAGGGCCTTGTTCACCACGAAGTGCATGCAAGTGCGAAGAAGGCTAAGGGCGGGTTGCGCCACAGCGGACATAGAGGGCACGGAGAAGGGAAGGGATTAGGGACGAGGGTTCCGGTGCTAATCGCCGTTCGTGCGGTTGTGCGTTGAAAATTCTCCCGCGTGCGAAAAAATCGTGCATGGAGGCTCAAGTCTTGCGGGATACGGCCGTCACCGGGGGCAGGTCCGTCGTCCTGAGCGCTGGCGGGCCTGTACATTCAGATTCCGGGAGTACCAGGATGGACGCAAGCGCGATTGCCGCAACGGCCACCCAGCAAAGCCAGCAGCAGCTGGCCATGCAGAAAGATGTGGCCCTGCAGAAGAAGGCGATGGAGTCGCAGGAGATGGCCGCTCAGTCGATGCTGGAGGCACTGCCCGACATTGGCGAGATGCAGGCCGCCACGCAGGGTCTGCCGGCAAACGTGGGCACCAACATCAACACGACCGCCTGACGCCCCCCCCAGTCCTTTCGCCCTGCAAGGCCCCGGCGCGTTACTACCCGGGGCCTTTTCGTTTCCTGATTAGCAACGAGCGTCAGCCAGGCTCAAGGCCCGTGCGGGCCCGTGTCTCCAGGCGCCTCCTACATCGTCATCCCGGAAACCGCGCAGCGGTGATCCGGGATCTCGCGGGGGTGCGCGGCGGCGTGGGGGTCATGGGCTGGAGATCCCGGCTCTGCGCTGCGCTACGGCCGGGATGACGCGGGAGTGTTTTGGTCCCGGATGTCGGAGCCGCTGCGTCCGGATGCCCCCGGACCCCGCGATCACGCGGTCTTCCGTCCAGAGCCGTCGCGCCCGCCCTGCGCGGCAGGCCGGGAGCCTTCCATGCTCCGTGCCTTGGGTGCCCTCTGTGGTTACACGCCCCGGTGTTTCCTTCGTCTCTTTGAGTGCTTCGTGGTGAACCCATTCAGGCGGCCGTCCGTTACTGCCGCTGCGCCTCGAACTCGATCATCAGTTCGACCTCGTCGCCAACGATGTCGCGGGTCAGGCCGTAGGTCATGCCGAAATCGGAACGATCGAAGCTGCCACGCATCGACGCCCCCAGCACGTACGGGCGGCCGAACAGGCCACCCAGCGGGAACGGGTAGCGCCCGACCTTGTTGATGGTCACGTCGAGATGGATGGTGCGGGTCTCGCCCAGCAGCTCCAGGCCGCCACTCAGGCGCCCGGTGTTCTCGCCGGTGGGCTGGTAGCGCGTGGCGGTGAAGCGCATCTCCGGGTACGCCTCGACGTGCAGGAAGTCCTCGTTGCGCAGGTGGTCGTCGCGCTCGGCGTGGTTGGTGAACACGCTGTCGGTCTTGATGACGAAGAAGCCGCCCTCCAGTTCGCCCGAGTCCGGGTCGAAGGTGAACTCGCCCTCGGCCTCCAGGAACATGCCCATGACCTTGGCGTAGCCGGCGTGATCGACCAGGAAACCGACTGCGAAGTGGTCGGGGTCGATGACCCAGCGGTCGGCATCGGCCAGGGCGGCAGCGGGCAGGGCGAAGGTCGCGGTCATCAGGCAGGTCAGGAGCGCGGAGCGCAGGCGGCTGGAAAAGCGGTGGTTGCGGGCGTCAGTCATGACACACCTCCGGTCGGTGGCGGTAGAGCCAGTGGATATCCACGGCAAAGGACAGGCCGAGGGCCAGTAGCCCGGCCAGGGCGATGGTGATGGCGGCGCTGGCGGGCAGGCCGGGGATCAGCACCAGAAGCAGCACCACGGTCTGCAGCACGCAGACGGTCTGGCGGCGGCGGCTGGGTGGCAGAGCCCCGGCCAGCCAGGGCCAGGGGCGGGCGGCCAGCACGAAGGCATAGCGCATCAGCCCGATCAGCATCACCCAGGGGCCGACCGCGGTCATCTGCCAGGCGAGCACGGACAAAGCCAGGATCATCGCTGCGTCCAATTCCATGTCGAAGCGGGCGCCGAATGCGGTGGCGCTGTCGGTGCGCCGCGCGACGGCCCCGTCGAGCCCGTCCAGCAGCAGGGCCAGACCCGCCAGCGCAATCACCCAGAGGGCCAGCAATGGGTCACCCGTGGCAGGGGGGGCGAATACCAGGGCCCCCAGGGGTGCGGTCAGGGCGGCGCGCAGCAGCGTGACCCGGTTGGCCGGGCCGGGGCCACGCCCGTCCCGGGCCAGTCCGTCCGGGGGGGTGGTGGTGGCGAGCAGGGCGCCGAGCATGAACCAGAGCACGACAAAGCCGAGGATTGCGTGCGGTCCCAGTTCGGCATGCAGCATCAGCGTTGCCGTGACGACCAGGCCCAGCAGGCCGGCGACGAGCCCGTCGGCCGCCCAGACGCGGAGACCGGTCCGTATCCGCGCCGCGGAGCGACGTTTGGCGGTGGATGATTCCATGGGGGGATTGTAGCCCTCCGTTGGAGGTCTCCGGGGCCTTGCCTTGCGACCACGCCGCGCGCCGGGAGTTGCCGCTTGGAATACGCTTCGCCCACACTGCGCGGATGATGACGCCGCCTTGCACCCTGACCTTGCAGTGCTTCCGGTGAACACGCCGGCTCCCGAACAGGCCTTCTGGGTGGTCGGTCCCGGCACGGGCGAACTGCGCCCGGAGGCACTGGCGGAGCCGGTGTCGGGGGAGGTGCGGGTGCGCACGCAGTTTTCCGCGATCAGTCGTGGGACCGAGTCGCTGGTCTTTCATGGCCGGGTCCCCGCGAGCCAGCATCAGGCAATGCGCGCGCCGTTCCAGGCGGGCGAGTTCCCCGGGCCGGTCAAGTACGGATACATCAGCGTCGGAATGGTCGAGGCGGGGGGCGAAGGGGATGTGCCGCTCGGGCAGCGGGTGTTCTGTCTGTATCCGCACCAGAGCGCCTACGTCGTTCCCGCGGCCGCGGTGGTCCCGATCCCGGATGCGGTGCCCGCGGAGCGCGCGGTGCTGGCGGCCAACATGGAGACGGCGATCAACGCAGTCTGGGATGCGCACTCCGGTCCGGGGGATCGTATCGCCGTAATCGGGGCGGGGGTGGTCGGGCTGCTGGTGGCCTGGCTGCTGCGGGCGATCCCCGGCACCGAGGTGACGTTGATCGACCCCAACCCCCAGCGCGAGGCTG
This sequence comes from Thioalkalivibrio sp. AKL7, assembly GCF_000381705.1. Classification (NCBI taxonomy): domain Bacteria; kingdom Pseudomonadati; phylum Pseudomonadota; class Gammaproteobacteria; order Chromatiales; family Ectothiorhodospiraceae; genus Thioalkalivibrio; species Thioalkalivibrio sp. AKL7. The sequence continues at coordinate 70,857 of NZ_KB906957.1, read as the reverse complement.
TGGCGGCCCGGCTGGGATTGAGCCTTTGCACCCCGGACGCGGCGCAAGCGAATCCGGACCTGCAGGGCCTGGACGGGGTCGTGCATGCCAGCGGCAACCCGGCCGGGCTGGAGCAGGCGCTGGCGCTCGCCGGGGTCGAGGCCCGGGTGGTGGAGATGAGCTGGTACGGCGATCAGCCGGTGCCGGCGCCGCTGGGCGAGGCCTTTCACTCGCGGCGGCTGACGTTGCGCAGCTCGCAGGTCGGACGCATCCCGCCGGAGCGCGCGGCGCGCTGGGACTATCGCCGCCGCCTGGCGCTGGCGCTGTCGCTGCTGACCGATCCGGCGCTGGATGCCCTGATCAGTGGCGAGGATGCGTTCGCCGACCTGCCGACGGCGATGCAGCGTGTCTCCGGGCCTGAGGCCGAACGCACGCTGTGCCACCGTATCCGTTATTGACCCTTTTCCGATTAACGCGACCTGCGGGGAACTGCCCGATGTACAGCCTGAACGTCCGTGATCATTTTATGATCGCCCACAGCTTTGCCGGCGAGACCTTCGGCCCGGCCCAGAAGCTCCACGGCGCGACCTACGTGGTCGACGTGACCTTCCGCCGCAAGGCCCTGGATGCCGACGGTCTGGTGGTGGATATCGGCCGCGCCAGCGAGGTGGTCAAGGCCCTCCTGGGCGATCTGAACTACCAGAACCTGGACGAGCGCGAGGAGTTTCGCGGCCAGAACACCACCACCGAGTTCCTCGCCCATGCGTTGCATCAGCGCGTGGCGCGCGCCATCCATGCCGGTGAGCTGGGCGAATCGGCCCGCGAGCTGGACGCGGTGTGCGTAACCCTGAACGAGTCGCACGTGGCCTGGGCCAGCTACGAGGCGGCACCCTGAGCCGAATGCGTGAGCTCGGCCTGGTGGTGCCGGGGTCGCTGGAGCAGCGCACCGGGGGGTATCGCTACGATGCGCGCATGGTCGCGGGCTTGAGGGCGCGCGGCTGGACGGTCACGGTGCGCGAGCTGGAGGGGGCATTCCCCGGGCCGAACCCGGCGGCCGAGTCGGCCCTGGACGCCGCGCTTGCGGGCTTTCCCGATAGGCGGGCCGTGCTGCTGGATGGCCTGGCGGCGGGTGCCTTTCCCGGGGTGCTGGCCCGCCACGCCGAGCGCCTGCATCTGATCTATCTGCTGCATCACCCGCTAGGCCTGGAGACCGGGCTGGAACCGGCGCGGGCCGATGACCTGCTGGCGCGTGAACGCGCTGCTGTGGGTCAGGTCGAGGGCGTGCTGGCCACCAGTGCCTTCACCGCCGGGCAGGTGGCCACCTGGGGGGTGTCTTCCGGGCGGCTCCAGGCGATACCGCCGGGGATCGAAGCGCGGCCGCAGGCGTTGGGGCCCGGTCCCGGCGAGCGGCCGCTGCTGCTCTGTGTGGGCTCGGTCGTGCCGCGCAAGGGCCAGCTGGAACTGGTGCAGGCCCTGGCGTGCATACGGACCACGGACTGGCGGGCGGTCTTGGTGGGTTCGCGGGTGCGGGACGCGGCCTATGTGCAGCGGGTGGAGGCGGCAATCACCGAGGCCGGGCTTGGAGACCGGATCGAGTGGGCCGGCGAATGCGATGATGCGGCGCTGGAGGGCTGGTACGGGCGGGCCTCGCTGTTTGTCCTGCCCAGCGCTTACGAGGGCTTCGGCATGGCCTATACCGAGGCGATGGCGCGCGGCCTGCCGGTGATCGGTACCACCGGTGGGGCGATCCCTGCGACCGTGCCGGAGGCGGCCGGCCGGCTGCTTCCGCCGGGAGATACCGGGGCGCTTGCCGCGGCCATCGACGCCTTGTTGGTCGATGCTGGAGCGCGCCACCGGATGGGACGGATGGCACGCGACGCGATGGCGGAACGTTCGGACTGGGATGGTGCGGTGGCCGCACTGGAACAGACGCTGGAGGCGTGGTTGCAATGACGGAATCCTTCGACGCCGACTGGCTGGCCCTGCGCGAGGCAGCCGATCATGCCGCCCGGCCGGAGGCCCTGGTCGAATCCCTGCGTGCGCATCTGGCTGGGCGTCGTGTCGCCGGCCCCCTTCAGGTGACGGATCTGGGCAGTGGCACCGGCTCCAACCTGCGCTACCTCGCGCCGCGACTGCCGCCCCCGCAACACTGGCGGCTGGTGGATCACGATGCCGGGCTGCTGGCCCGCGCCGGCGCTACCGGCGCCGGGATCGAGCTCGAGCGGTGGGTGAGCGACCTGGCCGATGATCCGGGTGCGGCCCTCGCGGGCGAATCGTCGCTGGTTACGGGTTCGGCGCTGCTGGATCTGGTTTCGGAGGCCTGGCTGGACCGGTTGCTTGCGGCCTGCGCCGAACAGGGTGCCGCGGTGTTGTTCGCACTGAGTTATGACGGGCGGATTCGCTGGTCGCAGCCGCATGCCCTGGATGCCGAGTTGGAGGACGCGGTCAATCGGCACCAGCGCTCGGACAAGGGGTTCGGCCCGGCCCTGGGGCCGACCGCCGCGCCGGCCTGTGCGGCGCGGCTCGAGGGGCTGGGGTACGGGGTGCAAACCTGCGCCAGTGACTGGCGGATTGACGCGCATCGGGCGGGGCTGGGTGCGGCCCTGATCGACGGCTGGGTGGCCGCGGCCAGCGCGATCGACCCGGGCCGGGCGGCGGATCTGCGTGCCTGGGGCGAGGCGCGCGCCGTGGCGCTCGCCCGCGGCGAGGTCGAGCTGACCGTCGGGCATCAGGATGTGCTCGGTTTGCGCTGACCCACGCCGCCCGGGTGTTTTAATCAGCATCCCCTTACAAGGGAGAATTGGCGCCGATGTGCTGTCCATTATCCTGTTCGCTCTGGAAGGCGTTTCGGTGCAGGATAGAAATAGGTAATGGAATGAACGCTTGACGGAGAGCCCGGAGAAGCGCTGATGAATGCATTCATCCGTGTTGCCCGAGTCGCTCCGCCAATGGAAAAACCGGAAAAGGTGAGGCATGGAACAGGCAGACAACAAGCAGAGAAGTTTCGTTAATCGCTACTGGATCCTGATCGTGATCGTGCTGTGGCTGATCGCCTGGTCGGCGCGCGATGTACTGGCCCCCAGCGCCGATGCGGTGCCGGAGGACACGGATGTCGAGGCCGTTGCAGTGGCCGAGGATGCCCCGGCCCCAGCGGACGAAACAGCGCCGCGTGAGGGGCGTTTGTCGGAGGGCGACATGGACCCGATGACGGGCGAGGCCTACGAGCGTGAGGACGAGGGCAGCGCACAGCGCCCGATTCCGGACCCGCAGGAACAGGCGCAGCTCCGGGCCACCGGCGAGCCGATGAGCGAAGAAGAGGTCGCGCGGCAGGTGCAGGAGGCGCTGGAGGCCGGGCGTGTCGCCTACTGGCGGGGCGGACCCGAGGAGGCGGTCGAGGTGCTGCGCACGGCACTGGAAGACATTCCGGCCACCTCGGCGCAGCGTGCCGACCTCTACGGCGAGCTGGGCAACGCCCTGTATGCCGCTGACGATGCCGCGGGCGCGATGCGGGCCTGGGACAGCGCCCTGGGGCTGTTGCCGACAAGCGAGCGGCGTTCGATGATCGAGCGCCTGGCGCCGGTGTATGACCGCCACCACCGCGATGGCGCCCGCCACCTGCGACAGTACCGCTAGGTCTTTTCGCGCCGCCGGAAGGCGCGGGCAGGGCAACCGAAAAGGCCCCGGGGGTGTACACCTCCGGGGCCTTTTCTTGTGGGGGCGGTCGTCTGCCAGCCGCAGGTTCAGACTAGCTGGTAGCGGTGCAGCTTGCGCCACAGGGTGCTGCGATCCATGCCCAGGGCGCGGGCGGTCTGTGAGCGGTTTCCGGCATGGGCGACCAGTGCCTCGCGCAGGCGCCGGGCCTCCGGATGCTCGCTGGGCTGGCCGTCGCGGGTCGGGTGGCCCGCCCGGTCGTGCGGTTGGCCATCGGGAGCGTGGGCCGGGTCATGGCGGTTGGTGCGCGGCGCATGGATCGTGTCCGCCGCATCGGCATCCATCCGGATCGGCTGGGGCAGGGGAAAGTCGTCCACCTGACCGTTGCGGGCGTGCAGGGTCAGACACTCGAAGACGTTCTCCAGCTCGCGGAAGTTGCCCGGCCAGGGGTGCTCCTGCAGCCGTTCCTTCAGATGCGGCGCGATGCGGATGCCGTGGTGCACCTCGTAGGCCTGCAGGGTGGCCGCCAGGTCCTGGGGCCGTTCGCGCAGCGGCGGGATTTCCACTGTGGCGACCGCGAGGCGGTAGAACAGGTCAGTGCGGAACGCGCCGGCCTCGACGCGGCTGCGCAGGTTTTGATTGGACGCGGAAAGGATGCGCACGTCCACTTGCCGGGTGGTGTTCTCGCCGACGCGTTCGAAGGCGCCATCCTGGACTGCGCGTAGCAGCTTGGCCTGCAGGCGCGGGCTCATCTCGCCGATTTCGTCGAGGAACAAGGTGCCGCCGTCGGCCGCCTCGAAGCGCCCGACCCGGTCGTTGACCGCCCCGGAGAAGGCCCCGCGGGCGTGGCCGAAGAGTTCGGATTCCAGCAGCTCCTCGGGGATCGCCGCGCAGTTGATCTCGACGAACGGGGCACGGATGCGGCGGCTGGACTGGTGGATGGCCCGGGCCAGGCGCGTCTTGCCGGTGCCGGATTCGCCCATGAGCATCACGCGCACGTCGCTGGCGGCCACGCGCCGTGCGAACTGCAGCGTGGGCCGGCAGCTGGCGTCGTGGGAATGGAAGTGGCTGTCCTCGAGCCCGTCCTGTCCGTCCTCGCTGACGGTTTCCACCGCGGTTGTTCGCCGGCGCTGCGGTTGCAGGGTGATCAGACGCAGCGCGCGCTGGTCATCGTTCAGGCGCAGTGGCTGGCTGATCACCTCCAGCGGGAGGGTCTCGTCGTCCAGCTCCGCCATTAGCGAGAAGTGCAGGGCGTGCGGCGTGCTGTTGGCGTCGGCATCGTGCTCGCCGGCGGCAATGGCGGCCTCTTGCAGGTGTTGTTCGAGATTCAGTGGTCCGAGGTTCGCCAGGGTGAGGCGGGCATCGGAGGGGATTTGCAGCGTCTGGTGAAAGGCCGGGTTGGCGAACAGGACACGGCCCCGGGTATCGCTGATGAGGTGTGGGTCCCGACTGTGTCGGATGCAGATTTCGGCCAATTCCGTTGTGGTCATCCCGCCTCCTTTTCTTGTTGGAGGGGTCGGCGGAAGCGGTGCGGTGTTGCAACATCCGGGGGCACCTGCAACACCCCCGGTATGGCCCGTTTCGCCAATCCCTGTCTCGGTTATAGCGCGAAACGGGGGTGTTGCAACAGTCATTGCTTAAATATCAGTAAATCCTAATTAAATGATTGTTTTATAAGAAAGTCGCTATATTGGCATGTACGTTGCTTGTGGTTCGGCATGAGTTCTTCTACAACTATGGGCAATGGATATCCGCCTCGGTCGTCAGTCGGCAGAACGCCCCCGCCAAGCGGGCTTCGTTGCCGCGCGCCCCAGTGCGGCCATCCCCCGATCCGAGGCCCGGTGCCCGTGTGGGCAGCACGGCTCGACTCCTTCTCCCATCGCGGCGTTCGACGCGAGGTACTGACGATCATGTTTGCGCGAGTTTCCCGACGCCTCCTGGCCCGCACCCTCCTGGGTACCGCACTGGCCCTGCCGCTGTTCGGCATCTCGGCGGCCCACGCCGCTGGTCCGATCCTCACGGTGGAGCCGGATCAGGCGGCCACCCAGACCGTTAGTGGCACCGTGGTCCCCTATCGTGAAGTCACCCTGACCGCGCAATCCGCGGGGCGCGTGGTGGATGTGGCGGGCGCCGAGGGCGACCGCTTCGAACAGGGGGCGGTGCTGGTGGCGATCAGCGACGACCGGCTGCGCGCCCAGCGCCAGGCGGCCGAGGCCGAGATGCGCACCGCCGAGGCCGCGATCCGCGAGGCCCAGATGCAGTACGGCCGCGAGATGGTCTCGCCGCAGTCGCGCAGCATTGGCCAGATGCCGGGCATGGGCGTGCCGTCGATGTTCGACCAGATGTTTACTCAGCCGATGGGCCAGGTCATGGGCATGGGCGATCCCGCGCTGGATCGCCGTACGGATCTCTATTCCCGCTACATCGGCGTGGATCAGGCGCAGGCGCGCTGGGAGCAGGCCCGGGCCCGGGTCACCGAACTGGACGCGGCCATCCGCGACACCCGGTCCGAGGCGCCCTTCGATGGCCTGGTGATGCACAAGCACGTGGAAGAGGGCGATACCGTGCAGCCCGGCCAGCCGCTGGTGAGCTTCGGCCATGTCGAATTCCTGCGCGTCGAGGCGCAGGTGCCGGTGCGGCTGGTGAGCGGCCTGCAGGAAGACGACTACGTGCAGGTGCGGCTGGATACCGGTGACGAAGTGGAGGCCCGGGTCGCCCGGATCTTCCCCCTGGCCGACCCGCAGCGCCACACCGTCACGGTCAAGTTCGACCTGCCGCAGGGCGTGCGCGGTGGCCCGGGCATGCATGCGGCGGTGCATCTGCCGCAGGGCGAGCTTTCCAGTAACCGGGTCGTGATCCCGCGTTCGGCATTGATCCCGGGCGGTGCCTTGCCGCGCGTGGCCGTGCTGGATGGCGAGGGCCACGTCCGCGTGCGCATGGTGCGCCTGGGTGGCGGACGCGGCGACCAGGTGGTGGTGACCTCCGGGCTGGAGCCGGGCATGCAGATCCTGGCCCGACCGGGCGCGGGTGTGCGTTCCGGCCAGCCCGTGGGGCGCGGTTCCCCGGATTCGGGCGTCGGACGCCGCGACGGTGTCACGGACCCCTGGAGCCGTATGTAGGGATCCATACCCGGCTGCAGGCCGGGACGATCAGCGCCGGTTGCTGCCCCCTGGCAGGTGCACCGGTGGCGACGCGCCGGCCGAACCGGTGCTCGGGACGCCAGACTGACAACAGGACTGTTCAAGCTCGATGGCCGAAGACGACAAACAATCCGAGACCGGTTTCCGGCAGAAACACGGTGACCCCGGCATTGCCGGGCGCATGGCGGCGGCCTTTATTCATTCGCCGCTGTCGTCGCTGCTGCTGATTGCCAGTATCGCGATCGGCATCCTCGGCCTGATGGTGACGCCGCGCCAGGAGGACCCGCAGATCTCCGTGCCGATGGTGGACATCATGGTCTCCTACCCCGGTGTGCCCTCCGAGCAGGTAGCGAGCCTCGCGGCGCGGCCGCTGGAGCGGCTGATGAGCGAGTTGTCCGGGGTGGACAACGTCTACTCCGTGTCGCATCGCGGCGAGGCGATGGTGACCGTGCAGTTCGACGTTGGCGAGGAGATGGAGTCGTCCATCGTCAAGGTGCACGACAAGCTGATCGCCAATCGGGACCTGATGCCGCCCGGCGTCAGCGAACCCATGGTCAAGGCCAAGGGTGCGGACGACGTGCCGGTGGTCAACCTGACTTTCTGGTCGCATGAGGTGGACGATGCCCTGTTGCGCCAGATCGCGCTGGATGCACAGCAGCAGCTGAACGAGGTCCCCGACACCAACCAGAGCTTCGTGGTCAGTGGGCGCGAGGAGCGCCTGCGCATCGAGGTGTTGCCGGAACGCCTCGCGGGCTATGACGTCAGCCTGGATGACATCGCCCAGGCCGTGCAGTCGGCGAATGTCGAGGGCGCGGCAGGACGCATCGAGAGCGGGGGGCTGAGTACCGCGGTGTACACCGGGCGTTTCTTCACCGGTTCGGCCGATCTCGAGCAACTCCTGGTTGCGGTCAGTGACGGCCAGCCGGTCTATCTGCGCGATGTGGCCGAGGTAACGTACGGCCCGGGCGAGCTGGAGCGGTTCGTGCGCCACTACTCCGGTCCGGCAGCACCCCAACCGGATGCGGCACCGGAAGGCGCCGCGGCGGTCACGCTGGCCATTGCCAAGAAGCCCGGCAGCAACGGGGTGACCGTTGCCAACGACGTGCTCGAGCGCCTGGAACGTCTGAAGGGCAGCGTGATCCCGGACAACGTCGAGGTGGCGGTTTCGCGCAACTACGGCAAGTCTGCCAACGAGAAGGTCAACGAGCTGCTCTTCAAGCTGTTCATCGCCACCTTCGCAGTGACCATCCTGGTGGGCCTGTTCCTGGGGGTTCGTGCCGCGGTCGTGGTGCTGATCGTGATCCCGGTGGTGATCCTGTTCACTGTGTTCAGCGCGTGGCTGCTGGGCTACACGATCGATCGCGTCAGCCTGTTTGCGCTGATCTTCTCCATCGGCATCCTGGTCGATGATGCCATCGTGGTGGTGGAAAACATCTACCGACGCTGGCTGATGAAGCGCGGCATCGATACCGAGACCACGGTGGATGCGGTGCGCGAGGTCGGCAACCCGACCATCCTGGCCACCTTCACGGTCATCGCGGCCCTGCTGCCGATGGGTTTCGTCTCCGGGATGATGGGCCCGTACATGCAGCCGATCCCGGTGCTGGGGTCCGTGGCCATGCTGTTCTCGTTGGTGGCGGCGTTTGTATTCACGCCGTGGCTCACCCAGCGCCTGCGTCCGAGCATGGCGTATCTGGAAAAGGCCACCGACAAGGAACATCGCCAGGCGGAAAAGCTGGGGCGGTTCTACCGCACGGTAATCCCGGGGCTGGCCGACAACCGGGTGCGCGGCTACGCCTTTTTGATCGCCGTCATCGTGATCTTCTTCCTGATGGTCAGCCTGTTCATGACCACGGACGTCCGCGTGAAGATGCTGCCCCTGGATAACAAGCCCGAGTTCCAGGTGATGGTGAACTTCCCCGAGGGCACGGCCCTGACCGAGACCGCGACGCTGAGCCACGACATGGCCAGCGCCCTGCGCGAGATGGACGAGGTGGTGGCTCTGCAGTCCTACGTCGGGACCGCGTCGCCGTTCAATTTCAACGGCCTGGTGCGGCACTACTACCTGCGCAACGAACCCTGGCAGGGGGACATCCAGGTGCAGTTGGTGGACAAGGGCGACCGCAGCCGGACCTCGCACGATATTGCCACCGAGGCGCGCGAACGCCTGACCCCGCTGGCCGAGGCGGCCGGCGCGCGCATCCAGGTGGTCGAGATGCCGCCGGGTCCGCCGGTGCTGCAGTCGATTGTCGCCGAGATCTACGGCCCTGATGCTGCCACCCGCCGCGCTGTAGCCCGCGATCTCGAGGGCATGTTCGCCGGTGCCGAGCACGTGGCCGATGTGGACAGCTTCCTGCAGGCGCCACACAACGTCTGGCACTTCGATGTGGATCGCGACAAGGCGCTGCGCCGCGGTGTGACCGTGGACACCATCAATCGAACCCTGGAGACCGCGATCGGCGGGCAGATCCTGGGCGATGTAAAGGCGCAGTCGCTGGTCGAGCCGCATTTGATCGAGATGCGTCTGCCGATGGCAACGCGCAATGACATCCGGCAGCTGGAGATGCTGCCGATCTCCACCCGGCAGGGCGGGTCGATCCCGCTGGCCGAGCTGGGCGAATTCGTCCAGCGCCCGCAGGACGAGCCGATCTACCACAAGAACCTGCGTCCGGTGGAGTACGTGACCGGCGAGGTGGTCGGGCGTCTGGCCGCGCCGGTGTACGGCATGCTGGAGGTCCAGGAACAGCTGGAGGACTACCGTCTTCCGGATGGCAGCCAGGTGCAGCCGCACTGGCTGGGGCCGCCGCCCAATGATGGGTCGACCGCCTTCGAATGGGCCGGCGAGTGGACGGTGACGTACGTGACCTTCCGCGACATGGGGATCGCCTTCGCGATCGCGCTGATCCTGATCTACATGCTGGTGGTCTGGGAGTTCGGCAACTTCGTGTTGCCGGGCATCATCATGGCCCCGATCCCGCTGACCCTGATCGGCATCATTCCCGGTCACTGGCTGATGAACGCCGAATTCACCGCGACCTCGATGATCGGCTTTATCGCGCTCGCGGGGATTATTGTCCGCAACTCGATCCTGCTGGTGGACTTCGGTCGCCAGGCGGTGGACGAGGGCCACGACGTGCGCGACGCGATGATCCTGGCCTGCCAGGCGCGTACCCGTCCGATCATCATCACCGCGCTGGCCCTGCTGGCCGGCTCCAGCGTGATCCTGTTCGATCCGATCTTCCAGGGCATGGCGATCTCGCTGATGTTCGGCACGGTGGTGGCCACCCTGCTGACCCTGGTGGTGATCCCGCTGGGCTGTATCTCCGGCCGCCGTGCCTTCTGCCCGACCAGCCTGGACGAGGACGGTGCGGCCACGGCGGGCTGTGGCAATGGCAATGGCAATGGCCATGCTGTGCATGCCGGTGTGACGGCCAGCCCGACCCAGGGTGCGTCTCCGGGGGCATCCGGCGAGGGGAATGACCTGTTCGGCCCGCGCGAGGGCGGGCCGGTCACCCAGGTCGTGCAATACGCGGGGCTTTATCTCAAGTGCCTGGTCGTGGCCTTCCTCGAGGGCCTGCGCGACCTGGCGCTCGCCCTGGGGCGCCTGATCCGGTCTTTCATTGAACGCCGCCGCAATGGCGATGGCGGCCCCCCGCCGCCCAGCGGCGGATCGGGCGGTCCCTCCGCCGGGCCTGGCGGGCCGACGGGCGGTGCCCCGGGGAGCGGTGGCGCGTCGGGCACGGGTTCCGGCGGGACTGCGGCGACTCCGCAGCCCCGTTCGGAAAACCCGTCGGCGGACTCGAAGCCGTCAGGCCCTGTTGCGCAGGCACCTGAGGCGACCGGCACCCCAGAGCGAGCGGCTTCCACCCCCGCCACCGGGAATGCCGGAGCCCAGGACGCCGGTGCCGTGCCGTCCAGCCGCGCTCAGGCTGAGAAGCCCGACGCGGGGACTGCGAAACAGGCGGCCACCTCCAGGACCACGTCCCGCGCCGGGGCAGGCAAGACGACCGCATCGACTACCCCGGTCGGGTCGCGTGCCGGGAAAGCCGGCTCCACGCGGGGTGCTGGCGATAGCGCGGGGACCAAGGCTACGAAGAAGTCGCCAGCGGGCACCTCGGTAAGCGCGAAGGGCAAGTCCACCGCAGCCGCGAGAAAGACCCCCGGCGACACGTCCGTGTCCGGTGACGCCACGCAAGGACGCGCACGCAGCACCAGCAAGGGCACCGGAACCCGGAAAACGGGCAGCGCGAGCGCGAACAAGCGCGCGTCGACGGCATCCAACAAGAAGGCCGGCGGGACAAGCAAGACCGGCACCACGAGCAGCAAGACCGGCCGCAAGGACAGCGGCAGCACCCCCAAGGGGAGCGGCAAGTCGGGTACACCCGGCAAGGGCCGCACCCGACGTGGGATTCGACTCAAGTGAACATGCAAGCAAGACCTCGAGGAGGTTCGCAATGAAGAAGCGTTTCAATTCCCGAATGATTGGTACCACGCTGGCCAGTGCCGCCGTGGCATCCGTGCTGGCCCTAGGCGTCGCCCAGGCCCAGGAACAGGGCCAGGGTCAGGGCTACGGCCAGGGTCCGGCGATGGGCCAGCAGGGCCCGGTGCCCGGCCCCTACGGGCATGCCCCGTACGGCTCCGGCATGGGCGCACATCCCGGTGGCGGGATGATGCAGCAGCGTGAAGGCTCCGGTGACTTCAGCTTCGGCATGTCCGGGCGCAGTCAGGGTCATGGCTACGGGCGCGGCCACGGTGATGGGTACGGCCAGGGCTATGGTCGCGGCCATCAGGGCTATGGTCCGGGCTACGGCCCGGGGTATGGCCCCGGTTACGGCCCCGGTCCGCAGCAGGGTGGCTTCGGCCATCCGGGCATGATGCAGCCGGGCTATGGCATGCAGCAGCGTCAGGGCTACGGCCAGATGCAGCAGTTCGATCCGGACAACCTGCCGGAAGACATGCCGGAAGAGATGCGTGAGCGCATCCAGGCCCAGCACGCCGAGCGCCAGGAGCGCATGGAAGAGATGGAAGCCATGCGCGAAGCGCGTCAAAAGGCGATGGAAGCCGGACGTGCGGCGTACGAGGAAGAGATGGAGCGCCAGCGTGAGCGCCGCATGGAGATGATGCAGGAGCGTCGTGAATCCATGCAGGAAGAAGGCGGCAACTGATCTGCGGATCGGTGATCGCATGCCGACGGGCGCTGGTGCCCGTCGGAGTGGAAGCCAGACGGAGGCAGTTCGCCATGCAGGGCAGGCAGTCCGGTCAACCGAAACGCAGGCGGGTCAGAAACGCCCCGATACTCGGGGTATTGCTGGCCACGGGGTTTCTGTTGCCGGCGGCCGACCTGGCGGCGAGTGATCGCCACAACCCCTGGGCCTCCGGTACGCCGGAGGTGCAGCGGTCGGCCCCGGAACGCCCGCGCGGGCGTTTTCCGGACCGCGATTACGACCCGTCACGGCGGGGCGAATCGCGGGATGCGCCGGGCCCGCCGCAGCACGCTCCTGCGTACCGCGGCTACGGGCCGCAACACCCGTACGGCACACCGGGTGCTCCGTCGTTCCACACCCCTGGCGGGATGCCGGGGGGCTATCCATACGGGTATCCGGGGCAGTCCGGTTACCCGGGCATGGGCGGGCCGTCTTCGGTCTTCCCCTGGGGGATGGGCGGTTTCCCGTTCCCCTGACCAGTAAGGCGTGCATTCGGGAAGCCCTCCCCGCGTGCACGCATTCAAATTGAGGGCATGACTCCTTCAGGAGGTAGCACCATGAACAAGTTGGTCAAAGCAGCAGTTCTCGCCGTTTCCCTGGGTGGCCTGGCCGCCCCGATGATGGCCTCCGCCCAGTGGGGCGGCCCCGGCTACGGGTATGGCCCCGGCGCCTATGGCCCGGGCTACGGCTATGGCCCGAGCATGCCGTTCTTCGGTGGCCCCGGTTACGGCTCCGGTCGTAATTACGGCATGGGCGACATGATGGGCGACATGATGGGCGACGGTAACTTTGACTTCTCCGCCAGCGGTCGTGGCCGCGGCCACGGCTATGGGGATGGCTACGGCCAGGGTTATGGTCAGGGTTACGGCCATCCGGGTTATGGCTACGGCCCGGGCTACGGCTACGGTCCGGGTTACGGCCCGCAGGGCTACGGTCCTCAGGGCTACGGTCCTCAGGGCTACGGTCCGCAGGGCTATGGTCCGCAGGGTCAGATGCCGCAGCAGCAGGGCCAGGGCAACTAAGTCCCGCCTCTGTTCGGGCCTGCCCGGTGTCGGGCAGGCCCCTTTTTTTCGGAGCCGTGCGGATTGGTGGGTTGCGCGTAGTCGCCAATCCGCAATGCTCGAAGGAGACGCCATGCAGACCGTCGTCGCCAATCTGAAAGGTGGTACCGGCAAGAGTACCGTGGCCTTTAACCTGGCCCTGTGGTTGCTGGAGGGGCGTCGCCGCGCCCTGACCGTGGATCTGGATCCGCAGCGAACCCTCAGCGATGTGCTGGAGGTGCGCCACGAGGAAGGCTACGAACCCGCGCTGGACGGGGTCAGTGATCTCGATGCGGTCCGCTCGCGCGCGGGTGATTACGACGAGGTGCTGATTGATGTCGGTGCGTCGGACATGGCCTCCCTGATGACTGCGGTGGAGGGTGCCGACCGTGTGCTGATCCCGGTGCCGCCCAGCCAGGCGGACGTCTGGTCGACTTATCGCTTCGTTCAGCGCATTCAGGAGCAACGGGGGTCGCGTGATCGTCCCGAGATCCTGGCTTTCATCAATCGTGCCGATACGCACCAGGCCGTGCGCGAGACCGACGAGACGCACGAGGCGCTGCAGCAGATCGAGGGGGTCCGCTTGCTGAAACCGCGGCTGAAGCAGCGCATGGCCTTTCGCCGTTCCTTCAGCGAAGGGCTCTCGGTGCGCGAACTGGAGCCCCGCGGCAAAGCCGCCGCCGAGCTGGATGCCCTGGCTGTAGCCCTGTTCGGGCGCAACCGCCGCAAGAAACAATAATGTGTCGCGTCCGGTGATCACCGGGCGGCGGGCACCGAGCAGGAGAGCTTCATGCGCTTCATACGCAATGCGTTGGTCGTGATCGGATTGCTGGCACTGATTGGGGTGGGGTATGCCATTTTTGCTTTCGAGCCCTACCTCGGTCAGGTCCGCTCGCTGGATTCCCAGGCGCCCAAGGTCTATTCGCAGATGGCCCGCACGGTGCTGGAGACCGGCGACGCCGCGGAGGCCATGGTCTACAAGCGCAAGGTGGACGCGGGCCTGGCGGTCGAAGAGGTCGAGGATATTCTGCGCCTGGTGGCCAACGAGCTGAATATCCGCAACGTCGGCGAATTGCCGATGGGGGAGGAGGTACGAAGCGTTACTGGGGAGGACTTTCCGTTTCTGAAGATCTATATGTTCTGTGATGTGGCGATTGCCGCGCAGATGGTTCGCCACAGCCCGGCGATGGCTGCGTATCTGCCGTGCCGGATCGTGCTGCAGGAAGATGCCGAGGGCAATCTGTGGCTGATGACGCTGGATCTGGAGCCGATGATCCACGGAGGGCGCCCGCTGCCCGAGGATCTGCGCGAGCAGGCCATTTTTGTGAAGGAATCACTGGAGGAAATCATTGACCGCGCCGCCGTCGGCGCCTTCTGACGGGGGTATCGAACCCGTTTCCATGCATCGACCAAGGGCGTTCAATGAGCGACGAGAGCAACAGTGATTTCAACAGGGTCCGCGACGAGGCGGACAAGGCGGATGCCCGCTCCCGGCGTGTGGAGCTGATTGTGTACGCCGCGTTGCTGGCCTTCGTGGTCCTGGCCATCTACGGGTTCTGGCTGATCACCAGCCTGACCCGGGATGTCAGCCAGTTGACCCAGGAGATCGCCCAGATGACCCAGGTGGTCGATCGCGACATGTCCACCATCGCCGGGCACATGGCCTCGATGGACCACCAGATGACGGACATCAACAACACCATGCGGGTAATGAACGAGGAAGTGGCGGTGATCGCGGGCAATACGCGCTCGATGGATGCCAATATCGGCTCGATGACGCGCGATACCAGCGTGATGGCGGGCGCGATCACGGGCATGCAACAGGACATGTGGAGTCTGAATCGCAATGTGGGGGCGCCCATGGGTATGATGAACATGTTCAACCCATTCACCGATCAGAGCGGTCCGGTCCGGGGTTCGCCGGGGCCGTATTACCCGCGCTGATCACGCGTTTCGACTGACGGAGTCCGCATGTTCAATCGTCCTGGCCCTCGGGTACGCAAGCAGCTCAAGCTGCTCAGCGACCGCCTTGCCGAAGAGAATCCGGTCCTGAAGGGGGTGGTCGATCCCTTCCGTGATCTGGACCGGGTCGGCTATGCGGCCGGTCTGCTGGATCCCACCGAAGACTCCTACGCCTTCACCATCTCCTGGTGGCCGATGATCGCCATGCTGGGGACGTTCTCGGCCGGCAAGTCCACCTTCATCAACGAATACGTGGGCACCACCGTGCAGCGCAGCGGTTCGCAGGCGGTAGACGACAAGTTCACCGTGATCAGCTACGGCGGAAGCGAGCACGTGCAGGAGCTGCCGGGGCTCGCGCTGGACGGCGATCCGCGTTTCCCGTTCTATCGCGTATCCGACGAGATCGAGCGCATCACCGACGGTGGCGGGCGTACGGTGGATCATTTCCTGGCGATGAAGACCGCGCGCGCGGAGCATCTGCGCGGGCGCATCATCATCGACTCTCCCGGGTTCGATGCCGACGAGCAGCGCGCGACAATCCTGCAGCTGACCGACCACATCATCGATCTGTCCGACCTGGTGCTGGTGTTCTTCGATGCCCGCCACCCGGAACCGGGCGCGATGCGCGACACCCTGGAGCACCTGGTCAATCGCGTCGCCGAACGCAATGATTTCACCAAACTGGTGTTTATCCTTAACCAGATCGACACCACCTGGCGCGAGGACAACCTGGAAGAGGTTGTTTCCGCCTGGCAGCGCGCCGTCGTGCGTCAGGGCAATGCCACCGGGCGCTTCTATTGCTTGTACAACGAGAGTGCGGCGGTCGAGATCGGCGATCCTCAGGTGCGCGAGCGCTACGAGGAAAAATCCCGGCGCGATCGTCAGGAGATCCACGCCAAGATCCAGGAGATCAGTTCCTCGCGTTCCTACCGGATCCTTGGCTCGCTGCAGGCGATCGCCGAATCCATCGAGATGGACGTCATGCCGGCGCTGCAACGTGCGCTCGCACGCTGGCGCCGCCGTGTCATGCAGTTCGACGCCGGGATGTTCGCGGTGGTCGCGGTGATCCTGGGTCTGATTGGCTATCAGTGGACTGGTGGTGTGGCCCCGTGGACCGATGGCAGCGTCTGGCAGTCCATGGGCGAGCGCCCGTTGCTGACGGTCTTTGGCATCGTGGTGCTGGCCATCGTGCTCGGCGGGATTCACTTCTTCAATCGCCGCTGGCTGGCGCGCCGCATAGCGCGGACGCTGCCGACCGAGACCCCCGCCGGTAACTGGCGCGCGGCCTTCGAGAAGAACACGCGTCCCTGGCGCCCGATGATGGGACGAGCACCGCTGGGTCTGGGACGGCGGATGATCGGCCGCCTGCATCAGTTGCGCGACCGCGCCGAGGCCTACATCCAGCGCCTGAACAACCAGTTTGTGGATGCCAGCCCGGTCTCGCGCCAGGGCGGGCGGGCCTCGGCCAGCGATGTCTACAACCCGAAGGAGCCGGAAGCCCCGGCCCCCAACCCGACGCCGGGCACGGATGCGCCCCGCGATTACGCCGAGCCGGAGGCGCCGGAGAGGCGCTAGGGGTAGGGGCAGGCATGATGCCTCCTCCTGCGCCGGCTCGCAGCAAGCAGCACGACCAGCGGGCGCGGTTACCGGCCGCTAATGTTGTGCAGGAGGAGAACGATGACCATACTGGCGTGGCTTATGTTCGCGCTGGCCATGATCCTGGTGCCCATCTCGGTATGGGCCAGCATGGCAGCGCTGGGGGTTTGTGCCGGGTGTGCACTGATCCGCGACTGGCGCAGGGGGCGTCAGGCGTCGGAGCAGTAGGCCCTCCCGCCCCGACACCCACGGGCTTTAACCAACTGGGGACGGATCGTGCGCAGGGGGCTGTGGCGGATCCGATTCCTGTTACCACTGGAGGAGAAAGTAGAAATGAGTGATCAAAAGAAGATGGCCATCATTGCCACGAAGGGTAGCCTGGACTGGGGTTATCCGCCCTTCATCCTCGCCTCCACGGCGGCCGCTCTGGGGTACGACTGCGAGGTGTTCTTTACCTTCTATGGCCTGCAGCTGCTGCGCAAGAAACTGGATCTGCAGGTGACCTCGCTGGGCAATCCGGGCATGCCGATGCCGATGCCGATGCCGGTGCTTCTGCAGGCCCTGCCGGGCATGCAGAAGATGATGACCGTGATGATGAAGAAAAAGATGGCGGCGAAGGGCGTCTCCGATCTGGGCGACCTGCGCGAGCTGTGCCTGGAGGCCGAGGTACGCATGATTGCCTGCCAGATGACGGTGGACCTGTTCGACATGGACACCAGCGAATTCATCGACGGCGTGGAATATGCCGGGGCCGCCGCGTTCTTCGAGTTCGCCGGCGAGTCCGATATCTGCCTGTTCATCTGAACCGGCGGCGCGCCTGGCGCGCCCATCAAGGCCCCGCGGCGTTGCGCTGCGGGGCCTTTTTCGTTTTTGGGGTGCTTCCGGTGGGTCAAAGGGCGCTTCGTGGTGGATAAAAAGAGAAAAGATCAGTCGTGGCCGGCGTACATGGCCTCGATGGCTTTGGCGTAGTGCTTGGTAATGACCGGGCGCTTGAGCTTCATGGTCGGGGTCAGCATGCCGTTGTCCACTGACCAGGGTTCGTGCACCACGTGGACGTGGCGGATCCTGGCGTAGCCGGGAAAGTCGCGTAGCTGGTACTGCATGCGCTGGAGCAGAGCGCGCTCGGTAGCACGCGACAGGCGTCCGGCGGCACTGGGGTCGAGGTTGTGGTCCTCGGCGAAGGTCGCCCAGGCCTCGGGTTCGGGGACCACCAGGGCGCTCAGGAAGGAGTGGCCGTCGCCGACCACCATGACCTGATCGAACAGGGCGTCCAGGGCGATGGCCATCTCCATGTCCGCCGGTGGGACCTTCTCGCCATTGGTCAGTACGAGGATGTCCTTCAGGCGTCCGGTGATGAAGATGCGGCCATCGTCGTCGATTCGTGCCTGATCCCCGCTGTGCAGCCAGTGATCCTGGTCGATCGTGGAGGCGGTGGCCTCTTCGTTCTTCCAGTAGCCAAGCATGACGCTGCTGGAACGGGTAAGCAGCTCGTCCATTTCGCCGATCTTTACTTCGACCCCCGGAAGGGGCTTGCCGATGGAGGCGGGCAGGTTGTCGTCCGGGGTGTTGACGCTGACCACCGGGCTGGATTCGGTCATGCCGTAGCCATGCAGTACCGGGAGGCCGAGGCCGATGAAGAAGCGGGCAATCGGTGGCGGCAGCGGCGCGCCGCCGCATACGGCGAAGCGCAGCTTGCCGCCCAGGCGATTCAGCACCTTGTGCGCCACGATTCGCTCCAGCAGGGGCCACAGCAACAAGCCCGGGGACCAGGACGCGCGGCCCTGCCGGTATTCGAAGCGGCGCCAGCCAATGGCCACCGTGGCCTTGAACAGGCCACGGCCGATCGCGGATTTCTCCTTCAGGCCGGCCTGGATGCGGCCATGCACACGTTCGTAGATGCGCGGGACCGAGATCAGCACGGTGGGCTGCACGGACATCAGATCCTCGCCCAGACCCTGGATAGAGCGCGCGAAGGCGACCTCGGCGCCGATCAGCATGGGCATGTAATAGCCGCCGGTGCGTTCCAGCATGTGGGACAAGGGCAGGAAGGAGAGGAAGCGGTCGGTATCCGACAGCGGTCCGGCGGTGGAAGAGGCCTGGGCGTTGTCGAGAATATTGCGATGCGACAGCATGACGCCCTTGGGTCGCCCCGTGGTGCCGGAGGTGAACACGATGGTCGCCAGGCCCAGGGGGTCCAGGTCCGGGCGATGCACGTGGTCGGGGTCGCCGCGCTCCAGCCAGCGGTCGAGGTGCATCACCCGCGAGTCATCGGGCTCACCCTCGGTTTGGCCCAGACACACGATGCGCTTGAGCGAGGGCATGTTTTCGAAGTGTTCGGACAGGCGGCGGTTGTGCATGCTCTCGCCCAGCAAGAGCATGCGGGCCTGAGTCTGGCCAATGATGTAGGCGACGTTGTCGGGGCGGTCGTCGGTGTACAGCGGCACGGTAATCAGCCCCAGTTCGCTGGCGGCCTGGTCGAGGGCGACCCACTCGCGCGAGTTGCCGAGCATCAGCGCAACGCGTTCCCCGGGCTTGAAACCTTCGCGCGCCAGCGCGGCCTGCCAGCGATCCACCATCGCGGCCATTTCGCCCCAGGTGGTCTGCTTCCAGGTCTGGTCGTCGGCGCTGAAGTGGCGATAGGCCGGGGCATCCCGACTCATGGAGACCCGAGTGCGGAACAGCGCCGGCAGGGTGGGGGCCTGTTCCGGGGTGATGGTGGTCGACGACATGAGGGCCTCGCGCGCTAGGGTCCGATGACCCGGACGTTAGAGGAGGTGTCCATCCGGGGCAAGCTCGGCCCCGGGGAGGCGTCGTCTGCCTAGCGAATCCCCAGTGGGTGAGCGACGGGTTGGTAGGCGATGGCGCCGAGGACCAGGCTGAGACCGATCAGGGCGATCACGCCGCCTCCGGCCAGGCCCAGGGACGGCCCGATGTAGGTGAGTCGGCCCATGCGCGTCGAGCCCAGCCAGCGGCGGGTCCAGTCACGCGCGGAGACGGCGAGGGTCGCCAGCACCGAGACCGTGGCCGCTGTGCCCAGTGACATCGCCAGCACGGCGGCCACGCCAGCCCAGGCCAGGCCCAGGGCGGTGGAGACCGCCATGATCAGCACCGCGCCGGAACAGGGGCGAATGCCGACGGCCAGCACCGTGCCCCACCAGGTACCACGCTGGTTGGGATCCACATGGTGCGGGGTGCCGCAGCCGCAGTGCGCGTCGTGTTCGTGTGCATGATCGTGATCGTGATCGTGGGCTTGAGCGCGGTGGGCGCGATGCAGCCGCCAGGCATGGCGCAGGGCACGAACCATCAGCCACAGCCCGAGCAGCGCGACCAGGGCGAAGCTGGCGATCTCCAGGGTGCGTACCTGACCCAGGGTGTCGCGCGCCAGCCAGCCGAACAGGCCGATCAACACACCGACCAGGGCGATGGCGGTGACGCCCTGCGCCAGCGCGGAGGCGGTGGATAGCAGGATCCCGCGCCGCAGGTTCTGCGGCTGGGTCAGCAGGTAGGCGCTGATCACCGCCTTGCCGTGGCCGGGGCCGGCGGCGTGGAAGATCCCGTAGAGCAGGCTGACCAGGATGAGCGCCCCGGCGGTTTGTGCGGTAGGACCGTCGCGCAGGGCGTGCAGGCCCTCGGTCAGGCTGCGGTGCAACTGCCGCTGGGTCTGCAGCATCCAGCCGGTCAGGCGTTCCAGGTGGCCCGGGGGCTCAACCAGTGGGGTTGGCGCCTGATTGCCGCTGGCGGGCGCCCCGGTGGGGGCGCCCAGCGGGTGGCCGGTCTCGGCCTGCACGAGTCCGGAGCCGCCAAACAGCAGGGCCAGCAACAGAAGTAGCAGGTTGAGGGAACGGTGGCGGAACAGGTCTTGGTCGGTGCGCATGGCGTTACTGTATAACACTCAGGCTGCGGTGTGGTGTGCGTGGCGTCCGATCGCGCGGCAGCACCAGGCTCAGTCGCATTCCAGCGTGGCGGTTTCGGCGAAGTGACGGCCCAGGTCGTTGACCGGGCTGCGGTCCGAACGTTCCAGGGTGGCGGCGTAGCGGATCAGCTGCGGGTCCGGTCGGGGCTCGGTGACGGCGACCTCGCAACCGGGCCGATTCTCCACGAAGACGATGTCGTCCGGGTCGTGCCGGATCTCGATCCAGTATTCCGGATCGAAGACGCGGTAGGTGAAGGCGTCACCGGCGGTGATGTCGTGTTCGTCCAGCGGCAGCTCGAAACGCAGGTGCAGGCGCCGGTCCTCCAGGGTCAGGCGCGCGTTGCGGGCCGGCGGCACGTCCAGGCGCTCGTCGCCCAGGTTCAGTTCGCTGAAGTAGTCGTAGGCAGCCAGGTTTCCGAGCATGCGTTCGGCGGCGTGTTCCAGCGCCGCGTCGATGCCGGTGGCACCGTCGAGGTCCCGGGTCAGGTCTTCCAGCAGCATGTGGCTGTAGGTCGGGTCGATGCGCCAGGATTGCTGCATGCTCGCCAGGTTGCCGGCATCGTCGAAGACCAGCCCCATGCGCAGGTCGATCCACGCATGCGGGTGGGCGAGCGCGCCGGCTGGCAGGAGCAGGCCCAGAACCAGCGTCAATCGCATGAGCCAGGGGTGCAGATGCATCGGCTTCAGGTGGTGCGCTGCCAGCGCGTGCCATCCGGCGTGTCTTCCAGCTCGATGCCGCGCGCGACGAGTTCGTCGCGGATGGCATCCGCCTTGGCGAAGTCGCGGTCCTGGCGCGCGGACTTGCGTGCGGCGATGCGCTCCTCCACCCAGGTGGCCAGGTCATCGTCCCCGGCGTCGCCCTGAAACCACGCGGCCGGGTCCTGTTGCAGCAGACCCAGCAGGGCGGCGCCCGCCAGCAGTTCACCCTTGCGGCGGGCCCGTTCGGCATCGTCGGATGCTGTTGCCAGGGCGTCGGTCATGCGGTGCAGCGCGGTGATCGCGGCGGGGGTGTTCAGGTCGTCCAGCAACGCCGTGAACACGGCCGTGTCGGAGGCAGCAATGTCGTCGGCCTTGATATCGGCCACATCGCGCAGTACGCGGTACAGGCCATTCAGGCTGTTGCGCGACTGGGTCAGGGTCTCTTCCGAGAAGTTCAGCGGGGCGCGGTAGTGGCGCGACAGCAGCGCCAGGCGCAGGACCTCGCCGGGGTAGTGCTGCAGCAGGTCGTGCAGCAGCTGAAAATTGCCCAGTGACTTGGACATCTTCTCGCCGTCGATGGTCAGGTGCCCGTTGTGCACCCAATAACGGGCGTAGTGGGTACCGTGCTCGTGGCAGCCTTCGGCCGCGCAGCCCTGGGCGATCTCGTTCTCGTGGTGCGGGAAGACCAGGTCGTGGCCGCCGCCGTGGATGTCGATCATCGGGCCCAGGTGGCTACGGATCATTGCCGTGCATTCCAGGTGCCAGCCGGGGCGGCCCGTGCCCCAGGGGCTCTCCCAGCCGGGCTCGCCCGCCGCAGCCGGCTTCCACAGCACGAAGTCGCCGGGGTGGCGCTTGTAGTCGGCGACCTCGACCCGGGCGCCGGCCTGCATGTCCGCCAGCGAGCGCCCGGACAGGGCGCCGTAGTCCGGGTAGGAGGTCACGTCGAACAGCACGTGGTCGTCGGCCACGTAGGCATGGCCGCGTTCGATCAGGCGTTCGATCAGCTCGATCATCGGCTGGATGTGTTCGGTCGCGCGCGGCTCGAGGGTCGGCTTGAGCGTGCCGAGTTCGGCGATGTCCTCGTGGAAGGCCCGGGTGAAGCGCTCGGTCAGCGCGGCGATGGGCTCGCCGTTGTCGGCGGCGGCCTTGTTGATCTTGTCGTCGACGTCGGTGATGTTGCGGGCGTAGACCACGTGATCCGGGCCGTAGAGCTCGCGCAACACGCGGAACAGCACGTCGAACACGACCACCGGCCGGCCGTTGCCGATGTGCACGCGGTTGTACACGGTGGGGCCGCAGACGTAGAGCGTCACCCGCTCCGGGTCCTGGGGCACGAACGGCTCGTCGCGCCCGCCCAGGGTGTTGTGCAGTCTGAGGGTCCGGGCCGCGCTCATTGCCCGGTGTCCTTGCCGTACAGCGTCTCGGGGGCGATCTCGGGATCGCTGGTCACCACGACGGTGTCCTGTTCGACCTGGAGGTAGAAGCAGCTGCGCCGCCCCGTGTGGCAGGCGGGGCCGGTCTGGTCGACCTTCAGCAGCAGGGTGTCGCCGTCGCAGTCCAGGTGCAGCGAATGCAGCTGCTGCACCTGCCCGGACTGCTCGCCCTTGCGCCACAATGCCTGGCGCGAGCGCGAGTAGTAGCAGACGCGTCCGGTCGCCAGGGTCTCGTCCAGGGCCTCGCGGTTCATCCACGCCAGCATCAGGACCTCGCCGGTGTCGTGCTGCTGGGCAATGGCGGGGATCAGCCCGCCGGCATTGAGCTTCAGGCGATCCAGGACCACTGGGGTCGGGTGGCGCTCGCCACGGGGCTCGCCTTCGAGTTGCTTGAACATCGCTGCGTCCGCTTGCGGGAGCGGCGAAGAATACCATTTTCGAACCGCGCTCCGAAGCCCGCAAACCGGCCCCGCCTGCCCTGGGTTGCGCTTGGGCCACGGGTGGTCGATGCTCGAGACAGGACAGCTGGCGGGCAGGGAATGCCGGCCGGGTCTCCGTGGCGGTCGGAGGAATGGCATGGCGGGAGGCAACAAGGAAAGCTGGAAACCCAGCGCGGGGCGCACCGCGTTACTCATCGCCGTGCTGTATCTGGTTGTCGGGCTGCTCTGGATTGCCCTGTCCGACCGGGCCCTGCTGCTGATGGTCGACGATCTGGAGCTGCTGGGGCAGTTGCAAACCCTCAAGGGCTGGGGCTACGTGGTGGTTACGGCTATCCTCCTGTTCCTGCTGGTGTATTTTCCCCTCAAGGCCCGTGACCGCGCCACGCGCGAGGCGCGCCGGCTCACCGGGATTGTTGAACGTTCCCCGGTGGTTGCCATCGAGTGGGCTACCACCCCCGGCTGGCCGGTCACCTTTGTCTCCCCGAATATCGAGCGCTGGGGCATCGCCCGCGATGCCCTGCTGCGCGGCGAGGTGCACTATGCCGACCTGATCCACCCCGATGATATCGACCGCATCGTGACCGAGGTCGCCGCGCACATCGAGCGCGGCCCGGACCGTTACACCCAGCAGTATCGCCTGAAGGACGGGTCGGGGGGCTGGATCTGGGTGGAAGACCGGACCTGGCTGACCCGCGACGAGTCCGGGCAGGTGATCCGTATCAATGGCCTGCTGGTGGACGTGACCGAACGCCGGCGCGCCGAGCAGGACCTGCGTGATTCCGAGACCCGCTTCCGCGCGATCTTCGACAACGTGCAGGAGGCGATCCTGCTGCAAGACCTGGATACCGAGGCCGTGATCGGGGCCAATGCCGCGGCCGAGGATATGTATGGCTACAGCCGCGCCGAGTTGCTGGCCTGCAGCGTGGACGACTTGAGCGTGGACGAGACCGGGTTCGACGTCCAGCGCCAGAAGGCGCTGATCGAGCGCGCCCGGCGGGGCGAACAGCTGGTGTTCGAGTGGCGCGCCCGGCACCGCGACGGCGACGGTTTTTGGGTGGAGGTCAACCTGCAGGTCACCGAGATCGCTGGCGAGAAGCTGCTGCTGGCGACGGTGCGCAATATCGAGGCGCGCAAGCGGGCGGAGGCGGCCCTGGCGCGCCAGGTGGATCGGTTGAGCCAGGCGGAGCGCCACGCCGGGCTGGGCAGCTGGGAGTACCTGCTGGAGACCCGCGAGCTGTGGTGGTCGGATCGGTTGTATGCCCTGCTGGGCTGCGATGCCCATTACGGCACGCCGACGCTGGAGTCCTTTGCGCGCGATTTCTTCGACCTCGAGTCCGAGGACGGGGCGAGTTTCTCCGAGGCGATGGAGACCCTGATCGCCGGCGGCCGTCCCGGTCCGCAACGGTTGCTCCTGAAGGCGCGGCCGGAGGTGCGTGGGGAGGCCTGGTTCAGCATCACGGTGGAGGCGCCGATGGAGCGCGCCGACGGCCGGCATTACGTCCAGGGCACGGTGCTGGAGGTGACCGAACTCAAGCGCCACGAGCTGGAGCTGCGCGACCTGAACGCCACGCTCGAACAGCGGGTGGCCGAACGCACCGCCGCGTTGCAGGCCCTGAACCAGGAACTGGAATCGTTTTCCTATGCCGTCTCGCACGACCTGAAGGCACCCCTGCGCGGAATCGAGGGCTACAGCCAGTTGCTGGAGGCGGACTACGGCGAGCAGCTGGAGGGTGAGGGCCGTACTTTCTTAAGCAATATCCGCAATGGCGTGGCGCAGATGAACGACCTGATCTCGGATCTTCTGGCCTACTCGCGCATGGAGCGTCGGCCGCTGGAGGAGCGCACCGTCCGCGTGCGCGCGCTGGTGGAGGAGGTGCTGGAGTCGGTGGATCCGAAACTGCGCGAGCGCGCGGAGGTGAGTATCGAGATCGACCCCGATCTCTGCTTCGTCAGCGATCCGGATGGCGTCGCCCTGATCCTGCGCAACCTGCTGGAGAACGCGTTCAAATTCAGTGCCGAGCGCGAGGCCCCGCGAGTAACGGTGCAGGCCGAATCTCGCAGCGCTACACTCGGGATAACGGTGCGGGATAACGGGATCGGTTTTGACATGGTGTTTCGGGATCGCATCTTCGATATCTTCCAGCGCCTGAACCGTGCCGAGGCCTATCCCGGGACCGGTGTCGGCCTGGCCCTTGTGCGGCGAGCAGTCAAGCGCCTGCGCGGCGAGATCCGCGCCGAGGGCACGCCGGGCGAGGGGGCCGCCTTCCACGTGGAGTTCCCGCGATGAGCAACGCCGGCCGTCAGCCCTCCATCCTGGTGGTGGAGGACAACCCGGTGGATATTGATCTGATGCGGCGTGCCTTCGATCGGAGAAACCTCTCCAACCCGCTGACGGTCGCGCGCGATGGTGTGGAGGCCCTGGAGTTTCTCGATCGCTGGGAGCGCGGCGAACTCGCGCCACCGGCGGTGATCCTGCTGGATATCGAGCTGCCCAAGGTGGACGGACTGGAGGTGCTGCGGCGCATCCGCGCGCACGAACGCTTCCGGCGCATTCCGGTGGTGATGCTGACCTCCTCCAGCGAGGACCGTGACATCGCCACTGCCTATGACTGCGGCGCCAACTCCTACATTGTGAAGCCGGTGGGCTTCACCAGGTTCCTGGACGTTGCCGAGCAGGTCAAACTCTATTGGTGCCTGCTCAACCACCCGCCGGTCTGAAGCCGTCGCCCGCCCTTGCAACCCGAGACCCCATGCGAATCCTGCTCGTAGAAGATAATTCGGCAGATGCCGATCTGCAGCGCCGGGCCCTAGAGCGCCAGGTGCCGGGCGCCGACGTGTCCCCGGCGGGTTCCCTGGCCGAGGCGCGCGCGGCGCTGACCGGTGCGGATGCCTTTGACTGCGTGGTGGTGGACCTGCGCCTGCCGGACGGTAGTGGTCTTGAGCTGATCAGCGAGCTGAACGCCGTGAATCGCGGCGAGGCCGTGCTGGTGCTCACCGGTCACGGCGAACAGGAAACGGTGGTGGCGGCGTTTCGTGCCGGCGCCGATGACTACCTGACCAAGGCCGACGGCTATCTGGAGCGCCTGCCGGGGCGGGTGGTGGATGCCCGCGCCCGCCGCGAACTGCGCATCACCGAGGCCTGCGAGCCGCTGCGGGTGCTGTATGCCGAGCACAGCGAATTCGATGTTGGCCTGACCCGCCGCGAACTGGCGCGCGCGGCCCCGCATGTGCAGCTGGAGACGGTGCACACTGCCGAGGAGGCCCTGGCGTTGCTGCCGGAAAGTGCCGCCGGGGACGGGGACTTCGACCTGTTGCTGTTGGACTACCGGTTGCCCGGGATCGACGGTCTGGAACTGGCGCGCTTGGTGCGCGAGGAACGCGGGCTGGATCTGCCGACCATCCTGATCACCGGGCAGGGCAGCGAGGACCTGGCGGCGCGGGCCCTGCGCATGGGCGTGGACGACTACACGGTCAAGCACGAGGGCTACCTGAAGACGCTGCCGATGCTGCTGGACCAGGTGCATGCCCGTGCCCGGCTGCGGCGGGAGCGCGTGGCGCTGGCGGCCTCGGAGCGGCGCTGCCGCGAGGTGATCGAACGCGCTGGCGATATCGTCTTCGAGATCGATGCCGCCGGTTGCTGGCGCTTCCTCAATCCGGCCTGGACGGCTATCACCGGCCATTCGGTGGAATCCGCGATCGGTGAGGAGATGCTGTCGTTCATGCCGCTGGAGGACCGCGGAATAGCGGCACGGCTGCTGTCCCGTGCGGCGGAGGCCGAGGATGGCCGGCTGGCGGCCGAGATTCGCCTGCTCGCGGCAGATGGCTCGCTGTGCTGGCTGGACTTGCGCGGCCAGGCCAATCTGGATGCGACGGGCCGGGCCACAGGCCTGTCCGGGAGTCTGGTGGATGTGACCCGGCGGGTGCTGGACCAGCGCGTCCAGGAAGTGCGTGGGAATGTGCTGGCGCGGCTGGCAACCGGCGAACGTGATCCGCGCCTGCTGGAGGATGTGGTCAAGGGCCTGGAGTCGCTGGCCCCCGACCTGCACGGTTGCATCATGCTGCTGGATGCCGACAGCCAGGAACTGTACGGCGTGGCGGCTCCGCGGCTTCCGGACCCCCTGCGCAGTGCGACCCGCCGGATCCGCGCTGCGCAGGGGATGGCCTCCTGCGGCGAGGCCGCGTGGGGCGGCGAGCCGATGATCGTCGAGGACTGCGGGACGCACCCGAACTGGGCCGGGTTCCGCGATCTCGTGCGTGGGGCGGGCTTTGGCGCCTGCTGGTCGTTCCCCTTCCGGGATGCCGACGGCGGCGTGCTGGGCACTCTGGGTATTTATCTCGCCACGTCACGCGGACCCTACCCCGGCGAACGGGTGCTGATCGACGAGTTCACGCAGATCGCGGGGCTGGCGGCGCAGAAGCTGCGCGTCTCACAGGCCCTGGGCGATCGCGAGCGAGCGCTGCGGACCGCCGCCGAGCTGACCGTGGAACTGTTGCGCGAGGACAACCCCGCCAGCGTGATCCACCGGCTGCTGGCCGAACTGGGGCAGGAGGCTGGCGCCGACCGTGCTTATGTGCTGGTGGCCGAGCTGGACCACGCGGTGCGTGAGGCCCTGGATATCCACCGCTACTACTGGGTGCGTTCGGATACCGAGGAGATGATCCGCCCGCCGCCGCTGCGCAACCTGAGCCTGGAATCGGTCCTGCCGCGCTGGCACGAGATCCTGCAGGGCGGCGGTGCGGTCGATGTGCTGACCCGCGAGCTGCCGGGTGAGGAACGCGCGATCCTGGAGGCCTCGCAAAGCCAGGCTGTGCTGCTGGTACCCCTGTACGTGGAGGGCGAGTACCGCGGGTTCCTCGCGCTCGACCGGGTGCGGCGCGCGCAGCGCTGGACCGAGGCGGACCAGAGCCTGGCGCGCATCGTCGCCTCCAGTCTGGGGGCGGCGCTGGAACGGCGCCAGGCCTTGCTGGGCCTGCGGCGCATGGCGGCGGTATTCGAGAGTACCCGGGACGGCATCATCATCACCGACCTGACCCCGCGGATCGTCGCGGTGAATCCGGCCTTCGTCGACATCACCGGTTTTTCCGAGGCCGAGGCGATGGGTCGCAACCCGAGTTTCCTGCAGTCCGGGCGCCATGACGGAGAGTTCTTCAAGCACATGTGGGACAGCCTGCAGCGCGAGGGTCACTGGCAGGGCGAGATCTGGAACCGCCGGCACAATGGCGAGGTGGCCCCGCAGTGGCTGAGCCTGAATACCGTTTACGACGAGCAGGGCCAGGCCCTGCACTATTCCGGGGTGCTGACCGACATGTCCGAGTTGCGCCGCTCGGAGGAAGAGTTGCAGTACCTGGCTCAGAACGACGCCCTGACCGACCTGCCCAATCGCAGCCAGCTGCAGGTGATGCTGGGGCAGGCGCTGGAGCGTGCCCGCATGCATGGGCACCGGATTGCGGTGCTGAATCTCGATCTGGACCGGTTCAAGAACGTGAACGATTCCATGGGGCACCCGGCGGGCGATCAGGTGCTGGTGGAGGTCGCGCGGCGTCTGCGCGGGGAGCTTGGGCCAACCCATGTGCTGGGTCGGCTGGGCGGCGATGAATTCCTGATTGTGGCGGAGAACCCGGATAGTGACGACGAGATCGCGCGCTGCGCCCGCAGTTTGCTGGCAAGCTTCGAGCGCCCCTTTACGCTGGAGGACGGGCGTTCGGTCTATCTGAATGGCAGCATCGGCATCAGTCTCTACCCGGATCATGGCGACACCGTGACCGCGCTGATCCAGCACGCGGATGCGGCGATGTACCAGGCCAAGGCTTCCGGGCGCCAGACCTGGAGTGTCTATACCCAGGCCCTGACACGCGCGGCCGACGAACGCCTGGAGCTGGAGAACCGACTGCGCCAGGCCCTGCAGGACGACACCGGCGAGTTGCGGCTGCGTTTCCAGCCACAGGTGCGGCTGGAGGACGGGCAACCCTTCGGCATGGAGGCGCTGCTGCGCTGGCAGCCGGCACAGGGGGAGATGATCCCGCCAGATCGCTTTATCCCGATCGCCGAGGACACCGGGTTGATCGTTGCGCTGGGCGAGTGGGTATTGCGCGAGGCCTGCGATGCCGGGCGCCGATTGCTGGACCGCGGCGCCGGAGATTTCGGTCTGGCGGTCAATCTGTCCCCGGTGCAGCTGCAGCGCAGCGACTTCGTCAATCGCGTGGCGGAGATCCTGGCGCTGACCGGTTTCCCGGCCGCCCAGCTGGAGCTGGAGATCACCGAGACCGCGATCATGCAGCAGGGCGATCAGGCGATTGCACGGTTGGTGGCCCTGAAGGCGCTGGGGGTGAAGCTGGCCATCGACGACTTCGGGACCGGGTATTCCTCGCTGGCGGCCTTGAGGACCTACCCGCTGGATGTCCTGAAGATCGACCGCAGTTTCGTGGATGGCGTTGCCAGCGAGAGCGCCGACCGCGAGATCGCCGCCACCATCATCGCGATGGGCCGCAACCTGAATATGCAGGTGATCGCCGAAGGCGTGGAGACGGCGGAGCAGGCGGCCTTCCTGCAAGAGCGCGGCTGTGCCCTGGGTCAGGGGTATCTCTACAGTCGGCCGCTGGAGATCGAGGCGCTGGATGCCTGGATGACGAAGCACGCCGGCCTGCCGACACCCTGAGGGGGCCCCGCTGGTCAGTGTCGTCAGGCATGCCCGCGTGGCATCCCCTGGGCCGCTCCGGTAGCCTTTAGGCCCGTCTTTTGCCCGGAGCTGCCCCGATGTCCGATCCGTCCCGTCCCACTGCGTTGCGTTCGATCACCTTTCACGGCCTGGAGCCGGGGCCGCGTCTGATCGTGCTGGGGGCGGTGCACGGCAACGAGACCTGTGGCACCCAGGCCACCGAACGCCTGCACGCGGAGCTGGAGTCGGGGCAGCGGCGTTTGCTGCGCGGACAACTGACGCTGGTGCCGCGCACCAACCCGCTGGCCTATCAGTTGGAAAGCCGCATGGGCGAGCGCAACCTGAACCGCAATCTGCGCGTGACCGACGACCCGCAGGACTTCGAGGACCGCATCGCCAACGTGCTGTGCCCGCTGCTGGCGGCGCATGATGTGCTGCTGGATCTGCACTCGTTCCACACCGGTGGGCAGCCGTTCATCATGCTCGGCCCGCGCGACAACGACGGCGAGCTGGAAGGCTTCACGCACGCGGCCGAGGAACAGGCGCTGGCGGCCTGCCTGGGGCCGCAGCGCATGGTCGAGGGCTGGCTGGATACCTACGCCCGCGGGGTCGCGCGCCGGATGAAGAACCCGAACGCCAGCCAGCGCGCGCAGATGCTCAGTACCGACCCGAGCTACGGCATCGGCACCACCGAGTACATGCGCTCGCAGGGCGGCTACGGCGTGACCCTGGAATGCGGCCAGCATGACGACCCGCAGGCGCCGGAGGTGGCGTACAACGCGATCCGCAACACCCTCGCGCATCTGGACATGCTGGAGGCCCCGGCCACCGCGGGCCAGGCCAGTCCGGAGGTGCTGCGTCTGGTCGAGGTGATCGACCGCGACCACCCGGATGACCGCTTTGCGCGGGAGTGGAAGAGCTTCGATCCGCTGGCGGCCGGCGAGCTGATCGGTACGCGTGCCGACGGCACCGAGGTGCGTGCCCCGGAGCCGGGCTTCATCGTGTTTCCCAACCCCAATTCCTTGCCGGGCAACGAGTGGTTCTATCGCGCCGAGTTCAGTGACCGCAAGGTCGTCTGAGCCGGGATACCGCGCGGCATGGACTTTGCGCCCTCCGGCGTTGCGTTGCTGCTCCTCGCCGCCGGGTTCTTCGCCGGCCTGCTGAATGCGGTGGCCGGTGGCGGCAGTTTCCTGACCCTGCCGGCGCTGATGAGCGTTGGCGTGCCGCCGGTGGCCGCGAATGCCACGGGGACCGCGGCCCTGCTGCCCGGTTATCTGGCCAGCGTGCTGGCGGATCGGCGGCAGTTACGCGGGGCGTGGCAGGAGCTGGGCCGAGGGCTGGCCTGGGGCCTGCTGCTGGCGGGGGTGCTGGGCGGGGCCCTGGGGGCCTCCGTGCTGCTGCTGACCGGGGATGCCCGGTTCCGCGCGCTGATCCCCTGGCTGTTGCTGCTGGCCACGGTGCTGTTTGCCCTCGGCCCTTGGCTACAGCATCAGGCCGCGCGGACGCATTCGGGGCCGCTGCGGGTATTGGGGGCCGGGCTGGGCTGTGCCTACGGCGGCTATTTCAACGGTGGGGTCGGCATCCTGCTGCTGGCCATCCTGCGTGGCCAGGGGATCACGGATCTCGCGCGGGCCAATGCGGTGAAGAACCTGCTCTCCTCGGTGCTGACCCTGATGGCGGTGGGAGTCTACATCGCGGGCGGCCAGGTGGTGGCGACCGGGCTGTTGGCCGTCGGGGCCGGTGCGATCCTGGGCGCGCGGCTCGGTATCGCCCTGGTGCGCCGCGTGCCGGAGGCCGGCTATCGCCACGTTGTCATCCTGACCGGCGCGGTGATTACCGTGCTGTTTTTCCTCGACCCCGCCTGGCTCGCCTCGCCAGACTTGTAGGATGCGTTGAGCGAAGCGAAACGCATCGGTCGGCGTGACGTCTTTCCGTGCACCCGTGCGTCCTGATGCGTGTCGCGGGGCTCAACGCAGCCTGCGAAGCGTCTGCCATTGGCGTTGAGGGCCCGGTCAGGGGTTCGGGGTGTGTGCGGCTTCGAGTGTCCGGGCGAGGGCGTCCAGGGCGGCGGTATCGGATTCCGGCAGGATGGCCTCGATGCGGGGGCGCAGCGGCGTGTTGGGGGCGGCCATTGGCTCCAGCCCACCGTGGCCGTCCACGCGGTTGATGCGGTGCCAGCCCTGGTTGGTCGCCACCAGTCCTTTCAAGCGGTCGCCGGTAAAGCTGTCGACCAGCCCTGTGAGGGTTGCGTGGTCGACGACCTGCCCCTCGGGCATCAGCCAGCTGCGACCGATGTAGCCATCGCCGCGGGTGTCAATGGTCACCCATTCGTCTGCCGCGGGAGCGGCATGGTCATGGTCATGGTCATGGGCGTGGTCGTGGTCATGGTCATGGTCATGGTCATGGTCATGGTCATGGTCATGGTCATGGTCATGGTCCGTGGATTCGGTCGCGGCGTCGAGGAAGGCGCGGGCCTCGGGGAACAGGGCACCGCCGCGCTCCAGCCGGGGCCGGTCCAGCCATGCGCGCTCGATGCGGGCCTGAGTCGTCTCGACCACCAGGGGGCGCGGCGAGGGCATCGCGGCGACGTAGGCATGCAGCGTCTCGCGGTCATCC
Source organism: Thioalkalivibrio sp. AKL7 (assembly GCF_000381705.1). NCBI lineage: Bacteria > Pseudomonadati > Pseudomonadota > Gammaproteobacteria > Chromatiales > Ectothiorhodospiraceae > Thioalkalivibrio > Thioalkalivibrio sp. AKL7. The sequence goes on along the minus strand of NZ_KB906957.1, from coordinate 38,528 downwards.
TCGCTGTAGAGGTCGGCCTTGTTGGCCAGGAGCACATCGGCCAGGGCGATCTGATCCTGCCAGGTCGGGTGCTCGCGATGGCGGGGCGAGGCCAGGTGGCGTGCGTCCATCAGGGTCACGGTAGCGCGCAGATCGAGGACGCCGGCATAGGGCGGTTCGGTTAGGGTGCGGATGATCTGCGCCGGGTGCCCGAGACCGGTCGGCTCGATCAGGATGCGGTCGGGTTTCTGGCTGCGGATCAGCCGGTTCAGGCCGACGGTGAACATCTGCGCCGAGACGCAGCACAGGCAGCCGCCGGGGATCTCCTCCAGGGCCACGCCGGTATCCGCCAGCAGCCCGCCATCCACGCCGATCTCGCCGAACTCGTTGACCAGCACAGCCCAGTGCTCGCCTTCCGGGCGCTGTGCGAGCAGGTGACGGATGGCGGTGGTCTTGCCGACGCCAAGAAAACCGGTGATCAGGTTCAGCGGGATGTCGCGATGTTGGGCCATTTTAGCTGGGGTCGTCCAGTTGCGCGGGCGGTGGGCCGGTGCCGTTGTCTGCCGGCCCCAGGGTTTCGGGGCGCACGCCCTCGCTCTCCAGGCTCTGGCGCATGGCATCGTCGGCCTGTTGGGACATGACGATGATAGAGATACGGCGATTGATCGCCGCCTCCGGTTCTTCGCGGTTGAAGGGCACGCTGGCCGCCAGACCCACCACCTGGGCAATCTGGTCGGATTCGGTGCCGCCGGCGATCAGCGCGCGGCGGGCCGCGTTGGCACGGTCGGCCGAGAGTTCCCAGTTGGTGTAGTCCGGGCGCAGCAGCGGGCGCGCGTCGGTGTGTCCGGTGATCGAGACGCGGTTGGGGACCTTGTTGATCAGGCTGGCCAGTTCACGCAGGATCGCGTCGGCGTGCTCGAGGGGCCGCGCGCTGGCGCTGTCGAACATCGGGCGATTCTCGCGATCGATGATCTGGATGCGCAGGCCCTCGGGCGTGATGTCCAGGAGCAACTGGTCCTTGAAGGGCTCCAGCGCCTGGCTTTGTTCGACCGCTTCCTCCAGGGCCCTTTGCAGTGTCTCGAGGGCCTCACGGTCGCGCGCCTCGGCCAGGTCGTCGAAGGTCTGCTCGTCGATGCCCACGGGGGAGTCCATGCGCTCGGGGTCATCGAGGATCTCGGGCAGGCCCTCGAAGTCGATGATCGACGGGTCCACGCCGGTGCCGTCGCCCGGGGCCTGCCCGGGCAGGGCCGCCTCGCCGTCGAAGGCCGACGGGTTCTTGAAGTATTCCGACAGCCCGGCGCGTTCTTCTACCTCCATCGCCGCGAGCAGCCACAGGAGCAGGAAGAAGGCCATCATCGCGGTGGCGAAGTCGGCGAAGGCGACCTTCCACGAGCCCCCGTGGTGGGCCGCCTTGACCACCTTCTTCTTGACGATGATCGGCTGGGTCTTGTCTTCGACGCCCATGGATTCGGTCCGGACGGCCTCAGGCCGCCTTCACGTGCTCCTCGAGTTCGGCGAAGCCGGGACGCATCTCGCTTTCCATGGTCTTGCGCCCGAATTCCACTGCCACCTGCGGGCTGTACCCCTGAACGTTGGCGAGGATGCAGGCCTTGATGCACTGGAGGAACTTGGCTTCTTCTTGGGACCGCGACTCCAGGGCGGCCGCGGTTGGACCGACAAAGCCATAGGCCAGGAGGATGCCGAGGAAGGAGCCGACCAGGGCCGCTGCCACGCTCATCCCGATTTCCTCGATCGAACCGCCGATTGCGCCCATGGTGTTCACGATCCCCAGAACAGCGGCCACGATACCGAAGCCGGGCAGGGCATCCGCCACGCGGTTGACCGCATGGCTGGGGCGCTCGGATTCCTCGTGGTGGGTCTCCAGGTCCACGTCCATCAGGGCGTCCAGCTCGTGCGGGTTCATCGAGCCGGAGATGATCAGGCGCATGTAGTCGGTGATGAACTCGACCGCGTGATGGTCCTTGAGTACCCGGGGATGCGCCTGGAACAGGGCACTCTCCTCGGGCTCCTCGACGTCGCCTTCGATGCCCATCAGGCCTTCCTTGCGGGCCTTGGTGAACAGCTTGTACATCAGCGCGAGCAGGTCGAGATAGTCGTCGCGCGAGTACTTGGCACCCCCCTTCAGGAGTTGGGGGAGGGACTTCATGACGGTGATCACAACCCGCAACGGGTTGGCGATCAGGAAGGCGCCCAGGGCCGCGCCGCCGATGATCATGTATTCGTACGGCTGCCAGATGACCATGATATTGCCACCGTGCAGCATGAAGCCGCCGAACACGCCGCCGAGCACGATGATAAAGCCGAGAATGTACTTCACTGATGGGGTTCCGGGATGTGGGCTCGAGTAGGGGTTCTGCGGGCCAGTTCACAGTGCCGCAGTTGCTATAGTGACGGGCATAACCATAACGACTCCCCTGCGCGAGGTACAGCATGTCCCTGGACAAGGACGCGCCCTACATGGACGAAGCCGCCCGCCTGACGGCCGTGGAATGGCCGATCCTCGAGGCGAGCGATGCGGTGTTTGCCGACCCCGACGCCCTGGTTGAGCGCTCGCTGCGCGAACTGGCGCGTTACGCCGAACGCGACCCCGGTCTGAGCCTGCGTCTGATCCTGCGTGCAAACCGTTCGCGCCGCGGCCTGCGCCAGGAAGTGCACGCGGTGGGGGACGCCATCGCCATGCTGGGGTTGCAGAACGTCCATCAGGAGGCGACTGCGGCGCCGCGCGTCGAGGATGTCGTTACCCAGCCGCAGGCTTATCGCGAGATGGCGGCGCAATCGCGGCTGGCGGCAATGATTGCGACCGAAATCGCAGGCGAGCGCCACGATACCGAGCCGGGCGAGCTGGCCCTGGCCGCCCTGCTGAATCAGCTCGGCCTGCTCGCCCTGCTGGTGGAGGGCGAGCCGCGCCTGGCCCGGCTGATGGAGATCCTCGAGCTGAATGCGCTTCCGGACGAGGCCAGTTACACCGCGCTGGGGTACGCAACGGACGATCTTTCGCGTGCGATGGCGGAACAAATGGAGCTGCCGGAACTGGTGCAGGGGACGCTGCGGGCGGTCAATGCGGCGCATCACCGGGCCTTTGAGGTGATGGTCGCGAGCGCCGTGGCCTGGCAGGTCTTTCGCGGCATGGATACCGCGCGCGGTGACCGCGACCTCGCGTTGCTGGCCGGGTTGATGGGTTTGACCGACAAGGAGGCCGCGGACCGGATCAGTGCGGTGATCGAGCGTTTCAACGCGGATGTCGCGGTCTATCATCGTGAACCGCTGGATCCGCAGATACCCGGGCGGGTCTGGCTGCGCGAGCCCCATCGGCCGCGCCTGGCCCTGATGCCGCGGGTCGACCTGCTGGAAGAGGGGATTGCCGCGCTCGAGAAAGAGCCGAACCGCGAGCTGCGCGTACGGCGGATGCTGCGGGTGATGCAGTTCGGTGTAGGCCTGAACCGGGTGGTTTTTGCCCGTCTGTCCCGGGATGGCGAGACGCTGCGCGCCGAGCACCTGGTCGGCACGCTGCACGAACCGGAGTTCAGTCACTTTGTGATCAACCGTGCGGCGCTCGGACCGTTGGCGCAGGTTCTGGATATGGACACGCCGCAGTGGTGGGACCGCAAGCGCATCCATGAGCAGATGCCCTCGGCGGTGCGCAAGCTGACCGGCGGGGTCGACTGCCTCGTCGCGCGCCTGTGCGATGGCGAGCGCGTGCTGGGCCTGGTCTACGCCGACCGGCGTTCGCGTGACCTGGAGCTGACCCCGTTCGCCTTCGAGGGCTTTCGGCGTGTGCTGGCCGCGGCAGCGCGGCCTGTTGAATCCCGGTAGGCCGCCGCCAGATGCGATTCAAGTTTGGGGCATCCGGGTCGATACATTCGTAAGAGCGAATATATTCGCCGGGGATCATCCTCGAGGGCGCGGGGCGCAGCGAACGGCCCGCGCGACTTTTGGTTGCCGGACACGTCCTGTTCGGCACACAAGAATAAGGAAGTACGGCATGCGCAAGAATCTTCCCGTCACCCAGGCGGAGTATTCGCTGGATCGGCATGGGGATCTGATCTCGGCCACGGACGAAAAAGGCCGCATTCGCTATGCGAACGACGACTTCGTCGCGGTCAGCGGCTTCGACTGCGCGGAGTTGGAGGGGGCCGCTCACAATATCGTGCGCCACCCGGATATGCCGGAGGCGGCCTACGCGAACATGTGGGAGACCCTGAAGGCCGACCGGGCCTGGATGGGGATCGTCAAGAATCGGCGCAAGAACGGCGACCACTACTGGGTGGACGCCTTTGTGACGCCGTCCTACGAGAATGGGCGCAAGACTGGCTACGAGTCGGTTCGGGCGATCCCCGAACGCGAATACGTCGCCCGCGCGGAAAAGGCGTATGCCGCGCTCAACCGGGGCCGGAGCTTCGCGCGGCGCTGGTACCACGGTCTCACCTGCCGTCTTGCGGGGACCTGGATGGTCGGTTTCCTGCTGGCGCTGGCGGTCGTGTTCCTTGCGCCCTCGCCGCTGGTCCAGGCGGGCCTCCTGGTATTGATCTTTGCCGTCGGCGGTATCGCGTCGCTGGCGTTCACCTCCGGCGTCCGGCAGGCGGTCACGCGCGCCCGGGAACAGTTCGACAACCCGGTGATGGAGGCGATCTACACTGGGCGCCGCGACGACAGCGCGTCACTCGAGCTGGTGCAGCATTTCGGCGAGGCGAAGCTGCGCACCGTGCTGGGACGGATCGAGGACAAGGCCGACGCGGTGAACGACGACGCCCACGCCATGGCCAGCAGCGTGGACCAGACTGCCTCCGGCGTGGAGCGCCAGCAAAACGAGATCGACCAGGTCGCCACGGCCATGAACGAGATGACTTCGACCATCCAGGAGATGGCGAGCAACTCCGCGCGCGCCGCCGAGGCCGCCAACAACGCCGAGAAGGAAACCGGTTCCGGGCAGGATGTCGTGAACGACACGGTTTCCGTGATCAACCGCATGGCAGCGGAAGTCGAGTCCACGGCCGAGAAGCTCGGCAAGCTGGAGGCGAGCACCGTGGAGATCGACAAGATTCTGAGTGTCATTCGCGAGATCGCCGAACAGACCAACCTGCTGGCGCTGAATGCCGCGATCGAGGCCGCCCGCGCCGGGGAACACGGCCGCGGGTTCGCCGTGGTGGCCGACGAGGTGCGCAGCCTGTCGCAGCGCACCGACGAATCCACGGTGACCATTCGCAATATGATCGAGAGCCTGCAGTCCGGGGCGCGCGAGGCCATGTCCGCGATGCGTGCCAGTCAGGAGCGGGCCGCTGACGGGGTGGAGAAGGCCCAGGCGGCGGGCGATTCACTGACCAGCATCCGCGAGGCCGTTGGTCAGATCACCGAGATGAACACCCAGATCGCCACCGCGGTCGAGGAACAAAGCGCGGTCTCCGAGGAGATCAACCGCAACGTGACGTCCATTCGCGACGTGGCCACCGAGACCGGTTCCGTCTCCGCCCATGCCCGCGACGCCAGCGCGCGGATGCAGGCCGAGGCCGCCGAACTGAAGGCGCTGATCCACCGGTTCGAACAGAAATAAGCCGAGCCTCGATCGGGCCGTTATCGACTCGGTAGGGGTTGGAACGGTGGCGTCGAGCCTGCGTGGCGATGGCGGGCGGAACCGCGTTGGCACGCAGTGGGCAGGATGCGTTGAGCGCAGCGAACCGCATCCTGCAAGTTCATGTGTCGGCAGAGGCCCTGATTTTCTCTGCGCCTCGTGGTGAACGGGAACGTCAGGCGGTCTGGCGGTAGCGGCGTTCGATGTAGGCCTCGACGCGGGCCTGGAATTCTTCGGCGATGCGGTCGCCCTTGAGGGTAACGGTCTTCTCGCCGTCCTCGTAGACCGGGGCGACCGGTTGTTCGCCGGTGCCGGGCAGGGAGATGCCGATGTTGGCGTGCTTGCTCTCGCCGGGGCCGTTGACCACGCAGCCCATCACCGCGACGGTCATCTCCTCCACGCCCGGATAGCGTTCCTTCCAGGTGGGCATCTGGTGGCGGATGTAGGTCTGGATGTCCTGCGCCAGATGCTGGAAGTACTCGCTGGAGGTGCGTCCGCAGCCGGGGCAGGCAACCACCGACGGCAGGAAACTGCGCAGCCCCATGCTCTGCAGGATCTCCTGCGCGACCAGGACTTCCTTAGTACGGTCGCCGCCGGGCTCCGGCGTCAGCGAGATACGGATGGTGTCGCCGATACCCTGTTGCAGTAGCACCGATAGCGCGGCCGTGGAGGCGACGATGCCCTTGGCCCCCATGCCGGCCTCGGTCAGGCCCAGATGCAGCGGGTAGTCGCAGCGCGCGGCCAGGTCCTGATAGACCGCGATCAGCGGTTGCACGCCGCTGACCTTGGCCGACAGGATGATGCGGTCATGCGGCAGGCCGATACGTTCGGCCTCGGCCGCGCTCTCGAGCGCCGAGGTGATCAGGGCCTCCTGCATCACCGCCTCGGGCGACAGGGGTTCGGTGCGCTCGTTGTTCGCGTCCATCATCCGTGCGAGCAGGGCCTGGTCGAGGCTGCCCCAGTTCACGCCGATGCGCACCGGCTTGTCGTACTCGCAGGCGGTCTCGATCATGGCCGCGTACTGGCTATCGCGCTTCGAGCCGCGCCCGACGTTGCCCGGGTTGATGCGCAGCTTGGCCAGCGCCTGCGCGCACTCCGGGTATTGAGTCAGCAGCTTGTGGCCGTTGAAGTGGAAGTCCCCGACCAGCGGCACGTCCAGTCCCATCGCATCCAGGCGTTCGCGGATCTCCGGTACGGCCTTCGCCGCGGCCTCGGAGTTCACCGTGATGCGTACGACCTCGGAGCCGGCGCGCGCGAGTTCCGCCACCTGCACGGCGGTGCGCAGGGCGTCCGCGGTGTCGGTATTGGTCATCGATTGCACCATCACCGGGTGGTCGCCGCCGACGGTGACGTTGCCGACGCGGACGGGGACGGTCTTGTGGCGCTTGGGAGTCGTATTCATCAGTAGGCGCGGGCGCGAGGTAACGGTGTGCGGAGTGTAACGCAGCACTGCTCGACTGCCGAGAAACTGCAGGCCCCAAGTCGTAATGCCCCCGTTGGCTGGCGGAGGGGCGTGTGGCCGAACGCCAGGGACATTGGCGCTGATGTCTCCTCTCCCCGTCATGGCGAGGCCCCGCAGGGGCCGTGGCCATCTCCTGACGCAGCCCCGACGCCGGGGCCGCTCGGGGAGATCGCCACGGCGCGGCGCGCCTCGCGATGACGGGCCTCGGAGCGCGGCAGGCGGTGGAGATCCCGGCTCTGCGCTTCGCTGCGGCAGGGATGACGGGGTGTTTGTGGCGTCCGGCGGCTCGGCGACCCGCAGGTGTGGGTCAGGGAATCAGGCCGGCCCTCCAGGGCTGGAAGGTGTTCTCGACCGCGGCGCGACTGGCCGCGTGCCGGGCCTCGACGCGCTCGGCAATGGCCTGCTGCCAGGCCAGGTGGGTCTCGGCGTGCAGGGCGTCCAGGGCCTCGTGCAGGGCCTGCTCCAGGTCTTCGCGGTGGCGGGTCTCGTCGAGCCGCAGAAGCAGCCAGTCCACGCCGATGATCGTGGCCCCGGCAGCGGTGATGCCACAGCCCAGCGAGAACGGACCGCTCCAGGCGCAGACCCCGGCACCAAGGGCGCCCGCGCGGCCGGCGCGACCGAGGCTGCGCGCCAGCCCCGCCTGCGTGGCGCGGGCGGCCAGCCGGGCCTGCACGGCGCGCGCGATCAACGGGGTCGCGAGCCCGGTGCCGGCGGCGGCCGTGGCCGCCAGGCCGGTGCGCTGATCGAAGCGCTCCAGGTCGATATCCAGCGCCGCGTGCAGGGCGTGGCCGCGTTCGATCTCGGCCGCTGAGGGCCCTCCGGCGCGCGGCGGTGGGTCCGGGATGCGCGCGTCCGCGAGGCGCTCGGCCAGCTCCAAACGCCAGGCGTCGCGAACCTGGCGTTGTTGCTCGTCCACGCCCCATTCGACGCGGGTCGCCAGGTCCCGCAGGGCGTGATCCCACAGCGCCTCGGGCAGCAGGCGCTCGCGCAGCATCCGCGCGGGGGCATCCGGTTCGGTGTCGCCCAGCCACTGGGTCCCGCGCAGCCACAGGCGCATGTATTCGGCGCCCAGCGAGTAGTACCAGTCCGCGACCTCGGGGACGCGGTCGTGCAGTTCCGCGAAGCGGGCATCGAGTTCGGCATCCACGCGGCCTTGCCAGTGCTCCCGGGCCTCGGCGTCGCCGGCCTCCAGCCATTCGAGCGTGAAGCGTTCGAGGCGGGTGAGGCGTTCTTGCTCGACCTGGTAGCGCTGCTCGCCGAGTTGCAGGGTCAGCGGAGCGGTCTCTTCCCAGTTACGGGGTTCGTGCTGGCTGGCTAGCCACAAAAGGCTGGTGCTGGCCAGTAGGGTCAGGACCAGCCAGGTCCAGGCCGTATGCCACCCCGCCGTCATCGCCATGGCCGGGTGCCGGTTGGGGCTTGCGGGATGCACGACGGCATGGCGGGGTCCGGGCTACTCGATGACGGGGGCGTTGCGCGGGTCGCCCAGGGTGTCGTTCGTCGGGCGCAGCGGCAGCAGGCCGTTGGCCAGCAGCAGGAAGCCGAGCGCCAGGAAGGCCTGTTCCGCGAGCACCAGCAGCCAGCCGAGCAGGGCCGGCAGGGATTCCACACCCTGCGGGAACCACTGCTGGCCCAGCCACAGGCGCAGGGCATCCTGGGCGGCCGCGAGTTGCAACCCGGCCTCCAGCAGATGGCTGCGCGCGGCCTCCTGATGGACCAGGAACCAGACCGCCTGTTCCAGCGTGGCGCCGGTCAGGTCGGGGTACCGGGCCTGCAGGGCCAGCGCCAGCAAGGTGACGATCAGCAGCAGGCCCGTGAGCCTCAGGGCCCCGCGGCGGACCAGTTCCGGTGCGAACTGCGGATGGGCATGGCCGCGCAACAGTCGGGCGAACAGGGCCTCGCTGATCACCAGCACGAAGCCGGCGACCAGCAGGGCGGCCCAGACCTCCTGTGTCGGGATGCGCGCGAGGGTGATCAGCAGCAGACCGCCCAGCAGCGCGCCGATGATCAGGTGACGCAGGGCCATCAGCGGCCCGCCCCGCAGGCGGCGAGGCCATTGGCTGGTCGGCTCCAGGTAGCCGCGCAGGAAGGCCGCGCGCCGTACCCGGTGGCGCCGGAAGCCGCCATGGGCGATCAGCAGGGTGACGCCGATCCACAGCGCCATCACCCCGGCCTCGGGCAGGACCCGCAGGTTCATGTGCATCAGCCACAGCCCGATTACCAGCAACGTCACAGTAAAGGCATGGCGCAGGGCGATATGCCGGCTCGGGAGTGGGCTGGACACGGCGGACGAGGATGAACGGGACACGGGGGCTCCAGAAGGATTATGCACGCCCTGATGGTAGCAGGCGCCGGGGGTGTCGCCTGGTGTTCCGGTTTCGTTCAGCCGGAGGCGCTATAACAGCGGCATGACTTGGACTCGTCTCGTTCGATACTGTTCGCCGGCCGTACTCGGTCTGGCGGTGTGGCTGATGCTGTGGTGGCCGGCCTCTGTAGCCGCAGAGGAACGACTGCGTCTGCATGCGGTGTTCGGGGATCGCGCGGTGCTGTCCGTGGGGGACGAGCGGGCCGTGGTCTCTACCGGCGAGACAGGGCCGGACGGGGTGCGGGTCCTGCGCACGCGCCCGGGCGCGGCCCTGGTGGAGTACGGCGGCCGACAGCATGAGCTGCGGGTGCAGCAACGGGCGGCCCCGGCGCGGCCGGTCGGGCCGGCGGAGGGGGGTGTCGAGGTGCGGGTGCATCGAGACTCGCGCGGCGACCACGCGCTGACCGCCGGGGTGAACGGCACGGCCGTTACCGTCGTCGTCGATGCGCAGGCTGACTCGGTGTTGCTGCGTGAGACCGATGCCGAGCAGGCCGGGATTGACGCCGATCAGGGGCGCTCGGTGCGCATCCGCGACGCCCGGGGTACGCAGCATGGGCAGCGCGTCCGGATCGAGCAGTTGCAGGTGGGCGCGCTACGCCGTTCGGGGGTCAGTGCGATCGTGTTGCCCGACGATGCGCTGCCGCGCTCGCGTCTGGGCCGCAGCTTCCTCGAGCACTTCGCGGTCGAAACGGACGGCGATGCCGTCGTGATCCGCGAGCGCTGAGGAGGTGGGTTAGCATGTGGCCCGTCATGACCCCCGAGATTCCTGCATGCCGCTGATTCGGCGCCACCCCGAGAACGCGCCCGCCCCCCGGCGCGAGATCTTCGGCTGGGCGATGTTCGACTTCGCCAATCAGGCCTACACCTTGTTGATCATCACGGTGATCTTCGGCGACCTGTTTACGCGCGTGATCGTCGGCGACGCCCCGGACTATCGCCTCGGTAACCTGCTGTGGAGCGTGGCCCTGGCGGTCAGCTACGCGATGGTGATCGTGGCCGCCCCGTTTGCCGGGGCGATCATGGATGCCACGGCCTCGCGCAAGCGCTTCCTCGCCGCCTCGTGGGTGCTGACGATCATCACCACCGCGTTGCTGTACTTCGTCGAGCCGGGGCTGGTGTTCTTCGGCATGGCGCTGATCATCGCCTCCAACTTCGGCTATGCCATCGGCGAGTCCTTCATCGCCAGCTTCCTGCCCGACCTGGGGCCACCGGAGAGGCTCGGCTGGATCTCGGGGTTGGGCTGGGGGCTCGGGTATATCGGCGGGTTGGTGGCAACGGCCTTTGCCCTGGGGCTTCTGGGCGAGGTGAGCGCGGAGAACTTCGAGCGCATTCGCTGGGTCGGGCCGTTCGCGGCCGCGTTCTTCCTGGTCTCGGCGCTGCCGACCTTCCTGTTCCTGAAGGAGCGCGGCACCCGGCGGCGCATGGCCCGCAACGTCCAGCTGGGGCTCGGCTGGAAGCGGGTGAAGGCCTCGCTGGTCACGCTGGGCGAGCGCCGCGACCTGCGCGCGCTGTTCGTCTCGATCTTCTTCATGATGGCCGGGATCTACATCATCATCGCCTTCACCTTCATCTACGGTGCGCAGGTGATCCAGTGGGACGAACCGACGCGCGTGATGATGTTCGTGGTGACCCAGATCACCGCGGTGATCGGTGCCGTGGGCTTCGGGTTCCTGCAGGACCGCGCGGGGCCGGTGCGCATCTATCGCATCACGCTGGTGCTTTGGGCCTTGGCGGTGCTGGCGATCTTCGCCACGCCGACCATCGCCCAGTGGCTGAGCGTGCTGCTGGGACGACCGGTGGAGGCGCAGATGGTGTTCCTCGGCGTCGGCATCCTGGCCGGGCTTTGCCTTGGCTCGGCGCAGTCCGCCGGGCGTGCGCTGGTGGCGCTGATGGTCCCGGCGCGCGAGGCCGGGCGCTGGTTTGGCTTCTGGGGGCTGTCGTCCAAGGCCGCGGCGATCTTCGGCCTGCTCGGCATCGGGCTGCTCCAGGTCTGGCTGGGCCTCGAGAACGCCATCCTGTTCTGCCTGTTCCTGTTCCTCGCCGGGCTGCTGGCGTCCATTCCCATCCGCCTCGCCGACCGCCGCCAGGCCGCGGCGGTTTGATTCGCCACGAAGCACACGAAGGTCCTTCTTCGTATCTTCGTGCGCTCCGTGGTGGTATTACAAAGCCACGGGTGGGCGCGGAGGGCTATTCGGTGGCGTGGTGGGTGGTGGTGGCGCCGCGATCGAAGCGGCCTTCGTAGAGGCGCAGCAGCGCGGGGATCACGAACAGCACCAGCACGGTGGCGATGGCCAGGCCGAAGACGATGGAGATCGCCATCGGGATCAGGAACTGGGCCTGGACCGAGCGTTCGAACAGCAGCGGGGTGAGGCCGGCGATGGTGGTGACCGAGGTCAGGATCACCGCGCGCAGGCGCTGGCAGGCGGCCTCGACGATCGCCTCCTGCAGGGCCAGCCCGGCCTCGCGCAGGCCCTGGTAGAAGCTCACCAGGATGATCGAGTTGTTGACCACGATCCCGGTCAGGCCGAACAGGCCGAACAGCGACAGGATGGTCAGCTCCACATTCAGGATCCAGTGTCCGAGCAGGGCGCCGAGGATGCCGAACGGGATGATCGCCATCACGATCAGTGGCCAGCCCCAGGAGCCGAACACCCAGGCCAGGGTGATGTACATCAGCCCCAGCGCCAGGATCAGGCCCGTGCGCATGTCGGCGAAGGTCTCGGCCTGGTCGGCTGCACGCCCCTCGAAGGAATACTCGATGCCGTAGCGTGCCGCGAGGTCGTCCAGCGGGCCGTCCTCCAGCGCGGCGCGGATGCGCGCGGCGTTGTTCACGCTGCGGTCGACCTCGGTGGAGACCTGGATGGCCAGGCGGGTGTCGGCATGGCGCAGGGTCTCGAAGCCCTGGCGCGAGCGCAGATCGACCACGCTGCCCAACGGGGCGAATTCGCCGCTCGGCAGGCGCAGGTTCAGTCGCTCCAGGCTCTCGCTGGAATGGCGCTCGTGATCCGGCAGGCGTACGCGCACCTCGACCTCTTCCAGCCCGTCCTGGTAGAGCTGGGCCAGGTGGCCGTCGAAGGCGTCGCGCAGCTGGGCACCGACCGATTCGGTGGTCAGGCCCAGGGCGCGGCCCTCCGGCTTGACCTGGAACACCAGCTGTTCGCGGCCGAACGGGGTGTCGTCGTTGGTGGCGAAGGTGCCGGCGAAGTCGTCGAAGATATCCGCCAGTTCCAGTGCCGCATTTTTCAACACATGCGGGTCGTCGCCGGTCAGGCGGACCTCCAGATCGCGTCCTGGCGGGCCGGTCTGGCGCTCGTCGATGCTGAAATTCTCGATGCCCGGGGCCTGGCGCACGCGCTCCTCCCAGGCCTGGATGAATTGGCGGTTGCGCACCTCGCGCTGTTCCGGCGATGCCAGTTCGACCTGGATGTTGCCGAACTGGTCGCCGCGTGGGGCGTTGCCGTCGCCGGGGTCGATCCCGCGCCCAAGCCGAGTCACCGAGGCGCGCACCAGGTCGCCGCCGAGCTCCTGTTCGGTCTCCGCCAGGGCCTCCTCGACGTGGATCAGGAAGGCCTCCACCCGCTCCGGCGGGGTGCCGGCGACGAAGTTGACGCCAGCGTTGACGATGGTGCCCTCCGGCGACGGGAAGAAGGTGAAGCCGATGCGCCCGCTGGCGGCCAGGCCGATGGCCAGGATCAGAGCGCCGACGGCCAAGGCAAGAGTGGTGCCGGAATGATTGACCGAGACCGTGACCGCGCGGCGGAAGGCGCCGTTGCGGAAGCCCTCGAAGCCGTTGTCGAAACGCTCGCGCAGGCTGCCCGGGCGCGGCGGCTTGAGCCGGTGCATCACGCCCTTGAGGTGGGCGGGCAGGATCAGGAAGGCGATCAGCAAGGTGGCGATGATCACGCAGATCACTACCAGCGGGATGTCGAACAGGATGTTGCCGATGATCCCCCCGATCAGCATCAGCGGCAGGAAGGCGGCGACCGTGGTCAGCGAGGCGGCGATCACCGGGCCGACCATGCGCCGGGCGCCGTCGCGCGCGGCGCGGCTGGCCGAGAGCCCGCGCTGGTGCAGGCTGTAGGCGTGCTCCGAGACCACGATGGCGTTGTCGACGATGATCCCCAGCGACATGATGAAGCCGAACAGCGAGATCATGTTGATCGAGCCGCCGACCACCCACAGCACCACGAAGGCGGCGGTGAACGCGATCGGGATGCCCAGTGCCACGCGCAGGGCGATGTGGCGGTTGAGGAACAGGAACAGGATCGCCAGGACGAGCAACAGGCCGCCCAGACCGTTTTTCAGCAGCAGCGTGATGCGCTCGGACAGGAGCTCCCAGAAGGCGTCGGTGACCTGCAGCTGGACCCCCGGTGGCAGGGCGGGGCGGGTCTCGGCCAGCCAGTCCTCCAGCACCTGGGCGGCGGCGAGGGAGTCGCCGGTCTCCGAGCGCAGCAGCTGCATCTCGATGGCCCGCTGGCCGTTGGCGCGGACGCGCACCTGGCCATCGCGGTGGCGCAGGTCCAGGGTCGCGATATCGCCCAGGGTCAGGCGCCCCAGCTCGCCATCGCCGCGCAGTACCAGGCGCTCGAAGCTGACGATGTCGCGCGCCTGCTCCAGGCTGCGGATCTGGCGCGCGGTGTCGTCGCGACCCACCGAGCCGGCCGGCAGGTCCTGCGCCATGGCGCGGATCTGCTCGCCGATGTCCGCGAGCGTCATGTCCAGGCGGTAGAGCGTTGCGGATGGCACCTGGATGGCCATCTCGTCCTCGGTCAGGCCGGTGAACTCGATGCGCGCGATGCCGGCATCCAGCAGTTCGCGTTCGAACTGACGCGCGAGGATGCGCAGTTGCTGCGGGTCCTCGGGGCCGGTCAGCAGCAACCGCGCCACCGGCTCGTAGCGGATGATGCGGGTGACCACCGGGGTCTCGGCGGCCTCTGGCAGGTTGCGCTGCTGGTTCACACGGTCGTTGACCTGCTCCAGCGCCAGGGTCATGTCGGTCCCGGCCTCGAACTCCATGGTGACCACGCCGATGCCCAGTGCCGAGGTGGAGGTCATGTTGCGCAGGCCGTCGACGGTGCGCAGGTCCTGCTCCAGCGGGTCGACGATGGCGCGTTCGACGTCCTCCGCGCTGGCCCCCGTCCAGGGCACTTCGACGGTCACGAAGTCGAGCTCGAAATTGGGGAAGAACTGGGTGTTCAGCTTGGTCAGGGCGAAGGCCCCGGCCAGCAGCATCAGTGCAATCAGCAGGTTGGCGGCGAGCCGATGCTCCAGGAACAGCTGGATCGGGCCGCGTGGAGGCCCGTCGTGTTCCTGCGCGCCGCCACCAGGCATGGGCTGCCCGGATTCCGGCGCGCTGCCGGTCTCCGATTCGCTCATCGGCCGGAATCCTGTTCTTCAACCTCGACCCGCAGGCCGTCCACGGCATTCGGCAGGCGGGTGGCGATCAGGGTGTCGCCAGCGGCGATCGCGTCGCTGCGGATCAGGGCGAGGGTGTTGCCGTCCGCGTCGATGAAGTCACCCAGACGGTCCACCTGCAGCGACTCCAGGCGGCCGTCGACCACGCGGAACACGCGGTCGCGCCCGAACAGGGACTCGAACGGAACGGCCAGGCTGTCGGGCTCCTCGGGCAGCTGCAGGCGCAACTCGACGAATCGATTCAGCGGTAGGCGCTGGCCGCCCGAGCGAACCTCGAACACCCCGCGCATCCCGGAGTCGCCGCTGCGGGTCTCGCCCTCCAGGCGCGCCAGCTCGGTCTCGATCTCGTGGCCGCCGACCGTCGCGTGCGCGGGGAGGGATGTGCCCGCCTGCAGCAGGGCCTCGACCCGGGCGATCAGGTGTTCCGGAAGGCTGGCGCGAATCTCCAGATCGTCCACGGCGTACAGCCGCAGCAGCGAATCTCCCGGACGCGCGCGCTCGCCAGTGGACACCTCGACGTCCACGATGCGGGCGTCGAAGGGGGCGCGGATGGTGGTGCGTTCCAGGTCGATCGCGGCCTGCGCCTCGGCGGCGCGGGCGCGCGCCAGGCGGGCCTCGGCCTGGGCCCGGCGCATCGGGGCATCGGCCACGGCCTGCTCGCGGCTGTCCACGGTGATGCTGGCCTGTTGCAGGCGTTCGCGCGCGGCATCGACGTCGGATTCGGAACCGAGATTGCGTCCGCGCAGGTCGCGGGCCCGTTCCAGGCCGCGTTCGGCAATCGCCAGCAGCTCGCGTTCGCGGCGCAGGGCCTCGCGGTCGAAGCGGGCGCGCAGTTCTTCGCTCTCGACCGCGCCTTCCAGTTCCTGGCGTTCGGCCTCGCGCTGGTCCAGCAGGAGCTGGGCCTCGCGCGGGTCAATGTGGACGAGGGCATCGCCCGACGCCACCCGCTGCCCCGCGCGCGCCGGCACGTCTTCGATCTCGCCCTCGACCGCGGCACGCAGCAGCGCATCGCGGGCGGACTGGCTGCGTCCGTTCAGCATGATGCCCGGGCGGTGGGTGCCGGGCTCGGCGGTCAGACCCTGCACCGGCCAGGTGCGTTCGCTGGCCTCCGGCGGCGGGGCCGAGGGCCCGGTCGCGCGCAGAATCATGAATCCCACCACCGCGACGGCGAGGATCAGGACAGGGAGGATGGCTCGGCGGAGGGCGCGCGGCATGGGTATCTCGATTTGTTCGCGGTACTGGCAAGCCGGGTATGGCTCGTCGCTTTGGAGACGCGCGCGGGCCGGAGGTTCCCGCAGCGGGGCACATCATACCATCGCGGTTTGTGGGGGAACCCCCGCGGTTGCGGTCAGCCCCTATTGTGCCAATATTACGTTTTGCTTAAACGAGGATAAAGGCGATGAAGGGATCCAAGCGGTTTCTTGGCGGGCTTTTGGCGGCGGGTTTGCTGGCGGGCGGCGCCGCGGCTCCGGTCCTGGCCGAGGCGCCGCAGATCTGCGAGTGCCGCGATGGCCTGGAGATGGAGGGGACGCCGTGGATTCGTCTGATGCCGGGCGACATGACGGGGGGGTACTTCGTGCTCCGAAATAGCGGCGATCAGGATTATCGGATTGTTGCGGCGGAGGCGCCCATCGCGAAGGTGGTGGAGCTACACGAGCATGCCCATGTGGATGGCGTGATGCGCATGCGCCAGGTCGACGGCCTGGAACTCCCGGCTGGCGAGACCCTGGTGCTGGAGCCGGGCGGACTGCATCTGATGTTCATCGGCCTGCACGAGCCGCTGACGGCGGGGGACTGGATCCCGGTGCTCCTGGAGTTTGCCGACGGCGAAACCATGGCGATTCATGCCCGGGTGCAGCGGAGCGAGGGTGCCGGTGAGGGTCACCCCCGAGGGCACAACATGGACGGAGACGCTCGCGGCATGGACCACGGGGCCGGGCACGACGGGCACTGAAACGGACGCGGCGTACCCTTTGGGGGCACAGCGTTCCGGCCTTATTGGTTGGCGGGCCGGGTCGGGATCTCGACATCGGCAGCCTCGCGCAGCGCCTCCAGATACTCCTGGATGGCACGGCTTTCGAGGATCTCGATCAGCTCGGCGCGCACGTCTTCCAGTTCCGGGACCGGGGTATCGCGGGTTTCCTCCAGGCGGATGATGTGCCAGCCGAAGCGGCTCTCGACCGGTTCCGCGGTGGTCTCGCCCGGTTCCAGCGCCATGGCCGCCTCGCTGAATGCGGGGACCATCTGTTCCGGGGCGAACCAGCCGAGTTCGCCACCACGGGCCGCCGAGCCCGGATCGGCGGAGTGGGCCTCGGCCAGTTCGGCAAAGTCCGCGTCGGCTTCCAGCTCTTCGAGCAGTTCGCGGGCGCGTTCCTCCTCTTCCACTAGGATGTGCCGCGCGCGATATTCCGTACCGCGGATCTGCTCGATCTGGCGGTCGTACTCCGCCTCGAGGTCCGCCTGGGTGATGTCGAGCTCTGCGGTGATGCGTTCCATCAGCAGCGAAGCCAGCAGGTTCGTTTCGACCATGCGCAGGATGCGCCGGGTCTCGGCATCGGTATCCAGCCCGCGGGCGACCGCCTCCTGACGCAGTAGCTCAAGGCTGATGACTTCCTCCAGCGTGCCGTCGCTCGCGGCCGGGCCGGGATCCTCGTCCATGCCGGCGTAGGCGAACAGGTCGGCGCGGGTGATCGCTTCACCGTTGACGATAGCGACGGTATCGGCGTCCCCGGTATCCGTGGTGACGTCGTCACCGGTGAACTCCGGCGTGGCTTGGTCCTGCGTGTCGCAGGCGGCGAGCAGCCCGGCGAGCGCCAGGGCGCTCAGGGCTGTAGTCAGGATGCGCCGCTTCATCAAAACACCTGCTTGAACGGGCGTACGTCGACCGTGGTGTACACGCCGGCCGCCACGTAGGGGTCGGCGTCGGCCCATTCGCGCGCGGCCTCCAGCGAGGGAAACTCCGCGACGATCAGGCTGCCGGTGAAGCCGGCCGGGCCCGGGTCGTTGCTGTCGATGGCGGGGCAGGGGCCGGCCAGGATCAGCCGGCCGTCGTCGCGCAGGGCCTGCAGCCGGGCGACGTGTTCCGGGCGCGCGGCCAGGCGCGCATCCAGCGAATCGGGGGCATCCTCGCCCTGGATCATGTACAGCATCGGCATTCTCCTCGGTAAGGGCATCATTCTAACGATGTCGGCGGGCGGATGCCGTTAAGGAGACGCTGATTGAATCGCGCGCTCGCGTTGGTGCCCCCTGTTTTCCGAGACAAGGCGCGTCGAGCAGCGGGTAGTGGTTCTACCCGCAAGCGGCGCAACGCAGGATCGGGGAACAGGGGGCACCAACCCCACAAACCATTCAAAGCAGGGGCTCGGCCGCTTTTGCGCGCGCACGGCGTTGCGGCTCCCTTGTGCAGAGTGACTGCACGGCAGTCACCGCGCCTTGTTCGCACGCAAAAGCGACTCGAGCGCGAGGGCGCGATTCAATCAGCGTCTCCTTAAGGGCTCGTTCTTATGGGCGCGCCGGTGGATGCGCTACACTGCGCGGCCGATCACCGCACCGACTTGTCCCATGATCTCGATCCACCCCGATAATCCCCAGCCCCGGCTGATACGGCAGGTCCTGGACCAGCTGCAGGAGGGGGCCGTCATCGCCCTGCCGACGGATGCCTGCTATGCGCTGGCCTGCCTGCCGGGCGACAAGACCGGGGCGGATCGCATTCGCCGCATCCGTCAGGTGGACGAGACCCATCACCTGACGCTGTTGTGCCGCGATCTCTCGGAACTGGGCGTCTACGCGAAGGTGGACAACACCGCCTTTCGCCTGATGAAGGCCCTGACCCCGGGGGCTTACACGTTCATTCTGCCCGCCACCCGCGAGGTCCCGCGGCGGCTGCAGCACCCGAAGCGCCGTACGATCGGCATGCGCGTGCCGGCGAGCCCGATTGTCTCGGCGCTGCTGGAAGAGCTGGGGTCGCCGCTGATGTCCGCGACCCTGCAACTCCCTGGGGATGAAGTCCCGTTGAGCGAGCCCTGGGAGATCGAGGAGCGCCTGGGCAAGGTGGTGGATCTGGTGATTGACGGCGGCGCCGGGACCCTGGAGGCCACCAGCGTGGTGGATCTAACCGGCGACGCGCCCGAGGTGATGCGGCATGGCCTGGGCGACGTGGGATTTCTGGATGAATAGCCCCGGCCGACGGCGGGGATCACGGCGCGGCACGGCCGCAGGGAGGCGCAATGCGTAAGTGGGTGGTTCTTGCGGTGGTGGTGCTGGCAGTGGCGGCCATCTGGCCGGTGGTGGTCGGCACACAGGTCGAGGGTACCGTCGCCGAGACACACGAGGCTCAGCTTGGCGAGGTGTATCTGCGTCACGAGATGCTCGAATACGAGCGCGGCTACCTGGCCGCCAGCGGTCGCAGTCGGCTGATCCTGGAGGATGCCGACGGGCGCTTCGAGATCCCCCTGGTACACGCTGTGCGCCATGGCCTGCTGGGGGCGCGCGGCGATTCCTTCGTGGATCTGGATACCCTGGCCGCCGCGGACGACTCGCTGCTCGCCCACCTGTTGCGCTCGCTGGATCTGCAGGTGCATTCGCGCTCGGGGATCGGCGGTGGCGTGACCACCCGCATTGCGTTCGACGATCTGCGCATGGACCTGATGAGCGTGCCCGAGGTGGCCGAACACGCCGCTACGGTGGGCGGTCCGCTGTGGCTGGATCTTGCGGCGGGCCAGGGGCGCTTCGCCTGGTCGTCCGAGCAGATCCTGGTGAGCCTGGACCTGCCGGAAACGAGATTGTCCGATGACAGCTTCTCGTGGGAGGCGCGCGAGGCGCGTTATGCCACGGTTTTCGAGGCCGATGCCGACGGGGTCTTCGGGCGGCTGCCGGACTACGAAGGCGGCCTGGCGGCGGCCGTGATCGAATTGCGTGAGGGCGAGGCGACCCGCCTTCACCTGGAGCGCCCCCGCCTCGACGCCTTCCAGCATACGAACAACGACCGCATGGATTCGCGCCTGCGGCTGCAGGTCGATCACGCCCGGGTGGATGACGGCGCGGGGGATGCCCTGACGCTGACGGCCCTGGACCTGCAGGCGGGGATCCTGCGCTGGGACCGTCCCAGCATGCTGCAGTTTCTGGCCGAGCTGGAAGCGGTCGACGCGCGTGGCATCGAGGGCGAGCAGCGCAATGCCCTGATCGGCTCGGCCATGATCGATGCCCTGGGCGGCATGATTGAGCACCAGCCGGCGATCCAGTTGCGGGCGTCGCTGAACGACGAGCCGCCCCGGCAGGTCGCGCTGGACGCCGAGCTCGGCCTGCATGGTACGCAGCAAAGTCTGACGACCCGCCCGCTGGAGACCCTGCGGCTGGACAGCGATCTGCGACTCGGGCTGGAATGGGTAGCCGAATTCGACGCCGCGTATCCCGATATCGATCTGGACGCGCAGTTGCATGCCCTGGCTGCGGATGGCTGGGTTCGTCGCGATGCCGAGGCCGGCTACTGGCACGGCACGCTGGCAATGGCGGACGGCCGCGTGCGCATCAACGATGTGGATCGCACGGCGATGCTGCTGGCCATGCTGTTCGCCTTGTCCGGCGGCATGTTCTGAGACGACTGACCGGGCGTGGACGCGCCCGTTTTATTCTGAGAGGAAGGGATAGATTCCGTGAGCAGTAACCAGGGTACCAACCAGCGCGTGATCTCCGGCATGCGCCCCACCGGGCGCCTGCATCTGGGCCACTACCACGGTGTGCTGAAGAACTGGATCGAGTTGCAGCACAACTACGAGTGCTTCTTCTTCGTCGCCGACTGGCATGCGCTGACCACCCATTACGAGGATCCGGGTGACCTGCAGCAGCACGTGACCGAGATGGTCATCGACTGGCTGGCGGCCGGAGTGAGCCCGGGTTCCGCTACGCTGTTCGTGCAGTCGCGCGTGCCGGAGCACGCCGAGTTGCATCTGTTGTTGTCGATGATTACCCCGCTCGGCTGGCTGGAGCGGGTGCCGACCTACAAGGATCAGCAGGAGCAGCTGCGCGAGAAGGACCTGGCGACCTACGGATTCCTCGGCTATCCGGTGCTGCAGAGCGCCGACGTGCTGGCCTACCGCGCCGGCATGGTCCCGGTGGGCGAGGACCAGGTATCGCACCTGGAGGTCACGCGCGAGATCGCACGGCGCTTCAATCACCTCTACGGCCGCGAGCCCGGCTTTGCCGAGAAGGCCGAGGCGGCCGCCGACAAGATGGGCAAGAAGGCCGCCAAGCGCTACCGCGACCTGCGCAAGCGGTTCCAGGAGCAGGGCGAGGAAGAGTCGCTGGAGGTTGCCCGGGCCATGCTCGATTCGCAGCAGAACATCTCGTTGGGGGATCGCGAGCGCCTGTTCGGCTACCTCGAGGGTGGCGGCAAGATCATCCTGCCGGAGCCGCAGCCGCGCCTGACCCCGGCCTCGAAGATGCCGGGCCTGGACGGACGCAAGATGTCCAAGAGCTACGGCAACACCATCAGCCTGCGCACCGAGCCGGCCGAGGTGGAGAGCCTGATCCGTACCATGCCGACGGACCCCGCGCGGGTGCGGCGCACCGATCCGGGGGATCCGGAAAAGTGCCCGGTATGGGATCTGCACAAGGTCTACACCGACGCGAGCCAGCGCGAGGAGCTGCACGCCGGCTGCACCACGGCGGGCATCGGCTGCCTCGACTGCAAGCGCCCGCTGATCGAGGCGGTGCAGGCCGAGCTGGAACCCATCCAGCAACGCGCGAAGGAATACGCCGAGGATCCGGCGCTGGTGCGCTCCATCATCGTCGAGGGCTCCGAGGCCGCCCGCGAAGAGGCCCGCGAGACCCTGGAAGAGGTGCGCCGGGCCATGGGCCTGGACTACCTGCGATGAGCCAGAGTCTGAGGCATGGACCCGTACGCTGACTCGAGCGACGACCTCGAGCGCCCCGCGACCGTCGAGACCGGCGCGCACGGGGAGGTGCTTTATCGTGTGCATGGCGAGCCGGTGGCGGAACTGCCGGCCGATCTCTATATCCCGCCCGACGCCCTGGAGGTCTTTCTCGACTCCTTCGAGGGGCCGCTGGATCTGTTGCTGTACCTGATCCGTCGCCAGAACCTCGACATCCTGTCGATCCCCATCGCCGAGATCACTCGGCAGTACATGGGCTATATCGAGGTAATGCAGGCCCTGCGCCTGGAGCTGGCGGGGGAATATCTGGTGATGGCCGCCCTGCTGGCCGAGATCAAGTCGCGCATGCTCCTGCCGCGGCCGAAGGAGGCCGAGGCAGACGAGGATGCGGACCCGCGCATGGCGCTGATCCGGCAGCTGCAGGAATACGAACAATTCAAGATCGCCGCCGAACGAGTGGATGCCCTCCCGCGCATGGATCGCGATGTGTTCGCCGCCGGCGCCAGCGTCGAGGCGCTCGAGGGCCCGCCGCCGCCCGGGCCGACGCTGGACGAGCTCATGGAGGCGCTGGCGGCGGTGATGCACCGCGCCAGTCTGATGGCGCACCATCATGTCTCCACCGAGCAGCTGTCGGTGCGCGAACGCATGTCGAACATCCTCGACAGCCTGCATCCCGAACGCTTCACCGATTTCGTGGCTCTGCTTCTGGCTACCGAGGGGCGCCAGGGCGTCGTGGTGTCGTTCCTGGCGGTGCTGGAGCTGACCAAGGCGGGCCTGATCGAGTGGGGCCAGAGCGAACCCTACAGCCCTATCCGGTTGCGCCGGCGTGGGGCGCCCGTGGGAGACGAAGGGGGAGAGCCGGCGTGAGCGAAACCACTGTATCGGACGTGCAGGTGTCTGCCGCCGCCGTTGATGACGAGCAGTTGCGGGCCGTCGAGCTGGCGGTGGAGGCCGTGCTGTTTGCGGCCGCGGAACCGGTGGGGTCGCGCGACCTGAAGGCTGCCTGCGAGGACCTCGGCGAGATCGATCAGGCCTTGCTGGAACGGGCGCTTGGTCGTCTGCAGGAACGCTATAACGATCGCGCGATCGAGCTGGTGCGCTCCGCTGGCGGGTATCGCTTCCGCGTGCGTTCGCGCTTCTCCGCGACCGTGCAGGCCGCCCAGCCCGAGCGCCCGGCGCGGCTGTCACGGGCCCTGCTGGAGACGCTGGCGATCATCGCCTATCGCCAGCCGGTCACCCGCGCCGAGATCGAGGCTGTGCGCGGGGTAGCGGTCAGTACCGGGATCATGCGCACGCTGCAGGAACGCGAGTGGGTACGGGTGGTAGGGCACAAGGAGGTGCCGGGCCGCCCCGCGCTGTACGCGACCACCCGTAGCTTCCTCGACGACCTGGGTCTGCAGCGCCTCGAAGAGCTGCCGCCGCTCGATCAGATCCGCGACCTGGCGGATGTGGCCTCCGACGCGGGCCTTAGCCTGTCGCCACCGGACGCGAAAGAAGACGCTGGTCCGGGCACGAACCAGCGTCTCGATTTCGATGACGGGGATGCCGATCCGGATCCGGAGCCGGCACCCCCGACGCACTCACTCTGAGATCAGCACTGGGCCGTTTCGGCGGTCTTGGGGCAGTCGTGCTGTACCAGGCGATCGTCGTCCAGCCATTCCATGATCCCGTCGGTCACGTTGTAGACGTTCTCGTAGCCAAGGCCGTCGGCCAAAGCGCGGGCGAGGGCGCCGGTGCGGTTGCCCACGCGGCAGATCAGCACGACTTCCTCGTCCGGCTTGACCAGGTTGGTGAACTGCTCGCCAAAGGTCGGGTTGAGCTCGCCATTCTCGTCGAAGGCGGTAATGCGGTAGCTGCCCTCGATCACGCCGGTCTCCGCCCATTCGTCCGGGCGGCGGATGTCGACGATGGTTGCGCCCTCGCGGATCTTCTCGGCCAGGCCTTCGTTGTCCAGCCCGCTAAACGGTGCGCGTTCGACGTCGAGGATCTCGACCTCGAAGCGCAGGGTCGCGTTGGACGGGATGATGTTGCCGGCCCCGCGTTCGCCATAGCCGAGTTCCGGCGGGATGACGATCTCGCGCTTGCCGCCTTCGCGCATGCCCATCACGCCCTGTTCGAAGCCCGGGATCACCTGACCCGCGCCCAGCGTGAGCGCAAATGGCGCGCCGGACTCGCGGCTGGAATCGAACACGCTCCCGTCTTCTTCCAGCGTCCCGGTGTAATGCAGGATGGCCGTGTCATGCCGCACGATCCCGGGCCCTTCGCCGGCTTCGATTTCGTGGATCTCGATGGATGCCGCGGGCTCCGCACTGGCAATGCCGCCTGCGAGCAACGAGCCGATCAGCGCCACTGTAAATATAATAAAACCGGAATATGCGGAATGACAAAAAGTGATCTTCATTGTGTAGCTTCCGTTTATATTAAAAAAGGTTAATAAAAGCTTGTGATCAGCAAGTTGCGAGATCCAATGGGGCCCTATTCTACACCGCATATCGATGATCGAATACAGGCGTTATGTAGAAGTTTCTGGATCTTGTAAAAAATCCCCATTTTTTATTGCAGGCTTTGAAGGCGTTTGCTACAACTCCAAGTGGCTGTCCCAGGGAGAGAGGGGCAGTACATGAGATTTTGTTCCGAGAACAAGCCGGAGGCAGGCAAATGACTGACCACAAGAACGATGGTTCCGAGATGGACCGCAAGTCCGAAGAAGAAACCCGGGAGACCGAACAGCTGACCGAGACGGGCGCCGCCCGTCGCGGTTTCCTGGGTCGCCTGGGCAAGGGCGGTGCCGCCCTGGCCGTGATGGGTCTGGGCGCGGAAACCGCCATGCAGACCATGTTCAACCGCAGCACCCTGTCCAGTGCCGTGGCCGCCGGCATCGAGGGCTTCCACGTAGATGGCAAGGTGGACGGCTTCATCTGGCTGAATGACCGCCCGATCAACGGTGAACTGCCGCCGCACCTGCTGCACGACGAAGTGACCCCGTTCCCCAATATGTTCATCCGCAACAACGGCGTTCCTCCGGAGAAGGCCGGGATCGACGCATCTGCATGGACCCTGACGGTCCACGGCGAAGCGGCGAACGGGGAGAAGTCCTACACCATCGCGGACCTCAAGGAGAAGTTCGAGCACCACACCCTGCAAATCTGGATCGAGTGTGGTGGCAACGGGCGTGCCGCGTTCGAGCCGTCCCCGCGCGGTAACCAGTGGGATCTGGGTGCGGTCGGCTGTCCGACCTGGACGGGTGTGCGTTTGCGCGACGTGCTGGAAGACGTCGGTTACGACGCCGACAAGGCCGAGTACATTGGCTTCAAGGCCGGTGACGCGCACCTGAGCGGCCGTGATGATCTGGATGCGCTGTCGCGTGGCTGCCCCATGCGCAAGGCTGTGGAAGACGAGACCCTCATCGTCTGGGCGATGAATGGGGAAGACATCCCGGAACAGCACGGCTATCCGCTGCGCCTGATCACCCCGGGCTTCCCGGGTTCCGCCAGCGGCAAGTGGCTGACCGAGATCCTCGTCCGTGATCGCGAGCATGACGGTCAGGGCATGACTGGCCACAGCTATCGCGTACCGCGTCATCCGGTGGAGCCGGGTGCCGACGTGCCGAACGAGGACATGGTCGTCCTCGAGGAAATGCCGGTGAAGTCCCTGATCACCTATCCGCAGACCGGTGCCGAGACCTCCGTTGGCAGCACGCTGAAGGTTGCGGGCAAGGCCTGGGATGGCTATGGCGATGTGGAGGAGCTTCATGTCTCGACCGATTTCGGGGTGACCTGGCAAAAGGCCGACCTGAAGCGTCCCGTGAACAAGTTTGCCTGGCAGACCTGGGAGGCGGACATCGAGTTCTCCGAACCCGGTTTCCATCAGGTGTGGGCCGTGGCCACCAACAGCAAGGGCGATCGTCAGCCGATGGTGCTGCCGGGCTGGAACCCGCGGGGCTACGGCAACAACAAGGCCCACCACATTGATGTCCGAGTCAAAGCCTAAGGAGCCCTAATGAAGTCGAAGATGGTCCTGTTGTTGCCGGCCATCCTCGGCCTCCTCTGGGTGGTGCCCGCGACCGCGGGCGACCACGTCGAGGCCGCCGAGGAGTACGAGACCGATTCGGAAACCGGGCTGATCAAGGCGCCGGGATTCGATACGGTCAAGAACAATTGCACGGTATGTCACTCGGCCCGGTTGTTCACCAGCCGTGGGTACACCCGCAAGATCTGGCTGGAACAGATCCGCTGGATGCAGGACACGCAGGGGCTCTGGGAGTTTTCCCCCGAAGTGGAGGAAGAGATCCTGGACTACCTGGAAACCTTCTACCCACCGAATTGATCGTGACACGGTGAAGACAAAACGCTCCGGGTTTTCCCGGGGCGTTTTTGTGTGTGTGCCCTGTGCAGGGCTGGGCGACGTTGCCCTCGGCGCCCCGCCTCTTTATTCGCGGCCTGCGTGCGTGATGGCCCAGCAGCGATGGGGCGGGGGCGGGCGGCGGTAGTCTTCGTCCAGCGTCTCGCGGGTGATGTCGCGGGCCTCGAGTCCGGTCAGGGCCTCGTGGTCCAGTTCGAAGCGGCGGCGGTTGGTGGAGAAGTAGAGCACCCCATCCGGGGTGAGCAGGCGCGCGGCCAGGAGGATCAGGTGGGCATGGTCGCGCTGCACCTCGAAGTCGTCCTCGGTGCGCTTGGAGTTGGAGAAGGTGGGCGGGTCCAGGAAGATCCGCTCGAACACCATGCCAGGCGTGTCGCTGGCCCCTTCCAGCCAGTGGATCACGTCCTCGCGCAGGAGGGCGTGGGTGCCGGGCTGGCGACGGCTGCGGCCATCGCGGATCTCGGCCTCCAGGCCGTTGGCGCGGAAGTTGTCCTCGGCCCACTCCAGGTAGGTGTTGGACAGATCGACTGATACGGTCTGGCGTGCGCCGCCCACCGCGGCATGCACGCTGACCGCGGCGGTGTAGCAGAACAGGTTCAGCAGGCGCAGGCCGCGGCATTCCTGTTGCAGGCGCAGTCGCATCGGCCGGTGGTCCAGGAACAGCCCGCTGTCGAGGTAGGCATCCAGGTCGACCCACAGGCGGCAGCCGTGCTCGTGCACCGGAAACGGAGCGGGCTGGGCGGTCTCCGCGCGCTGGTACTGCGAGCGTCCCTTCTGTGCCCGGCGCTGCTTGTAATGCAGGTGGGCGGGCTCGACGCCGGTAACCTCCAGCATCGCGGCCAGTGCGCCGCGCAGACGCGCCTCGGCGCGTGCGGGATCGACGCTGGCGGGCGCGGCAAACTCCTGCACATGCAGGTGAACCGTGCCGTCCTCGGCCTCGTAGCGGTCGATCTGCAGGGGGTATTCGGCCAGATCCGTGTCGTAGATGCGATAGCAGGTGATCTCCTGGCGCCGCGCCCAGCGAGCCAGGTGACGCAGGTTCTTCTGCAGGCGGTTGGCGAAATCCGGCGCCGGGGCCGCGGCCGGCTCGTCGCGCCGATGGATCTCGAACTGCAGCAGGTGGCAGGCAAGGGTGCCGTTGTAGAAGCGGTGCTTGTGGCTGGCGCGCAGGCCCAGGCGTTGCGAGTCCGTTGTGTCCGCCACCAGCAGGGCGACATGCCAGCCGCCGAAGGCGCTGCGCAGGCGCTCGCCCAGCAGGCTGTAGAGCTTGATCAGTTCCGGGGTGTTGCCGATGCGCTCGCCGTAGGGCGGGTTGCTGACCAGCATGCCGTGGTCGGCCGGGGGCTCCAGGGCCAGGGCATCGGCCTGTTCGAAGCGCGTGCAGTCGCGCACGCCGGCGGCCTGGGCCGCCTTGCGGGCGGCGGCCACCGCCCCCCGGTCGCGGTCGCTGCCCAGTAGCGGCGGGCCCTGCCAGGGGCGCACCGCGTCACGCGCCTCGGCCACGCAGCTGGCCCAGAGCCCGGCGTCGTGGCCGGACCAGCCGTGGGGGCGGAAATCCTCGCGCAGCAGGCCGGGGGCGGTATGGGTGGCCATCAGGGCGGCCTCGATCACGAGGGTGCCGCTGCCGCAGAAGGGGTCGAGGAACTGCGCGTCGGGATGGGTCTCCAGGTGTTCCGGCCAGCCGGCACGCATCAGCAGCGCGGCGGCGAGGTTCTCGCGCAGCGGGGCGTCGCCGCCGCTGCCGCGATAGCCGCGACGGTGCAGGCCACCGTTGCCGAGGTCCAGGCTGATCTGGGCCTGTCGGCCCTGCAGTTGCAGCAGCACGCGCACGTCCGGATCGGCGGCGTCCACGTCGGGGCGTTCGCCGGTGGCGTCGCGGAAGGCGTCGGCGATGCCATCCTTCACGCGCACCCCGGCGAAATGGGTATGCCCGATGTGCGAACTCTTGCCGGTTACGTCCACCGCAAAGGTGGTGTCGAGCCCGAACAGGGCGGGCCAGTCCAGGGCCCGGCTGGCGACGTAGCAGGCATCGCCGTCGGGTTCGTCGAAGCGTACCAGCGGCAGCAGGATGCGGCTGGCCACGCGGCTGCCGAGCAGGCAGCGGTACAGCGTGGCGAGATCCGCGTGAAAGTGGATGCCGGCGCGGTCTTCGCGCAGGTCCAGGGCCCCGAAACCCTCCAGCTCGCGCGCGACCAGCGGGGCGAGTCCGCCGGCGGCCGTGGCCAGGTATTCGCGGTGGTCGGCCGTCGGGTCGAAGGGGGCAATCGGTTCGCCGGAGGGAGACTCGGTCATCGTGGGCTCGGGCTGGCTGGGAAGCCCGACATTCTGGCACAACCGGGTGCCGTGCCGGAGCGGGACTGGGGACTCGCGGCGTTCAGCGCAGCAGGCGCCGGCGGATCAGGTAGGTGGCCAGGATGATGGCGCTCCCGCCGTAGGCGGTGATCACGGCCAGGTGCGGCAGCCAGGCCGCGGGCCAGGTGCCGGTCATCAGCGGACGCACGATCTCCAGTACATGCGCCAGTGGTAGTGCCAGGGCCAGGCCCTGCACCCAGCCGGGCAGTTCGGTCAGCGGAAAGAACACCCCGGACAGCAGCAACATCGGCGTGACGGCCAGGGTGAAGTAGTAGAGGAAGAAGTCGTAGCTGCGCGCCAGGGCGGTAATCACCAGGGCCAGCGCGCCGAAGGTGAACGCGGCGAGGAAGATCACCGGCAGCGCGAGCAGGGCGCGGGCATCGGCGACCAGCCCCAGCACGCTGGCGACGATCAGGATGGTAATGGCGCTGATCAGGCCCTTGGTCGCGGCCCAGATGGCCTCGGCGAAGACGATGTCGTCCAGCGTGAGCGGAGTGGCAAGCATGCCCAGCCAGGTGTTCTGTTCCGCCATGCGGGTGTAGGCGGAATACATGCCCTCGAAGCTCGCGGTGAACATCGCGGACGAGCAGATGATGCCGGAGGCAATGAAGACCATGTAGCGCATGCCGTCGAGATCGCCCACCAGGCTGCCGAAGCCGTAGCCAAAGGCCAGCAGATACAGGATCGGCTCGCCGAAATTGCCCAGCATCGACGGCACGATCAGCTTGCGCCAGACCAGCAGGTTGCGCCGCCAGACGGCGACGAAGCGCAGGCTGGGGCGGGGCAGGATGGGGTGGCCGCCGGACATGGGCTCAGTCCCTCAGCTCGTGGCCGGTGAGCTTGAGGAAGACGTCTTCCAGGTCCGCCTCGCGCAGGGTGGGCTCGTGGCCGAGCGCGCGGAGGCGCTCGCGCAGCCGGTCCGGCTCCGCGGTATAGACCAGCCAGGTGTCGGCGACCTGGTGGGCCCGGTCCTTCGGGCCCAGCTCGCGCTGCAGGACCTCCCCGGCGTCTGTGCCGCCGACCGTCAGCACCCAGGGCTCGATATGCTCGGCGATCAGACGGCTCGGGGCCTCACAGGCGATGATGCGGCCGTGGTCGATGATCGCGATGCGGTCGCACAGTTCCTCGGCTTCTTCCATGTAGTGAGTGGTCAGCACGAGGGTGACGCCCGAGGCGCGCAGCGCCCGAAGCTGGCGCCACAGATGATGCCGGGCCTGCGGGTCGAGACCGGTGGTGGGCTCGTCCAGCACCACCACCTCGGGTTCGTTGATCAGCGCACGGGCCAGGGTCAGGCGCCGCTTCATTCCGCCGGACAGGGCATTGATGCGCGCGCCGCGCTTGTCGTTCAGGTTGACCTGCGCCAGCAGCCGGTCGATGCGCGACTCCACCTCCGGCCCGGACAGGCCGAAGTAGGCGGCGTAGGTGCGCATGTTCTCGATCACCGTGAAGTCGGGGTCGAGGGTGTCGAACTGCGGCACGATGCCCAGGCGTTCGCGGACCGCGCGCTCGCCCTCGGGCATCGGCAGGCCGAGGACCTCGACCTGCCCGCCATCGATCGGCGTCATCCCCAGCAGCATGCGCAGGGTGGTGGTCTTGCCGGCCCCGTTGGGCCCCAGCAGGCCGAAGAATTCGCCGGGGGCGATTTCGAGGTCCACGCCGTCCACGACCGCAACGCCGTCGTACGCCTTGTACAGCTGCTGAATGGAGATGGCGGACACGGCGGGACTCGTGGCGGATGGAGAATGCATACCATACCGATTCGCGGCGGCACCCCCAATGTCCCCCTGTGATGCCATGAAAAAGGCCCGGATCTCGCGATCCGGGCCGATCTTTCGGCACATTTTCGGAATCTGTTAGGGCCGGCTGTAGGTAAAGCCCTGGTGCTGCAGCCAGGAGATGTGGGCCACGCCGCTCGGGATTACGTCATCCTCGGAGGCGTCGAAGAGTTCTTCGAGGGCGATATTGCGTCCGCGCAGGGTGTTCGCACAGACCTGGAACTCCACGTTCTGCATCTTCAGGTTCTCGATGCGGCCGCGCAGGTTTTCGTTGGTGTTGGCGGTTTGCAGCAGCCCGAGGCCGTCCCCGTGCATCACCACCTTGATCTCCATGTTGTCGGCGCCCACGGCGTTGATATGGTTCTGGATGTTGCCCATCGCGGCCATGTAGCGCCGCTCGTCATCGTAGTTCACGTGGTAGATCACTTTGTGCGTGCCATAGTCGAAGTCGCTCGCGGCCGCCAGGCCGGGGATGCCGAGCACCATGGCGAGCAGGGCGGGAAAGAGCAGTTTCATTGCGTTCATTGCACAGGTTCCTTCTGAAACAACAACGAACCCGGGCGGGTTGCGGTACGCCACGGGGCCTTGCGCCGGGGTTGGCGCGCTGTGACCGGGGGCTTCGCAGGGAAGGCGGTCAACAGGTATGAATAAGACGCCCTGCGCACGCGCCTATTCCCGTCTGCAGCGCCACAAAAAGGGTCATGTGCCGTGTGGGGCGGGTTTACGAGTGGAGTCTAGTTGCACAAAGAAAAGGGCCCGGGAAGACCCGGGCCCGAAGCGACGACCGGGAGATGGCGGTCGCCGGGTGCTTGCTGCAGGGGTATTACGGACGCACGTAGGTGTAGCCCTGCTGCTGCAGGTGCGACAGGTGGGCCACGCCGCTCGGGATGATGTCGTCCTCGGAGGCGTCGTAGAGGTCGTTAGCAATGTCGATGTTCCGCCCAACGACGGTGTTGTTGCACACCTGGAAGTCCACGTCCTGCATCTTCAGCTGATCGACGAAGGCCTTCAGGTCCTCGTTCGATTTGGCGTGCTGCAGCAGGCTGAGCCCGTTGCCGTGCATCACGACCTTGATGCTCATGCGGTCGGCGCCCACGGCGTTGATGTGGTTCTGGATGTTCCGCATCGCGCCGATCTGCCGCTGTTCGTTGTCGTGGTTCACGTGATAGACGACTTTCTGCTCGGAATAGTAGCTATCCGCGAGGGCGGTACCCGGCAGGGCGAATACGGCGGCGGCCATGGCCAGCGGAAGGATGAAGCGTTTGTTCATGATCGGGCTCCTGCGTTTGTTCCCGTGTTTTGTTTTCGATACGCCCGGGGCGTATGCCGCGTTGCAATCAGAGACCGGATCCAGGCGGCGTCCATGCCTCTGGTGTCCGGTTATGGGTAAGACGGGAACCGTTGGCGATTATTCCGATCAAATACAAGATAAGCATTTGATATAAAGTCGAAAATTAGAATATTAGGGTGAGCTTTTTTGGTGTATGCCCCAGGCTGCATGCACGGCCAGGGTGAGCAGGATCAGGCCGCCGGCCAGTAGCGTGAGGGTGCCGGGGGCCTCGGCCAGGAACAGCCAGACCCAGAGGGTGCCGAACACCGCCTCCAGCACCAGGAACAGGGCCACCTCGCCGGCCGGCAGAAAGCGGGTCGACAGGGCGATCAGGGTCAGCGCCAGCGGGAGCTGGACGAGGCCCATGATCGCCAGGACCGCGAGGCTGTCGAGCCCGACGGCGAGCGGTGTCGCCAGCGGCCACGCGATCAGCGCGGCCAGCATCCCGCCCGCCGCGATCACGGCCAGCCGGTCCACGCGGGGCGAGCGGCGCAGCAGGGTCAGGTTGATGCCGACCACCAGGGCCGCCAGCAGCGCCAGGGCGTCGCCCAGCCAGCCCCCGGCCTCCAGCGAGCCGGCCAACACCCCGACGATCCCGCCGATACAGATCAGCATGGCGATCCAGGTCCGCAGCGGCACCCATTCGCGCAGCAGCAGTCCGGAGAACACGGCCGCGAACAGCGGCGAGGCCGCCAGGATGACCACCACGTTGGCGACCGTGGTGTGCAGGATGCCGAGCACGAACAGGATGGTGGTCGCCGCGAACCCGGCCGCGACCCAGCCGGCATCGCGCCCGCCCAGTCGCAGGTGGGTCCAGGCCCAGCGCCCGTCGAGGATACGCAGCAGCAGGGTCAGGGCGAGGGCCATCAGCAACCCGCGCCAGAAGACGATATCCATGCCCTGGGTGTCGGCCAGGCGCACCAGCAGTCCGTCGAAGCTGAGTGCCATCACGCCGGTGAAGGCGAGCAGGGAGCCGTGCAGGTGTTCGCGTTGCATGATCCGGTTCACCCTCCATGTGCCGCTTTTCCAGCGGGGTTGTTACAGTGCGTGGGTACCGTTTTCGGAGTGCCGTATGTCCGCATCCCAGATCCCGCCCGAACTCCAGCCGATCGGGGCCATTGGCCTCGGCATCATGGGGGCGCCCATGAATCGCAACCTCCTCGCCGCCGGGGCTGACGTCCAGGTCTGGGCGCGCCGGCCGGAGACGGCGGAAGCACTCGCGCAGGATGGGGCGCAGCCATGCACGAGCCTCCCGGAGCTGGTTCGCGGCGTGCGGGTGCTGGTGCTGAATGTCTCCGATACGCCGGATGTCGAGGCGCTGATGCTGGGGCCGGACGGGGTCCTGGAGCATGCCCGTCCCGGACTGGTCGTGATCGATCACAGCACCATCGACCCGATGCGTACCCGCGCCATCGCCCGCGCGGCCGCCGAACGCGAGGTGACCTTCGTGGATGCCCCGGTTTCGGGCGGGGAGCCGGGCGCGCGGGCCGGGACGCTGAGCCTGATGGTGGGCGGGCCGGTCGATGTTGTCGAGAGGCTGCGGCCGATCTTCGAGGTGGTGGGCTCCACCCTGACCCACGTCGGCGACAGCGGCGCGGGACAGATCGCCAAGGCCTGCAACCAGCTGGTGGTGGGCGAGACCCTGGTCGCGGTGGGCGAGGCCTTTGCCCTGGCGGAGCAGTCCGGTGTCGACCCGGCGCGGGTGCGCGAGGCGCTGATGGGCGGGTTTGCCTCTTCGCGCATCCTCGAGGTGCACGGGCAGCGCCTGCTGGACGGCGACTTCGAGCCCGGGTTCCAAGTCGGCCTGTACCACAAGGATCTGGGGATTATCGCCGACCTGAGCCGCGATCTCGGGCTGGCGACGGAGGGGCTCACGCCGGTGCGCGAGGCCGTGGATGCGGCGCTCGAGGCCGGACAGGCGCGGCACGACGTGGCCATCCTGGCGCGATTCTGTGTGCGCGCCAGCGAAGCGGCTTCCTGACGGCTTGCGGCGCTTCAGAGCCCGAAGCGCCAGACCAGCCAGGCCAGCGAGAACCCGCCGAGGAAGACGAGGCCGGCCCAGGCCAGGCCACGCAGGCCGGGACCCGGTTTCGCGGCGGCCGGCACGTCCGGTGACATCACCGCGCGGAAGGTGAGCCAGGCGAGGATCGGAGCGGACAGGAACGACAGGGTGGTGGCGATGTCGACGAAGCGCGTGAACTGCTCGCCGGCCAGCCAGATCAGGGCCAGCGCGCCGGCCGCGACGATCAGCAGGGCGATGCGATAGCCCCACCAGTCCAGCCCGCGCTCGCCCCGGGGGGCGGGTTCCATGTCCTGCGCCTGGTGGCCGTTCTCTCGCAGGGTGCGGATGATCGCCATGATGACCCGCGGATAGGCGTCGGTGACCGCCAGGGTGGTGGAGAACATGGTGGTGAGTGCCGCGATGGCGATCAGCGAGCGGCTCCACTCGCCCAGGCTCTGGGCATAGAGATCCACCAGCTGCGCCGAGAACGCGGCCGCCCCCGGGGCGAAGCCGATGCCGGTGCCGTACATCAGCAATGCCCCCAGCAACATGAATGCAAGCGCCAGCAGGGTGGCGCCGATGAAGCCGAGGCGGAAGTCGAACACGGCCTCGCGCACGCTGGGATGGTGCCCGGTCATGCGGGCGCGTTCCTGGGTCCAGACCGAGTGCCAGGCGGCGACATCCAGCGGGATCGGCATCCAGCCGAGCAGGGCCAGCACGAAGGCGAAGCCGGCGAGGGTCCACAGGCTCGACCATTCCGGTGCGCCGGAGAGGGTCTGCCAGTCCGGGGCCTCCTGGAAGGCCAGGGCGACCGCGACCACCGTCGAAACGCTCAGCGCCGCCATGATGATCTTCATGCCCAGGTCCAGGCCCTTGTAGGCCTCGACCATCAGGAACCCGATGCAGGCCGCCAGGATCAGCGCGGACAGCGCGACCATCGACAGGTCCAGCCCGAACACCAGTGCGAACAGCCCCGCAGTGGTCAGGGTGACCACGGCCTGGATGATGAACAGCGTCCCCAGGGTGACGGCGATGTAGAGTCCTAGGGCCCAGTTGCCAAGGCGGTGGTAGCCGGTGAGCAGGTTATGTCCGGTGGCCGCGGCGTAGCGCGGGCCGAATTCCAGGAAGGGGTACTTGAACAGGCAGGCCAGCAGCACGATCGGGATCAGCAGTAGACCGTATTCGGCCCCGCCCCGGGTGGCCTGGACCAGATGCGAGACGCCCACCGCCGCTCCGGCCATCAGCAGGCCCGGTCCGATGGCGGCGCGCAGGGAGGCGCGGGTGGTAGCGGTCATGGGCCTGGGTCCGGGGGTAAGGGTGTGGGGGTACGGATTCTAGGGAAACACTGATCAATGTACACGTGCGTTTGGGTGTCCCATGTTCCCGATCCTGCCTTGGGTCTGATGGATGGGCAGCGGATCGCAGGACGCCAAGGCCCGCACAGCGCGCCTTGTCTCGAAAAACTTGGGGGATCAACGCGACTCATCAGCGTCGCCCAGGGAAGACGAGGGCGTGCGCTGACCGCGCCCGCCACGCTTCAGAGCGATAGCGGGACGCGACGGTAGACTTTCGGTGCGTTGGGGATATGGTCGCTGCTTGCGGGGAAGCGCTGGATCAACTTGTCGTAATAGCTGCGAATGTTCTGCACGTAGAGCACGGGCTCCCAGCCGCGGGCGTAGCCATAGCGGGTTTGCTCGTGCCATTCGCGTTCCGCCAGGCGTGGCAGCCACTGCATTACGTCCAGCCAGCGATTCGGATCGTCGCCGTTGGCATCGGCCAGGCGCCGGGCGTCATGCAGGTGTCCCAGCCCGACGTTGTAGGCCGCCAGCGTCATCCAGGTGCGATCCGGTTCCGGGATGCGTTCCGGTAGACGCTCACGCAGGTCCAGCAGATAGCGGGTGCCGCCGTCGACGCTGGATGCCGGGTCGGTGCGGTCCTCGACGCCGAGGCCGGACGCGGTGTTCTGGGTCAGCATCATCAGCCCGCGCACCCCGGTGGGGGAGATGGCCTCCGCGTTCCAGTGTGACTCCTGGTAGGCCACGGCGGCGATGAAGCGCCAGTCCAGGCCGTATTCGGCGCCGGCGCGTTCGAACAGGTCGCGAAAGCGATCCAGCTGGTTATCCACGCGCCGGGCGAAGGTCAGGGCGTCCACCAGGTCGTGGGTCTCCAGATGGCCCAGGTAGCGGTCGATCATCAGTTCCAGGTCACGGTTCCCTCGCAGGCGGTCAATGTAGGCCTCCGCCGCGTCGATCAGGCTGCGGTCGAAGCCGGCCGGGAACAGCCAGGTGACGGCCACCCCGCGCTCGAATTCATAGGCGGTACGCAGGTCGGGATGCAAGCGTTGCAGCCGGCCGAACTCCAGGGAGCTCATCAGGGCATAGTCGATTTGGCCCGCGGCCAATGCCTGGCGTTGCGCTTCGGCGGTCCCGATGGGTACCAGCTCGACCGGCGGGTCTCGCGGCTCGTACCCGAGGGTCTCGAACAGGCCCGGATTCGGGGTCTCGGACTCCGGATCCCCTGCCCGGACCGATACCTGTTGCCTCGCCGCGTCGGCGTGGGCCAGATGGGCCCGCAGGCGTTCCGGCAGCGGCGACTGTGCGGTGAGTCCCAGTCGGGTTCCGGCGGGCAGGCTGGCGAGGGCGGGCAGTGCAGCGGTGGATTCGTTGCCGCGCCAGAAGGCGAGAACCTGCTGGATGGCGAGGATCTCCGGACCGCGTTTGATCGTCGGTTCATCGGGGTCCACCAGCAGCCCGGCGGCCAGGTCCGCCCGGTGTTCGCGCAGGCGGCGGTGGGCCTCGGCGGCGGTCTCCACGCGGGTTACGCGAATGCGCGTGCCCAGTTCCTTCGCGAAGCCATGCAGCAGGGCCAGTTCCAGTTGGTCGTGGCCCTCAGTGGCCGCCAGCTCCGAACGCCCCAAAGGCGCTTCGACCAGCACTACCTGCAGTTCCTCGCGGAAGGTCAATTGCTGCAGGGCCGAGGGCGGCTGGAACCAGACCCGCAGGCCGATCATCACCAGCAATACGATGAACACGCCGAGCTCGATCTGGCGCCAGGTCGAGCTCGGGGGGCGAAGGTGGAGGTGCGGGAACATGAACCGATGATACCCAATCGGCCGTGCAGGCAGTGCTAGCCGACG
This sequence comes from Thioalkalivibrio sp. AKL7, assembly GCF_000381705.1. Taxonomy (NCBI): domain Bacteria; kingdom Pseudomonadati; phylum Pseudomonadota; class Gammaproteobacteria; order Chromatiales; family Ectothiorhodospiraceae; genus Thioalkalivibrio; species Thioalkalivibrio sp. AKL7. The sequence goes on along the minus strand of NZ_KB906957.1, from coordinate 1,879 downwards.
ACCGGCGAAGGGCGAGATGGTGACCCTATCGCCAGTTCAGGACCAGGCCCTGGGCGCGGAGGATCTGCAGTGCGGGGTCGACACAGGTATCGATGAAGGCGGCCCGGCGTGGGTTGTCGCGCGCCAGACGGCGGTAGTGTGGGCCCGCGGGCAGGCCCGCGAGCTGGTAGATATCCGCCGTGGGGTAGTAGAAGGCGTGCACGAACTGGCGGAACACCCGCCGCATCAGCGGGCGATAGGCCGCCTTCTGCCAGGTCGGCAGGGTATCCAGGTAGCTTTCCAGCGTGTCGCGGGCATGTGCCATGTGGCGCGCTTCGTCGATCATGTGGGTGGAGACGACGTCATGCACCGTGGGGCTGATCTGGTCACGGCGCTGGTGGATCAGACGGTTCATCCGATCCGGGACCTCCTCGCCGATCATCACTGCGATCCAGAAGATCGAGGACTCGAAGGGGGCAAAGCGGCCGACCAGGGTGGCGAGCCTTGGTTTCGGGAAGCGCCGTTCCGGCAGCTCCAGCCCGCTGCGACGCATGAACTCGATGAACATCAGGCTGTGACCGGCCTCTTCACGCAGCTCGTGCAGGCGGTAGTTCAGCCGGTCCAGGCGGCCGGTCGAGTGCATGGAGATGCGCGAGATGCGTTCCATGAACAGGCCTTCCAGCCACAGCGCGCCACTGATGAAATAGAGAAATTCGTACTGCGAGAGGCGCCGCTTCTGCTCGCCCGACAGCGCGGAATATTCGGGCGTGCCGAACAGCGAGATGGCCTCTTCCGGGATCCAGTAGTCCTCCGAAGACAGCGCATCCCAGCGAACCCGCATGAGCGGATCCTGGTACGGCGAGCTGTTGCGGCTCAAATGATCGAGCAGCTCCTGGGAGGAATTCATCGTTGGCGTGCCGGGACCCATGCGGATAACGCCCGGAATCATACCGACTCTGGCGCTCCGGACCAACGCCAACCCGTTGCAATCTGCGGTTGCTCCCCCATGATGGAGCCCATGGACAAGAATCTGCGGTACCGAATCAATTTTCTGAACAACGGAAAAACGTACGAGCTGTACGCCCGTGACGTTTACCAGGACGAGCTTTACGGTTTCGTCACCATCGAGGGCCTGCTGTTCGGCGAGCGCACACAGGTGGTGGTGGATCCCTCGGAGGAGCGCTTGCGTACCGAGTTCGAGGGTGTGGAGCGCTTCCATGTGCCGATGCATGCGTTGATTCGGATCGACGAGGTCACGGCAGTGGGTACCCCGCGCATTCACGATGCGGGAACTGCCGGGGGCAATGTGCACGCTTTTCCCGGTCTGCCGGGCAAGGGCGGTTCCTGATCCCGCAAGCTGCTGTTTTTCGTCCCCTCCATTGCGCCGCTGCCGCGCCTGGTTTAGGATTCCGCGCTTCGTGACCGTCCAGCGGTTGCGGAAAACGGAGAGGTGGCCGAGCGGTCGAAGGCGCACGCCTGGAAAGTGTGTATACGGTAACCCCGTATCGAGGGTTCGAATCCCTCCCTCTCCGCCAGATTCAAGCAAAGGGGCCAGGTTGGCCCCTTTTGCATTTCCAGCCCCTGGCGTATCGGGATTCGAACCCTCGATCGATCAAGATGATGGTTCGACCGGTGGCGCGAAGCGACACCGGAACGCCGAAGCAGAGCGGAGGCGGCCCGGAGGGCGGCGACCACGTCGCCGTAATCCCTCCCTCTCCGCCAGATTCAAGCAAAGGGGCCAGGTTGGCCCCTTTTGCATTTTTGGCCTCGGGGATCCTGCTTGCCGGCTAGTGGCTGGTCCTGGTTCGGCATCCGGTGTTTACGGTGGCTTCGGTCCGCCGCCTGCCAGGCGCTCTCTCGCGAGCGCACCGCGAGGTACTTCTTTGCTCGTGCAAAGAAG
>NZ_KB906956.1:80000-94656 GCF_000381705.1 Thioalkalivibrio sp. AKL7 | reverse complement strand
CGGGGGGCGTAGGATGTGATGAGCGCAGCGAATCGCATCAGGGTTTCGCACGACGTGGGGCATGGTGCGTTTCGCTACGCTCAACCGCACCCTACGGGATACCGCTTGTTTTGACCTTCCCCTCCCGTATGGAGCCCCTCGTGGAGGGCGTGATGGGCCGGGAGAAGGCGCTGGATGTCTGAGCGGAGCCGAAGGCGTAGCGAGTTCAGCGCCGCCGGCCCAGCGCGTCCGGAGCGAGGTTCCCGGGCGAAATCCGGGTGCCCTTCTTTGGGTCCTTTCTTGGGCAAGCAAGAAAGGACCTCGGGGCGCGCTGGCGAGTCAGCGCCTGGCAGGCGGCCCGACGAAGGCACGTAAACACCAGACGATGAACTAGGACCAGCCAACCTGGCAGATGGTCGGTCGAAGGCACCGTGAACACGGATGACGAATGAAGACCTGTCTGGGCGGGGGCAAGTGCTAGCGGATGAGCATGAGGAGGCCGGCGAGGATCAGGACGCCGGCGAAGCCGCGGCGGAGGTGGGCGACCGGCAGATGATGGGTCAGCCATACGCCCCCGCGTACGCTGATGGATGTGCCGATCACGACGCCGAGGATGGCCGGCAGGTAGAGATAGCCGAGGGCCCACTCGGGCGCCTGGTAGGTCGGGTCGGTCCATTGCGGCAGTGCGAACACTAGGCTGGCGCCGATGGCGATGGGCACGCCAAGGGCGGCAGCCGAGCCGATCGCACGGCGCAGCTCCAGCCCCTGACTGACCAGGAACGGCGTGGTCAGCGTGCCGCCGCCGATGCCGATCAGCGAGGAGATCGCACCGATCAATGCCCCGCCGCCCAGCCAGACGCTGCGCCGGGGTACCGGGGCCTCCGGTGGCTGGATGTTCAGGAGCATCCAGATGCCGATCGCCACCTCGAAGGCGCCGAAGATACGCCCCAGGTGGTCGGAGTCGATGCGCGTGGCCAGCCAGGCGCCGATCAGTGCGCCGACGATGATGCCCGGCAGGAGACGGCGTACCGCCGCGCCGTCCACGCCGCCCCGGCGGTGGTGGGCGCGCGCCGACAGGATCGCCGTGGGGATGATCGCGCCCAGCGAGGAGCCGACCGCGAGCTGCACCAGGCTGGCCGAGTCGAAGGCCAGCAGACTAAATACGGCGACGAACACTGGCACCAGGATCAGCCCGCCGCCGATGCCGAACATGCCAGCCGGGATGCCCGCGACCAGGCCCAGCGCCACAAACAGAAGCCCCAGCGCCAGCGGTGACTGGATCAGTGTCTCGGTCATTCGTGCGTAGTGGCGAGTCAGGGCCCAGCGGACCGGCGGACCGCTGGGGTCGCCGGTTCACTGCGCAGGAGAGGCGAGGGCGCGCTCAGAGCGCCTTGAAGGACTTGCGGGCGGCCTCGATGGTCGCGTCGATGTCGGCGTCCGAATGGGCGTTGGACATGAAGCCGGCCTCGAAGGCGCTGGGGGCCAGGTAGATCCCCTCGCCCAGCATCGCGTGGAAGAAGCGGCCGAAGGCGGCGGTATCGCAGGCCGTGGCGCCGGCGAAGTCGGTGACCTTCTGCTCCGAAAAGAACAGGCCGAACATGCCCGGCACCTGGTTGGTGGTCACGGCCACGCCGGCCTCGCGCGCGGCATCCTCGAAGCCCGCGACGACCTTCTTCGTGCGCGTCTCCAGCTCGTCGTGGAAGCCCGGGCGCGACAGGATCTCCAGGGTCTTCAGCCCGGCGGTCATCGCGATCGGGTTCCCCGACAGGGTGCCGGCCTGGTAGACCGGGCCCAGCGGCGAGAGGTGTTCCATGATGGCGTGCTTGCCGCCGAAGGCCCCGACCGGCATGCCGCCACCGATGATCTTGCCCAGCGTGGTCAGGTCCGGGGTCACGCCCAGATAGCCCTGGGCGCAGTTCTTCGACACCCGGAAGCCGGTCATCACCTCGTCGAAGATCAGGACCGCGCCGTGCTGGTCGCAGACCTCGCGCAGGGTCTCCAGGAACCCGGGCTCGGGCGGGATGCAGTTCATGTTGCCCGCGATGGGCTCGACGATGATGCAGGCGACCTCGTCACCCTTCTCGGCAAAGAACGCGCGCACGCCGTCCGGGTCGTTGTAGGTCAGGGTGCTGGTCAGCGCGGCCAGTTCCTTGGGCACGCCCGGGGAGCTCGGCTGGCCGAGGGTCAGGGCCCCGGAACCGGCCTTCACCAGGAGCGAGTCGCCGTGGCCGTGGTAGTTGCCCTCGAACTTCACGATGCGATCGCGGCCGGTATAGCCACGCGCCAGGCGGATCGCGCTCATGGTCGCCTCGGAGCCCGAGTTGGTCATGCGCACCATGTCCATCGACGGCACCAGCTCGCAGACCTTCGCGGCCATGTCGTTCTCTAGCCGCGTGGGGCAGCCGAAGGACAGGCCGTTGTTGCAGGCCTCGCGCACCGCCTCGATCACCTCGGGGTGGGCGTGGCCAGCCACCATCGGGCCCCAGGAACCGATGTAGTCGATATAGCGCTGGCCGTCGGCGTCCCACATGTAGGCGCCGTTGGCGCGGTCCATGAAGATCGGGGTCCCGCCGACGCCCTTGAAGGCGCGCACGGGGGAGTTCACGCCGCCGGGGATGTGCTGCTTGGCGGCCTCGAACAGACGCTCGGTTTCCTGCATGACGGTGTCCTGTGATTGTTGGATTCGGGTCGATGAATTCGGGAAGCCCGGCAACCATAGCGACGGCTGCGGGCGGGTGCAAAGGGATTAGTCGAACAGTCCGCTTATCTGACGCGCGGCGGCCTCGGGGTCGGGCGCGGCGCTGATGCCCTGGATCACGGCGAGCAGGTCTGCCCCGGCCGCGACGACCTCGGGGGCGTTCGCCGCCGTGATCCCGCCGATCGCACAGATCGGCAGCTCCAGTGTGGTGCGCGCCTCGCGCAGTAGTTCGAGATCCGCGCGTGCCGCGTCGGGCTTGGTCGGGGAGGGGAACACGGAGCCGAAGGCCACGTAGCTCGCGCCGGCCACCTGTGCCGAGCGGGCTCGTTCGAGCTCGTTGTAGCAGGAGACGCCGACCACCGCGCCGGGGCCGAGCCGCGCGCGGGCCGCGACCGGGTCCGGGTCGTCACGCCCGAGGTGCACGCCATCGGCCTCGACGCCCGCGGCCAGCTCGGTGTCGTCGTTGATGATGCACAGCGCGCCGTGCGCATGCGCAAGGGCGACCAGTTCGCGGGCGATTGCCTCGCGTGCGGCGCCTGCGAGGGTCTTGTCGCGAAACTGGATCAGGCGCGCACCGCCACGCAGCGCCGCCTTGGCATTGGCGAGGTGTGTGGCGCGTGGGTTCGCGTCCTCCGGGACCGCCGGGGTGATGAAATAGAGCCCGCGCAGGCGGGGGGTATGCTCAGTCGCCATGTGGGCACAGCCGGTTGGGGACGTGCTGGCCGTGGCCGGGGGCGTAGCCCCGTGCGACGGCGTCGTTCATGAAGGCCTGGGCCTCGATCACCGCCGGCTCCAGGTCACGGCCGCGCGCCAGGAAGGCGGCGATCGCCGCAGCCAGGGTGCAGCCGGAGCCGTGGAAGCCGGCCGGATGGCGCGGCAGCTCGAAGGCGCGCATGTGCCCGTCCTCGCGGTACAGGCGGTTGATGATGGGGTCCTGATCGCCGCCTTCGTGGCCGCCGGTGATCAGGACGTTGCGCGCGCCCCGTTCGCGCAGCCGTTGGCCCCACTGGGTGGCATCGTCGGTTCGGGCCAGGCGCGCGGCCTCCGGTCCGTTGGGCGTGATCAGGGTGGCGCGTGGCAGCAGGGCCTCGCGGGTCGCGTCCACCACGGCTTCGGTCGCGAGCGCCCCGCCGCCGCCGGCGACCATCACCGGGTCCAGCACCACCGGGATGTGCGGGTGCTCGGCCAGCAGCGCCGCGACAATTTTGACGTTTTCCACTGAGCCCAGCATGCCGATCTTGATTGCGGCGACGGCAAGATCGGCCAGGGTGACCTCGATCTGGGCGCGCAGCTGTTCCGCAGACAGCACGCTGAAGTCCAACACGTTGCGGGTGTCCTGCACGGTGATCGCGGTCACGGCCGTACCCCCGTGTACGCCGAGGCGGGTAAATGTGGTCAGATCGGCCTGCAGGCCGGCGCCGCCACCGGGGTCGGAGCCGGCAATGGTCAGCGCGATCGGGGGATGATTCATGAATGGGGGCTCCCGTGCTAAGGTTGCGCGCGCCCCGGCACCCCCGGGGCGTTCTTGTTCCGCATCCCGGGAGTGTACGCAGCATGAGCAGCGAGTTCGAAGTCGAGTCCCTCCGTCCCCTGGCCGCCGCCGCCGAAGCGGGTGGCACGCTGAACGCAGAGGTCGATCAGGCCCTGGCCGCGCTGGAGCAGGAGTTGAACCGGCTCGCCGGCGAGTTGCAGGTGGAATACGTGGGGCCCGCCGTCGGCATGGCGGACATGCAGGCCGAGCATGTCTATCGGCTGGTCATCCGTCAGCACGAGATCGATGTGACCCGCCACGAATGGAGCCTGTGGGTCTGCGATGCGCTGGACAACTGCGACTTCCGGGCGACCTGGCCGGTGACCGGTGCTGCGCGCCTGCGGCGCAAGCAGGTGGTGGCCGTGGTGCCGGAATTGGTTGCCGGCTATCGCGATGCAGTCGCGGCGGCCGGCAAGGCGGATACCCCTGCGGGGCAGCGCCTTGCCGAGATCGCCAGCGTCTTCAGCTGACGCCGTCTCCCTAGCGCAACGAGATGACTGGCCAGCCTTGGTTGTGAGCGTGCGCGGCAAGGGTCGGGTCCGGGTCCACCGCGACGGGGTGCCCCACACGTTCCAGTAGCGGGATGTCGTTGCGCGAGTCGCTGTAGAAACTGGCCTGCGCGATGCTGTCCTCGGGATCCGGATGATCCGCGAGGTACTGGCGCAGGCGTTCGATCTTGCCTTCCTGGAAGCAGGGCACCCCGGTCAGTTCGCCGGTAAATTCTCGGTCCTCGCCTTCCTCCGCCAGGGTCGCGATCAGGTGGTCCACGCCCAGCAGGTCGGCGATCGGCTGGGTGACGAACTGGTTGGTCGCGGTGATGATGACCAGCTCGTCACCGGCCTCGCGGTGTCGGGCCAGCAGGGGCGGGGCGCCGGGGGCGATCATTGGCCGGATCAGCGTGTCGATGAAGCGCTCCCTCCAGGCTTCGAGCTGCGCGCGCGGGTGTTCGGCCAGCGGGCTGAAGGCGAAGCGGCAGAATTCGTGGATGTCGAGGGTGCCCGCCACATACTCCTGGTAGAAGCGGTCATTGGTCTCGGCGTGACAGGTCGGGTGGACGGCGCCCACCTCTGCCAGGAACTCGTTCCAGGCGTGATCGCTGTCGCCGGCGAGCAGGGTGTTGTCGAGGTCGAACAGGGCCAGGGCCATGAGGGTGCTCTCGGGTTGGCTTGGATCGGACGCGAGTGTACCGGCGGGCGTCGTCGGCTGCAGCCACAGGCCCCTTTTGGGGCCGGCACCGGAGGCATGGTAGGGGCTTTGCCGCCGGGGCACCGGCTGTGGAACAATGCCAGTAATAGAGAAGCGTCTGGCTGATGCAAGTGATTGATTGTGACGGGTATCGCGCAAACGTAGGCATCATCCTGTGCAACGCGGAACAGCAGCTGTTCTGGGGCAAGCGGGTCGGGCAGGCGGCCTGGCAGTTTCCCCAGGGGGGCGTGCATGCGGAAGAAACGCCCGAGGAGGCGATGTTTCGCGAGCTGCACGAGGAGACGGGCCTGTTCCCCCGGCACGTCGAGGTGCTGGGCAGTACCCGCCATTGGCTGCGTTACCGCCTGCCGGAGCGCATGGTCCGGCGCCATCAACGCCCGGTCTGCATCGGCCAGAAACAGCGCTGGTTCCTGCTGCGCATGGTCGGAGACGAGAGCGACGTGGTGCTGGATGCGATGGAAACCCCGGAATTCGATGACTGGCGCTGGATCGACTACTGGCGTCCGGCACGCGAGGTCGTGCACTTCAAGCGCCAGGTCTATCGCCGTGCGCTGTGCGAGCTGGTGCCGCTGATGTTCCCGGAACTCGAGCAGGCGCGCGCGCGGCGTTCCGGCCGCCGTGGCCCGGTCCAGCCCCAGCCCCGTTCGCCGGTGTCCTCGCGTTGACGGTCCCGAAGCAGCCCTCGATGCTCGAGGTCCTGCGCCGTGTGGTGCAGGAAGTGAACGGTGCCGCGGATTTCTTCGAAGCGCTGCATATCATCGTTACGCGGGTGAAGGCCGCGCTGGAGATCGATGTCTGTTCGATCTACCTGAAGTCGCCGCAGTCGGGGCGCCTGGTGCTGATGGCCTCGGAGGGTCTGCGCGAGGAGTCCATCGGGCAGGTCGAGATGGACCCGTCGGAGGGTCTGGTGGGTCTGGTCGCCTCGCGGGCCGAGCCGGTCAACCTTGACAGCGCTCAGGACCACCCGCGTTTTCGTTATTTCCCGGAGACCGGCGAGGAACACTTTCTCGCGTTTCTGGGGGTCCCGATCATCCACCAGCGCAGCCTGCTGGGCGTACTGGTCGTGCAGCAGCACCAGGCGCGCAAGTTCGATGACGAGCATGTCTCCTTCCTGATCACCCTGGCGGCGCAGCTGGCCGGGGCGATCGCCTATGCCGAGTTCAACGACGAGATCTCCTCCGAGACCCCGTTGATCGGGCATGTGAACGTCGAGGCCACCGGCATTGCCGGCTCGCCGGGCGTGGCCATTGGCCGGGCCGTGGTGGCCTACCGCCTGGCGGACATGGACTCCATCCCGGATCGCGAAGGCGCCGGGGTGGATCACGAACTGGAGCATTTCGGGCAGGCGGTGGCGGAGACCCGCACCGAGATCGAGGACCTGAAGCAGCGCATGGGCGAGGCCCTGGGGCCGGACGAGCAGGTGCTGTTCGATGCCTACCTGATGCTGCTGGGTTCCGACTCTCTGGTGCACAAGACCCAGACGCGCATCCGTAATGGGCAGTGGGCCCCGGCGGCTTTGCGCGACACGGTGCGTGAGAGCGTGCGGGTATTCGAGGACATGGAGGACCCGTACCTGCGCGAGCGGGCGGCGGATGTGCGCGATCTGGGTCGCCGCGTGCTGTCGCACCTGCTGCCGGCCGATCGCAGCCAGGACGAGTTTCCCGATGGCGGCATCCTGGTCGGGGATGACCTGACCGCCTCGCATCTTGCGGAGGTTCCGATCGAGCGGTTGGGGGCCATGGTCTCGGCCAAGGGCACGGGTTCTTCGCACATCGCGATCCTGGCGCGGGCGCTCAACATCCCGGCGGTGATGGGCGTGTCCGAGCTCCCGGTGGGGCGCCTGGAAGGGCGCGAGATCCTGGTTGATGGTTATCGCGGGCGGCTGTTCGTGAACCCCAACGCCGAGCTGCGCGTGGAGTTCGAGCGCCTGGTGCGCGAGGAGCGCGAGCTGGCGGAGGACCTGCGCGCGCTGGCCAAGGATCCGGCCGAGACCCGCGATGGCGTCGCGGTGCCGGTGCTCGCGAACTCGGGTCTTCTGGCGGACATCAAGCCGTCGCTGGAGTCCGGTGCCGAGGGGGTCGGGCTGTACCGTACCGAGGTCCCGTTCATGATCCGCGACCGCTTCCCCGGCGAGGAGGAGCAGGTCCAGCTCTACGAGCAGGTGCTGGCCTCCTTCGACCCCATGCCGGTGACCCTGCGCACCCTGGATATCGGCGGCGACAAGGCCCTGCCATATTTCCCGGTGAAGGAGGACAACCCGTTCCTCGGCTGGCGCGGGATCCGTATCTCGCTGGATCACCCGGAGATCTTCCTGACCCAGCTGCGGGCGATGCTCAAGGCGAGTCGCTCCCACGACAACCTGCAGATCCTGTTCCCGATGATCTCGGCGCTGGACGAGCTGAAGGGGGCGATGACCCTGCTCAACCGGGCGCGCGAGGAACTGCTGGACGAGGGTTTCCGCATCCCGATGCCGCGCATCGGGGTGATGGTCGAGGTGCCGGCGGCGGTGTACATGTCGGAAATGCTTGCCCGGCGGGTGGACTTCCTGTCCGTGGGCACCAACGACCTGGTCCAGTACCTGCTGGCGGTGGACCGCAACAACGCCCGTGTGGCGCATCTCTACGACACCCTGCACCCGGCCTGCATCCACGCGCTGGAGACGATTACCGACGGTTCGCACCGGGCGGGCAAGCCGGTCAGTGTCTGCGGGGAGATGGCAGCCGACCCGGCCGCGGTGATCCTGCTGCTGGGGATGGGGATCGACAGCCTGAGCGTCAGCGTGTCCTCGATCCCGCGGGTTAAGTGGGTGATCCGCAGTTTCTCCACCGACCGCGCCGAGGCCTTGCTGGCGCAGTGCCGGCTGCTGGAGAACGCCGATCAGATCCGGTCGCTGCTGAACAATGCCCTGGTCCAGGCCGGACTGGGCGGGCTGGTGCGCGCCGGCAAGACCTGACCGCGGCGCTCATCCATGGCCGGCACAGGGGCGCAGCTCAGGTGCGGCGTGCCCGCCACAGCGCGATCAGCGCACTCAGGAGGAAGATCCCGAGCACCACGCCGATGGCGATGAGCGCATCCACGATGGAGCGGTTGACCACCAGCACGACCACGCCCACCAGGATCGGGACCGGGATCTCGTTGAACCAGCGATACCAGGTGTGATCGCGTCGGTTCAGGTCATCGCGGAAGTCGCGCACGATCTTGCCGCACCAGACGTGATAGGCGACCAGGACGGCAATCAGCGTCAGCTTGAAGTGCATCCACGGCTCGGCCAGATAGAACGAGCGATCCACCAGCATGATCACGCCGAAAAGGATGGTGATCAGCGCGCCGGGGGTCATGATCCCGTAGAACAGCTTGCGCTCCATCACCTTGAAGCGCTCGTGACCGAGCGCGTCCTCGGTCATCGCGTGATAGACGAACAGGCGCGGTAGATAGAACAGCCCGGCGAACCAGGTGACCATGAAGATCACGTGCAGGCTGAGGAACCAGTTATAGGCTTGCATGGAGGTCCTTCTCGGAAACGGGTGCGATGTCCCTGCGCGGGGCGGCTCAGGAGAGCCAGCGTTCCAGGTGGCGTTCGATCTGTTCGAAGTCCGGGTCGCCCAGCTTCTGGTAGACGATGCGGCCATTCGGCGAGATAAGGAAGGTGGTCGGCGTCAGGCGCACGCCGCCATAGGCCTGTGAAAAGGCGTCGTCGCTGTCGTGGATGACCTTGTAGGGCATCCCGCGGTCCTCGCGCATGGCCTCCACGCGGTTGATCGGGTCGTAGGACAGCGCGACCGCCAGCAGCTCGAAGCCCTTGTCGGCGTAGGTGTCGTGCAGGTGGATCAGTTCCGGGATCTCGCGGATGCAGGACGGGCAGTTGGTTGCCCAGAAGGAGATCATCACCGGCCGGCCCTCGTAGTCTTCCAGGGCTACCGGCTCGCCGTCCAGGGTGGTGGCGGCGAAGGCGGGTGCCGGGCGCATGCCGTCGTCGGTCAACCAGATGGTCGCGGCGACGGCGACCAGCGCGATGATGAAGATGCCTCCGAAGATGGCCTTGCGGTCGATCCTGACTTTGCTCATAGGGGTGTGATCCGTTGATCGAATAGCCTGCATTTGTGGACTGGCCGAAACCGCGTGCGTTCCGTGGTTCCGGCCAAGGCGGTATCATGCCGCAGCATGACGAATGCAACCAACAGCAAACCCATCCGCATCGGGGTTGTCGGGGCCACCGGCTACACCGGAGTGGAACTCCTGCGCCTGCTGGCGCGGCATCCCGCGGCCGATCTTCAGGTGGTGACCTCGCGCGGCGAGGCGGGCACGCCCGTGGCGGATTTGTTCCCCAGCCTGCGCGGCGCGGTGGATGCCGTCTTCCAGGCCCCGGACGAGGCGACCCTGGGCGAGTGCGACGTGGTCTTTTTCGCCACCCCGCACGGGGTGGCGCATGGACTGGCTGCGCCGCTGCTTGAGCGGGGCGCGCGCATCATCGATCTGTCGGCGGATTTCCGTATCCGTGATCCCGAGTTGTGGGCGCAGTGGTACGGACAGGCGCATGGTGCGCCGCAGTATCTGGGCGAGGCCGTGTACGGCCTGCCCGAACTGAACCGGGCGCAGATCCATGATGCGCGACTGATCGCCGTGCCGGGTTGCTATCCCACGGCGGTGTCGCTGGCGGTGCTGCCTCTGCTGGAGGCCGGTCTGATCGATCCCGCGGACGTGATCGCGGATGCCAAGAGCGGGGTCAGCGGGGCCGGGCGCAAGGCGCAGATCGGCGGGCTTTTCGCCGAGGTGCAGGAGGACTTTCGCGCCTATGCCAGTGGCGGGCATCGGCATTGGCCGGAGATCCACCAGACGCTCAGTGGCGTGGCCGGGCAGTCGGTCGGGCTGATCTTCCAGCCGCATCTGGTGCCGATGACGCGCGGGATTCACGCGACGCTCTATTTGCGCCCGCAGGTGGCGGACGCGGACTGGCAGGCCTGTTTCGAGCAGCGCTATCGCGACGAGCCGTTCGTGGACGTGATGCCGCCGGGGGCCCATCCGCAAACGGCCAGCGTGCGCGGCACCAATCTTTGTCGCATTGCGCTGGCGCAGCCGCCGCACTCCGGACGGCTGATGGTGCTGTCGGTGATCGACAACCTGGTGAAGGGCGCGGCCGGGCAGGCCGTGCAGAACATGAATCTGATGTTCGGCCAGGCCGAGACAGCCGGTCTGGACGGGCTGCCGGTTTTCCCCTGATGTCCTGGCCTGCCACATGACTACGGGTGTCCCGCGTCCACGTCTGCCCCGGATTCCGCGCATTCCCGCGCGGCGGCGCAGCGGGTCGGGACGCCGCGGCGGGTGGTGGCGCGTGGGGCTGCTGATGCTGATCCTGGTGTTGGTGGCGGGCGGAGCCTGGCTGGTCGAGAACTGGCGCGAGGACATACGGGACACGGTCGATGCGCAACGCGGTATCGAGGGCCTGCGGGATGACCTGGAGCAGGCGCTCGCCGCCCGTCAGGCCGCCGAGGAGGCGCGCCGCCACGCCGAGCAGCAGCTGGACATTAAGACCGCGGAGCTCGCGGCCTTTTCCGGCGATATCGAGCGCCAGGAGGCCGAGTTGCTGGAGTTGCGCGACGACCTGGCGTTTTATCGGCGGCTTGCGGAGGGCGCGGATGAAGATGCCCTGGGCATCCGGTCGCTGCAGTTGCAGCGCACGGGGCAGTCGGGCGTGTTTGATGTCGTGTTCCAGCTCTACCGTCCGGGGTTGAGTCGTTCGGTGGATTTGCGCTGGGCGCTGGAGGTCGAAGGCTATGCGACCGGGGAAGAGGCGCTGTCCACCCTGGAGACCGATGCGCTGGGGCTGGAGAATGATCGCCTGGTCGAGGGGTTTCGGTTGTTGCGCAATCAGCGCGCCCGGATCCATCTTCCGGAGGGCTTCGAGCCGGTAGGATTGACGCTGAGGGCGAGCGCCGTGAACGACGAGGATCTTGAACCGGTTTCGGAATGGGCCGACTGGGATCGCCTGCTGGAGAGTACGCAATGATGGGACGCAAACGAGGCCGCCGCGCGCGGAAAGTGGATACCCTGGTGGGGCGCCATACAGTGGTCCACGGTGATATCGAGTTTGGAGGCGGGCTGCATATCGAAGGCCGCGTGATCGGGGATATCCGGGCCGCGACCGATTCGTCGGCCGTTCTGGTGGTCGCGGGCGGGGGCGTGGTCGAGGGCCATGTCGCGGTTCCGCACCTGCTGATGAACGGCGAGGTGCGTGGCGATGTCCATGTGGGAGAGCACGTGGAGCTTGGCGAGACGGCCCGTCTGGCCGGTAATCTCTACTACACGGTGCTGCAGATGGCAGAGGGCGCGCAGATCGACGGCTTGCTCAAGCGGGTGGAGCATCCCCTCGAGGGCGAGCTGGAGGGGACGGGCGAGACCCAGGCCCTGACCAATCCCACGGAAGATGAGCATTCTTGACTCCGGGGCTCAGTCTTCCGTAGCGTGAATGAAAATGATTATTACAGGAGGCCCCGAATGTCCGAGCCCATGACGTCCGAAGCGGAACTGGACATCGAAATGCCCAGCCCGTTGATCTTTACCGATGCCGCGGCCACCAAGGTGAAGGGGCTGATCGAGGAAGAGAACAACGACAACCTCAAGCTGCGCGTATTCGTCAGCGGGGGCGGTTGTTCCGGCTTTCAATACGGCTTTACCTTCGACGAGACCGTCGGCGATGGCGACACCCTCGTGGAGAATGGTGGGGTGACCCTGCTGATCGACCCGATGAGCTTCCAGTATCTGGCCGGTGCCGAGATCGACTACTCCGAAGGTCTGGAGGGCGCGCAGTTCGTGATCCGCAATCCGAATGCCACCACGACCTGCGGCTGCGGTTCCAGCTTCTCGGTCTAGAGAGACGCTGACAAGCGGTCAAGAAAGGGCCCGATCCGGGGATTCCGGATCGGGCCCTTTTTTGTTTAGGGTCGGGGTTAATGGCCCCCGGGTGTCCGGGGACCGCCGGGGATGATGCAGCCGAGTACGCGTGGGCCGCGCGCGCCGGTCACTTCCGGCAGGTTGCCGGGTTCGCCGGCCAGGGTTCGCGCGGCCAGCCAGGCAAAGGCGGCACCCTCCACCTGCTGTGGGGGGACCCCATGGCGTTCGGTGGTCTCCACCAGGGTCGCGGGCAGGGCCTTGGCGAGGCGCTTCATCAGGTGGCGGTTGTGCGCGCCGCCGCCGCACACCAGCAAGCGGGCGGGCGGCTGCATGTGCAGATGCTCCAGCGCGTGCCGCACGCCCTCCACGGTCAGTTCTGCCAGGGTGGCCTGAATGTCCTCGGGCCGGGCTCGGTCCAGGCGGTCGCCAGCCCCGGCACGCAGCCAGGCCGGCGAAAAGTATTCGGGCCCGGTGCTTTTTGGCGGAGGGCGCTGGAAGAACGAATCCTGGAGCAGCCGGGTCAGCAGTTCGGGGTCGGGCGTGCCGCTGCGGGCCCATGCGCCGTCATGATCGAACGGCGTCTGATGGTGACGCCGATTCCAGTCGTCCATCAGCGTATTCGCCGGGCCGCAGTCGAAGCCGATCACGGGCTGACCCGGCTGCAGCCAGGTGATGTTGGCGATGCCGCCTAGATTGAGGACTGCGCGGGTCTCGTCCGTGGATCCGAACTGCGTCGCGTGAAAGCCGCAGGCCAGTGGTGCCCCCTCGCCGCCGGCAGCAATATCGCGCGGCCGGAACTGCGCCACGGTGTCGATGCCGGTGGCCTCTGCGATGCGGAAGGGATCGCCGATCTGCCAGGTGAAGGGCGGATCGGCGTCGGGGGCGTGGTGTACGGTCTGGCCGTGACTGCCGATCGCCCGGATCGCGGTCGGCGCCAGACCGGTCTGGTCCAGCAGGGCTTGCACGGTACGGGCGAACAGCATGCCGAGCCGCGCATCCAGCGCGCCCAGGTGCCGGTAGCGCAGGGTTTCAGTGGTGGCCGCCGTCGCCAGCTCCTGGGCGAGGTCGTCGGGGTACCCCAGCTGGCAGTGATCCACCACGCGTACCGGCCCGGTCTCGCGGATCTCTGTCAGCACGGCGTCCACGCCGTCCCGGCTGGTGCCGGACATCAGCCCGATAAAGCGTTCCGTCATAGTGGTGATCCTCGCGCGCGCATTACATGGGTCGGCGTCCATTCTGGACCACCGCGGCATTTCGCGTCCGTTCGGGGGTCGCGGTATCCTTGCGCGCGACCGGCCAGCCCGGCCGGTCTCTGATCTCGACCAAGGGGCGTCATGGAACTCGAAGACCAGCTGGCCGTTATTCGTCGCGGCACCGATGAAATCCTGCTCGAGGACGATCTTGTCGAGCGCCTCAAGAGTGGCCGCCCCCTCCGGGTGAAGGCGGGATTCGATCCCACCGCCCCGGACCTGCATCTGGGGCACACGGTGCTGATCAACAAGCTGCGCCAGCTCCAGGACCTGGGGCACCACATCCTGTTCCTGATTGGCGATTTCACCGGCCGTATTGGTGATCCCTCGGGCAAGAACGCCACGCGTCCGCCGCTGTCCGCCGAGGATATCGAGCGCAACGCCGCAACCTACCGCGAGCAGGTATTCCGCATTCTTGACCCTGAGCGGACCGAGGTCGTCTTCAATTCCACCTGGATGGAGCCGCTAGGGGCCGCAGGCATGGTCCAGCTCGCCTCGCGCCAGACCGTGGCGCGCATGCTCGAGCGCGACGACTTTCACAAGCGTTACACCCAGCATCAGCCGATCGCGATCCACGAATTCCTCTATCCACTCATCCAGGGCTACGACTCGGTGGCGCTGAAGGCCGATATCGAACTGGGCGGCACCGACCAGAAGTTCAACCTCCTGGTGGGCCGCGAGCTGCAGAAGCAGGAGGGGCAACCGCCTCAGGTCATCCTGACCATGCCGATCCTTGAAGGGCTCGACGGCGTCCAGAAGATGAGCAAGTCGCTGAACAACTACATTGGCGTCCAGGATTCCCCCGACGACATGTTCGGCAAGCTCATGTCCATCTCCGATGATCTGATGTGGCGGTACTTCGAGCTCCTCAGCCTGCGTCCCATGCAGGACGTTCGCGAGTCGCAGCGGGCAGCGGAGGCCGGCGAACGCAACCCGCGCGATATCAAGTTCGAGCTGGGTCGCGAGTTGGTCGATCGTTTCCACGGGCCGGGGCGCGGCGAGCAGGCCCAGGCGCGCTTCGTCGAGCGTTTCCAGAAGCAGATCGTCCCGGAGGACCTCCCGCAGGTCACGGTAGCGGTCCCCGCGGACGGTCTGTTGCTGCCG
>NZ_KB906956.1:0-75000 GCF_000381705.1 Thioalkalivibrio sp. AKL7 | reverse complement strand
ACAGACACGTCGAGCAGGTGCGAAAGCAGGTCTTAGTGATCCGGTGGTTCTGTATGGAAGGGCCATCGCTCAACGGATAAAAGGTACTCCGGGGATAACAGGCTGATACTGCCCAAGAGTCCATATCGACGGCAGTGTTTGGCACCTCGATGTCGGCTCATCACATCCTGGGGCTGAAGCAGGTCCCAAGGGTATGGCTGTTCGCCATTTAAAGTGGTACGCGAGCTGGGTTTAGAACGTCGTGAGACAGTTCGGTCCCTATCTGCCGTGGGCGTCGGAGATTTGACAGGATCTGTCCTTAGTACGAGAGGACCGGGATGGACGCACCTCTGGTGTTCCGGTTGTCACGCCAGTGGCATTGCCGGGTAGCTAAGTGCGGAAGGGATAACCGCTGAAAGCATCTAAGCGGGAAACCCACCTGAAGATGATATCTCCCTGGACCCTCGAGGTCCCTGTAGGGCCGTTGAAGACTACAACGTTGATAGGCTGGGTGTTGAAGCGCGGTAACGCGTGTAGCTAACCAGTACTAATTGCCCGTGAGGCTTGACCATATAACACCCAAAGTGTTGGTGGTCTCGTTTGACACATCGCTACGTACACAAGCCTAGAAAGCATTCCGAATTTAGATGACGTGGAACAGTCCGCGTGGTCTAGCCAGTTTGTCTGGCGGCAATAGCGAGTAGGAACCACCCGATCCCATCCCGAACTCGGAAGTGAAACTGCTCTGCGCCGATGGTAGTGTGGGGTCTCCCCATGTGAGAGTAGGTCACCGCCAGGCATTAATCCGAAGCCCGGTCCCCTTTTTGGGGGCCGGGCTTTTTTTATGCGTGTTAGTCAGGCACCGTGTGCGGACGGTGAAGGCTGCTGCTGCGGCCCTTGGCCGGTTTGCAAGGGACGCAGGTGCCGAGACGGAGGCTGGGATGAGACAGAAGCGGACGGACGGAGGGTTGGTCCTGGTAGGGCTGGTGCTGCTCGGAATTGGACTCTATGCGATTTTCGGCGGACAGTTGGCTTTCACGCCCATTGCGCCGCGGGAGGGTTCCGGGTTTGGCGGGCCGGTGGCAACAGTCATTGGCGTGGCCTTCGTGATCGGGGGCCTGTATTTCCTTCGGGAGTCGCGCCGCTGATCACACTGGGCTTGGGACCACGTTGAAGAGCCGGCCTTGGTTTCCGACCCCAGCGTCAGGTGGCCGGAGGGGGCTGCGCCATGTGGGTTGATTGGCGCAGCCCTTCGACATGCGGCCGCGGCCGGGCTGATGTGACCGGGGGCACGGCGTTGGACGGGTAGTTGGAGTCAGGCTTGAGCCGTGGTTCGCCACGTGAAGCCGTAGTCCTGGGTTGCGATCTCGGGGTCGGATGGGGAGGAGCCAAGGCCGTCGGCGAGCGCCTGGCGTGCAAGCCCCTCGTGGTTGTTGTCACTCGACAGGTGCATACCGATCACGTGGCGTAGCCTGGATCGATCGATGCGATGGAGAAGGTCGGTGGCCGCGTGATTCGGTAGGTGGCCGTAACCGCCCGCAATACGTCGCTTGAGCGATGCCGGGTACCGCCCGGCGGCGAGCATGGCAGGGTCGTGGTTGCACTCCAGTAACAGGGCTTCGGCTGCATTGGCCACGTCGACCATGTGCGGGGAGATGTGGCCGGCATCCGTCATCAGGACCAGCCGGTGATCGCCGTCGGAAAACGCGAATTGGATGGGTTCGCGGGAGTCGTGCGGCACCGTGTACGGTTGCACCCAGGCGTCGTCGATCTCCAGCGGTGCATCCGCCTGGATCTCCTGGATGTGAGCAAAACCGGTGTCGCGGGCGGCCAATCGGGTGCCGGGGCTGGTAAATACGGTTAGGCCGTAACGCCGGGATAGCGGCGCGGTGGCGCCGATGTGGTCGGCGTGCTCATGGGTCACCAGGACGGCCGTCAGGTCCTGTGGGGTCAGGTCGACCCGGGACAGGCGGCGTTCCAGCTCCTGCATCGAGAATCCGCAATCCACCAGCAGGCGAGTGGCACCGATCTCGACCACCAGGGCGTTGCCGGAACTCCCGCTGCCCAGGGAGCAGAAGCGGATCATGGTGGCTGGGCTCGCCGCGTTCTAGCGAAGGATCTGCTGCTCGATCTGCTCCAGTACGAACTCGGCGTCACGGCGGCCAAGGGGCTCGCCATCGATGTCGCGCGCCTCGATTCGCAGATCGCCGTCGCCGATGTCGGTCAGGCGAATCTGATAACGCTCGTTCTCGCGACGATCACCGCCGCGCCCGAAGATCCGACTGAAGAAGCCGCCGCGTTCGCTCTCGCCGACCATGTCGGGGCGATAGGTCACCTCGAAGGTCCCCGTATTGCGGTCTTGCTCGTCCACCAGGAGGCCGGCGCGGTCCAGGTAGGTGCCCATCTGCGACCACATGCGGTCGAAGTCGCTGCCCGTCACCAGTACCGGGTGGCCTTCGTGTTCCGTCTGGTGCAGCTCGGTCGGACGGTCGCCAATGGTCTCGGCTACCCGGGTGCCGCCCTCGGGGGTCTCGCCCGTGGCGAGGTAGACACGCAGGCGATTAAGCATTTCGGCCTCGAGTTCGGGATCGGACGGGCGCATTGCCCAGCGCCAGGTCTCGCCCTCGGGTTCTTCGGTGGCCCTTCGGTGCGAGATGTAGATGGCTGAGCGGCCATTGTCGCGTTCGACGCGCAGGCGGTATTGGTCGCGCGTGTTGGCGTCGTACACGTTACCCAGCGCACGGGCGAAGATGTTCTGTGTGCCCCGCAGCGGAATCCCGGCGCGGTCTTCGGCCCATTCGGTCTCCATGACGCCGACCTGGGGTTCGTTGCGCTCCAGGCGCAGGTTCTGACTGTCCCAGAATGCGGTCAGGCGATCCCAGAGATCCTCCGGGGCCACCTCGACACTCAGCCAGCGGACGCTGCCTTCGCGCATCAGCTGGATCTCGGTCGATTCCGGAAGCACCCGGGCATCGCTGCGGACCGGCGCGGTTGCCCCGGTGGGCTGGCGCTGCTGCTGGCGGGCCGCGGAGTCTTGCTGCATCTCGCGGGCGCTGATCCGTTCGCCCGGGGCGTCCGGAATACGGTAGGCGCGTTCGCTGTCGGGCGCGATCAGGTCCGGCGGGACCTCGAGGTTGTCCATCTGCCGACTCATTTCGTACTCGGGGCCGGACTGGCGGTCGCCGGAGGTCGAGCACCCGGCGATGGCCAGGCCCGTAGCCAGGGCCAGGGCGGTGCGGGTCGCGTGACGGTGGAGCTTGGCAGACTGTTTCATGTCGGGGATCAGACCTCTATGCCGGCCTGGCGCATCGCGTCCAGGACCGGCGCATGGAAGGGTTCGGACAACGGAGTCAGAGGCAGGCGGATGCCTTCCTCCATGAGCCCCATGCGTTGCAGCGCCCATTTGACCGGAATCGGGTTGGCCTCGAGGAACAGGGCCGAATGCAGCCCGTCCAACTGGCGATTGATCTCGCGCGCCTCGTCGGGGCGGCCTTCGCGCACGGCGCGGCACATGGCGGCCATCAGTTGCGGTGCGACGTTGGCGGTGACCGAGATAACCCCGTGGCCGCCCGCGAGCAGAAAGGCCAGCCCGTTGCCGTCATCCCCACTGTAGAGGTCCAAGCGGTTGCCGACACGAGCGACCAGCTCGGCGGTGCGTTCGTTACTGGCCGAGGCTTCCTTGATCCCGATGATGTTCGGGATGTCGGCCAGACGCTCCACCGTCTCCGGCAACAGATCGACTGCGGTGCGGCCTGGCACGTTGTACAGGATCTGCGGGATGTCCACCGCTTCCGCAATGGCCTTGTGGTGCAGGTAAAGGCCTTCCTGGGTCGGCTTGTTGTAGTAGGGGGAGACCAGCAGGCAGGCATCCGCGCCGCCTTCCTTGGCGCAGCGGGTCAGGGCGATGGCCTCGCGCGTGGAGTTCGCGCCGGTACCCGCGATCACCGGCAGGCGCCCCGCGACGGTCTTCACCGTGTGGGCGATGGCCTCGCAGTGCTCGTCGAAATCGAGGGTCGCGGATTCACCGGTGGTGCCGACGGCAACAATGGCATCGGTGCCGGCCTCGATGTGGAATTCCAGGAGCCGATCCAGGGCCGGCCAGTCCAGGCTGCCGTCCGCGTGCATCGGGGTCGCCAGTGCGACCATGCTGCCTTGAAACATCGACTCCTCCAACAACGGTAATGGTGCAGTCTAACGGGCGGGTGACAGGGCATTCAAGATTCCTTCGGCCGGGTGTTCGCCGCACCTCGTCTTTCGTGCACCCGGTCGCCTCCCCTGGCGGGGAGACACGCGGATCAAGTCGCCCGGCTGCGTTGGCGCCGCCGGGGCAAGGTGGTATGTTGCGAGCCATCATGCCTGTCGCCGCTTTCACGCAGAGAACCCCCGGGTGCTTGCCCGCCCCTTGCCTCGCGCGCAGCCGGCGGGTGCCGCATGGCTGAGGTGGTTGGCGCGGGCACCCACACCCACTTGATCCTCAACCTGATCGGGCCCGATCAGCCCGGTCTGGTGTCCAGCGTGACCCGCGTGATCGCCGACACCGGCTGCAATCTCGAATCCAGTCGCATCACGGTCGTGGGTGGCTACTGCTGCATGGCGCTTAGCGCCAGTGGCAACTGGAAGACCCTGGGTACCCTGGAGTCCCGTCTGCAGCGCCTGGAGGCGGAGATGGGGCTGGTCGTGGTGGCCCGTCGCGGCCCGCTGGAGGAGCGCCCCGAGGCGGCGATGCCCTATGCCGTGGACGCAGTAGCCCTGGACACCCCGGGCCTGCTGAATGCCCTGGCCGATTTCTTTACCAGCCGTGGAGTGAACCTGCGCGACGTCCAGACCCGGGTGTACATTGCCCAGCAGACTGGGGCGCGCATGTTTGCGGCCAATATGGTCGTGGATATCCCCGCAGGGCAGCACCTGGCCACCCTGCGTGGCGAGTTCATGGATTTCTGTGACGAACTGAACGTGGACGGCGTGCTGGACCCGATCAAGGCCTGAACCGGCCGGGCTCGCGTGGCGTCCGCAGTCTTCTGCTTTGAGACCCTCTACTCAAGGAGCAACGCCTGATGAGCATCGCAATCGACCAGCGGGTACCCGAGGACCTGCGTGTGCCGGCGACCGGCGACCAGACGCTGGGACCGGCCGACTTCAAGGGCCGCATCGTGGTCCTGTATTTTTACCCCAAGGACAGTACCCCCGGCTGCACCAACGAGAGCCGCGACTTTGCTGCCAACCAGGCCGCCTTTGACGCCGCCGGTGCAGTGATCCTCGGTGTCTCGCGCGACAGCGTGAAGAGCCACGAGAACTTCCGCGCCAAGCAGGAGTTGCCCTTCGATCTGTTGAGCGATGGCGACGAGACCCTGTGCGACGCCTTCGATGTCATCAAGATGAAGAACATGTACGGCAAGCAGGTGCGTGGTATCGAGCGCTCCACGTTCGTGATCGATGCCGATGGCGTGTTGCGCAAGGAGTGGCGCAAGGTGAAGGTGCCGGGCCATGTGGACGAGGTTCTCGCCGCGGTGCGCGAACTCGCAGGGAGCTGAGCCCCTCTTCCCCCACTGCGCCCCGGAGGTGTCATGAACGCGATCGCCCAGGATCCGAAACGCCTGCTCGTCCTGGACACCAATGTCCTGATGCACGACCCCACGGCGCTGTTCCGCTTCAAGGAACACGACATCTTCCTGCCCATGGTCGTGCTCGAGGAGCTCGACCGTGGCAAGAAGGGGGTTTCCGAAGTCGCGCGCAACGTACGCCAGGTCTCGCGCTTCATTGACGAGCTCACCACCGGCGCCCAGCACGAGCAGATCGCCGCCGGGTTGCCGCTGCAGGCGGATTCGCTCAGCGAGTCGACGTTCGCGCCCACCGGGCGCCTGTTCTTTCAGACCCGCAACCTGTCCTCCAGCCTGCCGGCCTCGCTGCCGGGCACCTCGGCCGACAATGACATCCTCGCCACGGCCCAGGCGCTGAAGACCGAGTATCCCGACACCCCGGTGACGCTGGTATCCAAGGACATCAACCTGCGCATCAAGGCCACGGTGATCGGCCTGCACGCGGAGGACTACTACAACGATCAGGTGCTGGACGACGTCAGCCTGCTGTTCTCCGGCATGACCGAACTGCCAGCGGACTTCTGGGAGACCCACGGTGCCAAGATGGACTCCTGGCAGGAGTCCGGCCGCACCTACTATCGCGTGACCGGCCCGCTGGTGGCCGAGTGGCAGCCCAACCAGTTCGTCTACCGCGAGGGCGAGAACCCGCTGTCCGCGATCGTGCTGGAGATCGACCAGCCGAACGAATCCGCGGTAATCGAGCTGGTCGACGACTACATGACCCCGCGCCACAGCGTCTGGGGCATCAACGCCCGCAATCGCGAGCAGAACTACGCCCTGAACCTGCTGATGGACCCGGAGGTGGACTTCGTCTCCCTGCTGGGGGCCGCCGGCACCGGCAAGACCCTGCTGACCCTGGCCGCCGGGCTTGCGCAGACACTGGAGGACAACACCTACAAGGAGATCATCATGACCCGGGTCACGGTCCCGGTGGGCGAGGATATCGGCTTCCTGCCCGGGACCGAAGAGGAAAAGATGACCCCGTGGATGGGAGCGCTGATGGACAACCTCGAGGTGCTGGCCAAGTCCGAGGGCGCCGGGGACTGGGGGCGCATGGCCACCAACGACGTCCTGACCAGCCGCATCAAGATCCGCTCGCTGAACTTCATGCGCGGGCGTACCTTCCTCAACCGCTACATCATCCTTGACGAGGCGCAGAACCTGACCTCCAAGCAGATGAAGACCCTGATCACCCGGGCCGGGCCCGGGACCAAGGTGGTCGCGCTGGGCAATATCGCGCAGATCGACACCCCGTACCTGACCGAGACTTCCAGCGGACTGACCTATGTAGTGGACCGGTTCCGCAACTGGACCCACAGCGGCCACATCACGCTGACACGCGGGGAGCGCTCACGGCTGGCGGACTACGCCTCGAATCACTTGTAGGTGTCGGGAAGACAAACGCGGGGGCGGCAACGGAGCGGGAAACGGGCACCGTCATTGCGAGGAGCGAAGCGACGTGGCGACCTCCGTCCGGGATCATCTGATTCCGCATCTAGCTCAGCGCCAGCTTCGGGCGGTTGCCGCGGCCCCTGCGGGGCCTCGCAATGACGGTGCCAGTTGCGAGGAATGGGCTCAGCCGTCCTCGCTGTAGCGCACGCAGGCGCGGTCGGTCTCCCACAGGGTCAGCGCGTGCATGCGCAGGCCCGGGCGGTTCAGGCGTCCGGCCATTTCCCGGTAGAACCACTGGGCAATGTTCTCGGCCGTGGGGTTGACCGTGTCGAACGGCGGGACGTCGTTCAGGTAGCGGTGATCCAGCTGCCCGGCGATCTCGCGCGCGGCGGTCTTGACCACCTTGAAGTCCACCGCCATGCCGGAATCGTCCAGGGTCTCGGCCTGGACCTCGGCCTCCACCTTCCAGTTGTGCCCGTGCATGTTCGCGCACTGCCCCGGGTAGTCGCGCAGGGTATGCGCGGAGGCAAAGTCGGTCAGGACGCGAAGGGTGTAACGGGCACTCATGATCGTTTTCCGGGCGAGCGGCCATGGCGGCCGGGTTTTGATTAGCCCGCGAAGCCTATCCGGCTGCCGTCGTCCGCGCAATTCTCCAGCCCGAAGGCGTGGCGAATCGCGGCCAGTACGCCGGCCGTGTCGAGGCCGCAATCGGCGAGGATCTGCTCGCGCGAGCCATGCTCGGTGAAGGCATCCGGGATGCCCAGTACCTGGCAGGGCCGGGTCAGCCCTTCGGCCGAGAGCCACTCCAGTACTGCGCTGCCGGCACCACCGGCGCGCGCATGATCCTCGAGCGTCACGAAGCCCTGGTGGCTGGCGGCCAGTTGCGCCAGCAGCGCCGTATCCAGGGGCTTGATGAAGCGCATGTTGACCACGGTGGCATCCAGCGCCTCGCCGGCCGCCAGGGCGGTCTCCAGCAGAGCGCCGAAGCTGAGGATGGCCAGACCCCGGCCCTCGCGCACGACCTCGGCGCGCCCGACCGGCAATGTTTCCAGATCCTCGCTGCCGCCCTCCGGCAGTTCGCCGGGCCCGCCACCGCGCGGATAGCGCACCGCCGCCGGGCCGTCGTGGGCGAACCCGGTGGACAGCATCTGGCGACACTCGCGCTCGTTGGCGGGTGCCATCAGCAGCAGGTTGGGGACCGTGCGCAGCAGGGCCGTGTCGAAGGTGCCGGCATGGGTCGGGCCATCGGCGCCGACGATTCCGGCGCGATCCACCGCGAACAGCACCGGCAGGTTCTGCAGTGCGACGTCGTGGATCACCTGATCCATGGCGCGCTGCAGGAAGGTCGAGTAGATCGCAACCACGGGCTTCTGGCCCTCGCAGGCCATGCCCGCGGCCAGGGTGACGGCATGCTGCTCGGCGATCCCGACGTCGAAATAGCGCTGTGGGAATTGTTCGGAGAACGCGACCAGTCCGGAACCCTCGCGCATGGCCGGGGTGATACCCAGCAGGCGATTGTCGGCCGTGGCCTGGTCGCACAGCCACTGGCTGAAGATGTCGGTGTAGGTTGGGGGCTTCGGGGCGGACGGGGCGAGGCCGTTTTCCGGCTCGAACTTGGACACGCCATGGTAGCGGCAGGGGTCTTCCTCCGCCGGTGCATAGCCCTGGCCCTTGCGGGTAACCACGTGCAGCAGCTGCGGCCCGTGGGTGCCGCGCAGGTTCTTCAGGATCGAGACCAGCCCGTTCACGTCGTGGCCGTCCACCGGGCCGAAGTAGCGAAAGCCCAGTTCCTCGAACAGCGTACCGGGCACGAACATGCCCTTCATGTGTTCCTCGGCGCGCTGGGCAAAGGCCTTCATCGGCGGGACGAACTCCAGCATGCGCTTGGAGCCTTCGCGCATCGAGCTGTACAGGGGGCCGGACAGCAGTCGGGTGAAGTACTGATTGAGCGCGCCGACATTGGGCGAGATCGACATATCGTTGTCGTTCAGGATCACCAGCAGGTTGCAGTCGAGATCGCCGATGTGGTTCAGCGCCTCGAAGGCCATGCCTGCGGTCATCGCGCCGTCGCCGATCACTGCCACGTGGCGCCGGTCCAGCCCGGCGTGCTTCGCGGCCAGGGCCATGCCGGCGGCAGCGCTGATGGAGGTGCTGGAGTGCCCCGCCCCGAAGGCGTCGTATTCGCTCTCCGCGCGTTTGGGGAAGCCGGCCAGGCCCCCGTACTGGCGCAGACGGGCCATGTCGGCCCGGCGTCCGGTCAGGATCTTGTGGGCGTAGGCCTGATGGCCGACGTCCCAGACGATGCGGTCGTCGGGGGTGTTGAACGCGTAGTGCAGCGCGATCGCGAGTTCCACCGTGCCGAGGTTGGCAGCGAGATGGCCGCCGGTGCGCGAGACGCTCTCGATCAGGAATTGACGCAGTTCGTCGGCCACCCCGGTGAGGTCCGAGGCCGGGCGTTCCCGCAGGTCGGCGGGCCATTCGATTGCATCCAGCAGGGGTGTGGGGGTCATCTAGGCGGGCCGGTTCAATTCATGCGATCGACGATGTACCGCGCCAGGAAGCGAAGCAAGTCCGCCTCCTGACCGAAGGGTTGCAGCTCGGTCAGTGCCTCGTCGACCAGAGCCACCGCCCGCTCGCGCGAGGCCTCCAGGCCCTGCAGCGAGGGGAAGGTGGGCTTGTGCAGGCGGGCATCCGCGCCACAGGCCTTGCCCAGGATCTCGGGGTCGCCTTCCACGTCGAGGACGTCGTCACGGATCTGGAAGGCCAGGCCGATGCATTCGGCGTAGCGTGTCAGGCGCTCCAGGGCGTCGGGGTCGGGCGTGCCGGCCAGCGCCCCCAGCCGCACCGAGGCGCGGATCAGGGCGCCGGTCTTCAGCCGGTGCATGCGTTCCAGTTCCGGCAGGTCGATGGGCTGGCCGCAGGCCCCGAGGTCGATCGCCTGGCCGCCGGCCATGCCGTGCAGGCCGGCGGCGCTCGCGAGCTCGCGCACCGCTTTCAGCCCGGTCGGCGCGGGCAGTTCCGCGACGCCATCGGTCAGGATGTCGAAGGCCAGGGCCTGCAAGGCATCCCCGGCGAGGATGGCGGTCGCCTCGTCGAAGGCCTTGTGGCAGGTCGGGCGGCCGCGACGCAGGTCGTCATCGTCCATCGCCGGAAGGTCATCGTGGATCAGCGAATAGACGTGGATCATTTCCACCGCTGCGGCCATCGCATCCAGCGCCGGTTCCGGGGCGCCGGTCGTGCGCCCGGCCGCGTAGACCAGGACCGGGCGCAGGCGCTTGCCGCCGGACAGCGTGGCGTAGCGCATCGCCTCGATCAGGCGGGCGTCGGGGGCGCCGTCCGTGCCCAGGTGGCTGTCGAGGACGGCCTCGATGCGTTGCTGGTAATCGTTCAGGGCCTGTGCGGGGTCGGTGGCGGTCAATGGCGGCTCGTTAGAACGGGACATCGGGGTCCGTCGTGTCGTGCGGCTCCGGTGTCCGGGGAACATGGGTGCTTGCGTGGTGGTCATTCTGGGCAGTGGTGCCGGAAGGTGCTTCCTGGGCCAGTGCCTCGATCCGGCGCTGGGCATCGTCGAGCGCCAGCTGGCAGCGGTTGACCAGCTCCATGCCACGCTGGAATTCGCCCAGCGACTGCTCCAGGCCGAGCTCGCCGGACTCCATCCGGGCGACCAGGGCCTCCAGGGCCTCCAGGCTGGCTTCGAATTCCGCCGGGCTGTCGGCGCTGGGCGAGTCGGTCATGATGGATTACCGGGTCGAAAAGGTGAGAAAGTATCCGATCCGCTGCGGCGAGGAAAGGCGTGGCGCACGGCAGTCCTTGTTTATGGCGCCACCGCCCCCATAATCCGGAGGGCTTCCGGTTGACACTGAACCGGGTGCCGACTAGAGTTTTCGTACGGTTTAGACCGAGTCTAAACGCCCGTCTGCACAGGCATTCCTGTGGTTGTGTAGAACTTATCCAGAGAGAAGGAGAGCACCATGGACCTGAAAGGCAGCAAGACCGAAGAAGCCCTGAAAGAGGCCTTTGCCGGCGAATCGATGGCCAACCGCCGTTACCTGTACTTCGCTTCCAAGGCGGACGTGGAAGGCTACAACGACGTCGCCACCGTGTTCCGTTCCACCGCGGAAGGTGAAACCGGCCACGCCCACGGTCACCTCGAGTACCTCGAGAGCTGCGGCGATCCGGCCACCGGCCTGGAGTTCGGCCCCACCTCCGCCAACCTGAAGACCGCCGTCGCCGGTGAGACCCACGAGTACACCGACATGTACCCGGGCATGGCCAAGACCGCCCGCGACGAAGGCTTCGACGAAGTGGCCGACTGGTTCGAAACCCTCGCCAAGGCGGAGCGTTCCCACGCCAACCGCTTCCAGAAGGCGCTGGACCAGCTGGACGACTGATCGTCTCGCAGTGCTGGAAGTACACGGGGCCGGTCCGCCGGCCCCGTTTTCCGGGAGATACGGAACAGCCTGTGGCGTGGCTGAATGCAGTTCACCTCGCATGCTGTTCCGTGTTTCCCTCGAAGCATCGTATTGATACGGACACCGGAGGGATGCATGTCTGCGCCGACGCACCAACGTGAAGGAAGTCTCGAAGCCCCGACCCGTCATCCGCTGGACTGGAAGAACCCGGAGTTCTACAACGAGGAATCGCTGTTCAGCGAACTGGAACGGGTCTTTGATATCTGTCACGGCTGCCGTCGTTGCGTAAGCCTGTGCAACTCCTTCCCCACCCTGTTCGACCTGGTCGACGAATCCGAGACCCTGGAGGTCGACGGGGTCGACAAGAAGGATTACTGGCAGGTTGTCGATCACTGTTACCTGTGTGATCTGTGCTACCTGACCAAGTGCCCCTATGTGCCGCCGCACGAATGGAATGTGGACTTCCCGCACCTGATGCTTCGGGCCAAGGCCTTCCGTTTCCAGAACGAGGGCGCCAAGACCTCGCACAAGCTGATGTCCAGCACGGACATGGTCGGCACGCTGGCGGGCATCCCGGTGGTGGCCGGCGCGGTCAATGCCGCGAACAAGAATGGCGCGGTGCGCAAGATGCTGGACAAGACCATGGGCGTGCACCCGGACGCTCCGGTCCCCGAGTACCACTCCAGCAAGGGCCGCTCGCGCGTTGCCAAGACCGCGAAGGGTGTCAGCAATCCCGAGCCGGCTGGTGCCACCCAGGGCAAGGTCGCCCTCTACGCGACCTGCTACGGCAACTACAACGAGCCGCATCTGGTCGAGGACCTGGTCAAGGTCTTCGAGCACAACGGTATCGAGGTCACCCTGGTCGAGAAGGAGCAGTGCTGCGGCATGCCCAAGCTGGAGCTGGGCGACCTGAAGTCGGTAGAGGCCTCCAAGGACGCCAACATCCCGGCAATGAAGCGCATGATCGACCAGGGCTATGACATCGTGGCCCCGGTGCCGTCCTGCGTGCTGATGTTCAAGCAGGAACTGCCGCTGATGTTCCCGGACGACGCCGACGTGATCGCGGTGCGCGACCGCATCTTCGACCCGTTCGAGTACCTGATGGAGCGGCACAAGGACGGCAAGCTGAATACCGATTTCCCCGAGAAGCTTGGCAAGATCGCCTACCACGCCGCCTGCCACCTGCGGGTGCAGAACATGGGTCTGAAGACCCGTGATCTGCTCAAACTGGTGCCGGAGACCGAGATCGACGTGATCGAGCGCTGCTCCGGACACGACGGCACCTACGGGGTGAAAAGCGAATTCTACGAGACGGCATCCAAGATCTGCCGTCCGGTGGTCAGCCGCGTGCAGAAGGCCGAGTCCGACCACTACTCGAGCGATTGCCCGATGGCCGGCCACATGATCGAGAACGGGCTGCAGGGCAAGGGCGAGGACAAGGCGCCCGAGCATCCGCTAACCCTTCTGCGCCAGGCGTATGGCCTGTAAGGCTGCCGGGCGGTATATCAGGATCAGCAAGGGCGTGAACGAACGCCCGCGAACGGAGAGAACCCATGGCGAGTGACAGCTACCACGAACCGGTCGAGGAACTGAGCGACGAGTCGCGCGAGATGCATCGCGCGATCGTCTCGTTGATGGAAGAACTCGAGGCGGTGGACTGGTACCAGCAGCGCATCGACGGCTGCAAGGACGAAGAGCTCAAGGCGATCCTCGCGCACAACCGCGACGAGGAGATCGAGCACGCCGCGATGGTGCTGGAGTGGATCCGTCGGCATAACCCGGTGTTCGATCACGAACTGAAAGACAACCTCTGGTCCGACAAGGACTACACGAAGACGGGGCATCACGATCACTGAGATGTGCTGATCCTGACGGCCCCGTCCGGCGCGAAGGAGGTATCGAGATGAAGATGGAGGCAAGTGTGGACAAGCTGAGTCGTGAAGACCTGTATTCGCTGGAGAAGTACCACGAGATGCGGCCCCAGTTCCGCGCCGAGGTGATGCAGCACAAACGCAATCGCGTCGTGCAGGTGGGCCCGGCCGTGAGCCTGCACTTCGAGGATCGCAAGACGATGCAGTACCAGATCCAGGAGATGCTGCGGGTCGAGAAGATCTTCGACGCCGAGGGCATCCAGGAAGAGCTGGATTCCTACAACCCCTTGATCCCGGACGGCTCCAACTGGAAGGCGACCATGATGGTCGAGTATCCGGACGTGGACGAGCGCAAGGTGCAGCTGTCCAAACTGATCGGGATCGAGCGCAAGACTTATGTGCAGGTCGAAGGGCATGACAAGGTCTACCCGATCGCGAACGAGGACCTCGAGCGCGAGACGGACGACAAGACCTCGTCGGTGCACTTCCTGCGCTTCGAGTTGACGCCGGAGATGGTCGCGGCGGCGAAGTCGGGTGCGGCCATTGCCATGGGTGTGGAGCACGAGAACTACAACCACCGGCTGGACGCGGTCGCCGAAGGCACCCGCGAGTCGCTGGCCGCCGATCTCGACGCCATCAACTAACGCCGCGCGCTCCCGCGCATCGCAAAGGCGCCTCCGGGCGCCTTTTTTGTGCCTCCGTGTTGCCGGCGAACAGGCTGACCGTGGCCCGAAATCCGGTGTTTACATGCCTTCGCCCAGCCGCCTGCCCTGTTGTGGCTAGGCCGGGTTCGTCATCTGGTGTTTACGGTGCGTTCGTCTGGCCGCCTGCCACGCGCTCTCTCGCGAGCGCACCGCGAGGTCCTTTCTTGCTTGTCCAAGAAAGGACCCAAAGAAGGACACCCGGATTCCGCCCGGGAACCTTGCTCCAGGGCCCTCGGGCCGGCGGCGCTGAACTCGCTGCGCCTGCGGCTCCGCTCAGACATCCAGCGCCTTCTCCCGGCCCGAGAACCCTTCCGCAAGGGGCTCCGTACGGGAGGCGAAGGTCAAAACCGACCGCATCCCGACGCTTCCGCCTAACCATAGGCATCGCCGCTCGAAAGCCCCCGGCGCCCGCCGCGCGGGCGCGGCACGCAACGGCCAAAGGCCGAGCGTGCCGAAGATGTCCGAAGACCTAGCCATCATCCACTGGCAACAACGTCGGGAAAGCTGTTGTTTTGACCTACCTCCCCGTTGTCGTCGCGCCGAGTGGAGAGGCTTTTCGCGGGACGATTCTAAATAGACACGGGGCGCTGGATGTCTGAGCGGAGCCGAAGGCGTAGCGAGTTCAGCGCCGCCCGCGAAAAGCCTCGGAGCGAGGGAAACCCCGGCCCGCGCAGCGGGCTGGGGTCGCGGCAGTCGGGCGTGTTTCTTGGGTACTTCTTTGCACGAGCAAAGAAGTACCTCGCGGTGCGCTCGCGAGAGAGCGCCTGGCAGGCGGTGGACCGGAGCCACCGTAAACACCGGACGATGAACCATGGCCAGCCACAACAGGGCAGGCGGCCGGTCGAAAGTACGTAAACACCGAGCGATGAACCTGGCCCGACCTGGGCGCGCGGCAGGAGACGACGCTACAGGGCGTCGAGGACCTCCGAGAGGCGCGAGACGGGGATCACCTCCATCCCCTTGATCGGCTTGCGCGGGGCGTTGGCGGCTGGCGCGATGGCGCGGGTGTAGCCATGCTTGGCCGCCTCGCGCAGGCGTTCCTCGCCGTTCGGGACCGGGCGGATCTCGCCGGCCAGGCCGACCTCGCCGAACGCCAGGAGCTCCTGCGGCAGGGCGCGATCGCGGTAGCTCGACAGCGCGGCGGCGAGCATCGGCAGGTCGGCGGCAGTCTCGGTTACGCGCACGCCGCCCACCACGTTGATGAACACGTCCTGGTCGAACAGGGCCACGCCGCCGTGGCGATGCAGCACGGCCAGGAGCATGGTCAGCCGGTTCTGCTCCAGCCCGACGGTGATCCGCCGCGGCTGCGAGGCATGGCTCTCGGCGACCAGCGCCTGCACCTCGACCAGCAACGGGCGCGTGCCCTCGCGGGTAACCATGACGACGCTGCCGGGGACCGGCCCCTGGTGACGTGACAGGAAGATCGCGGAAGGGTTGGAGACCGCCTTCAACCCGTTCTCCAGCATCGCGAACACGCCCAGTTCGTTCACCGCGCCGAAGCGGTTCTTCACCGCCCGCAGCATGCGGTAGCGCCCGTCCGGGTCGCCCTCGAAATAGAGCACCGTATCGACCATGTGTTCCAGCACGCGTGGCCCGGCGAGCTGGCCGTCCTTGGTCACGTGCCCGACCAGGATCACGGTGATGCCGCGCTGCTTGGCCATGCGCACCAGGGCCGCGGCGCTTTCGCGCACCTGGCCGACCGAGCCGGGGGCGGACTGCAGCGCAGCGGTGTAGAGCGTCTGGATGGAGTCGATCACCAGCACACGCGGGCGTTCGCGCTCGCAGGTGGCGATCACGTTCTCGACCTGGGTCTCGGTCAGCAGGCGCAGCCCGTCGACTTCCAGGCCCAGGCGCCGGGCGCGCATGCCGATTTGCTGGGCCGATTCCTCGCCGGTCACGTAGAGCGTGTCGCCGATGGGCAGCATGGCCAGGGTCTGCAGCAGCAGGGTGGACTTGCCGATGCCCGGGTCGCCGCCCAGCAGCACCACTGACCCGTGGACCAGGCCGCCCCCCAGGGCGCGATCCAGCTCCGACAACCCGGTGCTGGTGCGCGGGACCTCGGCCAGTTCGACCTCGCCCAGGCGGGTAATGCCGGCGACCGCGCCGGCGTACCCGCCGCGCGGGCCGGCGCTGGCCGCCGGAGCGGCCTCCTCCAGGGTGTTCCAGGCGCCGCAGTCGCCGCACTGGCCGGCCCACTTGGGGCTGATCGCGCCGCAGGACTGGCATACGTACTGGGTCTTGCTCTTTGCCATCAGGGGGCCTTCTGCGGTGGGGCTTCCGGCAGGTCGGGCGCGACCACACGCACGGTGCGGATGGTGTTGTTCTTGATCTGGGCGATGTCCATCACCACGCCGTTGATCTTCACGCTCACGGGCGCCTCGGGGATGCTCTCCAGGTGTTCGACGATCAGGCCGCTGAGGGTCTTCGGGCCGTCCTGTGGCAGGTCCAGGCCCAGGGCCCGGTTCAGTTCACGCAGGTGAATGCCGCCGTCGACCATGACCGAGCCGTCGTCCTGACGCAGGAGGTCGTCGCTCATCGCCGGGGAGTCGGTGGTGAACTCGCCGACGATCTCCTCCAGCAGGTCCTCCAGCGTGATCAGCCCCTCGATATCGCCGTACTCGTCCACCACCAGGCCGATCCGCTTCTTCTGTTGCTGGAAGTTGATCAGCTGGCGGTTGAGCGCCGTACCTTCGGGAATGAAGTAAGGCGGGGTCAGGACCTGACGCAGGTCGTCGGGGCCGAACGCGTCACGCTCGACCAGTGGCAGGACGTCGCGGCGATGGACGAAGCCGACGATGTGGTCCAGCTCGCCCTCCACCACCGGCAGGCGGGTGAAGCTGCCGTGGATCAGTTGGTCCTCGACCTCGTTCCAGGGTTCGTTCAGGTCAATCACCACAATCTCGTTGCGCGGGATCATGATGTCCTCGACCGTGGTGCGCTCCAGATCCAGCAGGTTCAGCAGCATGCGCTGGTGGTTGGCCGGGATCAGCGCGCCGGCCTCGGAGACCACGCTGCGGAGTTCGTCGGTGTTCAGTGCGGCGCGCTGGTCGGCATTCATATGGACGCCGAACAGGCGCAGCACGCCGTTCGCCATCAGGTTGATCATCCAGACCACCGGCCACATCACCTTGATCAGTCCAGAGTAGACCCAGGCGGCGGGGTAGGCCACGCGTTCGCTGTGCAGCGCGGCGAGGGTCTTCGGTGCGGTCTCGGCGAAGATCAGCAGGGTCAGGGTCAGTACGCCGGTGGCGATGGCCACGCCGGTATCGCCGAACAGGCGCCACCCGATGAAGGTGGCGATCTGCGCGATCATGATGTTGACGAAATTATTGCCCAGCAGGATCAGTCCGATCAGTCGATCCGGTTTCTCCAGCAGCCGCGCGGCGCGCTGGGCGCCGCGATGGCCGGTCTGCGCGCGGTGGCGCATGCGATAGCGGTTCAACGCCATCAACGCCGTCTCCGAGCCGGAGAAGAACGCCGACAGCAGGAACAGCACCACCAGGGCGCCGAACAGGACGTACAGCGGGATCTCTTGCAAGGGTGCGGCCTGCGGTCAGGGGTGGGCGGACGGGCGGGGCTGCATGCTCGGGATCATTTCAGGCAAGGCCCGCGGGGGTGTCAAGCCGTGGTTACCGCGTTCAGATGCGTCCGAGGATGACTTCCAGCACCAGCTTGGAGCCGAAATAGGCCAGCACCAGCACGACAAAGCCGCCGGTGGTCCAGGCCAGCGCGCGGGTGCCGCGCCAGCCGAGACGCCAGCGGCCAATCAGCAGGGTGGAGAAGATCAGCCAGGCCAGGATCGACAGTGTGGTCTTGTGGACCAGGTGCTGGGCAAACAGGTTGTCCACGAACAGCAACCCGGACAGCAGGCTGAGCCCGAGGAACAGCCAGCCGATGAAGATCATCCGGAACAGCCACACCTCCATCGAGAACAACGGCGGCAGGGCACGCACGAAGCCCGAGGCGTGATGGTTGTGCAGGGCCCGGTGCTGGGCGGCCATCACCGCCGCCTGTGCGGTGGACAGCGCGAGGAACGCCCAGCCCAGTGCCGAGAACAGGATGTGCAGATCGATCCCGGCCGAGGTGGTATAGCGCGTATCGCCGTCACACAGGAGAGCGGTGAGGGCGGCCAGCGCGGTCAGCGGCAGGATCACGACCCCGAGGATGGCCAGGGGATGGCGCCAGCTCGTCAGCCACAGCAGTGCGGCCACCAGCCACAGCGAGGCCGACAGCGCATTGCCCAGGCACAGGTTGAGTCCCGTATCGGTCAGCACCATCGGCAGCAATGCGCCCAGGTGGGCGAGCAGCGCGAGCCCCCACAGGGCCAGGGGCGCCCGCGGCTGGCCCTGTGTCAGCGGCTGCCGGCGGGCAGTGACAACCAGGTAGCCCGCGGTGACGAGATACAGCGCGACGGCGAGGAGTCCGATGGCAATGATCATGACGCCGGATTATCGCCGCTCCGCGGGCGGATTGCACATGGTGACGGCCGTTCCGGCGCCAGTTCGGGTGCCCCGCTGTGATCGCTCGACCGGTTGCCCGGCGGTGGGCCTGCATCCCGGAGCGCGAGAGCGGTATACTGTGCGGTCCCGTGGTCGGTGGATGTGCGCCGACCACCGTTGATTCAGACGAGGACGCGTGATGTTCGACGGCCTTTCCAGCCGCCTGCAGGAGACCATGAAGCGCCTGAAGGGTCAGGCGCGGCTCACCGAGGATAATGTCCAGGAGGCCATGCGCGAGGTGCGCATGGCGCTGCTGGAGGCCGACGTGGCCCTGCCGGTGGTGCGCGAGTTCATCAAGGACGTCAAGGAAAAGGCGCTGGGCAAGGAGGTCATCGGCAGCCTGACCCCCGGCCAGGCCCTGATCAAGGTCGTCCATGACGAACTGATCGCGACCATGGGTGGCGAGAATGCCACGCTGAACCTGGCGCAGCAGCCGCCCGCCGTGGTGCTGGTGGCCGGCCTCCAGGGTGCCGGCAAGACCACCAGTATCGGCAAGCTCGCGCGCCTGTTGCGCGAGCGCGAGAAGAAAAAGGTCGCAGTGGTCAGCTGTGACGTCTATCGCCCGGCGGCAATCCAGCAGTTGGAAACCCTGGCCGGCCAGGTCGAAGTCACGTTCTATCCCAGTGACACCAGCCAGAAGCCCGAGGCGATCGCCAGGGATGCGGTCGCCCGCGCCCGCCGCGAGGGCATCGAGGTCCTGCTGGTGGATACCGCGGGCCGCCTGCATGTCGACGAGGACATGATGGCCGAGGTCCAGGCTCTGCATCAGGCGATCGACCCGATCGAGACCCTGTTCGTGGTCGACTCCATGACCGGGCAGGATGCGGCGACTACCGCCCGAGCCTTCGGCGAGGCGTTGCCGCTGACCGGCGTGGTGCTCACCAAGGCGGACGGCGATGCCCGTGGGGGTGCGGCCCTCTCGGTGCGCCAGATCACCGGCGTGCCGATCAAGTTCATTGGCATGGGCGAACGCCCGGATGCCCTGGAGCCGTTCCACCCCGAGCGCATCGCCTCGCGCATCCTCGGCAAGGGCGACGTGCTGTCGCTGGTCGAGGAGGCCAGTCGCCAGGTCGACCAGGATCAGGCCGAGAAGCTGACCCGCAAGCTGAAGAAGGGTCGCGGCTTCGACCTGAACGACCTGCGCGACCAGCTGGGCCAGATGCAGAAGATGGGCGGCATGAGCTCCATGCTCGAGAAGCTCCCCGGCGGCGGCAAGCTGCCGGATGCGGTGAAGAATCAGGCCAACGACAAGGAGATCGGTCGCATGATGGCGGTGATCTCGTCGATGACCGAGCGCGAGCGCCGTCACCCGGAGGTGATCAAGGGCTCGCGCAAGCGCCGTATTGCCGCCGGTTCCGGCACCCAGATTCAGGATGTGAATCGTCTGCTCAAGCAACACACCCAAATGAGCAAGGCGATGAAGAAATTCTCCAAGGGCGGTG
Source organism: Thioalkalivibrio sp. AKL7 (assembly GCF_000381705.1). NCBI lineage: Bacteria > Pseudomonadati > Pseudomonadota > Gammaproteobacteria > Chromatiales > Ectothiorhodospiraceae > Thioalkalivibrio > Thioalkalivibrio sp. AKL7. Next base: position 55,104 of record NZ_KB906956.1, on the reverse strand, counting down.
CATCGAAGATGATGCGGGCCCTGGGGGGCAAGATGGGCGGCATGGGGGGCATGGGTGGCCCCGGCGGCGGGATGCCGTTTCGCTAGCAGAAACTACCTAAAGCACGCGCGAGCGGCGGCCTGGCGAACAAGGGAGACCTGAGCTCTCCCTTGTGTTGTCGGTCGAATTCGTTATAATCGCGCGTTTTCTCGAGAAAACGGACTCACGGGGTTCAACACTACATGGTTACGATTCGCCTGCTACGCCGCGGCGCCAAGAAGCGCCCGTTTTATTCGATCGTGGTTACCGATTCCCGCGCTCGTCGCGATAGCGGCTACAAGGAGCAGATCGGTTTCTTCAACCCGGTGGCCCGCGGTCAGGAAGAACCGCTGCGCATCGATCTGGAGCGCGTGGACCACTGGCTGGGTCACGGCGCCGGCATGTCCGAGCGTGTGAATCACCTGGTCAAGGGTTACCGCAAGCAGCAGCAGTCCGCGGCGGCCTGAGGGCGCCCGGCCGTTGCACTGACGCTTGGCTGCGGTCATGAATGAGGCGGATGAGCGTATCCGCGTCGGGCGTGTGTCCGGGGTCTATGGTGTCAAGGGTTGGGTGCGGGTCTTTTCCGAGACCGCGCCGCGCGCCGCGATCACCGAATTCCCGCAGCTGTGGATGCAGCACGGGAGTGATTGGCGCCTGGTTGACATCGAGGGCGGCCGCGGCCATGGCCAAGGCGTCGTGATGAAGTTTCGCGAAGCCGCGGATCGCGATGGGGCGCACCGGTTGATTGGTGCCGAACTCGCGATCGAGCGGGCCTGGTTGCCACCGGCTGAGGATGGCGCTTACTACTGGGCCGATCTTCTGGGCATGGCGGTCGAGAACAAGGACGGCGCGGTGTTGGGAACCATCTCGGGTTTTATCGAGACCGGTGCCAACGACGTGCTGGTAGTCCAGGGGGATCGGGAACGCCTGATCCCCTGGGTTCGCGACCAGTACGTGCTGGACGTGGATCTGGAGGCCCGCCGCGTGCGGGTCGACTGGGACCCGGAATTCTGAAGCGGCGCGGATGCGTTTCGACGTCATCTCGCTGTTTCCGGAGCTGGTCGCAGCGGTTGGCGAATCCGGAGTGACCGGGCGGGCCGTGGAGCGCGGTCAGCTGGAACTGAGATACTGGAATCCGCGTGCCTGGGGCGCCGGTGTTCACCAGGCAGTGGACGACCGGCCATATGGCGGGGGTCCGGGCATGGTGATGCAGTACGCGCCGCTGGCGTCCGCGCTGAATGCGGCGCGGGCGGATGCCGAGGCCACGCCGCACGTGATCGCACTGACCCCGCAGGGGCAACCGATCCGGCAGGCGATGCTGCGTGAACTGGCCGGGCGGCCGCGGGTCGCCCTGGTCTGCGGGCGCTACGAGGGTATCGACGAGCGCTTTATCGAGGCGCAGGTCGACGCGGAGTGGTCGCTGGGCGACTTCGTGCTCTCGGGCGGCGAACTTGTGGCGATGGCGGTGATCGATGGCTGTGCCCGCCTGCTGCCGGGGGTTCTGGGGCATGCGGACTCGGCCGAGCAGGACTCGTTCAGTGCGGGGCTTCTGGATTGCCCGCACTACACGCGCCCGGAGACGGTCGCCGGGCGTACCGTGCCGCCGGTCCTGAAGGGGGGCGATCATGGCGCGATCCGGCGCTGGCGCCGCCGCGAGGCACTGGGCAGGACCTGGGCCCGGCGGCCGGACCTGCTGGCCCGGCTGGAACTCGGGGCCGAAGATGCGGCCCTGTTGGACGAATACCGTGCGAGTGGCCATACCGGCGGCTCGCGCACCGAAAGCGATGATTGAGGTCGAGCAATGAATAACGTCATTCAGGAACTGGAAGCCGAGCAGATGAAGTCGGATGTGCCCGCCTTCGGGCCCGGCGATACCTTGGTGGTGCAGGTCAAGGTTCGCGAAGGCGACCGCGAGCGTCTGCAGGCCTTCGAGGGCGCGGTGATCGCCGTGCGCAACCGCGGCCTCAACTCCGCCTTCACCCTGCGCAAGGTCTCCTACGGCAACGGCGTGGAGCGTACCTTCCAGACCCACAGCCCGCAGATCGCCGAGATCAAGGTGAAGCGCCGCGGCAAGGTGCGTCGTTCCAAGCTGTACTACCTGCGCGACCGGACCGGCAAGGCCGCCCGCATCAAGGAAGACGTCAAGGCCGCGAAGTAACGCGACCGGAGGGGGTTCGGCGCATGGCCGAACCCCTGCCACCCCTGGCGTTTCACTATTCGATGTCGGCAGGTCCGATGACCCGCAGCCAGCGCTGCCTCCTCCCCGGAGTCGCGCTGGCTTTTGTGTGGCTGGAATCCGCCGATGGCGAAGTCCTGGCCTGCGACTGGCAGGATCCGGACGATCCCCAGGATCTGGTGCCGTTGGTGGATATCCCGAGCGCGGATCTCCAGGCGCCGCGCTTTGACCCGGACCGCTACGGTCGTGACGCCACGGCCTGGCGCCCGACGTCGGCTGTACCCCCCGGTAGCGCCCATGCGCGCCGGGTGTGGGCCGCCTTGTCGGAGATCCCGGTGGGCGAGGTGCGCACTTACTCCGAGATCGCGACCCGCGTGGGTTCGGCGCCCCGTGCGGTGGGGCAGGCCTGCCGTGCCAACCCCTGGCCCTTGTTCATCCCCTGCCACCGCGTGGTGTCCTCGCGTTTTCGTACCTCCAGCGATGTGGGCGGTTACGCCGGCGATCAGGTTGGCGAGCTGGCCCAGGTGAAACGCCTGCTGCTGGTCCATGAGGGTGTTCTGGGTCGCGATTGACCCCGCGGCGGCTGGTTCGCGGCTCGCCGATCCCTCCCCGTACTCGTACCTGCGTCGGGTGCTTTTCTCGTTCTGGCCCGCTATTCCGTGGAGGCCGCGTTAGCCCGCCGTGCTCGGGCTGGTCATGGCCCCCGGGTATTCGCCTGCGACATCAGGTGTTTGTCGCTCGGGGCGCGCCTGAACGGCGCCTGAAAAAATTCTGGAAAGGCGGGAATAATAAAGGGGTAATCATCGTCTGCCCCTTGGTGTTGATCCCCAAGAATCGTTGAAAAACAGACTTTTAGGAAACGCTAATATAGTCTTTTGTGTTGACAGCGCGGACTCGGGTTCAGCACTCTGCTACACAGGTCCGGGCCAGATCAGTCCCGGGCTCAATCGAAAAAAACCCGTGTGATGGAGGTTTCCATGTTCAAGAAAGCATTGCTTGCGTTGCCCGTAGCAATGGCTGTTGGGGCTGCGGCTCAGGCCGGCGAATGGCAAGACCCCAATGATGTCCTGCAGAACCTGCTGCAGAACAACCCCGATTCCGCCTACCTGCATCAGAGTGAAATGAACATCATGATGATGCCGGACAACCCGGCCCTGTGGCTGGTCGAGGAAGGCGAGGACCTGTTCTACGCCCAGCGCGGCCCGAACAACGTCTCCCTGGAAGGCTGCGACTTCGGCAAGGGGCCGGGCGAGCTGGACGGCGCCTATGTCGAGCTGCCGCGCTACTTCGAAGACACCGGCAAGGTGATGGACTTCGAAATGCGCCTGGTGCACTGCATGAAGGAACTGCAGGGCTTCACCAGCGATGACGCCGCCGTTGGCCAGCGCCACGGCAACGGCTCCGACATCATGAAGCTGACCACCTACATTGCCCACCAGTCCTCCGGCATGGCGTGGAATCCGCCGCTGGATCACCCGGAAGAGCAGGCCATGCGCGATGCGGGCGAGAAGCTGTTCTTCCGCCGCGGTGGCGCGATGGACTTCAACTGCGCCAGCTGCCATGGCGATTCCGGCAAGCAGATCCGTGCCTCCGTGCTGCCCGAGATGCGCAATGGGCAGGAATGGACCAAGGCTGTTTCCTGGCCCGCCCATCGCGCCGGCCACGACAACGTGCGTAGCCAGAACCACCGTATCCGTGGTTGCGTGTGGCAGATGCGCCACGCAGGTATCAAGCACGATACCCCGGTCAACACCGCCCTGATCTCGTTCTGGAACGATGCGGCGCGTGGCGAACCGGCCATCCTGCCCGACCTGAAGCGGTAATCTACGGACGCAATAGGAGACACCAAGTATGTTTAAAAAGAATGCTGTTGCGGCCGGCATGGCCGCGTTCGCATCCGTCGCCCTCGCCGCTGGTTGCGCCGTTGCCGATGGAAGCAAGGGTTCGGATGTCGACATCACCGCGATGAGCGCTGACGAGCTGGCCGAGCATCTCATCTTCGAAACGGACAGCTTCCGTGACCAGGAGATGCAGGAAGGCGGTTCCTGGCGTGATCGCATGACCCAGGACGAGCTGCAGAAGGCCTGCTCCATGGAAGGCGATCCGGATGGCGAAACCGCCGGCCGCGTCGTGGCCATGGCGCGTGCCGGCTACGAGCGTCCGGAAGGCGGCGTGGAGCTGGGTGACTGGCGCAAGGGTGCCGAACTGGCGAACTCCGGTTATGGCTACCGCCAGGGTCACAACACGGACAACCACGGTCAGCGCGAGGCGGGTGGCAACTGCTACAACTGCCACGTGTTCGACCCGCGGGTTTCCGAGCAGGGGACCATCGGCCCGAGCCTGCAGAACTACGGTGCCAACCGTGGTACCAGCGAAGCGGTGCTGAACTACGTGCACGAGGTGATTTCCAATCCTCACCAGTACTTCCCGTGCACCGAGATGCCGCGGTTCAACTCCGACCGTCACCAGCTCCTGAGCGACGAGCAGATCAGCCATATCATGGCTTACCTGCTGGATCCGGAGTCGCCGGTCAACAACCAGTAAGCCACACGCTGGTTCTAGGGCAGCCTTCCGGGGCTGCCCTTTTTTGGAACCACCGCGGGAGGGCTCGCGGTGGTTTTTCCTGACGGACCCGCGCATGGGTCTATCTACTTTGCGGCCATGGGCCGTTGATCCGGGACCTGTTCTCCATCGGGCCTGGAGGCAGCCGGGCCTACGCCTGGAAGACGCCGGCACGATGATCGGCAAGAAGCGGCAATAGCCGACGCAAGAGGAGACATCAGGGATGCTTAGGAACAAGACAGTTGGGGCGGGCTTGGCCGTTCTGGCGTCCACGGTGCTGATCGCGGGTTGCGATGGCTGGATGGGCGAGACCAGTGGCGAGGTCGACATTACGGCGATGAGCGCCGACGAATTGGCAGATTACCTCGTGCTGGAAACGGACAGTTATCGTTTCGAGCAGGAGGCGCAGGAAGGTGGGTCGGCCCGTGATCGCATGGTGCAGGATGGCATTCAGGCCGCCTGTTCGATCGAGGGCGATCCGGATTCCGGGACCGCAGGCGAGGTGATCGCCATGGCCCGCGAAAGCTACGAGGAGCCGCCGGGTGGTCCGCGCCTGGGCAACTGGCGCCGTGGCGCCGAGTTGGCGCGCTCCGGGTATGGCTACCGTATCGGTCATCGAAACGATGACCATGGCACCCGCGAGGCAGGCGGTAATTGTTACGCCTGCCATCAGATGGATCCGGCCGAGGAGCTTTACGGCACCCTGGGCCCGAGCCTGGCCGGTTATGGGGCCACCCGCGGTAATGACAGTTCGGTGGTGAATTACGTGCACCAGGTGGTATCCAACCCCCACCAGTACTTCCCGTGCACCAAGATGCCGCGGTTCGGACGCAACAACTTCCTCAGCGAGGAACAGATTGCGCACGTCATGGCGTATCTTCTGGATCCGGACTCGCCGGTCAACCAGTAAGCCGTTCACACGGTCGAGGGCGGTCCTTCCGGGCTGCCCTTCTTGAGCCACCGCGGGTACCCTCGCGGTGGCTTTTTGTTTGAGGGACGCATGCTCAGCTACCAACATGACTACCACGCCGGCAATTTTGCCGACGTCCACAAGCACCTGGTCCTTTGGCAGGTTCTGGAATCGCTGCGCGGGCGCGAGAAACCCTTCGTGGCCGTGGACTTGCACGCCGGCGCCGGGGGTTACGACCTGACCAGCGCGCGGGCACGCAAGACCGACGAGGCCACCTCCGGTATCGCACGCCTGTGGTCTGCGGATCCGGTCTGGCCATCTGCGGGCCGGACGTTCCTGCAGACGTTGCGGGGGATGCAGCCGAAGCCCCCGCGCCTTACCGAATATCCGGGGTCCCCGTTGCTGATTCAGGCGCGGTTGCGCGAACGCGATCGCCTGATCGCGTGCGAACTCCATCCGGAGGCCTATGATCGGCTGCAGACGCGCCTCGCCGGCGATTCACGCTGCCATGTGCACAAGCGTGACGCGCGCGAGGCCGCGCGAGCGCTGTTTCCGCCGGAGCCACGCCGCGGTCTGGTCCTGCTGGACCCGTCCTACGAGCGCAAGTCGGAGTACCGCGAGGTGGCGGAGATGGTGACCACCATCCGTCGGCGCTGGAACACCGGGATCATCCTGGTCTGGTACCCCATTCTCGCAGGCCGGCCGGATCACCCGCTGCGCGAACAGTTACGCGCCGAGCTCGACGATCCCTGGCTGGTCAGCGAGTTGCGTATCGCCGCCGACCCGGAGCGCCACCTCGGGCTGGCGGGCTCCGGGATGCTGGTGCTGCGTCCGCCGTGGCAGCTGGAGGAGCAGCTTCCGGAGCTGCTCGCGCCGGTCTGGGCACTGCTGGATCCGGAAGGGGCGGGCGGACTTTACCAGGCCGCGGTTCTTGAAAACGGGACAGGCGACCCTACCTTACGACGTGTCGAGAACAATCAAGGGACACGCACGCCATGACCGAAACCCAGACCGAACCCAGCACCGAAACTCGCCGCTTCGAGACCGAGGTCAGCCAGCTTCTGCAGCTGATGATCCACTCGCTTTATTCCAATCGCGAGATCTTCCTGCGTGAGTTGATCTCCAACGGCGCCGATGCCTGTGACAAGCTGCGTTTCGAGGCCCTGGCCCAGCCGGACGCGATCCCGCAGCCGGCGGAGCTGGTGATTGACGTCGAGGTGGATGCGGAGGCGCGGACCGTTACGGTGCGCGACAACGGCATCGGCATGTCGCGGGACGAGGTGGTCGAACATATCGGCACCATCGCACGCTCGGGTACCAAGGCGTTTCTCGAGAAGCTGACTGGCGACCAGAAAAAAGATTCCCAGCTGATTGGTCAGTTCGGTGTGGGTTTCTACTCGTCGTTCATCGTCGCCGACCACGTGCGCCTGGAGACGCGCCGCGCCGGCAGCGAACAGGATGCGGGTACCCGCTGGGAGTCGCGTGGCGACGGTGAATACACCATTACCCCATGCGAGCGCACCGAGGCCGGGACCGAGATCACCCTGACCCTGAAGGAAGACTCCGGCGAGTTTCTCGAGCCCGTGCGTCTGCGCCACATCATCGGGCGCTACTCGGACCATGTGGCGTTCCCGATCCGCATGCGCAAGCAGGACGAGGAGGGCAACCCTACCGACGACTGGGAGACCGTGAACCGTGCCAGCGCGCTGTGGACTCGCTCGAAGAGCGAGATCAGCGACGAGGAATACCGGGAGTTCTACAAGCACGTCGCGCACGACTTCGAGGATCCGGCCGCCTGGACCCACAACCACGTGGAGGGCCGGCAGGAATACACCACGCTGTTCTACATCCCGAAGCGCGCGCCGTTCGACCTTTGGGATCGCGATGCCCGCCACGGTGTAAAGCTCTACGTGAAGCGGGTGTTCATCATGGACGACGCGGACAAGCTGCTGCCCAACTACCTGCGCTTCGTGCGCGGGGTGGTGGACTCGGCGGACCTGCCGCTGAACGTCTCGCGCGAGATCCTGCAGGACAACCGCCTGGTGGACTCGATCCGCTCCGGTTCGGTGAAGAAGATCCTGGGGCTGCTGGAAAGCATCGCCAAGAACGAGCCCGAGGCGTACGCCGAGATCTGGCAGAACTTCGGGCGGGTGCTGAAGGAGGGCCCGGGCGAGGACTTCGCCAACCTGGAGGCGATCGCCAAGTTGCTGCGCTTTGCCAGCACCCATAACAGCGACGACACCCAGAACGTCGCGCTGGCGGATTACCTCGAGCGCATGAAGGAGGGCCAGGAGGCGATCTACGTGATCACTGCCGACAATGCCTCCGCCGCGCGCAACAGCCCGCACCTGGAGATCTTCCGCAAGCACGGGATCGAGGTCCTGTTGCTGTCGGACCGGGTCGACGAGTGGCTGCTGTCCCACCTGCGCGAGTTCGACGGCAAGCCCATCAAGAATGTTGCCAAGGGTGACCTGGACCTGGACAAGATCATCGGCGAGGACGTCGAGCAGAAGGACGAGACCGGCGAACAAGCCGCGGAGGGCGACCTGGGCGATCTGCCGGAACGACTGCAGCAGGCCCTGGGCGAACGCGTGGAGAGCGTGCGGCCCTCGCGGCGGTTGGTGGAGTCTCCGGCCTGTATCGTGCTCGGCGAGCACGAGATGGCCCTGTACCTGCAGGAATTGCTCAAGCAGGCCGGCCAGGAGACCTTCTCCGGCAAACCGGTGCTGGAGGTCAACCCGGGCCATCCGCTGGTCGCACGCCTCAAGGCCGCGGAAGGCGACGACTTCAACGACCTGGCCTCCTTGCTGTTCGAGCAGTCCCTGCTGGCCGAGGGCGGGCAGCTGGAGGACCCGAGCGGGTTCGTCGCCCGGTTGAACCGACTGCTATTGCAGAAGGCCGCCTGACCTGGCGGACACCCACCCGCCGGAAACCGCGTGTCCGGCGGGTGGACCTGACGTGGAGCGATATTCCGCGTTACCCTTAAAAGTTCATGTATTAAGAGGGCAAAGCCCATGCAAGTCGCGCAGAACGCCGTGGTGGCCATCCACTACACCCTGACCAACGATGCTGGCGAGAAGATCGACAGCTCCGAAGGCCGCGAGCCGCTGGCCTACCTGCACGGACAAGGCCAGATTGTCCCGGGCCTGGAAAAGGAGCTGGAAGGCAAGGCCGCCGGTGACAAGGTCCAGGCGAAGGTCTCCCCGGAAGAAGGCTATGGCGAGAAGATCGACGCCATGGTTCAGGAGATCCCGATGGAGGCCTTCCAGGGCGTCGAATCCGTCGAGCCGGGGATGCAGTTCCAGGCGCAGACCGAGAACGGCCCGCTGACGGTCACCGTGACCAAGGTCGAGGGCGACACCGCCACGGTCGATGGCAACCATCCGCTGGCCGGCGAGACCCTGAACTTCGACGTCGAGATCGTCGAAGTCCGCGAGGCCTCGGCCGAAGAGCTGGAGCACGGCCACGCCCACGGCGAGGGCGGTCACCAGCACTGATCGCGCCTGGCCGGCGATACCGCCGGCCTAGCCGCCTTTTTCGACCCGCCCCGGTGTTGCCGGGGCGGGTTTTATCGTTTTGGACCCGAGGAAAGTTGACCCGCGCTGCCGCGTATCGATCCCGAGCGAATGACGCCATATGCGACTGGTATTGCAAACCATTCGCATTAAGGGTAGGGTGCGCTCTGTTCGTGGGCAGTGACTTGGCAATCCGCCGACCAGCCGCGATAGTCGGATTCCGGGAGATGCGTGACCCATACGCGCCGATGTGCGAGCGGGTTAACTTCTCTTCGGTCAAGGCGTCTATACATTCGTGTCCTGCGGCGAGCTAGCTCATCCATGACCCACCGTTTTTCCATATCCCCTTCCGGCAGTCGTCGTGCGTTGGCGCTGGGCGTGGCCGTGAGCTTCGCGCTGCACGGCGGGATACTGGGCGCGCTATGGGTGATGCGTGATGCCGCACCGGAGTTGGCTGGCACCCGGGGCGGGGGCATGGAGGCACACTGGGTCGAACTGGACGCAGTGTTGCCTGACCCGACCGGGCAAGAAACGGCGGTCGTTGAACCCGACGCCGTGACCGGGACACTTGAGGAACCGGAACCGGAACCGGAACCGGAACCGGAACCGGAACCGGAACCGGAACCGGAACCGGAACCGGAACCGGAACCGGAACCGGAACCGGAACCAGAACCGGAACCAGAACCAGAACCAGAGCCGGAACCAGAGCCGGAACCAGAGCCGGAACCAGAGCCGGAACCAGAGCCGGAACCAGAGCCGGAACCAGAGCCAGAGCCAGAGCCAGAACCGGAGCCAGAACCGGAGCCAGAACCGGAGCCAGAACCGGAGCCAGAACCGGAGCCAGAACCGGAGCCAGAACCGGAGCCAGAACCGGAGCCAGAACCGGAGCCAGAACCGGAGCCAGAACCGAGTCGTTCGGGCGCGTCCGGGCCGGCCGAAGACCAGGAGCCGGCGACGGAGGCGGCCCCTGGTGGTCCGGTGGGCCAAGAGGACGAGCCCTTCGAGGAGCCGGGGTTCGGGGCGGAGTACCTGAATAACCCGCCGCCGGACTATCCGCGAATCTCGTTGCGCCGAGGGGAGGAGGGTACCGTCCTGCTGCGAGTCCGGGTCTCCGCGCAGGGGCAGCCGCTGGACTGGTCGGTGGAGGAGAGCAGCGGCCACCGGCGCCTGGACGATGCCGCCGAGGCGGCGATCGAGCATTGGGAGTTCGAGCCTGCCCGCCGTGGGGGACGCGCGGTGGAGGGCGTGGTGCTCGTACCGATGGATTTTTCGATTCGATGACAAGGCCGGCGCATGAAGCGCTGCGCAGCCGGGGATGATTGCATGAACGAGTTCGATGTCTTCTACGTGTTTCGCCATGGTGACCCGGTGCTGGTCGCGGTCTTCGCGATCCTGCTGCTGATGTCCGTGGCGACCTGGGCGATTGCCGCGAGCAAGCTGCTGACGCTGATTGGCGTGCGTCGCGACAACCGCGCCGCGTTGGCGGCCTTCGATGCCAGCCAGACGGCGCCGGCCTTCCACGACGCGATCCACGACCAGCGCGGCCCGCTGGCGGTGATCGGTCAGGAGGCGTTTGCCGCGTTCGACGACTACCGCGGTGTGCGCGATGGCTCGGACAAGGCCGAGCAGCGCCTGGACGACCACGTGGTGCGACGGATTCGCCAGGCCATGGACCGGCAGCTGCTGCGCATGCAGGCCGGCAATATCGTGTTCGCCTCGGTCGGGGCGCTGGCGCCCTTTGTCGGACTCCTCGGTACCGTCTGGGGTATCCATGGCGCCCTGATCGACATCTCACAGGAGTCGTCGGTGTCCATGGATCTGGTGGCGGGTCCGCTCGGCGAGGCCCTGGTGGCGACCGCCGCCGGCCTGGCCGCGGCGATCCCGGCGGTGGCCTTCTTCAACATCTTCAATCGCTCCCAGCGCCTGTTGCATCAGGACTTCGAGGCCTTTGCACACGATGTGCATGCGCTGCTGATGCACTCTGACCTGAAGCCCGGCAATGCTCGCGAGGCGCGTGACCGTCGCACCGATCCGCATGCACTGCCGGACGACGGCCTGCACCAGGAGGGCTAAGCCATGGCCTTCGGACGCATGGGCGACACCAGCGAACCAATGTCGGACATGAACGTGATCCCGCTGGTGGATGTGATGCTGGTGCTGCTGGTGATCTTCATCATCACGGCACCGGTGATTACCCACTCGGTGGATCTGGATCTTCCTCAGGCCACCAGCGAGCCGGTGGACGAGCTGCCGGACAGCGTGACGCTGTCCCTGGACGGAAGCGGCGACCTGTACTGGAACAACGAGTCGGTCTCGCTGGAGCGTCTCCCGGCGCGCCTGCGCGAGGCGCTGGAGACACAACCGGACATCGCGATCTATCTGCGCGCGGATCGTGACACGCGTTACGAACGCCTGGCCCGGGTGATGGCCGAGGTGCGCCAGTCCGGGGTGAGCCGCATGGCCTTCGTCTCCGAACCGGAGGGGGAACAATGAATTCCGGAACGCATCCACCCGGCAAGCCGGCTGTCCGCCAGGGTCCGGGTCCGTGCGAGATTGCCAGCGAGCAGCTGCTGGGCCCCGCGCGGAAGATCCGCATCTGCCACCGCGGCGAGTGGTACACCCTGCGCCGGACCGCCAACGACAAGCTGATCCTGACCAAGTAAACCCCGTGAAACACCGGCCGCGGTCCACACCGTGGCACCTGCCAGCCAGGGGAGTCCCTCCCTCAGCCAGCCTCCAATCCGCCACCGATCCGCGGCGCCCCGGCGTCCGTGGCGGTGTTGATGCTGGTCAACTCAAGGGAGACAACCATGGCTCGAAACCATCTGGCAAGCCGCCGAATCGCACGACCCGCCGACCACTCGCGCAACTCCGGGGTATGGAGGCGACGTGCCGTCGTACTCGCAATTGCCGGGGCCGTGGGGATTCCCACGCTCCATGCCGACGAGGCTGCCCCGACAGCCGAATCCGGAACCGAGGCCCGGCTGGCGCCGGTGCAAATCCTCGGAGACGTGACCGCGACGCAGCGGCTGCCCGGCTCGGCGGCCGTGGTGGGTCGCGAACAGCTGGAAACCGAAGGGACCACGGACATCCACCAGGCGCTCAAGACCGTGCCTGGCGTGTATGTGCAGGAGGAAGACGGGGCGGGTCTGCGCCCCAATATCGGGATCCGTGCGGCGCCTCCGGGGCGCAGCAGCAAGGTGACCCTGATGGAGGACAACGTGCTGATTGCCCCGGCACCGTATTCCAACCCGGCGGCCTATTATTTCCCGACCACGATGCGGATCAACGAGATCGAAGTGCTCAAGGGGGCCCCGCTGTTGCGCCACGGGCCGCAGACCACCGGGGGTGTGATCAATCTGGTGTCCACGCCCATCCCCCGGGAACGCGGAGGTTCCATCGAGACGGTGGTGAACGATCGGGGCGGCACCGACGTGCACGCGATGTTCGGGGATCGCTCCGGTGACTGGAGCTACATGGTCGAGACCGTCCAGCGCAACGGGGCCGGCTTCAAGGATATCGATCGCAGCCACCGCGATACCGGCTACGACATCCAGGACTATGTCGGCAAGCTGCGCTGGGATGGCGAGCGCCAGAGCATCGAGGCCAAGGTCCAGTACTCGGAGGAAACGTCCAACGAGACCTATCTTGGCCTGACCGACGCGGATTTCGCGCGTGATCCCAATCGGCGCTATGGCCTGTCCGGGGTCGATCAGATGGAGAACGACCACCTCGGTCTGAGCGTCACGCACGACATCGACTGGTCCGAGCGCGTGCGCATGGCCACCACGTTGTACCGCAACGAATTCGCCCGAAACTGGTTCAAGCTGGGCGGGGGTGGCGCGTTCATTGACGACGCCAATCGGGGCGATGCGACCGCGCAACGAATCCTCCGGGGCGAGGACGATGTGGCGGGGCTGACCTACCGCAACAACAACCGCGAATATGTCTCCGAGGGTATCCAGACCGAACTGGGCATGGACCTCGGGGAGCACTGGTTGCGTGCGGGTGTCCGCTATCACCAGGACGAGATGGACCGCTTCCAGCCGGACGACATCTACGATCAGGTGAACGGTTCCCTCGTCTATCAGGAGACCATCCAGCCGACGGGCAGCAACAACCGCTTCGAGGATGCGCAGGCCTGGAGCTTCTGGCTCGCCGACGAGTGGTACGTGAGTGACCGGCTGACCGCGAACCTGCTGCTGCGCTACGAGGATGTCGAGACCTCGCGGACCCAGTATGCCGATACGCAGCGAAACGTCGTGGATTCGCGGCGCTCCAATTCGAGCAGCGTCTGGCTGCCCGGGGCCTCGCTAACCTACGACTTCACGGACCGCTGGCAACTCCTGGCGGGGGTTCACCGTGGGTTTGCTCCCCTGGGGGGCGGTGCGACCGAAGACCAGGACCCGGAAACCAGCACGAACTGGGAACTGGGCGCCCGGTATCAGGGCGACCATGCGTTTGTCGAGGCGATTGGTTTCTACAGCGATTTCTCCGACTTCGTGCAGAACTGCTCGGTGGCGACGCCCTGCTCGGACGGTTCCACCTCCGGGACCTTCACGACCGGGGAGGCGGTCATCTCCGGACTGGAGTTGCGGGCCTCCACGGGGATGGACCTGGGATCCTTCCACGCGCCCCTGGAGGCCAGCTACACCTACACCAGCGCCAAGGCCAGCGCGGACAACCCGGCCTCGGGGCAGCAAGAGGGCGATCGCTTGCAGGGGGTCCCGCGCTACCAGTTCAGCCTGCGAGGGGGCCTCGAGCACGCGAGTGGCTGGAACCACTACGCGGTCGTGAAGTACATCGACGCGACCTGCAATAGCGATGGCTGTAACCGGAGCACGGGCGCATTCGACCGCACCGAGTCGCTGACCACGATCGACCTGGTGAGCCAGTATCCCCTGGGCAGGAACACCGACCTCTATGCCCGGGTGAGCAATGTGCTGGATGAGCAACAAATCATCTCCCGCTCCCCGGACGGTGCCCGGCCCAACGAACCGCGTACGTTCTCGGTGGGGTTGACGCACCGGTTCTGAGTCGGTGTCTCTTGAAACGCAGACCGCACCTCTCTCGGGTGCGGTCTTCTTGTATGGGGGAACCGGAATCGGCAGCCCGTCACATTCTGGAGGGCGGGTTTCCGGCAAGACGGATCGTATGTTGGGCTTCCCGGTCGAACGCCCCGAGTGTCCCCGGTTCGACGGGTAACTGTCGGGTACTGGGGGCGAAGCGAGAAAGGACCCTTACGGTAAAGGAGAACACCATGTGGAAATCGCGACTGACGATCCTGATGCTTGCCCTGATGATGGCGCTGGGCAGTGCCACCCTCGCGGGGTGTGACAATCAGGGCCCGGCGGAAGAGGCCGGCGAGAACATCGATGACGCCATGGACGATGCGGGCGATTCGATGGAGGATGCCGGCGACGAGATGGAAGACACCTTCAGCAACTGATTTCCTGCCCTGCAGTACGTGAAAGCCCCGGCACGCGCAGCGTGTCGGGGCTTTTTTGTGGCGGACCAGCGCCAGCTGGTCGCCTGGGTGATGGATCCGGGGCAGGATCAGAGGCGGTCGTCACCCTCGGGTTCCAGGGAGCCGCCCTGCTCGTCCATGCCGTCATCCATCGGGGGCTGCTGCATCTCGCCTTCCGGCGGCTGCTGTTGCTGCATGCCGTCTTGGGGTGGCGGGGCGCTCTGCATGCCGCCTTCACCGGTCTCGGGCTGTTCCTGCATCTGTTGCTCTTCGAACTCGTCCATGCCCATGTCGCCGTCGGAGCAGCCCATCAGGAAGACGAGGGGTGCGATGGCCATGGCGGCCAGGATCTTGGTGGAATGTTTCATGGAAACTCCTGTGTATCCGGGGTGAATGTGAACGGAAAAATGACGTTCAATCCAGTTGACCGGAATACCCCCTCATATGTTGCGAGAAGTTCATCACACTCCACCGTTTCGGTGAGGCGATCGTGGCGCTCATCACGTATCCCCGTGCGGTTTGTCGACGCATCACGAACCCACCGCTACAGTGACGCCCAGGCAATTCACGGACCGTAGTGATGGCGCAATCCTCCCAACCCGACCCCCTCCTCGATCAGGCCCGCTCGGCCTGGGCCCGGGGCGAACATGACGCTGCGATGACCCTTTGGCGCCAGGGTGCCGAGGCGGGTGATCCGCAGTGCGCGTTTAATCTTGGCGTGCTGCTGGATGAGGGGCAGTACCTGCCCCGGGATCCGCTCGAGGCCGCGCAGTGGTACCAGCGCTCAGCCGAAGCCGGCTTTCCGGATGCGGCCTTCAACCTGGCGGTGCTGTTCGAGCAGGGTGATGGGCCGGAGGCGAATCCCAACGAGGCCGCGCGCTGGTTCCATATTGCCGCCGAGCGCGGGAACGCCCAGGCCATGTTCAATCTGGGGCTCAAGTTCGACGAGGGCCGGGGCCTGCCGCAGGACCCGGAACAGGCGGCACAGTGGTACCTGCTCGCGGCCGAGGCCGGTGAGGGGCGTGGGGCGGCCAATCTCGCGCGTCTGTTCGCGATGGGCGAGGGCGTGGAGCGGTCCGACGTGTCGGCGTTCAAGTGGTATGCGATTGCGGCGGAGATGGGGGTTGCGAGCGCCGCGCGGCACCGCGAGCGGGTCGCTCGCGAGCTGAGTCCGGAGCAGCGCCTGCACGCCGGTGAGCGTGCGCAGGAGTGGTTGCAGGGCCATTCGTCGCCCCGTCTGCAATAGCGGGTCGGTCGGGCGCTCGCGCTGGGGTGTCCCTGAGACTGAGAAAGGGGCAGGGCGTTGCGGTTGGTGTTGGGCTAGATCACTACGTTCAGTTCGCGGCGCGGCTCTTCGGCCGGGCCGGCCAGGCTGACCGCGAGTTCCACGCGACGGCGCAGGGCCTCGACACCACCACCGCTCAGCGGGCCGCCGTCCGCCGGCATGGCCTCGGCGGAATCATTGCCGCTGCGGAACGCCTCGATCTGGGCCGCCACGCGGGCGCGGGAGGCCATCTCCTGGTCCGATCGCGGGAAGGCCAGCCCCTGATCCTGCTCGGCATCACCGCGCCGGTTGTCGTCCTGTTCCGGGCGGTCTTCGAGCGGCCGGCGGGCCGCGCCGGCCTCCGGATCGTTCAGCGGGCGTTCGAAATCCGCCGGGGTGGAGAGTTGGCCCAGGCCCAGCCGGTCGCTTCCGGTCGGGCGTGTGCCGATCGGTACTGCAGCTGAGGGGTTGGAGACTGGGACTTCCATCGTGTGACTCGTCGAGCCCTCTGATCGTTACGTGGTCTTGTCGCCTGGATTCAGGCGCGCACATCCAGCAGTGAGCCGATCATTCGATCTTCGGCCTGCAGGGTCTTCACCGAGGCCTCGATCTGATTCTGGCTGGCGATCATGCCGACCTGGGCGCCCATGCCCTCGCGACTGCCCGCATTCTCGGTGGCCACCGTATGTGCCTGCTGGCGCATGCTGGTCATGCCCTTCTGAATGCCCGCGAGGGAGGTGCTGCCGTCGATCATCGTTTCGAACTCGTTATGGTTTTCGGTTGCAACCCTACGACCGAATTATAGATCAATTAGTTGCACTCCACCGGAAGCCCATCCAGGAAGGCGTCAGGAGGTGCCGAGCAAGCCTTGCAGGCGGGCTTGAACAGCCTCGCGGGCGCCGGCCTGTCGCGCCTGCCATGCCGCCAGATGCTCGCGGCGAGCCTGCCGATCAATCCCTTCCGCCAGGCGGGCAAGCACCTCTTCGGCCACCTGTTCGGGGTCCTCGCCGCGGGCGACCAGGCCGGTGTGTTCGGCCGCGATGCGCAGCCGGGTGGCGGCGTCCGGATGGCGCTCGTGCTGCGCGGGGCCGCAGATCACCGCGCTGCCACAGGCCAGTGGCAGACCCAGGTCCGGAGGGGTCTCGCTGGCGGCCAGGGTGCCACCCGGCAGGGTCACGTCGGCGCAGGTGTAGGCGGCGTGCAGGGTCTCCGGGTCCTCGATGTAGTAGACCCGGTTCTTGCGCGGCACGAAGGACGTCATGAAGCGGTTGTGGCGGATGATCGGCAGGGAGTACTTGATCGCGTCGCGATAGACCGGCTCGTGGCGTGCCGGGTCGGCCGGGGCCAGCAGCAGGATGGCGGCGCTCTTGCGCAGGACCGCGAACAACACGGCGAAGGCGAAGGCCTCCTCGCCCGGGCCAGTATTGGGTGCCAGCAGGATCGGGTGACCCTTCTCGTGGTACTCGCGAAAACGCTCGCAGAACCCGTCATCTCCGGATGGCGCGGGCGGCAGTTCCACCGCGCCGGCGATCGGATCGCCGATCACCTCGATCGGGCCGGAGGGGGTAGCGGCCTCGCGTGCAGCGAAGACCGCATTCCATCCGACGCCTGCCGCGCCGTCACCCTCGGCATTGATCCAGATGCGTGGCACGTGGACCGCGCCGAGGGCGGGTCCCAGGTCCAGATCGCCAGCGTGCAGGGGGCCGATGACCACGATGGCGCGCGGTTGCAGGCGCGCCAGACGTGTGGCGGCCAGTTCGGGGCGCATCGCCAGGGCCGGGAGGCCGTCGATCAGGTCCTCGGCCTCGCGGTCCTGGCCACAGTCGGTGACGCCGAGGGCGATGGGGCCGACGGACCCGGCCAGCTCCTGCAGCCAGTCGGCGGCGGTCTCCAGAGTGGCCCGCGGGGCCAGGACCAGGATGCGCCCGCTGCTTTCGCCGGGGACGGAGCGGGCGGTGATCCAGGCAGACAAACGTGCGAACATGGTGGGCTGTTATCCGGTCGTCGGGCGAGCGCCGCATTATACGAGGCGCCGCACAGCGCCCGCCACGGGCGGGCTACACGTTGTCTCGAGGGGAATCGCGGAATGGGCATACGCTGGATCATCGGGCTGGTGGTGATGGGGGTCATCCTGGCCCTGGCCATGTGGGTCTATTCCAACCCCGGCGGGATGCGCAGCCAGCAGTTCTCCGATCTGCCCTGGCAGATCGAGGTGGGGGACCGTCAGCGCACCCGGGTGCTGGGGGTCGTGCTGGGCGAGACCACCATGGCGGATCTGATGCACCGTCTTCCGGTGCCGGACATCCGCCTGTTCGTGGACGCGGACGGCTCGCGTTCGCTGGAGGCCTATTACGTGAACGCGCGCATCCCGCCGTTCGAGGCCAACCTGATCCTGCGCCCGGATCTGGACGAGGCCGCGCTGGACCGGATTCAGTCCGAAGTCACCTCCGAGCGCCCGATGCCCAGTGGCGCCCGGCGCTACGGGCTGAGCGACAATGCCCTGACCTCGCTGGGCAACGTGCCGATCGTCGAGATGAGCTACATCCCCCGCGCGCAATGGACCGAGGACCTGATCACCGAGCGCTTCGGCGAGCCGCGCGAGCGGCTGCGTATCGACTCCGATCACAGTTACTGGCTCTACCCCGAGGAGGGGTTGGCCATCCTGGTCCCGCGGCGCGGCCGCGTGCTGATGCATTACGTCACCCAGGACCGCTGGGGGCAGACGGTGGAGCGCCTGCGCGACGAGGGGCGGCGCCGCTTGGGCGAGGATCACGGGGATCATGAGTGAGTCGAACCCGACGGATGACCGCCCGTTCTGGGAGCGCCCGCTCGAGAGCCTGACCCATGCCGAGTGGGAGGCCCTGTGCGATGGCTGCGGGCGCTGCTGCCTGCACAAGCTGGAAGACGAGGACTCGGGCGAGCTGGCCTTTACCTGGCTGGCCTGCGATCTGCTCGACTGCGAGACCGGCTACTGCTCCGACTACGCGAACCGCCGCGACTTCGTGCCGGACTGCATCCAGCTGACCCGGAAGGACCTGCCGCACTATCACTGGCTGCCACCGACCTGCGCCTACCGGCTGCGCTTCGAGGGCCACCCTCTGCCAGCCTGGCATCCGCTGCTGAGCGGCGATCCGGAGACGGTCCGCCGCGCCCGCGTGTCAGTGGCCGGGCGCGTGATCCGCGAGCAGGACGCCCCGGACCTGCCACTGATCGACTACGTGGTGGACTGGCCCGGCGAGGTGCCCGAGTCCGCGCGCCTGTGGCGCCCGGTGGTCCGTCTGCCGCGGGAGTAGCCATGCCGGCGGTGGTGGACCTGTTCGTCTACGGGAGGCTCAAGCGGGGTTTTGCCAACCACCGTGCATTCTGCGAGCGCGCGATCAAGATACGCACCGCATCGATCGCCGGAGCGATCTTTGATCTGCCCGTGGGCTATCCGGCGGTGCAGCTCCCGGGCGCAAGCATCCTTCTGGAGGCGGGTGCCGACCCCGTGCGCGATGCGGGCCGCCAGAGGCTCGTCCGCACGCCCGCGTCAGCCGGACCGGCCGGGGCCGTCCGCGAACAAGTCCATGGGGAATGGATCCGCCTCCCGGACCCCGCGCGGACCCTGCCACTGATCGATGCCCTCGAAGGTGTGCGCGCGGACGGCCGCGGAGAGTATCGCCGCGCGCTGGTTCCCGCCCGAACGCAGGAGGGTCCGCGGGCCTTGTGGGTGTACTGGATGCCGCAATTGCCGCCCGATGCGCGCTACCTGCCGGATGGGGCCTGGCCGGCGAGGACTTGATCCGTACGGCGTGCTCATTACGCAGTCCTGGGACGCCGGGGGCACGGTCCGTGAGCGGTAGGATGCCGATGAGCGCAGCGGATCGCATCGGGTGGAGCATGGGGTGAGTGCCACGTCTTGAACGATGCGATTCGCTGCGCTCATCGCATCCTACGGTTTCCCTGGTATTTCGTGGTTCCGGGGAGGCGCTAGGGAGACGCTGATTTAATCGCACGTCCGCGTTGGTGCCCCCTGTTTTCCGAGACAAGGCGCGTCGTGCAGCGGGTAGTGGTTCTACCCGCAAGCGGCGCAACGCAGGATCGGGGAACAGGGGGCACCAACCCCGCAAGCCATTGAAAGTGAGGGCTCGGCCGCTTTTGCGCGCGCACTGCGTTGCGGCTCCCTTGTGCAGAATGACTGCACGGCAGTCACCGCGCCTTGTTCGCACGCAAAAGCGACTCGAGCGCGGACGTGCGATTAAATCAGCGTCTCCCTAGCCGGCGGAGGCGAGGAGTTCGCGGGCGTGGGTGCGGGTGGTCTCGGTGAGCTGGGTGCCGCCGATCAGGCGGGCCAGGGCCTCCACGCGGCGTTCGTCGTCCAGCGGCTGGATCGCGGTGCGGGTGCCGTCCTTGGCGTGGCTCTTTTGTACCTCCAGCTGGTGGTGCGCCTGGGCGGCGACCTGGGCCAGGTGGGTCACGCACAGGACCTGATGGCGCTCGCCCAGGCTGCGCAGCTTGCGCCCGACCACCTCGGCGACCGCGCCACTGATGCCGCTGTCGACCTCGTCGAAGATCAGCGTGGGCACCGTCTGCTGCTCGCTGGCCAGTACCTGTAGCGCCAGCCCGATGCGCGAGAGCTCGCCGCCGGAAGCGACCTTGGCCATCGGCTGCGGCGCAGCACCGGGGTT
This sequence comes from Thioalkalivibrio sp. AKL7, assembly GCF_000381705.1. Taxonomy (NCBI): domain Bacteria; kingdom Pseudomonadati; phylum Pseudomonadota; class Gammaproteobacteria; order Chromatiales; family Ectothiorhodospiraceae; genus Thioalkalivibrio; species Thioalkalivibrio sp. AKL7. Next base: position 34,525 of record NZ_KB906956.1, on the reverse strand, counting down.
CGCGGCCACGCGGAATTCAATGTGGTCCACGCCGTGGGCCTGCGGCTTGTCGGCGGGCTCGACCCCGATCTCGAAGTGGCCGCCAGCCATGCCCAGTTCCTGCATGGTCTCGGTGACCGACTGTCCGATGCGGCTGGCGGCCTTCCGGCGGGCCTGAGTGAGTTTCGTGGCAGCGGTATCGAAGGCCGCGCGGGTCTGCTGTTCGCGCGCCTCCAGGGCCTCAACGGTCTGATCGCCGTTTTCCAGGGCATCCAGTTCCGTTTGCAGTTCATCGAACAGGCCCGGCAGGGCCTCGGGGTCGATCCGGTGCTTGCGCGCCAGGCGCAGGTATTCGCTGACGCGAGTATCCAGCTCGGCGAGGCGTTCCGGGTCCAGCTCGATGCCGTCGGCCAGGCGGCGCAGGTGGTCGCCGGCCTCATCGATCTGGATGCGGGCGGATTCCAGCAGCTCGACCGCCGGACTGACCCGTTCGTCGTGTTGCGCGGCGTCCTGCAGGGCGTGCAGGACCTGGCCCAGCTGCGTGTCCAGCCCGCTGTCCTCCTCGATCTGCTGGCTGGCGGTCTGGAGGGCGGTGAGTACCTCGGTGCCGTGGGCGAGCTGGTTCTGTTCGGTCAGCAGTCGGGGGTATTCGTCCTGTACCGGGGCCAGCTCGGCCAGTTCTCCGCTCTGGAAGCGCAGCAGGTCGAGGCGGTCGGAGGTGTCGGCCTGGGCCTCGCGTGCCTGGTCCAGAGCGCTCGCCGCAGCGCGCCAGGCGCGGTAGGCCTCGCGGACATCGCGCGTCGGGTTGCCGTCGAGGAAGCCGTCCAGCCAGTGGCGCTGGGTATCGCGCTGCAAGAGCTGCTGATGCGCGTGCTGGCCGTGGATGTCCACCAGCCATTCGCCCAGGGTGCGCAGCTGACCCACCGCGACCGGGCGCCCGTTGATCCAGGCGCGGCTCTTTCCCTGGCGGGTCAGCACGCGGCGCAGCAGGACGCTTTCGTCGTCCGCCTCGGCCAGGTCCTGTTCGGCCAGCCAGGCGCTGGCCGGGCCCTTGGCGGGCAGGGCGAACTCGGCCGACAGATCGGCCTGTTCGGCACCCTCGCGCACCATGCCGGCATCCGCGCGGTCGCCCAGTAGCTGGCCGATCACGTCGATCAGGATGGACTTGCCGGCCCCGGTCTCGCCGGTCAGGGCGCTCAGGCCGGTGTCCAGCTCCAGTTCCAGCCGGTCGATGATCGCGAAGTCGCGGATGCTGATCAGATGCAACATGGGATCAGGGCTGCTCGCCCCAGCGCAGCTTGGTGCGGAGCACGCGCAGGAAGTGGTGTTCGCGGGGGTGGATCAGGGTCAGGGCCTGTTCGCGGCGATGGATGCGCAGCAGGTCGCCGGGGGCGAAGTCCACGTTCTCCTGGCCATCCAGTGCGACCTGGGCTGGCGAGCGGCTGCCGCTGGACAGGCGGATCTCGATGGTGGAGCGGCCGCTGACGACCAGCGGGCGGTGATTCAGGCTGTGCGGGCAGACCGGCACCAGCACCATCGCGTCCAGCTGCGGGGTCAGGATCGGCCCGCCGGCGGACAGCGCGTAGGCGGTGGAACCGGTGGGGGTCGCGATCACGAGGCCGTCGGCCCGCAGGCGTCCGACGTCCATGCCGTCGATCGCGGTGTCGAATTCGATAATGCGCACCACGCTCAGCACGTGGAGGACGACGTCATTCAGGGCGATCCCGCGGTGGATGGTGACGCCGTCGCGGATCAGCTCGGCCTCGAGCATGGCCCGGGGTTCGCGCTCGAAGGCGCCATCCAGGACCTCGCCCAGTTCCTCCGGGGCGGTGTCGGGGGAGACATCCACCAGGAAGCCGAGCCGGCCGAGGTTGATCCCCAGCAGCGGGGTGTCGGCATCCGCGGTGACGCGGGCCGTGGCCAGCAGTGTCCCGTCGCCGCCGATCACGATGAGAAGGTCTACCGCGTGGGCCAGCTCGTCCAGCGGCAGGAGCCCGACGCTGTCCGGCCGCTCGAAGCCGTCGATCTCCTGTTCCATGAAGACCTGGCGGCCGCGCTCCTGCAGCAGACCCACCAGGGTCGCGACCAGGGGCGCGGTACGCGAGTCGCTGGACTTGCCGACCAGTCCGACCTTGTTGAAGTCTGGCATCATGCCGGCATTATCCGGAAAAGGGACCGCGACTGCACCCGGGGTTTCTTGACCTGATTCCTGCACGATCCAAGACTGAACCCTTTAAGCACTCGACCGAGTGGAGCGCTGACGATCCATGGAAAACGCAACGATCAATCTGGACGCCAGGGCCCGCACCCTGTTGCGGACCCTGATCGAGAGCTATATCCGGGATGGCCAGCCCGTCGGTTCGCGCACCCTGGCCCGGACCTCTGGCCTCAGTGTGAGCGCGGCCACCGTGCGCAACGTGATGGCGGATCTCGAGGATATGGGGCTGATCCACTCGCCGCATACCTCGGCCGGACGCATCCCGACCCCGGCCGGTTACCGGCTGTTCGTCGACAGCCTGCTGGAGGTGCGCAATCCCTCGCCGGAGGATATCCGTGCGATCCAGTCGGGGTTCGATCCGAGTGCCAGCACCCAGGACCTGATGGACGCCACCAGCAACCTGCTGTCGCGGGTCACGCGCATGGCGGGGATGGTGCGCCTGCCGCGGCATCGCAACGTGGCGCTCAGTCAGATCGAGTTCCTGCGCCTGGGCGAGGGCCGCATCCTTGCGATCCTGGTGATCGATGGCAAGGAGGTGCAGAACCGGGTACTGGAACTGGACCGTGACTTCAGCCAGGACGAACTGCAGCGCATGGCGAACTACCTGAATGCCCATCTGGCCGGCAAGAGCCTGCATGCGGTGCGCGCCGAGCTGTTGCGCGAGATGCGTGACGTGCGCGACGACCTGGACGCAATGATGCTGGCGGCCATCGACCTGGGCGAGAAGGCGGTGGGCGACGAGGACCCGGACGATGTGGTCGTGGCCGGCCAGACCCACCTGCTCGGCTACGAGGAGCTGGCGGACATGGCTCGCCTGCGCCAGTTGCTGGAGGCCTTCAACGAGAAGCAGGAGATTCTCGGCATCCTCGACCAGTGCATCCGCGGCGACCGGGTGCAGATCTTCATCGGCCGCGAATCGGGGCTCGACTGGTTCGAGAACTGTTCGGTGGTGACTGCGCCCTACAGTGTCGACGGCGAGGTGGTGGGCGTGCTCGGGGTGATCGGTCCCACGCGGATGTCCTACGACCGGGTGATCCCGATCGTGGACGTGACGGCCCGCCTGCTGGGCTCGGCGCTGGGCGATCACCCGGTGGATGATTCGAAGTAGCGGCCCCTTGAAACCGGGGGGAATGCCCCCAGCATCCAGATAGACAACCCAATCCACCCTGTCCGCCGGTGATCGGCGCGGCGGGCGATTTTGTTTTTCATTGATTTGCGAGGCCAGCATGTCCGAACAGCGGGAATCCCAGGAACAGCCGGAAGAACTCGAGACCCGGAACGACGAGGCCCCCGAGGCCGAGGGTGGCACGGATGATCGGCTGCAGGAGCTCGAGGCCCTGGCCGAAGAGCGCCGCGACCAGGCCCTGCGAGCCCAGGCCGAGCTGGAGAACCAGCGCCGCCGCTTCGAGCGCGAGCTGGAGAACGCGCACAAGTACGCAATGGAGAAGTTCGCTGCCGAAATGCTGGAGGTGGGCGACTCGCTGGAACTGGGGCTGCAGGCGGCGCGCGAGTCCAAGGATGTCGAGCGCATCATCGAGGGCGCCGAGCTGACCCTGAAGAACCTGACCCGGGTGTTCGAGAAGTTCGGCATCCAGTCCGAGGACCCGACCGGCCAGCGCTTCGATCCGGAGCGTCACCAGGCGATGTCCATGCAGGAAGACCCGGAGAACCCGCCGAACACCGTGGTGGCCACCATGCAGAAGGGGTACCGGTTGCAGGACCGCGTGCTGCGCCCGGCGATGGTGGTGGTCTCCAAGGCGCCAACCTCGCCGAGCATCGACGAGAGCGCCTGACACCGTCTTTTCGGGCCGGTTTTCGGGGTATCGGACACGCGGCCCCTTGAAAACCCGGCCCGGGGCCCCAGATTCCCGTACAAGTTGGCAGAGAAACGCTCTCTGCAGCGCAAAATTTTTCGCATCAGGAGATTTCAGTCATGGGCAAGATCATTGGTATTGACCTCGGGACCACCAACTCCTGCGTCGCCGTAATGGAAGGCGACCAGGCCAAGGTCATCGAGAACGCGGAAGGCACCCGCACCACCCCGTCCATCGTCGCGTTCAGTGACGACGGCGAGGTGCTGGTTGGCCAGTCCGCGAAGCGCCAGGCGGTCACCAACCCCCAGAACACCGTGTTCGCTTCCAAGCGTCTGATCGGTCGCAAGTTCCAGGAAGACGAGGTCCAGAAGGACATCAAGCTCGTCTCCTACAACATCGTGAAGGCCGACAACGGTGACGCCTGGATCGAGGTGCAGGGCAAGAAGATGGCCCCGCCGGAGATCTCCGCCCGCGTGCTGCAGAAGATGAAGAAGACCGCCGAGGACTATCTCGGCGAAGAGGTCACCGAGGCAGTCATCACCGTCCCGGCGTACTTCAACGACTCCCAGCGTCAGGCGACCAAGGACGCTGGCAAGATCGCCGGGCTCGAGGTCAAGCGCATCATCAACGAGCCGACCGCGGCCGCGCTCGCCTATGGCATGGACAAGCAGCGCGGGGATCGCAAGATCGCCGTGTACGACCTGGGTGGCGGTACCTTCGACGTCTCGATCATCGAGATCGCCGAGGTGGATGGCGAGCACCAGTTCGAGGTGCTGGCGACCAACGGCGACACCTTCCTCGGTGGCGAGGACTTCGACAATCGCCTGATCGACTACCTGGTCGACGAGTTCAAGAAGGACCAGGGCATCGACATCAAGGGCGATCCGCTGGCGATGCAGCGCGTGAAGGAGGCCGCCGAGAAGGCCAAGATCGAGCTGTCCTCCAGCCAGCAGACCGAGGTGAACCTGCCGTACATCACCGCCGACAACACCGGCCCCAAGCACCTGGCGCTGAAGATCACCCGCGCCAAGCTGGAAAGCCTGGTCGATGACCTGGTCAAGCGCTCCATCGAGCCGTGCAAGGTCGCGCTGAAGGATGCCGGTCTGTCCGCCTCTGAGGTGGACGACGTGATCCTGGTCGGTGGCCAGACCCGCATGCCCAAGGTGCAGGAAGCGGTGCAGGCGTTCTTCGGCAAGGAGCCGCGCAAGGACGTGAACCCGGACGAGGCCGTTGCGGTCGGTGCCGCGGTGCAGGCCGGCGTGCTGGGTGGCGACGTCAAGGACGTGCTGCTGCTGGACGTGACCCCGCTGTCGCTCGGGATCGAGACGATGGGTGGCGTGATGACCAAGCTGATCGAGAAGAACACCACGATCCCGACCCGGGCCAATCAGGTGTTCTCCACCGCCGAGGACAACCAGACGGCGGTGACCGTGCACGTGCTGCAGGGCGAGCGCGACATGGCCAGCGCCAACAAGTCGCTGGGTCGCTTCGACCTGCAGGACATCCCGGCCGCGCCGCGTGGTGTGCCGCAGATCGAGGTCACCTTCGACATCGACTCCAACGGCATCCTGAACGTCTCGGCCAAGGACAAGGCGACCGGCAAGGAGAACAAGATCGTCATCAAGGCCTCCTCCGGCCTGTCCGACGAGGAAGTCGAACAGATGGTCAAGGACGCCGAGGCCCACGCCGAGGACGACAAGAAGTTCCAGCAGCTGGTCCAGGCGCGCAACCAGGCCGATGGCCTGGTGCATTCGGCCGAGAAGTCCCTGAAGGATCTGGCAGATCAGGTCTCCGACGACGAGCGCACCGCGATCGAGTCGGCGGTGGCCGAGACCAAGACCGCGATGGAAGGCGACGACCCCGAGGTGATCGAGCAGGCCGCGCAGAAGCTGGCCGAGGTCTCCGGCAAGCTGGCCGAGAAGGCCTATGCCCAGGGCGCGGACGCCGCGGGCGAGGCCGGGGCCGAGCAGGCCGAGGGTGGCCCGCAGGGCGACGATGTCGTGGACGCCGAGTTCGAGGAAGTCGACGACGACCAGAAAAAGCAGGGCTGATGCCGCAGCCGGCGGGACGCTATGGCGTCCCGCCGGAACTGTTTGAACGCCGCGCCCGGGGTACTCGTGACTCCGGGCGTTTGCGTGAAGGCATTCCGCGTTCGCGCGCACGAATCAGCAGGGAATGACCATGTCACAACGCGACTATTACGAGGTGCTGGGCGTCTCCAAGGACGCCTCGGCCGCCGATATCAAGAAGGCCTTTCGCCGCCTGGCGATGAAGCACCACCCCGACCGCAACCCCGGGGATGCGGAGGCTGAGGCCAAGTTCAAGGAGGCGCGCGCCGCCTATGACGTCCTCAGCGACGACCAGAAGCGCGCCGCCTACGACCGTTACGGCCATGCCGGCGTGGACGGCTCGGCCGGGGGTTTTGGCGGGGGCGCCGGGGCCTCCAACTTCAGTGACATCTTCGAGGACATCTTTGGCGATATCTTCGGAGGTGGCGGGGGCGGCCGCGGGCAGCGGGCCTATCGTGGCTCCGACCTGCAGTACAACCTGGACCTGACCCTGGAAGAGGCCGTGTTCGGCACCGAGGTGAAGGTCCGTATCCCGACCACCGTCAGCTGCGAGGCCTGTGATGGCTCGGGCGCCGAGCCGGGGACCTCGCCGGAGACCTGCCCGACCTGTAATGGGGTCGGCCAGGTGCGCATCCAGCAGGGTTTCTTCTCGGTGCAGCAGACCTGCCCGCGTTGCGAGGGTGCGGGCAAGGTCGTCTCGAGCCCCTGCAAGTCCTGCCACGGCAAGGGTCGAGTGCAGGAGCAGAACACCCTGGACGTGAAGATCCCGGCCGGGGTGGACAGCGGTGACCGCATCCGCCTGGGAGGCCAGGGCGAGGCCGGCATGAACGGCGGCCCGCCGGGTGATCTCTACGTGCAGGTGCGGGTCAAGCCGCACAAGTTGTTCCGGCGCGAGGGCTCGGATCTGCACTGCGAGGTGCCGGTGTCGTTCGCCACGGCCGCTCTGGGCGGCGATTTGGAAGTGCCGTCGCTGGATGGCCGGGTCAAGCTGAAGGTCCCCGCGGAGACCCAGACCGGCAAGCAGTTCCGGGTCGGTGGCAAGGGCGTGAAGTCCGTGCATGGCGGCGGGGTCGGTGACCTGATCTGCCGCGTGGTGGTAGAGACGCCGATCAACCTGACCAAGGAGCAGAAGCAGCTCCTGCGCCAGTTCGAGGAGTCCACCCAGGCTGGCGGTACCAAGCACAGCCCGCAGGCTCACTCCTGGCTGGACGGCGTTAAGGGGTTTTTCGAGGACCTTAACTTCTGGTCCAGGTAGTCCCGCAGGGCAAGGACCATGGTTCGCACAGGCCCCGGTATTCACCGGGGCCTGTTGCGTTGGGGGCGTGCTCAGCCCTCCATAAAGTCCCTCGCTCTGCGGACTCGACTTTCGTGCCAGCCAACACGGAGTTCACGGAGGAAAACGCTGTGCAGGAAGACGGGATGGGCGGCCGCATACTCGCCGCCGCAGCCGGGCTTCCCTGCGCGGTCGCGAGCCCGGTTCCTCACACCCCAGGGTCTAGCTGTGAATCGCCCTTGACCTGCCCGGCGCCGTGTTCTCTGCGCGTTCTGTGGGAGAAGCCGGAGTCCGCGAGGTGGGGGGCTCAGGTCGAGGCGAAATCGAAGGTGGGGGCGGGCATCGGTGCCTGCAGGAAGTAGCCCTGAACGAGGTTCACGTTCAGGCTGTAGAGCACGGCGAGCACGCTGGCGTCCTCGACATAGGGCACGATGACCTGCTTGCCCTTGGCATGCGCGGCATCGGTATGTTCGCGGATCAACTGCTGGTTCTCCTCGCTCTCGGCCAGGTTCTTCACGTAGGACGGGTCCAGCTTGATGTGATCCGCCTCCAGGTGCTGCAGGAGCTGGAACGGGTTCAGCCCGCTGCCGAAGTCGTCGATGCACAGATGGCCGTGCATTTCCTGCAGCCCGCGGGCGACGTGGATCGCCGGCTTCAGGTGGGTAACCACGGTGGGTTCCTTCAGTTCGACGACCACGTTGTCGGCGGGGATGCGCATGCCGTGCAGGTCGTTGTGCAGCCAGCTGACCACGGAGGGGTCGCCTAGTGAGCCGTTGGTCAGTTTGAGGAAGAACTGGGTGGTCGGGTCTTTCTTTAGCTGTTCCGTCAGCATCTGCAGCGCAGTCTTCAGGACCCAGCGGTCGATGGGTGCCGCCATCTCGGTGCGCTCGGCACTGGGCAGGAAGGCATCGGGCTCGTGGATATGCCCCTCGGCGTCACGCAGGCGCACGAAGACCGAGTAGCGCGGGCGATCGGCACCGTGCAGGTTCACGATCGGCTGATACAGCAGTTCCAGGCGATCGTGTTCCAGGGCGTCCTGAATGCGCAGCTTCCACTGCTGGTCGTTCTGCGCCTGGGTCATCTCGCCCTCTGCGGGGCGGAAGAAGCGGTGGTTTCCGCCCCCAGCCTCCACGGCCTCTTGCAGGGCGCGGTCGGCGTGGGTCAGCAGTTCTTCGGTATCCACCGCCGTCTCGTCGGCGATCACGATGCCGGCCGACAGGCTACAGTTGGTCGAGGCGTTGCCGAGCTCGAAGACACGTCCGGTGACCGCTTCCATCAGACCGTGGATGCGGGCCTCCACCTCGTTGCGCCGGGTGTCGGGGACCACGATCCCGAAGTGCTCGGCCTCCAGGCGTGCGGCGATGGCCGGGTCGGGAAAGTGATCCTCGATCAGCTTGCCAATATCGGCAAGCAGCAGATCGCTGGCGGACATGCCGACGTTGGCCCGGATCTCGGGGAAACGGTCGACCGCAAGGGTGACCAGGGCGAAGGGCTTTTCCGATTGCGCGGCCTGGCTCTGCGCGGTCTCGATCATCCCGGAGAAGTGCTGGCGGTTGTAGAGCCCGGTGACCAGGTCACGCTGCGAGAGGTAGTCGATCTTCTCGGCCAGCTCCGGGTCCTCCTGGGCCGAGTCCAGCAGCACCTGGGTGCAGGCCTCCCCCTCGACGCTGGCGGTGGACAGACGCAGGTTGGCCTCGAACGGCGTGCCGTCAAACGCCTGCAGCTGGAAGGCCTGATGGGTCTGGTCACCTTCCTCGCCACTCTGGAAGCGGCGCAGCAGGCCCTTCAGTTCGTCGCGGCTCTCCGGGGCGATCAGGTCCATCAGCGGCAGGCCTTCCACTTCCTCCGGATCGGCAATCCCGAAGCGCTCGCGCCAGGACGCGTTGGCATAGATGTGCATGCCCTCGTGGACGTAGGCGATGGCGTCGCGCGAGTTGTCCAGCAACAGTTGGCAGCGGCGTTCGGACTCCTGCAGCGATGCGTCCATGCGCCCCATCCGCTGGCGCAGCTGGAACTGCTCGGCAGCGCGCACCGCAAGGATGCCGGCCAGTTCGTGCAGTTCGTGATCGACGACGGCATAGGCGCCGGCCTCGTAGTCGTCTATGCGTGCGGGTTCGGGGCGCTCGGTCATGATGACCAGCGGGGTACGTCGACCGGATGCGTGCAGCGCCGCGTCGACGTGTTCCCGGGTCAGGGCCAGGCCGGGTTCGATCAGGACGATCACGTCGAAGCGCCGGCCCTCCAGCGCCTCGGCCAGGGCGTCGCTGCCGGATACCTGCTCCGGCCGGATCGCGCTGCCGCGGGTCCGGATACTGCTGATGACCTCTTCAGCCCGGTTCGGGTTGCTGGTCACGAAGAGCGTGCGAATCGTTTCGTTCATGGGGCTAGTCGTCGCGGTTGCGGGTAGTGAATGGCGGTCCGTCGTCATCCGCGATGGCCGGTCCGTCGGCGATGTCGGGCGTCTCGCCGGCCGGTTGGTGGACCTCCAGGCCGGTCATGCGGCACCCGACCTCGGTAAACAGAGTAGTGCCCGTGCGCTCGCTGTCCAGTTCCAGAACACGGGCGCGCCTGTTCAGCCAGCAGACGACGCGTTGTTCATGATCGAATACCTGCGCCGGCAGGAACAGTACCGCCCCGTCGGCATCGGTGCGCTGCGGGGCGAACAGTCCTGATTGCGGGACCCCCGCCGCGATGCCATTGCGGAAATCCTGAATCTGCATGGGCAGGCAGCGATCGGCGAGAAATTCCACGCCGATGCTGATCAGACTGCCGGCCTGGTCGTCGAAGCGAATCCAGCGCAGGACCCCGATGGTCCAGCGATGGCCATCCACGGCACGCAAGCCGACCAGGTCCCCGATCAGCAAGGGCTGTTGGGGGTTGTCCAGGCGCAGACGCACGCCGCCGGCGCCGATGTCGTCCACCTGCCAGTGTTCCGGAGGGTGACGCTTGGTGATCGGTCCCGTGGATTCATCGCGGGCGGCGATCTCGAGTCCGCGCCCGACATCTTCCCAGGCGGTCGCGGCAGTATTCGGCGTGTCGTCCGCCAGTGGTTGCAGGTCACGCTCGCGGTCGGAACGGTGCGGGCTGTCTACCAGGGCGAGATCCGAGCCGCGCAGCGCGGCCTTCGACATTTCGAACACGCTGACGCCGTGGTCGTGTTCTTGCAGGGGTTTCAGGCTGGTCTCCGGCGCTTCCGCTGCCCCGGTGGTCTCGGTCTCGGGCGCGCGTCGGCTGTCCATTTCCATCAGCAGGAAATCATGGATACGTTCCAGGCCCATCACGCAGATCCGCTGCAGGTCGCTGGCGCTCTCGCGACTGTGACGGCGGGTTGGCAGGTTCGACCACAGGCGCAACAAGTGTTCGGCCAGTGGCTGTCCCTCGCCGCGGCGGCGCGGTTCCAGGTCGTCGGGGCGTTCACGAAGGGCGTCCAGCGCCGGCGTCAGCTCAATGAAGCAGGCGGGTTCGGTGGCCGGTGTCCCGCGCAGGACCAGGCCCGGGGCGTGGTCGCGGTCGAGATTGCAGCGCAGTACGGGAAGATCGGGGTGCTGTGCCGGGTCGGGGGCGGCGGTGCAGGCGAGGGGCAACGTGTTGGCCCAGCGAGCCAGCAAGTCCATTTCGCCCATCTTCAGCGCATTGGGATCGGTGCTGCCCAGTATCATCAGCCGTGCGCTCATGGCTTCGATGCGGTCCACCTCCAGCGGGCCGAAGCGCTTGTCGGTGGCGGGCCGCTCGTCGGCGATTCCCTGCTCACGCGCCAGGCGCAGCACATCGAACAGCCGCTGCCAGTGGCCCGGCGGCACGGACTGGTACAGCCGCCAGTGGTGCATGCTCAGGGCCCCCAGCAGTGCGACTGCGGACTGCAGGGGTGCCGTCAGGCGTTTCGCGTGGCGGTTGTCGTGCGCGTCCGCGCGTTCGCGGACCACCAGCAGCTCCGCGGTGAGGAGGGCGCGCACGGCGGCGCTGTAAACATCGGCGCGCTTGCGGCTGCGGTTGCCCAGCGGCAGGGGCCGCTGGCGCAGCAGTCGCTCCATGGCCGGGAGCAGCGGCAGGAGATGATCTTCCAGTATTGCGACCAGCGTGGCTCGGGTTCCGGGGCGAAGTACGATCGCGTTCAGCCCGTCGAGGGCCTCGCGGATGCGCTGGATGCCGAGCTCCGGCTCGCTGCCGGGCAGCTCCGCACACCAGGCGTCCAGTGCTTGCGGGGTCTGGTGGGGGAAGCTGTCGGGACCGGCCGGTTGGATGGGCAGCTCGGGCAGGGCATGCAGCATGGGCGTGTCCAGTGGTTGCTGGGCCGGTTGCAGGATTCTGGCGCTACTTTAGCAGCAAACCGCGCAATCGGTGTGGGTGCCGGTGGGGCTCATTCATGCGCGGGAAACGGTGTCTGCAGGGTCTTGCCGGGTTCTCCGGCGATCTCGCGCGCCAGTCGCGGGACCAGGTAGCCCGGCAGGCGGGCGTGCAGGGCGCGGTAGAGTTCGCGCGCGCGGGCGTCTGGTACCTCGAAGTGGGCCGTGCCGCGGGTGCGGTCGAGCTGGTGCAGGTAGTAGGGCAGCACGCCCAGGCGGAAGCCGGCCTCCTGGAGTTCAATCAGGGTCTCGGTGTCGTCGTTGATGCCGGCCAGCAGTACCGCCTGGTTGAGCAGCGTGACCCCGGCGGCGCGCAGGCGATCGATCGCGGCATCGGCCGGTGCGGCGAACTCGCGCGGGTGATTCGCGTGCAGCACCAGGATGTGCTGCAGACGGCCCTTGCCGAGCCAGGCCAGCAGGCGGTCGTCGACCCGTTCCGGCAGCACCACCGGCAGGCGTGTATGGATGCGCAGGCGCTCGAGGTGCGGGATGTTTCCGAGCCGGTCCGTCAGCCGTTCCAGGCGGGTATCCGACAGGCTCAGCGGGTCGCCGCCGCTGAGGATGACCTCGCGGATGTCCGGATGCGCCGCGATGTAGTTCAGCGCGGGTTCCCAGTCGTCCCGGGCCGGATTGTGGTCGGCATAGCCGAACTCGCGGCGAAAGCAGTAACGGCAGTGGATGGCGCAGGCCCCGGTGGTCAGCAGCAGGGCGCGGCCGTGGTACTTGTGCACCACGCCGGGGGCGGCCAGCGCGTCGTGGTCGCCGACCGGGTCACTGACGAACCCCGGGGACTCGAGGGCCTCGCGCGCGTCCGGCAGGGCCTGCAACAGCAGGGGATCCCGTGGGTCGCCGGGGCGGATGCGGGCCAGGTAGCTCTCCGGGATGCGGGTGCGAAACAGCCGGTGCCCGGCCTGCATGCCCGGCAGGGACTCGGGCGGCAGTCCCAGGCGTGCGGCCAGGGTCTCGGGATCGGCGATCGCGCGCGCCAGCGCCTGCTGCCAGGCCGGTGTGGATGCCGGTTCGGCTGGCTGGGTTCCGCGCGCCTTGCGCGTTATCATGACGGGCTTTGTGGGCATGAATCGTTTCCGGACGGGGCGGCATGTCCGCGCCACGCATCATCGAGGGACAGCGCGCAATGGCAACCTACAGTACCAACGAATTCAAGGCCGGTCTCAAGCTCCTGCTGGATGGTGACCCGCAGGCCATCGTGGAGAACGAGTTCGTCAAGCCGGGCAAGGGCCAGGCCTTCAGCCGGGTCAAGCTGCGCAATCTGCGTACCGGCCGGGTGCTGGAGAAGACCTTCAAGTCCGGCGAGTCGGTGGAGGCCGCCGACGTGATGGATACCGAGATGCAGTATCTCTACAACGATGGCGAGTTCTGGCACTTCATGGTGCCGGACACCTTCGAGCAGTATGCCGTCGGCGAGGCCGCACTGGGTGATTCCGGGCAGTGGCTGAAGGAACAGGATATTTGCACGGTGACCCTGTGGAACGGCGAGCCGCTGTCGGTGGTGCCGCCGTCCTTCACCGAGCTGAAGATCACCCAGTGCGATCCGGGCCTGCGCGGTGACACCGCGCAGGGCGGCACCAAGCCGGCCACGCTGGAGAGCGGCGCGGTGGTCAAGGTCCCGTTGTTCGTCGAAGAGGGCGAGACGGTGAAGGTGGATACCCGCAACGGCGAGTACGTCTCGCGCGTGTGAGCCGGACCCCGGCAGGCCCTGCGACATGACCGACTGGCGTCCGGGTGCGGCGCCGGCCCGCGCGGCGCGCGCCCGCCTCCTGGCCGGGTTGCGGGCGTTCTTCGCGGCCCGCGGGGTGCTCGAGGTCGAGACCCCGATCCTGAGCCGGGGCGCGCCGCAAGATCCAATGCTGGAGAGCTGGGAGGCGCAGGCCCCCGGCGGCGAGCGCGGCTACCTGCAGACCTCGCCGGAGTACCCGATGAAGCGCCTGCTGGCGGACGGCGCCCCGGATATCTACCAGATCGCACGGGTGTTCCGCGGGGGTGAATCCGGGCCGCGGCACAACCCCGAATTCACTCTGCTGGAGTGGTATCGTCTGGGCCTGGATCACCATGCACTGGCGCGCGAGGTGGTGGCCCTGATCGCGGATCAGGCCGCGCAGTCTCCCGACTGGCACGCGCCCCGGGGGTGCGAGGCGATCGCCTATGCCGATCTGTTTCGCTCGACTTTGGGGGTGGACCCGGCGGAGACGAATGCCGCGGAGCTGGAACGGGTCGCGGGGGACCACGGGCTGGTCATCCGCGGCGGGCTGGATCGGGATGGCTGGCTGGATGCCCTGATCAGCCTGGTGATCGCGCCGGGCTTCCCGCCGGACCGGCTGACAATCCTGTTCGACTACCCCGAGAGCCAGGCCGTGCTCGCGCGCCCCTGCGCGGACCGGCCGGGCTATGCCGCCCGTTTCGAGCTGTACTGGGGCGACCTGGAGCTGGCCAACGGCTATCACGAGCTGACCGACCCCGCAGTGTTTCGCCAGCGCCGCGAGCGGGACATCGCTCAGCGCCGCGCGCGCGGCCAGCCCCTTCCGCCCGTGGACGATCACCTGGAGGCGGCGCTGGAGTCGGGTCTGCCGGACTGCGCCGGCGTGGCCCTGGGCGTGGACCGGCTGTTGATGCGTCTGTTGGGGGTGTCGCGTATCGATCAGGTGATCGATTTCCCCTGGGCGTGACGAAGCCCACCCGGAGGGCTTGTCGCGGCCGGGATGGCGGCACACTATAGGGGCCGTTGCCGAAGGCTCTCATGCAGGATGGCTGGTCTCAATGTCCCCTTGTCGTTTTTCGCGTCGCCCCGGGCCCCGGTCCGGACCTTCCTGGTGTTTCGTATCCGTCGCTCTGACCCTGTTGTTGTGGCTGGCACCGCTGGCCGCACAGGCCCAGTTCGAGCATCTCCCGGGACCGCTGCAGCGGGCGATCGAGAGCCAGCGTCTGCCGCCGGCAAATGTGGGCCTGTGGGTGCAGCGGATGTCCGATGGCGCGGTCCTCGCGCGCCTGAATGCCGATCAGCCGTACAACCCTGCCTCCACCATCAAGCTGGCCACCTCGCTGGCGGCCTTGCACGAGTTGGGGCCGGAGTACACCTGGACCACCGAGGTGTGGGCTACGCGTCCGGTGCGCGACGGTGTATTGCGCGGCGATCTGGTGATCCGCGGGACCGGGGACCCCGGCATGGTCAGCGAGGAGCACTGGCGCATGCTGGGGCAGTTGCGTCAGACCGGGCTGCGGCGCATCGAGGGCAACGTCATCCTCGACGCCTCGCATTTCGAACTGCCTCCGGGCGACCCGTCCGCATTCAACGACCAGCCGCTGCGGGCCTACAACCAGCCGCCCTATGCCTTGCACGTAAACGCCAATGCCCAGCGCTTTCGTGTGCGGCCGGAGCGGCATGGGAACGGGATCGACGTGACCGTGGATCCGCCGCTTCCGGGGCTGACGATCGAGAATCGCCTGCAGCCGTCGCGTGGCAGCTGCGGGGCCTGGCAGCGGGGAATTCGCTTTGACGCCGACCCCGAGGCACAGCGCGTGATCCTGGCCGGCGAGTATCCGGTTAACTGCGGGGACTACGAACTGCTGCGTACGGTCCTGACACCGGAGGCCAATCACGCCGAGATGTTCCGTCTGCACTGGTCGCAGTGGGGCGGCGAGCTGACCGGCGACATTCGCCCCGGCGTGCTGCCGGTGCTGTACGACGAACCGATCCTGCGCCATACCTCGCGGCCGCTGGCGGATCTGATCCGGGTCTCCAACAAGTGGAGCTCCAACGTGATGACCCGCCACCTGCTGCTGACCCTGGGGGCGCGTCACTTTACCCCGCCGGCCACGCTGGAGAAGGGTCAGCAGGCCCTGCTGGAGTCGCTGCGCGGCCTGGGGGTCGAGGTGGGTGGCATGGTGGTCGACAACGGGTCGGGGCTCAGCCGCGAGACCCGCATGACCGCGCGCCAGCTGGGCCAGATCCTCGAGGGCGGATGGCAGCACTCGCACCGTCCGGAATTCCAGTCCTCCCTGGCCCTGGCCGGGCTGGACGGGACCCTGCGCAATCGCTTCCGCAACGGCAGCCAGCGCGACCTGCGCGGGCAGATGCACCTGAAGACCGGTCACCTCAACGAGGTCTCTGCGGTCGCCGGCTACGTGCGCACGCAAGGCGGGGACGACCTGGCCGTGGTGGTGCTGGTCAACGACCCCCGCGCGCATCAGGGCCTCGGCCGGAACCTGCAGGATGCCGTCCTGGAGTGGGCCCACCGCCTTTGACGCCCGGCGTTTATCCACCACGAAGCGCGCACGAAGGGTTATGTTCGCGCGCTTCGTGGTCAGAGGGCCCGGATTGACCTCAGGGTGAGTCGAGCTTCCAGTTGGACATGATCGGGAGGCGCGAGACATCGACCTCCAGGGCCGTCAGCCAGTGCGCGACCATGCGGTTGGAGTTGTTGCGCAGGGTGTAGGCCTTGGGGTGTTCGACAAAGGCCATGTCCCATTCTGTCGATACCTCGCGGTCATCGTGGCCCGCCTGCCAGATTCCCTCCAGCGCCTCGCGCAGTGCCGTGACCCTGGCCCCGGGGACCGTCAGCAGATGCAGTTCTTCCAGCGGCACGCGCAGCTGGGTCGCCGTCGCATCCTCCAGGTCGGAGCCGGTCAGGGATTGCCGGCCGAGGCCCGCCCGTGTGGGCAGGAACAGCCCGGCCAGCCCCTGCAGGGGGTTGATTCGCCGCTCGACGTAAAACGACCAGTCGCCGTAGGAATAGCGCAGCCAGGCGTCCGCGGTCGCGGTCGGCAGGACCAGACTGGAGTGATGGCCGTGGTCCAGGAGTGCCACAGTGACCGGGTCTTCCGGTTCGGCCGGCGGCTGCAAGGTGACTGCGGCGCAGCCTTGCAGGAGCCACAGGGCGATTACGGCCAGCATCAGATGCTCGAGGCGGAACGTGCCTCGGCTGCGCGGCCTGCAAATGCTGGAATGGCGCACGGGTTGGTCAGTGGTGCTCGAGCTTGCCCAGCTCCGAGAGGATCGAGAGCACCAGCGACTCGCCCTGGGCGTCCATGCCGCGGCACAGCACATCCGGGTCACGCTCGCCGTCCACCAGGCGCTTGGTGATGCCACCGAGGCGCGCCATGTCGCCTCCGGCCCGGCTCATCTGTTCGGCCATCTGCGACAGCCAGTGCAGCGACTGGGCGTCTCCGTGGGCCGCGCCATGGATCATCTGGGCCAGCCCCGGTGCTGCCTGCGCCGGATCGCCGCTTTGCTCGGGGTCCGGCAGGGTGGAGGGATCCTGCAGGCCGGCCAGGATCGCCGTCAGGATCACCGTGTCCTCGTCGTCCAGCCCCTGCAGCAGGGACGTGTCGCGTTCGCCTTCGAGCACGCGGCGGATGCGCAGGATCAGCTCGCCCCAGCCGGCCTCGTGGGCCTGGTTCAGCACTGGCTCCAGTTCGCGGCGGGTCTCCGGGTTCTGGGTGGCCTGCACCACCAGGTTGATCAGGCCGGCCTGGGCCTGGCGGATCTGCTGGGCATGTTGTGGTTCGATCATGGTGGGTCTGACTCTTGGTTGTACGGCGGATTGAAACGGCTTCCGGGGGCCTTCCTGCGTTGTTCCGGTGTCCCTGTTGTGGCGAGGTTAGCATGCCCGGCAGTGCGTTCGGCGAGGGCCTGCGGCACAATGGCGGCTCCATTTACAGAGGATGTCGTGGTGGAAGAACAGACAGCAGTGGGGCTGTGGGTGGCCCTCGGGATCCTGGCCATCGTGGTTGCCGCCCTCGTGGGTTTCTGGGTGGGCCGCGTCACCAGTGACGAGCGCAAGCTGATCCGCGAGCTGGAAGAGGAACTCGACCGGCGCATGCAGGAACTGACCCGCTACCGCAGCCAGGTCAACGACCATTTCGACCGCACGGCCACGCTGTTCGCGACCATGGCGGGTTCCTACCGCGACCTCTACCACCACCTGGCGCAGAGCGCGGAGGAACTGGCGGACAAGCCGACCCGTGATCGCCTCGAGGACCGGGCCGGGCAGTTGCTGTCGCACATGACGCGCCGTGACTACGGTGCCGGTCCCGGCGAGGCGGCCGGCGGCGCCAACGAATCGGACGCCCAGGACGACGAGCCGACCCCCAAGAGTTCCGAGGGCGAGGCACGCAAGCCGGACGAACGCCCGCGCCCCGACTGACCCGTGACCGCGGAGTCGGTTTGGGATCACCACGACGCACAGGAAGGGACGAAGAAAACCTGAAAAGCATCACCCGGTAGGTGTAAAGACTGGGGTGTAAAGACTGGATGGTGGGCAAGACCGCAACGGAGGCGCAAGACGCTTCCGTCACCGCATTCCTTCCGAGCTCCCCGCCTTCGTGCGCTTCGTGATGAAAGGCCCTTTGCCCTGGAGCGTGCGCACCGCGCCGGGGTGTTCCCGACGCGGTGCGGGGTGGGCTCAGAGGGCGGAGATCTGCGCCCGGATCTGGTTGTCCAGGTTCTGGATCCAGTTGTTGTAGTTCGGGTGGATATTGCCGTCCGCGTAGTTCAGGTTGGTGCTGTCCTTGTAGCGAATGCTGTATTCACCCGCCGCATAGGGGATCTCCACTTCGGCGACGTGGTCGCGCAGCGCAAGTCGCCCTTCGAGCAGCCCCGGTTCCACTTCTTCCATGCGCCAGCCTAGGGCCGTTCCGGCGGTGCGGATGGCGCGTTCCATCTGTTCGGCGCTGGGGCGTTCACCCGCAACATCGGTGACCGTCGTATCGCTGACGTTGTGCACGGGGACCGTGCCGCGGCAGCCGGCCAGCGCGATCAGGCTGGCAAACAGGATGACCAGCAACGTCCTGGTATTCATGGCGTTTTCCTTCTGGGATGGGTGCGTCGAGAGTGTAGACACGCGTGCCGGTGGTTTCCAAGGGCGCGGCCCGGAGCGGCACGCCGGGGCCTTCAGCGCAACAGGCCCCGCGAGCGCAACAGCCCCAGCGGGCGCATCCCGCGGCGCAGCAGGTGGCCGGCGACCATGGCGATGATACGCAGGGTGTCCGCGGTCGCGCGGTAATGGCTGGGGCGGTGGTTCTCCGGGTAGATGCAGCGTACCGGGACCACCCGCACCGGGAATCCCAGCCGCTCGGCGACGATCAGGGCCTCGCTTTCGAACACGAAGCCGCGCGCCCGGTGATGACGTAGCTCGAGGCGTCGCAATAGCGCCGCGGGATACAGGCGGAACCCTGACTGCGAATCCTGCAGCGGTTGCCCCGAGGCCCACGCAATCCAGAAGTCCGCCATGCGGTTGCCGAACAGGCGCAGCGGCGGGGTATGTTCGCGGCCCTTGAGTCGGGCCCCCAAGATCAGCCGCTCGGGGGTCTCGCGCCAGGCGGCGATGAGGGCCGGGATCTCCGTGGTGTCGTGCTGGCCGTCGGCGTCCAGGGTCACCACGGCATCGGCCCCGGTGGCCAGGGCATGCTGCATCCCGGCCCACAACGCGGCCGCCTTGCCGCCATTCTCGGGCTGCCGAAGGACCTCCGCCTGGTCCTCGATCAGGCTTGCGGTCGCATCCTCGGAGCCGTCGTCCACCACGATCACCCGGTCCACGTGGGCGCGGGCGCCGGCGACGACGTCTTCGATGGTGGCGGCCTCGTTGTGGGCCGGGATCAGGGCAACGACGTGGCTCATGGCGGGGTCAGGCGAGGGCGCCGTTGACGCCGATCACCTGACCGGACACGTAGCTGGCGCCCTCGCTGGCGAGGAAGCCGACCACACTCGCGACCTCCGCGGGCTGGCCGGCGCGGCGCATGGGTACGACGGTGCGGATACGGTCGGCATCGAAGCTCGAATCGCTCATCGGGCTTTCGATGATGCCGGGGGCGACCGCGTTGGCGGTAATCCCGCGCGAGGCGACCTCCTGGGCCAGCGAGCGAATGGCGCCATGGAGCCCGGCCTTGGCCGCTGCATAGTTGGTCTGGCCGCGATTGCCGATCTGCCCGGCGACGGAGGAGATCGCCACGACCCGGCCCCAGCGGGTGGTGATCATCGGCAGCAGCAGTGGCTGGGTGACGTTGTAGAACCCGTTCAGTCCGACGTCGATCGGTCGGTCCCACTGCTCGCGGCGCATTCCGGCCAGCGGCGCATCGTCGTGGATGCCCGCGTTATGCACCAGGATCTGCACCGGTTGTTCGGCCGCCAGGGGCTCCAGGGCCTCGCGGCAGGCCCCCTCGTCGGTGATGTCGAACACCAGCACGCGGGCCTGGCCGCCGTCGGCGCGGATGGCCGCGGCTGTTGCTTCGGCCGCGTCGGCATTGCGATGGGCGTGCAGGACCACCTCATGGCCAGCTGCGGCCAGGGCTTGTACGATGGCGGCGCCGATGGCTCCGCTGGCTCCGGTAATCAGGGCGCGTGCAGTCACGGGGTCGTTTCCTCGTCGGCGGGTTGCAGGATCACCGTCGCGCGGGCGCTCAGCACCGGCCGGTCACCGGCGGTGACCCGCAGGTCGTAGATCGAGCTGTGGGTATCCGACAGGATGCGTTCGGCGTGGATCTCGAGCGGGTCGTCGAGGCCGTCGAGACGTTGGACCCGTAGTTGCAGGTTGCGCACGGCCGCCAGGTAGCCGGCCCGGGGCGGGCCGCCATCCGCCAGCAGCGCCCCGTGCACGGCCATGCCCTGGGCGCCGTATTCCAGTGCCCCCAGGGCATGCAGGCCGCCTTCCCCGCGCAGCGGGTTGGCCGTATCCCGGTGGCTGTCGGCACGACAGTGGATGGCGTCGTCGGACCAGGCCTCTACCGAATCCAGCAGGCACATCGCCCCGGCGTGCGGCAGCAGCCGGCAGATGGCGTCATGATCCAGGGTTTCGGGTCGCGATGGCATGCGCGGGATCTTCCTGATCCGGGCGATTGTTCAGGGCTCGATGCGGATGCTCAGCGACCGGCCCAACGGGGCGGCAAGCGTAACATGGCCGGCCGTGCCCCGGGCCAGTTGCTCCAGCAGCGGCAGGGCACGTGCAGCCGGGTTGCTCTCGCGCAGGGCCTCCAGCTCGTCAGCCACGCAGCGATCTGCGGTGGCGGGTCCCTTGAGGTCCATCTGCAGCCGCCAGGTGGCGCCCTCCACCGGCCCCAGGCGCAGGGCGACCGCGAACGCATGGTGGATCGGGCGCACGCGGATGAATGTCTCCATCGACGGTACGTCGTAGCAGGTGAGCAGCACCTCGCCACCCTCGCACTGTTGCAGCGTCGCGGCCTCCAGCAAGCCGGCGGCCACCGTGGCGTTGTAGCCGGATACGGCGGTCGCCGGGGCGGGGTTGCGGGTGGCGATCGACCAGTTACCGGCCGGGGCGTTGTGCACCGAATTGTGGAACTGGACCGGCGAGACCACCGGCTCCGGCTGGGTGAGCGCGTCGCAGATGCGATCGATGATGTCCATGTCGCCGGAGGACGAGGCGAACACGCTGCGCAGTTGGCTGCGATCGCTGTCGGTCGTGGCCTCTTCCGCCACCTTCAGGGCCAGGCGAATCGTGGTCGTGGTGCGTCGACGCTCGTTGGCGGGGAGCAGCCGCACGGGTGGGATATTGATCGCATCACCCGTCAGAGGCGCCGTGCCGGCGAGGATGGCGCGGGCGGTCTCGAAGTCGTCCAGTCCCGGGCCCAGCAGTCCGACCGCATGCAGACCGATGGTGTTCATTGCGGTGCCTCCAGCAGCAGGCTGCAGTTGTTTCCGCCGAACCCGAAGGCGTTGACCAGGACCCGCCGAACCGGGCGTTCCTCGGTCTCTGCCCGTGCATCCAGGCCCAGTTCCGGGTCCGGGTGTCGCAGCCCGGCGGTGGCCGGTACGAAGCCGCCGGCCAGGCTGGCCAGCGCCTGCGCGACCCCCACCGCGCCCGCGGCCCCGAGGGTGTGCCCGGTCAGGCCCTTGCTGCCCACCGCGCGCGGGTTGCGGCCCAGGCGGTGGATCAGGGCGCGGGCCTCGGAACGGTCGTTGGCCGGGGTCGCAGTGGCATGCATCAGCACGTAGTCGATCTCGTCGCCTTGCCGCCCCGCACGGTCCAGGGCCTGCTGTAGTGCGGTCGCGGCCCCCAGGCCTTGCGGGTGCGGGGCGGACATGTGGTGGGCATCGCTGGATTCGCCGTAACCGGTCAGCCGCGCGCCGTGGGCATTCGCGGAGAGGCGCTCCAGCAGGAAGAAGCCGGCGGCCTCGCCGATGGAGATCCCGGCCCGGTCGCGATCCAGTGGGGTGCAGGGCTGCGCGGCGACCAGCTGCAGGGCGTCGAAGCCGTACAGCGTCATGCCGCACAGGCTGTCGACGCCGCCGACCACGGCGGCGTCGCACAGTCCCGCCGCGATGTGGCGCCGGGCATCGGCAAAGACCTTGGCGCTGGACGAGCAGGCCGTGGAGACCACCATGGCGGGGCCGGACAGGCCGAGGCGGGTGGCCACGAAGTCGGCCAGCGAGAACATGTTCTGGGTGTGCTGGTAGTCGTAGTCCGGTGGCAGGGCCCCGGTCTGCGGGTCACGCCGGTGGTATGCAGCCTCGGTGGCGGCGATCCCGGAAGTGCTGGTGCCCAGCAGTACGGCCACCCGATCGGCCCCGTGGCGCTCCACTGCAGCCGCCACCGCCTCGGCGAAGCCGTCCTGGCGTAATCCCAGTTCGGCCAGCTGGTTGTTGCGACACAGGAACGGGGCCAGGGCGCCATCGAGGGCGATGGCTTCCACACCCGGCACGCGGCCGACGTAGGTGTCCAGGTTGACGCGCTCCAGGTCGCAGGCACGCAGTCCGCTGGTGCCGCTGCGCAGGGCCTCGGCGTTGGCGGCGATCCCGGTGCCGGCGGCACTCGTCAGGGTGTGGGCAGTGATGACCAGGGGGTCCATGGACGGGCGTATCTGCGGGTTGTGGCCGGAGGGCGTTCCGGGTGGATTGGGCCAGTTCGGCGTTGCTTCAGGCAGTTTGTCGGCGGCTGGCCTCGGGGGCCAGCAGGGCCGCTGCGAGGAAGGAAAATACCACGCCCAGCACTACCGTGAGGCCCATGGCCTGCAAGACCGGAAGACTGGAAAGGGCCAACAGACCGAACACCACCAGCGTGGACAGTGCGCATACGCTGACCGAGCGCAGGTTGCGCAGGCGCGCCGCGGCATCCCGCAGCGGGCGGCTGAAGAACACGGCGTAATCCAGGCACAGCCCGGTGATCAGCAGCATCGCGATCAGGTGGAACAGCGACAGCTGGATGCCCAGCAGGATCAGTGTGGCCAGGGTCAGCAGCAACCCGGTGCCGACCGCGGTCAGGATACGCAGGCTGCGTCCCGGCGCCCGGGTGACGACCAGCAGCAGGAGGGCCACCGCGACCATTCCCAGCGCGAGCCGTTGCAGGGCCTCGACGCGAAAGCCGATCACCAGTTCTTCGGAGGCGCGGAAGAAGTCGATGTGGCGGATGCCCACCCCGTCCAGTTCCGGCACGCTGGCCAGAGGCGCGTCTTCGGCCCAGCGGGTCAGGGCATCGGGGTCATGGACGCCCTGCAGGCGCACCCAGGCGATCCAGTCAGTGCCGTCATCGCGGGGCTGGAGCAGGGGTTCCAGGGCATTGCGCAAAGGCCCGTCGGGAAGGCCCTCGGGTTCCAGCAGGTCTTGCTGGCGGGCCGTCTGGATGTCGTTCACGAATGGCTCGAAGGCCCCGTCGCGAAACCCCAGCCCTGCGCTCGCCACCTCCAGGCGTTCGCGCAGGGTATCGGGTTCCGGTAACGCCGCCTGGCGTTCGCGCTGCAGTGCCCGGCTGGGCAGGACGTTCGCGGCATGGCTGAAGCCGTCCAGGGCCCCGGTCTCGCGCAGGGCCTCCAGGCCCGGCGTCAGCGCCTCGCTGCCGCGCAGGGTCTGTTCCGGCGTGTCGCCGCTGACCAGCAGGGCATGGCGGACGTCCGGCAGCCCCAGGGCGCTGCGCAGGTCCTGGTCGAGCGCAACCTGGTCCTCCGGTACCGGGTGCAGGGCGGACAGGCGATCCTCCCAGGGGAAGGGGTCGGCACTCGCGACCACGGCGATCGCGGCCAGGGCCAGCAGGGCGAGGCCCCAGCGCGCGATGGCGGGGGGCTGGGCGAGACCCGTGGGCAGGGGCAGGGGCAGGCGCAGCGGCGGCAGGCCCTCGCGCTGCAATCGGGCGGGGACCAGCGTGGGCAGGATCCAGCGGGTGACCACGGCGGCCACGGCCACGCCAGTCAATACGAACAGCCCGAGCTGGGCCATGCCGGAGAACCCGGTCATTGCCATCAGGGCATACACCAGTACCGTGCTGCCGGCTCCCAGGGCAATGGCGGGCCACAGCTCGCGCGCGACCAGCGGGAGGCGCCCGCCGTCGGCCCGTTCGCCGCCGGACGGTTCACCATCGCCTCGTTGCGCATGGGCGAACAGGTGCAGCGGGTAGTCGAGGGCAATGCCCAGCACGGTGATGCCGAAGGCCAGCGCGATCCCGTGCAGGTGTCCGAAGACCAGCGTAACCACGGCCGCGGCGATCAGGATGCCGCTGGCCAGTGGCACGGCCGCCAGCCAGACCGGGTGCGGATGGCGGAACACCGCCAGCAGCAGGAGGGCCAGCGCGACGCTGGCCCCCGCGGTGATCCAGGTCACCTCGCCGCGGATGGTGGCGCGGGAGTCCACCGCGATCACCGCCGGGCCGGCAATCTGCAGCTGCAGATTCGGTTCGGCGAGGTCGCTGAAGGCCGCGTGCGTGCGTTCGATCAGGGCGGCCTGGGCATCCAGGTCCATGCCGTCGGCCGCGCTGCGCAGCACCAGCAGGGCCCGTCCCCGGTCGGGGGTGACCCAGACGCCTTCGGCGCCGGTCGTCGCCCGGCCACCGCTGGCGGCGAGCTGCTCCAGGACGACCCGGGCCTGTGCGGTGGGGTCACGCGGGATCAGTTCCCGCGGCAGTTCCGGGACGGCGCTGGCGAGGTCGTCGCGGCGGGCCTCCAGGTGTTCACGCAGGCGGTCCTGGCTGAAGTGTTCGGCATCGACCCGGGGGCTTAGCAGGTAGCGATGCTCGATCAGGAAATCCAGCGCTGGGTCGTCGGGGTCGAGGCGGCCGTTGTGGATGCCGGCAACATCGGGGGCACCCTCCAGGGCCGCGACCAGTGCATCGCTGGCTGCCGCCCGCTCGCGGGCCTCGCCACCGGCGATGGCCAGCAGCAGCATGCGTCCGGCGGGGCCGGCCCCGGGGTCCAGGGCGATCCCGTCCGCGCTGACCGGGTCCGGGGCAAAGCCCTGCAGGTCGGTGACCAGTTCGCCGCGCAGGGTCAGCGTCAGCGTGGCCAGGAGCAGGGCGGCCAGCCAGAGCGTCAGGGCAACGCGGGAGGGGTGGCGGCGCAGCAAGGACTAGTCCGCGTACTGTGGCGGTTCGAAACGCATGCGGCTGTGGTGGCCGCCAGCCTCGATGGTGACCAGTTCGTGCAGTTCGCCGTCGGCGCCTTTCAGGGTCAGTTCGGGGACCATGCGGCGCAGGGCGCGATCCTGCGGGACCAGCTCCAGGGTCCAGGCGTCGATGTCCCCCGTGACGTCGATCTCGAAGTCGCTCTCCAGGGTCTCGCGGTCGCCGGTCAGCAGGGCGCGGAACAGTCCGGCCAGGGTGGCCAGGGCAGGCTGTTCGTTCAGGTCGATCTCGCGGCTGGTGCCGCGGCGTTCCAGGGTTAGGGTGTCGCCCTCGATGTGCACGGTCTCGCCACGCGGGCCGTCGACCTGCCGGACGAGGGTGTCGGGGGGATCGAAGGCCAGGGAGCCCGAGCGGGTCTCCGGGAATTCCAGCATCGGGTCGTCGCGGCGCTCCTCGAACGCGAGGGTCGCCGCGCGCTCGGTGGTCAGGGCTTCGAGCAAGGCGCCGAGGGTGTCGTTGGCCAGGGCCGAAACAGGGACGAGCAGGCCCAAGGCCAGGATCAGCGTAATGCCGGACTGGCGGATACGCGGGCCAAAGCCATGGGCTCGCCTATTTGGATGCATCGTCCCAGAAATCATAGAAGTTGAACCAGTTGTAGGGGGCCTCGCGCACCCGCGCCTCGAGGCGGTCGGCGTAGCGCTGTACCCAGTGTGCCAGGGCTGCATCGCGCTGCCCGCGCGGGGCCTCGATGGTCTCGGCGAAGGGTTCAAAGAAGATATCGTAGCGGTTGCCCCCGCGATAGAGCCCGAAGCACAGGATCACCGGGACCTTGAGCACCGCGGCCAGCAGCAGCGGGCCTTGCGGGAACAGCGCAGTGTCGCCGAGGAAGTTGCAGGCGACCATCTTGTCGCTCTCGGCGACGCGGTCGCCCAGCGTCGCGATCAGCTCGCCGCGATCCAGGCACTCGCGGGCCTGGATCAGGGTCTCGGTGCGCCCCAGCGGGATCACCGACGCGGCGACCTCGGGATTCAGCGCCTCCAGGACCTGGGTGATGCTCTGGTTGTGGTCGTTGTACATCAGGACCTTGACCGGGAAATCGTACTTGCCCACCGCCAGTGCGCGCAGGGCCTCGAAGCTGCCCAGGTGCGCGCCCAGCAGGATCGCGCCTTGGCCGCTGTCCACGTGTTCCAGGAAGGTCTCGCGGTTGTGTACGTGGATGTCCAGGCAGGCGTCCTTGCCGGCGAGCAGGAAGACGCGGTCCAGGATCACTGCGGCAAAGCTGTGCAGGTGTCGTGCCAAATCGCCCAGGCGCGGTTCGCGCCCCAGGACGCGGCGCAGGTAGTTGCGACTGTGGCGGCGCGACTGCGGTGCGAACAGCAGGAAGTAGGCCGTGATCGGGTAGAGCAGGGTGCGGCTGGCGCGGCGCCCGAGATTCAGGGCCACCCAGAGGATGATGCGCAGGGCCAGGGGCGAGCCCCGTTCCGCCTGCTGAAACCAGCCGCGGCTCATGCGTCCGCGGTGTCGTGAGTCGTGATCAGTTGGCCGGCACAGAAGGTGACGGGGGCCTCGCCATCCGCCGCGAGTACGCGGAAGGCCTGACGGCCGCCGTGTCCGGGCGGATCGATCTCGACCCGGAATGCCGTCTCGGGTCCCAGGGGTGCAAGGAACTTGACCTGGGGGAGGGCCTCTACCGGCCCGAGACCGTGGGCGTGGGCCACCGCCGCGACCTGGTCGAGGATGACCACGCCGGGCACCACCGGGTGACCGGGGAAGTGCCCGGGAAGGGATGGGTGACCGGCCCCGATGCGGCGAATGGTGGACTGGATGAGGGTCTGCATCAGGGCGGGCGGCTCAGGCGCACTGGCCGTGGTGGGCGAGCAGGTCCAGCAGGATCTGGCGCGGCAGCTTGCCGGTGGCCGAACGCGGCAGGTGCTCCACGCGGACCAGCGGGCGCGGCAGGAACAGCGGGTCCATGCACTCGGCCAGTGCGGCCTGGATTTCGGCCGCGCTGCGATCCGGTGCCACGACCAGGGCGGCCAGCCGGGTCACGCCGTGCGTGTCCTGATCGATGCCCGGCGGAATGAACACCCCGTCGAGCACCCCGGGGATTGCGTTGAGTCGGCGGTTGAGATCGGCCAGGGAGGCGCGTTTGCCGGCGATGTTCAGTTGATCGGCCAGGCGCCCCTCCATGCGGAAGTGGCTGACGTCCCGGACCTCGATGTGGTCCGGAAGCGGGACCGCTTCGGGGTGCTGGGGTCCCTGGACGCGCGCGAGGCCGTCGTCATTGCGGTGCAGTTGCACCCCGGGGTAGGCCGTCCAGTCGGATTCACGGGTGGTGCGGCGGGTCGCAATGGCGCCGGCCTCGGTGCAACCGTAGATCTCGTCCAGGCGGCAGCCGAACACCCGTTCGGCCTGGCCGGCCGTTTCCGGGTCCAGGGGCGCGGTCGCGCAGAGGATGCGTTCCGGGGTCGGCCACTCCAGCCCCGCACGCAGGCAGGCGCTCAGATGAAAAGGTGTGGTGACCAGAACGGCCGGGGTGCAGTCCGCCAGTGCGGCACGGATGTCCTCGGGGTAGAACGGGCGTCCGGCGAGCAGGGTGGCGTGCCCCAGCAGGGCGTACAGGAGCGTGGACTCCAGGCCGTACATGTGCTGCGGTGGGACCGTGCCGATCAGGGTCGGTCCGGAGCCATCCACCAGATCGAAGCATTCCAGCGCCTGCCAGGTGACAGCATGCAGGGCCTCCCAGCTCCGCGCATGGGCCGTGGGGGTGCCGGTGCTGCCGGAGGAGAAGGCCAGAACGGCGGTCTGGTCGGCGGGGATCTCGGGGATCGCCCCGGTGGCCTCGCCTGCTTCGCCGCGGGCGGACACCCGCAGGATCGGGATTGCGATCTCGGCATCCGGGCCGTCGACCAGGGCAGGCGCGTCCGGGTATTGGCTAGCGATCTCGGCCAGGGTGGTGCTCCCGCGGTTCGGGGGCAGCAGATTGACCTGGCCGCGCAGCAGAATGGCGGCAAAGGCGACCGCGAAGTGGTAGCGGTCCTGGCACAGGTTGAAGGCCGCCTGCGCCTGCGGCAGGCGTGCGGCCAGCGCCTGCGCGTCGGCGAGGAAGGCGGCGCGCGAGATCGCCCGATCGCCGATGCGCGCCAGCGGGGCGGGCGTGTCGGCGATCAGTGGTCGAGTGACCTGCGGGGTATCTGTCACGGGTGCCTCAGCATCCGGTGGTGATCGACCCGCGCCAGCTCCATCAGATAGGCCAGGAAGCCGTTGTGCGGCTCGTCGCGCAGGAGCCAGCGGCGCAGCGGATACTCCAGCAGGAACAGGCCGGCCAGCAAAAGGTAGTTGATCCCGTTGGCAAACAGGGCCCAGGTGGTGGCGGTGGCGAACAGCGCCAGCCAGGCGGACACGATTGCCAGTCCGGCACACAGCAGGGCCCAGGTAATGGTGAGGTTGCGCGTGTAGCGGTGCACCGCGGGGGTGTCGGAGGCCCCCATGGCCAGGGCATAGCGCGTGATCAGCGGGGTGGAGTCGCTGCGTAGCGAACGCGCGAACAGAAGCGACAAGAGCCCCATGATTAGCACCGGCAAAGCATACAGCAGCCAGGTGGCCATCCCGCCGAGGAGCAACAGGCTTATGCCCACGGCCAGGCTCGCGGCCAGCACGCCACGTCCGGTGGTGGCCAGCGAGGCCCATGCAGCCACCAGGATCAGGGTGGCCAGGATCGCCAGCGGCACTAGCGGGATCTCGAGGGTCACGCCGAGGACGACCGCGACCGGATAACTCAGGGCCACGCAGGCGGCGAGTGGGGTGTTCACGACGTGGCTCGGTTGGCCTCGATATGGGCGCTCAGCGCCCGCAAGGACGCGAAGATCTCGCGGTTGTTTTCGTCGTCCGAGCGGATCTGGACGCCGTAGGCGCGGGAGATGGCCAGGGCCAGCTCCAGGGCATCGATGGAATCCAGCCCCAGTCCTTCACGGAACAGCGCATCTTCCGGCTCGATTTCCTCCGGCGCGACCTCCTCCAGATTAAGGCTGTCCACGATCAGTTGGGCGACTTCCTGTTCGAACGCTGTTTGTGATGGCACGTGTTCCCCCGGTGCAGTGTTATGCGCATTTTGTGATCGCCTCCGAACTTGCCGTTCGCGCGAGGGTCACCCTGCTGTGGGCGCCGATGATACCCACACCCGAGGGGCCGTGGTACCCTCGCGACCAGACCGGGTCGCCTTTCTGGGGTTGCGGGCGGGCAAGCGGAGACGTGATTTGAGACAACCGGGACAGGAAGCCGTAACCGACGGGCGCTGCCAGGTGGTGGTGATCGGAGGAGGCCCCGCCGGCTCCACGGTGGCCTCCCGACTGGCGCAGAAGGGGCGCGACGTGGTGCTGCTGGAAAAGGCCCGGCATCCACGCTTCCACATCGGCGAATCCCTGCTGCCGATGAATGTGCCGTTGTTCGAGGAACTGGGCGTGGCCGAGGCCATCGCGGCAATCGGCATCCCCAAGCACGGGGCCGAGTTCACCATCCCCGAGGCGCCCGACGCGCCGCGAACCTATTACTTCGAGCGTGCCCTGAATGACGACACACCCGCGTCGGCATGCGAGGTGCGGCGTTCGGAGTTCGACCACCTGCTGCTGGAAAACAGCGCCCGCCTGGGTGTGCGGGTGCTGGAAGAGGTCACCGTCTTCGATGTCGCCCTGGCCGATCCCGCCAAGGGCGGGACCCAGCAGGTCACCGCGCGCGATGCATCCGGCAACACGCTGGAATTCGAGGCCGATTTCGTGGTCGACGCCTCCGGTCGCGATACCTTCCTGGCGCGCCGTCTGGACCTGAAGGCGCGCAACCCGGAACACAACAGCGCCGCGATCTTCGGGCACTTCAACAACGTGCCGCGGCGTGCCGGGCGCGATGCCGGCAACATCAGTATCTACTGGTTCCAGCACGGCTGGATCTGGATGATCCCGTTGCGCGACGGGGCGATGAGCGTGGGCGCGGTTTGTTTTCCCGAATACCTGAAGACGCGCAAGACCAAGCCCGAGACGTTCCTGTGGGACACGCTGAAGCTCTGCCCGCCGGCCTTCGAACGCATGCAGGGCGCGGAGCTGGCCGGCCCGGTCAACGCCACCGGCAATTTCTCCTACCGCTCCAGTCAGGCCCACGGCCCGGGTTATCTGCTGGTCGGCGATGCGTTCACCTTTGTCGACCCGGTGTTCTCCAGCGGGGTCTATATCGCGATGTCGGGGGGCTTCCGCGCCGCCGATGCGGTGGATCGCTGCCTGGAGCATCCGGCGCGCTCCGCACGCTATCTGCGTGCCTTTGAGCGCGACGTGCGCCGTGGCGTCCGCCGTTTCTCCTGGTTGATCTATCGTTTCAACAGCCCGGTGATGCGCAAGCTGTTCATGGGGCCGCGCAATACCTTCGGCATGGAGCAGGCGGTGATCTCGCTGCTGGCCGGCGATGTCTACCGCAACACCCGTGTGCAGTGGTCCCTGCGTGCCTTCAAGACGGTGTACTACGTGCAGATGGCGCTGAACCTGCCGCGGGCGCTGGCCTTCTGGGCGCGGCGCCGGCGCAACGCGCGGCTGCACTTCACCGGCGGCACCACGCCCGAAGACGAGGCCTGAGAAGGCTCCCGTGGGCGAGGTGCGCGTCGGACTGGGTCGCATCGGGCCGGACGGCCTGGCGACCTTTGCGCTGTCGAATCTGATCATCCTGGCCACCGGCGGCTTGTCCTGGCTGGCGCTGTGGCTCTACACCGTGCATTGGTCGCGGCGGCGGCGCTGCCCCGGGCGCGGGGACTGCATCCTGGTGCTGGGGCAGCAGCTGGAGTCGGGGGCGCCCAGTCCGGGCTACCGCCTGCGCCTGCTGCGCGCCGTGCGTCTGGCGCGCCGGAACCCCGATGCCCGGATCCTGGTGCTGGGCGGGCAGACCTCCGTCGGGGCTCCCAGCGAGGCCGCCGCGGGCGCGGCCTTTCTGCAACACCACGGGATTGCGGCGACGCGCATCCGTACCGAAGACGCCTCGCGGCATACGCTGGAGAATCTGCGCAATGCGCGCGATCTGCTGACGGCGACGCCGGCGGCCGGTGATGCGCCCCTGGTGCTGGTGACCAGTCGCTTTCATCTCGCCCGGGCGGTTGCCATCGCGCGCGGCATGGGATTGCGCGTCTGCCCCTGTCCGGCGGAGCCGGGCTCCACCGTATCGGCGGCGCGACTGGCGCGCGAATGCTGGATGCTGCACTGGTACCACACCGGCCGCACCCTGGCGCGCCTGATCCGCCACCGGGGCATGCTCGAACGGATCAGCTGATGTTCTTCAAGCGCGAAGCGCACGAAGACACGAAGGCGGGCAAGAGCGATCAGCGTCTTGTTAGACCCGCGAGCCAAGACCCTTCCCGTCTCCCGTAAATGCTTTTCCGGTCTTCTGCGTGTGCTTTGTGGTGAACAGCGCCCTCACATCGTGCGGATCCGTTCGCGCTGGGCGGCCAGCTGGTCGCGGGTGGCGTGCATCTCGGCGACGCGGTCGCGCTCCTTCTGCACCACGTCGGCTGGGGCGCGGTCGACGAAGCTCGCGTTGGAAAGCCGCTGCTCGCTCTGTTCGAGGTTCTTGTCGAGCTTGCCGATCTCCTTGTCCAGGCGCGCGAGCTCGGCGTCCTTGTCGATCAGCCCGGCCAGCGGAATCAGCAGCTGCATGTCGTCGACCAGGGCCATCGCCGATTCCGGGGCCTCGTCGGCCGTGTCCAGCCAGGTGACGCTCTCGGGCTTGGCGAGGAACTCCAGCAGGCCGCGGTGGCGGGTGTAGCGCTCTTGGTCGGCGTTGGTCCAGTTCTTTACCAGCACCGGCAGCGGCTTGGCGGGGGCGATGTCCATCTCCGCGCGGATGCGGCGCAGCCCGGTGATGAAGTCCTTCACCCAGTCGAGCTCGGCCGTGGCGGTCGCGTCACGCGGGAAGCCGTCGCGGCCGGGCCAGGGGCGCTGCACCAGGAATTCGATGTCATCCGTGATGCCGGCATGCGGTTTCACGTTGGTCCAGATGGCCTCGGTGATGAACGGGGTCACCGGGTGCAGCAGGCGCAGCAGGGCCTCCAGCACGGTGACCAGGGTATTGCGCGTGGCGCGCTTGACCGCCTCCGGCGTGGCGTCGTCGTTCAGCACCGGCTTGGTCAGCTCCAGGTACCAGTCGCAGTAGTCGTGCCAGGTGAACTCGTAGAGCGTCTGCGCGGCGAGGTCGAAGCGGTAGGCATCGAGCTGCTGCGTGGCGGTCGCGGCGGTGGCGGCCAGGCGGTCGAGGATCCAGCGATCTGCCAGCGTGCGGTGCTCCGCGGTATCGGCCGCGGCCGAGCAGTCGTGGCCCTCGACGTTCATCAGCACGAAGCGCGAGGCGTTCCACAGCTTGTTGCAGAAGTTGCGGTAGCCCTCGATGCGGCCGAGGTCGAACTTGATGTCGCGCCCGGTGGTGGCGAGTGCCGCCAGGGTAAAGCGCAGGGCATCGGTGCCGAAGGCGGGGAAGCCGTCGGGGAAGGCCTTGCGCGTGGCCTTCTCGATCTTCTTCGCCATCTGCGGCTGCATCAGGCCGCGCGTGCGCTTGGCCACCAGGTCGTCGGCGCTGATGCCGTCAATGAGATCGATCGGGTCGATCACGTTGCCCTTGGACTTGGACATCTTCTGGCCTTCCGAGTCGCGGATCAGGCCGGTGACGTAGACCTCGCGGAAGGGCACATCCCCCATGAAGTGCTCGCCCATCATGATCATGCGGGCGACCCAGAAAAAGATGATGTCGAAGCCGGTGACCAGCACGCTGGTCGGGTAGAAATCCTTCAGTTCCTGCGTCTGCTCCGGCCAGCCGAGCGTGGAGAACGGCCATAGCGCGGAGCTGAACCAGGTGTCGAGAACGTCCTCGTCCTGTTCCAGGGTCACGTCCGTGCCCAGGCCGTGCTTCTCGCGCACTTCGGCCTCGTCGCGGCCCACATACACGTTGCCATCCGCGTCGTACCAGGCCGGGATGCGGTGACCCCACCAGATCTGGCGTGAGATGCACCAGTCCTCGATGTTGCGCATCCATTCGAAGTAGGTCTTCGACCAGTTTTCCGGCACGAAGCGGATGCGGCCGTCTTCCACCGCCTTGATCGCCGGTTCGGCCAGCGGGCTGGCCTTCACGTACCACTGGTCGGTCAGGTAGGGCTCGACCACGGTGCCGGAACGGTCCCCGCGCGGGACCATCAGCTTGTGGTCGTCAATCTTTTCGAGCAGTCCTTCCGTATCCAGGTCGTCGAGGACCTTTTGCCGTGCCTCATAGCGGTCAAGGCCCCGGTAGGCCTCGGGCACGTTGTCGTTCAGGCAGGCGTCGATGGTCAGGATGTTGATCACCGGCAGGTCGTGGCGCTGTCCCATCGCGTAGTCGTTGAAGTCGTGCGCCGGGGTGATCTTCACGCAGCCGGAGCCGAACTCGGCCTCGACGTAATCGTCGGCGATGATCGGGATCTCGCGCCCGACCAGCGGCAGCCGGATGGTCTTGCCGATCAGGTGCTGGTAGCGCTCGTCCTCCGGATGCACCGCGACGGCGGTGTCGCCGAGCATGGTCTCCGGGCGGGTGGTCGCGACGGTCAGGTGCCCGGAGCCGTCGGCCAGCGGGTAGCGGAAGTGCCACAGGTGGCCGGCCTCTTCCTCCGACAGCACCTCGAGATCGGACAGCGCGGTGTGCAGCACCGGGTCCCAGTTGACCAGGCGCTTGCCGCGATAGATCAGGCCCTCCTCATGCAGGCGCACGAAGACCTCGCGCACCGCGTCGGACAGCCCGTCGTCCATGGTGAAGCGCTCGCGCGACCAGTCCATGGAATCGCCCAGGCGGCGCATCTGGCGGGTGATGGTGCCGCCAGATTCGGCCTTCCAGTCCCAGACTGCCTCGAGGAATTTCTCGCGCCCGAGGTCGTGGCGGCCCTTGCCGTCGGCGGCCAGCTGGCGTTCGACGACCATCTGGGTGGCGATCCCGGCGTGGTCGGTGCCGCCCTGCCACAGCGTGCGGTCGCCGTGCATCCGCCGGTAGCGGATGAGTGTGTCCATCAGGGTGTGCTGGAAGGCATGCCCCATGTGCAGGGTGCCGGTCACGTTCGGTGGCGGCAGCAGGATGCAGTAGTTGGCCTCGCCCGTCGCCGGCGGCGCGAAGACGTTCGCGCCCTCCCAGCGGTCGTACTGGGTCTGTTCGATGCTTTTCGGGTCGAAGCTCTTGTCCATGATCGCGCGCGCGCTCGGGTCGGAATGTGGGGAAAGCCGCGCATTATAACGGCGCGGCGCGCTGGCCGCCCGGGGGATATGCCGTTGGCCGGCTGTCTGCCGTGCAGGCTGGCCCTGGTTCGTCATCCGGTGTTTACGGTGGCTCCGGGCTGCCGCCTGCCTTGTTGTGGCTGGTCCCGGTTCGTCGTTGGGTGTTTACAGTGGCTTCGGTCCGCATACTGCCAGGCGCTCTCTCGCGAGCGCACCGCGAGGTACTTCTTTGCTCGTGCAAAGAAGTACCCAAGAAACACGCCCGACTGCCGCGACCCCGGCCCGC
>NZ_KB906955.1:0-98370 GCF_000381705.1 Thioalkalivibrio sp. AKL7 | reverse complement strand
TGTCCAAGGAAAAGTTCGAGCGTAAGAAGCCGCATGTGAATGTGGGTACGATTGGTCATGTGGACCATGGGAAAACGACGCTGACGGCGGCGATGACGGCGGTGCTGGGCAAGAAGTACGGTAGTGAAGCCCGTGCATTTGACCAGATCGACAACGCGCCGGAAGAGAAGGCCCGCGGTATTACGATTGCGACCGCGCACGTCGAGTACGAATCCGACCTTCGTCACTATGCGCACGTTGATTGCCCCGGTCACGCGGACTACGTGAAGAACATGATCACGGGTGCGGCGCAGATGGATGGCGCGATCCTGGTGGTGTCGGCGGCCGATGGCCCGATGCCGCAGACCCGCGAGCACATCCTGCTGGCGCGTCAGGTCGGTGTTCCGTACATCGTGGTGTTCCTGAACAAGGCCGACATGGTCGATGATCCGGAGCTACTGGAGCTGGTCGAGATGGAAGTACGCGACCTGCTGTCCTCGTACGACTTCCCGGGTGACGACACCCCGGTCATCACCGGTTCCGCGCTGAAGGCGCTGGAAGGTGACGAGAGCGAAGTGGGCGCCCCGGCGATTTACAAGCTGGTCGAAGCGATGGACACCTGGATTCCGGAGCCGGAGCGTGCCGTGGACGGCGCGTACCTGATGCCGGTGGAAGACGTGTTCTCGATCTCCGGTCGCGGCACCGTGGTGACCGGTCGTATCGAGCGCGGCGTGGTGAAGGTCGGCGAAGAGATCGAGATCGTCGGCATTCGCGACACGCAGAAGACCACCGTCACCGGTGTCGAGATGTTCCGCAAGCTGCTGGATCAGGGCGAAGCGGGCGACAACGTCGGCATCCTGCTGCGCGGCACCAAGCGTGACGACGTTCAGCGTGGTCAGGTGCTGTGCAAGCCGGGTTCGATTACCCCGCACACGCACTTCGAGGCCGAGGTGTACATCCTGGGCAAGGAAGAGGGCGGTCGTCACACGCCGTTCTTCAACGGTTACCGTCCGCAGTTCTACTTCCGCACGACGGACGTGACGGGCTCGGTGGAGCTTCCGGAAGGCACCGAGATGGT
This sequence comes from Thioalkalivibrio sp. AKL7, assembly GCF_000381705.1. Classification (NCBI taxonomy): domain Bacteria; kingdom Pseudomonadati; phylum Pseudomonadota; class Gammaproteobacteria; order Chromatiales; family Ectothiorhodospiraceae; genus Thioalkalivibrio; species Thioalkalivibrio sp. AKL7. The sequence continues at coordinate 97,313 of NZ_KB906955.1, read as the reverse complement.
GATGCCGGGTGACAACGTGAAGATGACGGTGTCCCTGATCAATCCGATCGCGATGGAGGACGGTCTGCGCTTTGCGATCCGCGAAGGCGGCCGCACTGTGGGCGCCGGCGTCGTCTCCAAGATTATTGAGTGAACCAGATGGCTAACCAGCGCATTCGAATTCGTCTGAAGGCCTTTGATCATCGACTGATCGACCGTTCCGCGGCCGAGATCGTCGAGACTGCGAAGCGGACCGGCGCCCGAGTCAAGGGACCGATCCCCCTGCCGACCAAGAGCGAGGCGTATACCGTCCTGGTTTCGCCGCACGTCAACAAGGACGCGCGGGACCAGTACGAGCTGCGCACGCACAAGCGACTGATGGATATCCTCGATCCGACCGACAAGACCGTGGATGCCCTGATGAAGCTGGATCTGGCTGCAGGCGTAAATGTTCAGATCAGGCTTAACTAACGTTAAATTTTCTGCCATACTATTGGGCTTTCCGTGGCCCGGCGGAATTTTCGCCGGGCCACGGCTTTAGGGCGCTTGTTAGCGCCGTCTGATACGGAAGGGGTTTTGTAATGGCTCTTGGACTCATCGGTCGCAAGCTCGGCATGTCGCGCGTCTTTACGGACGATGGCGTCTCTGTGCCGGTTACGGTGCTACAGGTGGACAACAATCGCGTGGTCCAGATCAAGCGCACCGAAGGCGACGGCTACAACGCGGTCCAGGTGACGGCGGGCTCGCGCAAGCCGTCCCGGGTAAGCAAGCCGGAGGCTGGGCACTACGCCGCGGCGTCGGTGGAGCCCGGGCGCGGTCTGTGGGAGTTTCGCGTCGACGAGACCGACCTCGAAGGCCTGGCTGCCGGTGATGCAATCACCGTCGACCGGTTCGAGGAGGGGCAGATCGTGGATGTGACCGCTCAGAGCAAGGGCAAGGGCTTCCAGGGTGCCGTGAAGCGTCACAACTTCCGCACCCAGGACGCGACCCATGGCAACTCGCTGGCGCATCGCGCTCCGGGCTCCATCGGTCAGAACCAAAGCCCGGGCCGTGTGTTCAAGGGCAAGAAGATGGCCGGGCACATGGGCGCCGAGCGTAAAACCATCCAGAACCTCAAGGTGGTGCGCGTCGACGCTGATCGCAGCCTGGTCCTGGTTCAGGGTGCCGTGCCGGGCGCGCCGAGTACCGACGTGATGATTCGTCCGGCCGTGAAGGCGAAGGGTTAAAACAATGCAAGTTACGACTGCCGATACCGGGGCCAGCGTGGAGCTGTCCGCCACCTGCTTTGAGCGGGATTTCAATGAACCGCTGGTGCATCAGAGCGTCGTCGCTCAGCTGGCCGGCGCCCGCAGCGGGACCCGTGCCCAGAAGACCCGGGCCCAGGTCAGTGGCGGCGGCATCAAGCCGTTCCGCCAGAAAGGTACTGGGCGCGCTCGCGCTGGTACGATTCGCAGCCCGCTGTGGACGGGTGGCGGCAAGGTGTTCGCTGCGCGCACTCAGGATTTCTCGCAGAAGCTGAACAAGAAGATGTACCGCGCCGCTATGGCGTCGATCCTTTCCGAACTGCTGCGGCAGGATCGCCTGAAAGTGGTCGCTGCATTCTCCGTCGAGTCGGGCAAGACCCGTGACGGTATTGCCAAGCTCGGCGAGCTTGGCCTGGAGCGGGGGCTGGTGGTGCTGGCCGAGGATGACGCGATGACCGAACGTGCGTTGAGCAACGTCCCGCACGTGGATGTGATCGATGTGAGCGGTGTCAATCCCGCCAACCTGGTCGGGGCCGATACGGTCGTGATTACGGAAGGCGCCATCCGCAAGCTTGAGGAGTGGCTGGCATGAATTCGCGTCTGATGCAGATTATTCAGGGTCCGGTGGTGTCGGAGAAGTCGACCAACGCCGGCGAAGTGGGGCAATACGTGTTCCGTGTGCTGCCGGATGCGGACAAGGCCGAGATCAAGGCCGCGATCGAGAAGCTGTTCGAGGTTCGGGTGGAGCACGTGCGCACATTGAACCAGCAGGGCAAGAACAAGCGCTTCGGTCGCATGTTCGGGCGTCGCAACCACTGGAAAAAGGCCTATGTGGCCCTCGCTGAAGGCGAGAGCATCGACATGGGTGAAGGAGAACAGGTCTAGTCATGGCGATTATCAAGACCAATCCGACCTCTGCCGGGCGCCGTCACGCGGTGAAGATCCGTGGCGACGGTCTGCACAAGGGCGCGCCGCACGCGGCGCTGCTCGAAAAGCAGACTCGCTCGGGCGGCCGCAACAACGCTGGTCGCATTACTACGCGGCACGTCGGTGGTGGCCACAAGCAGCGCTACCGCATCGTGGACTTCAAGCGGAACAAGGACGGCGTGCCCGGCAAGGTCGAGCGGCTGGAGTATGATCCGAACCGCAGCGCTCATTTGGCGTTAGTACTGTACTCTGACGGCGAACGCCGGTACATTATTGCGCCCCGCGGGCTGAAACAGGGTGATGCCGTGACTAGCGGCTCGCAGGCCCCGATTCGCGTGGGTAACGCGATGCCGCTGCGCTCCATTCCGGTGGGCACGGTGATTCACTGCATCGAGATGAAGCCGGGGAAGGGCGCGCAGATTGCGCGGTCCGCCGGTGCCTCGGCCCAGGTCGTGGCACGTGAAGGCGCGCACGCGACGATTCGCCTGCGCTCCGGTGAGATGCGCCGCATCCAGTCCGAGTGCCGGGCCACGATCGGCGAAGTCGGTCACAGCGAGCACAGCCTCAAGAAATTCGGGAAGGCCGGTGCCAAACGCTGGATGGGTGTCCGCCCAACCGTGCGTGGTACTGCGATGAACCCGGTCGACCACCCGCATGGTGGTGGTGAAGGTCGCAACTTCGGGCGTCACCCGGTGACCCCGTGGGGCCGCCCGACCAAGGGTTACAAGACCCGCAACAACAAACGTACCGACGGCATGATCGTGCGTCGGCGCAAGAAGTAACGGAGTGCCAGCATGCCGCGTTCACTGAAGAAAGGCCCGTTCGTCGACCATCACCTTCGCAAGAAGGTGGATGAGGCGCTCGAGAAGAACGATCGGCGTCCGATCAAGACCTGGTCGCGCCGCTCGATGATCATCCCGCAGATGGTGGGTCTCACCCTCGCGGTACACAACGGGCGTCAGCATATTCCGGTGCTGGTCAACGAAAACATGGTCGGCCACAAGCTGGGCGAGTTTGCGTTGACGCGGACCTTCAAGGGTCACATCGCCAACAAGAAGTCGCGCTGAGGACGAACGATGGAGACGATTGCAAAACTGCGCTACGCGCGCATCTCGCCGCAGAAGACGCGGCTGGTCGCCGACCAGGTTCGTGGCATGCGGGTGGAAGAGGCTCTGAACGAGTTGACTTTCAGCCCCAAAAAGCCGGCAGCGATTGTAAAAAAGGTGCTGGAGTCCGCGATTGCCAATGCGGAGAACAATGACGGTGCAGACATCGACGAGCTGCGCATCTCGCGCATCCAGATCGACGAAGGCCCGGTTCTCAAGCGCATGCAGGCGCGAGCCAAGGGTCGCGGCAACCGCATCATGAAGCGCACCAGCCACATTGTAGTGGGCGTGAGCGAGAAGGGAGCGAACTAACCATGGGTCAGAAAGTACATCCAACCGGCATCCGGCTGGGCATTTCTCGCCCGTGGTCGGCGACCTGGTACGCGGACGGTCGCGAGTTTGGTGAAACGCTGAACAACGACATCAAGCTGCGCACGTTTCTGCAGAAGAAACTTGCCCACGCGTCGGTCAGCCGAATCACCATCGAGCGTCCCGCCAAGGCCGCGCACATCACGATTCACACGGCCCGTCCGGGGATTGTGATCGGGAAGAAGGGCGAGGACATCGAGAAGCTGCGCCGCGAAGTGGCAGCCGAGACGGGTCTGGAGCAGGGCAACGTCAAGATCAATATCGAAGAGGTGCGCAAGCCCGAGATCGAAGCCCAGCTGGTCGCGGAAGGCATCGCCCAGCAGCTTGAACGCCGCATTATGTTCCGTCGTGCGATGAAGCGCGCCGTGGGTAACGCGATGCGCCTGGGTGCCCAGGGCATCAAGGTGCACGTGGCCGGTCGCCTCAATGGCGCCGAGATCGCGCGTTCCGAGTGGTACCGCGAAGGCCGCGTACCGCTGCACACCCTGCGTGCGGACATCGATTACGGTTTCGCCGAGGCGCGTACGACCTACGGGATCATCGGCGTCAAGGTGTGGATCTTCAAGGGCGAAGTTTTCGGCCTGGAACCGGTCGAAGGGACGCGCGCTGCGGCCAACGCGAGCTAGGACATAGACCATGTTGCAGCCAAAAAGAACCAAATTCCGCAAGCAGTTCAAGGGCCGGAACCGGGGCATGGCCTCCACCGGCGCCAAGGTCAGCTTCGGCGAGTACGGCCTTCAGGCCGTGGAACGCGGTCGCATTACCGCGCGCCAGATCGAGGCGGCGCGGCGTGCGATGGTGCGTCACATCAAGCGTGGCGGGAAGATCTGGATCCGGGTGTTCCCGGACGTCCCGGTCACCAAGAAGCCGCTTGAAGTGCGCATGGGCAAGGGCAAGGGCGGTGTCGAGTACTGGGTCTGCAAGATCCAGCCCGGCCGCGTGCTCTACGAGATGGAAGGTGTGCATGAAGACGTTGCGCGTGAGGCAATGCGTCTGGCCGCCGCCAAGCTCCCGGTCAAGACGGTGTTTACCCGTCGGCAGGTGATGTGATGAAAGCAGAAGAGCTCAGAAAGAAGTCGGACGGCGATCTGGACCAGGAGCTGGAAGCGCTCTACAAGGAACAGTTCGGCCTTCGCATGCAGAAGTCGGTCGGGCAGCTTGCGCGCCCGGATCGTGTCGGCAAGGTGCGGCGCGAGATCGCGCAGATCAAGACGCTGATGAATGAACGTAGAAGGGCAGGTTAAGACAATGACCGAAGAAGGTTCCAGGACTCAGCGTTCCGTCGTCGGGCGCGTGATTAGCGACAAGACGGACAAGACCCGCACGGTTCTTGTCGAGCGTCGCGTCCGTCATCCGCTGTACGGGAAGTTCATTCGTCGCAGCACGAAACTGCACGTCCATGACGAAGAGAATGTCTCGCGCATGGGCGATCGGGTTCGTATCCGTGAATGCCGGCCGATTTCCAAGCAGAAGCATCATGCCCTGATCGAAGTGGTCGGGCAGGACGCTCTCTGAATTGGCTGCCAGGAGATAAGTCATGATTCAAATGCAGACCGTGCTCGAGGCCGCCGATAACAGCGGTGCCCGACGCATCCAGTGCATAAAGGTGCTGGGCGGGTCGCACCGCCGGTACGCCCGGGTGGGCGACGTCATCAAGGTGAGCGTCAAGGATGCGATCCCGCGTGGCAAGGTGAAGAAGGGCGATGTCTATGACGCCGTCGTGGTGCGCACGGCCGCGGGTGTGCGCCGTGCGGATGGATCGCTGATCCGTTTCGACCGCAACGCCGCGGTCCTGCTGAACAACCAGCACCAGCCGATCGGCACCCGTATCTTCGGGCCGGTGACGCGTGAACTGCGAGGGGAGAAGTACATGAAGATTATCTCCCTCGCCCCGGAAGTGCTGTGAGGACGTGATGAACAAGATTCGCAAAGGCGACGATGTCGTCGTGATTTCTGGCAAGGACAAGGGTCGCCGGGGCACCATTATCAAGGTCCTCGATGGCAAGGTTCTGGTTCAGAACATCAACATGGTGAAGAAGCATCAGAAGCCGAACCCGCAACAGGGCGTCGGCGGTGGGATCATCGAGAAGGAAATGCCGATCGATGTGTCCAACGTGATGGTCTTCAACCCAGCAACCGACAAGGGTGATCGCGTGTCGTTCAAGACCCTGGAAGACGGCCGTAAGGTGCGGGTCTTCCGCTCGAACGGCGAAGTCGTGGACGCATAACGCGGGACGGACGGTTTTATGGAACGCTTGAGAGAAGAATACGAATCCACGGTGAAGCAGGCCCTGCGCGAGCAGTTTAGCTATGCCAACGTGATGGAAATCCCGCGTGTCACCAAGGTGACCCTGAATATGGGTCTGGGTGATGCCGTTGCGGACAAGAAGGTGATCGAGCACGCGGTCAGCGACATGACGGCCATTGCCGGGCAGAAGCCGGTGGTGACCAAGGCGCGCAAGTCGATCGCCGGGTTCAAGATCCGCGATGACTATCCGATCGGCTGCAAGGTAACCTTGCGCCGGCGGCAGATGTACGAGTTCCTGGATCGCCTGATCAGCGTAGCGCTGCCGCGCGTGCGGGACTTCCGCGGGTTTTCCGCGAAAGCCTTCGATGGCCGTGGCAACTACAGCATGGGCATCAAGGAACAGATCATCTTCCCGGAGATCGATTACGACCGTGTCGACAAATTGCGCGGCATGGACATCACGATTACCACCAGTGCAAGAACGGACGCGGAAGCCAAGGCCCTTTTGGAGGCCTTCCGATTCCCGTTCCGGCAGTAACCGAGGTAGGCGCACATGGCAAAGACATCGATGCTCGAACGCGAGAAAAAGCGCGAGCGACTGGTCAACAAGTACGCGGCCAAGCGGGCCGAACTGAAGGCGATCCTGGTCGATGAGACCAAGTCGTCCGAAGAACGCCTGGCGGCCATGCATGCGCTGCAAAAGCTGCCGCGTGATTCGGCGCGCGTTCGGCAGACGAACCGCTGCGGCGTCACTGGTCGGCCGAAAGGTTATTACCGCCGGTTCGGCCTGGGGCGCAACAAGCTGCGCGAACACGCCATGAAGGGCGAGATTCCGGGCCTGCGCAAGGCGAGCTGGTAAGGAGATTTGAACCGATGATGACCGATCCGATTTCCGACATGCTCACCCGTGTTCGCAACGCCCAGCGTGCGAACAAGGAGCAGGTCGCCATTCCTTTCAGCAAGGCCAAGGAGCGTATCCTTAAGGTCTTCGCCGATGAGGGTTTCGTAGGCGACATCCAGGTCGAGGGCGAAGTTGCCCAGAAGAAACTGGTGGTGAAGCTGAAGTACTTCGAGGGACGGCCGGTCATCGAGACGGTCGAGCGGATCTCGCGTCCGGGCCTGCGGATTTATCGCGGCAAGGACGAGCTGCCGCGGATTAACGCCGGTCTCGGGGTCGCCGTGGTCTCCACGCCACAGGGTGTCATGAGTGACCGCGCTGCCCGGGCCGCAGGCCAGGGCGGCGAAGTCCTCTGCAAGATTTACTGAGGAATCAGCCATGTCGCGCATTGCAAATCTGCCGATCAAGCTGCCGAACGGCGTCTCCGTCGAGCAGTCGGACAGCGAGATCAAGATCAAGGGTCCGAAGGGCGAGCTTCAGCTCACCTGCCCCGAAGCCGTGATCGTTACCGTCGAGGACGGGGTGGTTCGAGTGAAGGCCACGGAGAACGCGAAGAACGTCGCGTTGGCGGGTACTATTCGGGCACTCTTGGGCAATCATGTCCACGGGGTGAGCGAAGGGTTCGTTCGGGCGCTGGAGTTGGTCGGCGTCGGCTATCGCGCCCAAATGCAGGGCGCGAAGCTGAACCTGACGCTCGGGTACTCGCATCCGATCGACTTCGACATTCCGGAAGGCGTGACGGTGGAGACGCCGACCCCGACCGAGGTCGTGGTCAAGGGAACGGATCGCCAGAAGGTGGGCCAGGTGGCAGCGAATATTCGCGCCTTCCGCCCGCCGGAGCCCTACAAGGGCAAGGGCGTGAAGTACAAAGACGAGCGCATCGTGCGCAAAGAAGCCAAGAAGAAGTAGGTAGGCACCAGTGGACAAGAAAGAGGCCAGACTTAAGAGGGCGCGGCGCGCACGGTTCAAGATCCGTGAGCTGGGGGTGCATCGTCTCTGTATCCACCGTACGCCGCGCCACATGTACGCGCAGATCATTGCCCCCTCGGGCGACGCGGTGCTTGCCGCGGCGTCGACCGTGGAAAAGGATCTGAAGGATGCCGGGGGTTCCAACGGCAACGCCGAGGCCGCTGCCCGCGTGGGCCAGGCCATCGCGGAGCGTGCGCGCAAAGCCGGGATCGAACAGGTCGCGTTTGACCGCGCGGGTTTTCGTTATCACGGACGGGTGAAGGCACTTGCCGACGCCGCCCGTGAAAGCGGCCTGCAGTTCTAGTCAAACGCGATCGAGCGGAGAGAGAAATGGCACGTAACGATGTAAGCGAAGCGCAGGACGGCCTCCAGGAAAAGCTGATTGGCGTCAACCGCGTTGCGAAGGTGGTCAAGGGCGGCCGGCAGTTCCGGTTTGCAGCACTGACCGTCGTCGGTGATGGCGAGGGACGAGTCGGCTACGGATATGCGAAGGCGCGCGAGGTGCCGGCGGCGATTCAGAAGGCAATGCAGCAGGCGCGCATGGAAATGCGCAATGTGTCGCTGAATGAAGGCACGCTGCACTATGCGGTGAACGGGCATCATGGCGCGGCCAATGTCTACATGCAGCCGGCCTCTGAGGGTACCGGGATCATCGCTGGTGGCGCGATGCGCGCAGTGCTCGAAGTAGCGGGCGTGCGTAACGTGCTGGCCAAGTGTGTCGGTTCGCGTAACCCCATCAACGTCGTGCAGGCGACCATCGACGGGCTCACCATGGTGAACTCGCCGGAACGGGTTGCGGCCAAGCGCGGCAAGTCCGTCGACGAAGTGAAGAGCTAAGCCATGAGCAAGCTGAAACTGACACTGGTACGCAGCACCGCCGGCCGTATCGCCACGCACAAGGCGTGCGTGCGTGGACTCGGGCTGCGCAAGACCCACAGCAGCGCGATCATTGAGGCCACGCCCGAGAACCTGGGCATGGTCAAGAAGATCTCGTACCTGCTGAAGGTAGAGGAAGTCTAATCATGCGACTGAATAACATTTCCAGCCCCGACGGTGCCCGCAAGCCGGCCAAGCGCGTCGGTCGGGGAATTGGCTCCGGTCTGGGCAAGACCGGCGGCCGCGGCCACAAGGGCCAGAAGTCTCGCTCGGGTGGTTACACGAAGGTCGGCTTCGAAGGCGGCCAGATGCCGCTGCAGCGTCGCCTGCCCAAGGTTGGCTTCCGCTCGCGCAAGCAACAGTATTCTGCCGAAGTGCGTCTCAGCGAACTGGCCAAGGTCGATGGCGACGTGACCCTGGACACCCTGAAGGCTGCAGGCGTCGTGCGCAGCGACGCGCAGAGCGCCAAGATCTTTGCCTCCGGCGAAGTCTCGAAGGCCTGTGCCGTGAAGGGCGTGGGCGTCACCAAGGGCGCGCGGGCGGCGATCGAAGCCGCTGGCGGGAGCGTTGAGGCCTAAATAATGGCACGTGGAGCGACAGCACGTTCCGGTGGCGGGCTCACCGGTTTTACCGAGTTACGCCAACGCCTGCTGTTCGTTCTGGGTGCCCTGGTGGTGTACCGGATCGGTACATTCATTCCGGTGCCCGGTATCAACCCGGTGGCCGTCTCGCAGTTCTTCGAACAGCAAAGCGGGACCATCCTGGACATGTTCAACATGTTTTCCGGGGGGGCGCTGGAGCGCCTGTCGATCTTCGCCCTGGGGGTGATGCCGTACATCTCGGCCGCCATCATCATGCAGCTTCTGGCCGCGACCGTTCCGGCGCTCCAGCAGTTGAAGAAAGAGGGCGAACAGGGACGGCGCAAGATTACGCAGTACACGCGCTACGGGACCGTGGCGCTCGCGCTGTTCCAGAGTATCGGGATCGGGATTGCCTTGAATGGTCAGACCATCCAGGGGATGCCGATGGCCCTGAACCCGGGCCCGATCTTCATCTTCACCGTTGTGGTCTCGCTGGTGACGGGGACGCTGTTCCTGATGTGGCTGGGTGAACAGATTACGGAACGCGGCATTGGGAACGGGATCTCGATCATCATCTTCGCCGGTATCGTCGCAGGGCTCCCGGGTGCGATTGGCGGAACCCTGGAGCTGGCCCGTACCGGTGAACTGGCCGCGGCATTCGTGGTGATTCTGATCGTCCTGGCCCTGGCGGTGACTGCCTTCGTGGTGTTCGTCGAGCGCGGGCAACGCCGAGTGACGATCAATTACGCCAAGCGCCAGGTGGGCAGGAAGATGGTCGGTGGCCAGTCCTCGCACCTGCCGCTGAAGCTGAACATGGCCGGGGTGATCCCGCCGATCTTCGCGTCGAGTATCATTCTGTTCCCGTCGACGTTGGGGCAGTGGTTCGGCCAGGCTGAAGGGATGGACTGGCTGCGCGAGATCTCGACGACGCTGGCCCCGGGACAGCCGCTGTACGTGATGTTCTATGCGGCCGCGATTATTTTCTTCTGCTTCTTCTATACCGCGCTGGTGTTCAACTCACGCGATACGGCGGAAAATCTGAAGAAGCAGGGCGCCTTCATTCCGGGGATCCGGCCAGGTGTCCAGACCGAAAGATTCATTGACGGGGTCATGACGCGACTGACGGCGGTGGGGGCGGTGTACATCACCGCAGTGTGCCTGCTGCCGGAGTTCCTGATCCTGTATTGGAACGTGCCCTTCTACTTTGGCGGGACCTCGCTTCTGATCATCGTGATCGTGGTGATGGATTTCATGGCGCAGTTGCAGTCGCATCTGGTGTCCCACCAGTACGAAGGCTTGATGAAGAAAGCGAATCTGAAGGGTTTCGGCGGGACCGGGATCCGCTAGACCAGGAGAAAGACCATGAAGGTACGTGCATCTGTAAAGCCGATGTGCCGGAACTGCAAAGTCATTCGGCGTAATGGCGTGGTCCGGGTGATCTGTTCCGACGCCCGCCACAAGCAGCGTCAGGGCTGAAGCTTGGCGTAACGCATAATCATTGCTACTATAGCCGGCTTTGCCGGATTTTGATGGAGAAGTTGGATGGCTCGCGTCGCTGGAATCAATATTCCTGACCAGAAGCACACGGTAATCGCGCTGACCGCGATCTATGGCATTGGCCCGACTCGGGCCGGCCTGATCTGCGATGGGGCGGGTGTGCGTCGGGACATCAAGGTGCGGGATCTGACGGATGCCGAAGTGGATGCTCTGCGCGCCCAGATCGACAAGATCCCCGTGGAAGGGGATCTGCGCCGGGAAGTCAGCATGAACATCAAGCGATTGATGGATCTGGGCTGCTACCGAGGCGTGCGCCACCGTCGCGGCCTGCCGCTGCGCGGTCAGCAGACGCAGACGAATGCACGCACCCGAAAGGGCCCGCGTCGCCCGATTCGCAAGTAATCAGACTGGGATCTCAGGTACATGGCACAAGCGCAAACACGGACCAAGAAAAAGGTCCGCAAAAATATCGCCGAGGGCGTGGCTCATGTGTACGCCACGTTCAACAACACGATCATCACGATCACCGACCGGCAGGGGAACACGATCAGCTGGGCCACCTCCGGTGGTTCGGGCTTCCGTGGTTCCCGCAAGTCGACGCCGTTCGCCGCGCAGATCGCGGCCGAGCGCGCCGGGACGACTGCGGCCGAACACGGCGTGAAGAATCTCGACGTGATGGTGCGGGGCCCGGGTCCGGGTCGCGAGTCGGCGGTACGTGCGCTGAACAATGCCGGGTTCAAGATCACGAATATCAGTGATGTAACCCCGATCCCTCACAACGGCTGCCGGCCGCCCAAGAAACGCCGCGTTTAAGGCTGGAGTTGAAGAATGGCTCGTTACATTGGACCGAAATGCAAGTTGAGTCGCCGTGAAGGCGTGGACCTGGGCCTGAAGAGTGGGGTCCGTGCGCTGGAAACAAAGTGCAAGCTCGACAAGCCGCCGGGTCAGCACGGTGAACGCCGTACTCGCCTGTCGGACTACGCCGTGCAGCTGCGCGAGAAGCAGAAGCTTCGCCGCATCTATGGCGTGCTGGAAAAGCAGTTCCGCAACTATTACAAGAAGGCCGCTCAGCGCAAGGGCTCGACGGGTGAGAACCTGCTGAAGCTGCTGGAAGGTCGTCTGGATAACGTGGTGTATCGCATGGGCTTCGGGTCGACCCGCTCCGAAGCGCGTCAGCTGGTGGCGCATCGCGCGATTCAGGTGAACGGGCAGGTGGTCAACATCGCGGCCTACCAGGTGCAGCCGTCCGACGTGGTTACGGTCCGGGAGAAGGCGCGCAAGCAGGTGCGCATCCAGGACTCGATGACGCTGGCCGAGCAGACCGGGTTCCCGAGCTGGATCGAAGTCGACACCAGCAAGTTCGAGGGTACGTTCAAGGCGATCCCGGATCGTTCCGATCTGCCTGCGGACATCAACGAGTCGCTCGTCGTCGAGCTGTACTCGAAGTAATCGTTTTTCGGCCTGGCGCCAGGAGTCACAATGCAGTCGAACGAACTGGTCAAGAAACAGCAGATCGAGGTCGAGGCCGAGAATCGGAATCAGGCCAAGGTCGCCCTCGAGCCGCTGGAACGCGGCTTCGGCCACACCCTGGGCAATGCCCTGCGACGTGTGTTGCTGTCGTCCATCCCGGGTGCCGCCATTGTCGAGGCCCGGATTGAAGGCGTGCTGCACGAGTACACCACCATCGAAGGGGTGCAGGAAGATGTCGTCGACATCCTGCTGAACCTGAAGGGTGTTGCGCTGCGTATGCACAGCCGCGACGAGTCCACGCTGACCCTGAGGAAGAGGGGTCCGAGCGTGGTGACGGCCGGCGACATTCAGGTCGACCATGATGTCGAGGTGGTGAATCCGGAACACGTGATCGCGACGATCACCAAGAATGTGGATCTGGACATCACTCTGACGGCGCGCGCCGGTCGCGGGTACGAGCCCGTCAGCACGCGTCGGCAAGCCGAAGGTGGGGACGACACGGGTATCGGTCGGCTGTTGCTGGACGCCAGCTTCAGCCCGATTCGCCGCGTGTCCTATCGTGTCGAAAGTGCACGTCTGGCCCAGCGGACCGATATGGATCGCCTGGTGCTCGAGCTCGAAACCAATGGCGCGATCGCCCCGGATGACGCCGTGCGTCAAGCCGCGACCATCCTCCAGGGCCAGTTGGCCCCGTTTGTGGACTTGCAAGAAGAGTCGGGCGAAGTCGCGGGTGCCGTGGGTGGCGCGATCGACCCGGTGCTGCTGCGTCCGGTGGACGAGCTGGAACTGACGGTTCGCTCGGCCAACTGCCTCAAGGCCGAGAACCTGTACTACATTGGGGATCTCGTCCAGCGTACCGAGGTCGAGCTGCTGCGCGCGCCGAACCTCGGCAAGAAGTCGCTGACCGAAATCAAGGACACGCTGGCGACCCACGGGCTGTCGCTCGGCATGCGTCTCGAGAACTGGCCGCCGCCGGGTCTGCGCGACGACAACGAGTAATCACGGCGCCCCGCGCCCATCGTTTTTTAGAGGAAGCCTCTCATGCGTCATCGTCATTCCGGCCGTCAGCTTGGCCGCAACAGCTCGCACCGCAAGGCCACGTTTCAGGCCATGTCCGTGGCCCTGTTCCGGCACGAACTGATCAAGACCACGCTGCCCAAGGCGAAAGAGCTGCGTCGCGTGGCCGAACCGCTGATCACGCTGGCCAAGGAAGACAGCGTTCACGGTCGTCGGCTGGCGTTTGCCCGTCTTCGTGACAAGGAGATCGTGGGCAAGCTGTTCGCCGAACTGGGTCCGCGCTACCAGGCGCGGCCCGGTGGCTATCTGCGGATCCTGAAGTGCGGCAACCGGGCGGGTGATAATGCCCCGATGGCGTACGTTGAGCTCGTGGATCGTCCGGAACTGGATGCCGGAGAAGGCGAAGCCGCCTGAGGGTCCGTCGCCAGAGGAAAGCGCGCTCGCAGGTTGAGCGCTCGGAAAGCCGGCCTAGAGCCGGCTTTCTTGCGTTTGGGTAACCGCGAATTAAGAAAGAGAGAAGGTACGCGCGGTCTGTGGGGATGGTGCGCAGGCGCTCAGGTGTGCAGCACGTGGAGATGGAAAAGGCCGCAGGCCGTTAACCGTTGGCGGCGTGGGAAGGGCTTGCGGCGGGGAGCAGCGGTGCAAGGAACTGCCCGGTGTGGCTGTGGGCCGTGGCGGCCACCGCTTCTGGGGTGCCTGCCACGAGGAGTTCGCCGCCGCCGCTGCCGCCTTCCGGGCCGATATCGATCAGCCAGTCGGCGGTCTTGATGACGTCGAGGTTGTGCTCGATCACGACGATGGTATTGCCATGGTCGCGGAGGCGGTGGAGCACGCGCAGGAGCTGGGCGATATCCTCGAAATGCAGGCCGGTGGTCGGCTCGTCGAGGATGTAGAGCGTACGACCGGTATCGCGCTTGGAGAGCTCGCGGGCGAGCTTGATGCGCTGGGCCTCGCCACCGGAAAGGGTAGTGGCATTCTGCCCCAGCTGGATGTACGACAGGCCCACCTCCATCAGCATCTCGAGCTTGCGGTGGATCACCGGTACCGGCTGGAAGAAGTCGAGGGCCTCTTCGACGGTCATCTCCAGGACTTCGTGGATATTCTTGCCCTTGTAGCGCACGTCCAGGGTCTCGCGGTTATAGCGATGGCCCTTGCAGACGTCGCAGGGGACGAAGACGTCCGGCAGGAAGTGCATTTCCACCTTGATCACGCCATCGCCCTGGCAGGCCTCGCAGCGCCCGCCACGTACGTTGAACGAGAAGCGCCCGGGCTTGTAGCCGCGCGAACGGGCCTCGCCGGTTGCGGCAAACAGTTCGCGTATAGGCGTAAACAGGCCGGTATAGGTGGCCGGGTTGGAGCGCGGGGTACGCCCGATCGGGCTCTGGTCGATGTCGACCACTTTGTCGATCAACTCCATGCCGTCGATGCGGTCGTGATCCTCGATGTGGTGGCGCCCGCCATGGAGGGCGGTGGCGACGGCCGGGTACAGGGTGTTGTTGACCAGGGTGGACTTGCCGGAGCCGGAGACCCCGGTCACGCAGGTGAACAGCCCGGTGGGGAAGGCGAAATCACCGCCCTTCAGGTTGTTGCCACGCGCGCCGATTACGCGGATCTCGCGCTCCGGGTCGGGCTGCGTTCGCTGGTCCGGCACCGCGATGCAGCGGGTGCCGCGCAGGTATGCGCCGGTGAGGGAATCCGGATGATTCGCGACCGCCTCCGGGGTGCCCGACGCCACAATGTGGCCGCCGTGGCGACCCGCGCCGGGGCCGATGTCCACGACATAATCGGCTTGTCGGATGGCATCCTCGTCATGCTCCACCACGATGACTGTGTTGCCGAGGTCGCGCAGGTGGCTCAGGGTCTTCAGCAGGCGTGCGTTGTCGCGCTGGTGCAGCCCGATTGATGGCTCGTCGAGTATGTACATCACCCCGACCAGGGCCGAGCCGATCTGCGAGGCGAGGCGGATACGCTGGGCCTCGCCGCCGGAAAGCGTGTCGGCGGAGCGGTCCAGGGTCAGGTAGTCGAGGCCGACATCGTTGAGGAACCCCAGGCGCGCGGAGATCTCGCGCACGATCTTCTCGGCGATCTGGGCGAAGCGTCCCGGCAGGCGGAGGTCGTCGAAAAAGGCCTGCGCGTTGGCCACGCTCATGTGCGTGACCTCGGGCAGGGTCATGTCGCTGACAAAGACGTTGCGTGCGGCCGAGTTGAGGCGCGTGCCGTGGCAGTCGGGGCAGGGCTGTTCCGCCTGGTAGCGGCCCAGTTCCTCGCGCACTGCCGCGGAGTCGGTCTCGCGGTAGCGCCGCTCCAGGTTCGGGATCACACCCTCGAACACGCGTTCGTCGGTGCGCAGTTGGCCGTTGGCGGCCGGGGTCGACAGCTTGACCTTCTCCGTGCCCGAACCATGCAGGACCACCGCGCGGACCTCGGCCGGCAATTCCTGCCAAGGGGCCTCCACGTCGAAGTCGTAATGCCGGGCGAGACTGGTCAGCAGGCTGAAGTACCAGGCGTTGCGCCGATCCCAGCCCCGTACGGCCCCGCCACCAAGGCTTAGCTCGGGCTGCGACACGACCCGTTCGGGGTCGAAGAACTGGTGCACACCGAGGCCGTCGCAGGTGGGGCAGGCGCCTGCCGGGTTGTTGAACGAGAACAGCCGGGGCTCCAGCTCGCGCAGGGCATAGCCGCAAATCGGACAGGCGTAGCGCGCCGAGAAGATCATCGGCTCGCGTTCCGGCTCGTCCATCCACGCGATCAGCGCCAGGCCATCGGCCAGTTCGGTGGCGGTTTCGAAGGACTCGGCCAGGCGCTGGCGCAGGTCCTCGCGCACGCGGAAGCGGTCGATCACGATCTCGATGTTGTGCTTGCGCTTGGGGTCCAGCGCCGGCAGGGCGTCGAGGTCGTGGATCTCGCCATTGATACGCGCGCGCAGGTAGCCCTGGGAGCGCATGGCCTCGAGCATCTTGTGGTGTTCGCCCTTGCGGCCGCGGACCACCGGCGACAGCAACATGACCTTGTCGCCCTCTGGCAGATCGAGTACCTGGTCGACCATCTGCGAGATGGTCTGGGCGGCCAGGGTCTCGCCGTGTTCCGGGCAGCGCGGCTCGCCGGCGCGCGCGAACAGCAGGCGCAGGTAGTCGTAGATCTCGGTGATGGTCCCGACGGTGGAGCGCGGGTTGTGCGAGGTGCTCTTCTGCTCGATGGAGATCGCCGGCGACAGACCCTCGATCTGGTCGACGTCGGGCTTTTCCATCATCGACAGGAACTGCCGGGCGTAGGTCGACAGGCTCTCCACGTAGCGGCGCTGGCCCTCGGCGAACAGGGTGTCGAAGGCCAGCGAGGATTTGCCCGAACCGGAAACGCCGGTAATCACGATCAGCCGTTCGCGCGGCAGGTCGAGGTCCACGTTCTTCAGGTTATGGGTGCGGGCGCCGCGAATGCTGATGCTGTCCATGGGGCTGGATCGACTCCACTGGGTTACGTCGCGCGGCGCGCAAGCGAAAACACGGATCAGTGTTTCCATTGGGGCGCCGCAAACCATCCATGGTAACACCCGGGCCGCGCTCGCCATGGTTTCCCCGCCGCGCTTGCCGGTAAACTCCCCGGACATGAAGAGCTCTTCTTGCCCGCGTCGGTCCCGGACGCCATGAATCCCCGCGAGCTGCGCGCCACCACTGGTCTGGCGGCGATTTATGGCGTGCGCATGGCCGGCCTGTTCATGGTCCTGCCGGTGTTCATGCTGCATGCCGACCGTATCCCCGGCGCGACCCCGCTGCTGATGGGCCTGGCGCTCGGGATCTACGGACTCACCCAGGCCGTGCTGCAGATCCCATTCGGTCTCTTGTCGGACCGGGTCGGCCGCAAGCCGCTGATCCTCGCCGGGCTGTTGCTGTTCGTTGCTGGCAGTGTGCTGGCCGCGGTCGCCGAGACCATCCACGGCATCATCCTCGGGCGTGCCCTGCAGGGGGCGGGTGCGGTGGCAGCGGTGATCCTGGCCCTGACAGCGGACCTGGTCGGCGAGGAACGGCGCATGCGGGCGCTCGCCGTGATCGGGCTGACCATCGGCCTGACCTTCACCGCAGCGATGGCCCTGGGCCCGGTGGTGGACCAGGCGGCGGGATTGTCCGGGATCTTCGGCCTGTCGGCGCTGCTCGGGCTGGTCGCGATCGTGATCCTGTTCCTTTGGGTGCCAACCCCGGCACGGGCGCGGGCACACCCGGACATGGTGCCGGTCTGGTCGGCACTGCCCCGCGTGCTGCGCGCCCCGGACCTGTTGCGCCTGAACCTCGGCATCTTCGTGCTGCACCTGGTCCTGGCCGCGAACTTTCTGGTTATCCCGGTGCTGCTGGTGGAGACGCTCGGGCTAGCGGGTGCCAGCCACTGGAAGTTCTATGTGCCGGTGCTGCTGGCGGGGTTCGCGCTGATGCTCCCGGGGATCATCTTCGGGGAGCGCCGCCGGCGCGTGCATAGCGTGCTGCGCGGGGCGATCGCCCTGCTGGCCGGGGTGCAGATCCTGCTGGCGCTGCTGGTGCTGGACGGCGGCGGTCTGTGGACGCTGGCGGCGCTGATGGTCCTGTTCTTTGCCGCCTTCAACCTGCTTGAGGCGGGACTGCCGTCGCTGGTTGCGCGCGTGGCGCCGGTCGCCCACAAGGGCACGGCGATGGGCGGCTTTGCCACCGCGCAGTTCCTTGGGATCTTCGCCGGCGGCGTGCTGGGGGGTGTCCTGTTGACACTGGTCGGGCCGGTCGGGGTGTTCCTCGCCGGGGTGCCGTTGCTGCTGGCCTGGTGGTGGATCGCCCGCGGGATGCATCCGCGCTACCGGTCGAACCGGGTGGTTGCGGTACCCGACCACTGGTCCGGTCGTGACGCGGAACTGCTGCGGGAGCTTGCCGCATGGCCCGGTGTGCACGAGGCGGACCTGTCGCCGGATGCCGGTTCCTTGTACCTGAAGGTGGAGCCAGGAGGCCCGGACACCCCCGAGCTGACAGCCTGGTTGGCGCGCAAGCCAGGCGCGTAGAACGCGCGCAATGCCTCCCCGGCTGGCCGCGCGAATCTGTCCACATCCCGGACCGGTGCACTGTCGCGGCCGGGGTGGGCTGCTACACTATCGAATCTGTTTCTCCATGCTGGACACAAGGAGGCCCCATGGCCCGCGGCGTCAACAAAGTCATCCTGCTCGGCAACCTCGGGGCCGACCCGGAAAAGCGCGAGACCCCGAACGGGGTTACCGTCACCAATCTGCGTCTGGCGACGTCGGAGCAGTGGACCGACAAGAACTCCGGCGAGAAGCGCGAGAACACCGAATGGCACCGAGTGGTGATGTTCGGGCGTCTGGCGGACATCGCCGCGCAGTACCTGTCCAAGGGCTCGCAGGTCTATGTCGAAGGCAAGATCCAGACCCGCAAATGGCAGGACCAATCCGGTAATGATCGTTACAGCACCGAGGTCGTGGCCAACGAGATGCAGCTGATCGGCGGCCGCGGTGGCAGTGGCGGCGGTGGTGGCGGTTTCGACCAGGACCCGGGGTATGGCGGCGGCAATGCCTACGGCGGCGGTGGCCAGCAAGGCGGCAACCGCAGCAACGCGCCGGCCTCCGGCGGCGGCTTCGATGACGACGACGTCCCCTTCTAACGTCCATATAAGCCACTGTTCACCCACTAGCGAAGTACCGAGAGCATGATCCGCAAGGTCTACATCCAGACGCACGGCTGTCAGATGAACGAGTACGACTCCGATCGCATGCTCGACGCACTGCGTGAGCTGCACGGGGCGGAGCGTACCGATGATCCGGAGCAGGCCGACCTGCTGCTGATGAACACCTGCTCCATTCGCGAGAAGGCGCAGGAGAAGGTCTTCTCGCTACTGGGGCGCTGGCGGCAGATCAAGGAACGCCGGCCGGAGGTGATCATCGGTGTGGGCGGTTGTGTTGCCAGTCAGGAGGGCGATGCCCTGCGCGCCCGGGCCCCGTACGTGGATCTGGTGTTCGGCCCGCAGACCCTGCATCGCCTGCCGGCCATGATCCAGTCGGTGCGCCGTGAGCGCGCCCCGGTGGTGGATATCTCCTTCCCCGAGATCGAGAAATTCGACCGCCTGCCGGAGCCGAAGGCCGACGGTCCGAGTGCGTTCGTCTCGGTGATGGAAGGCTGCTCCAAGTACTGCAGCTTCTGCGTGGTGCCCTATACGCGCGGCGACGAGATCAGCCGCCCGTTCGACGACGTGATTGCCGAGGTGGTCGCGCTGGCCGCGCAGGGGGTCAGGGAGATCAACCTGCTGGGGCAGAACGTGAATGCCTACCGCGGGCCGATGGATGACGGCGACACCGCGGACCTGGCCCTGCTGATCCACTATGTCGCGGCAGTCGACGGGATCGAACGCATCCGCTTCACTACCTCGCACCCGGTGGAGTTCTCCGATTCGCTGATCCAGGCCTTTGCCGACGAACCGAAGCTGGTCAGTCACCTGCACCTGCCGGTGCAAAGCGGCTCCGACCGCATCCTGGCGCAGATGAAACGCGGCCACACGATCCTGGAATACAAGTCCAAGATCCGCCGCCTGCGCGAGGCGCGCCCGGACCTGGATCTCTCCTCGGACTTCATCGTCGGCTTCCCCGGCGAGACCGACGCCGACCACGCCACGACGATGAAGCTGATCGAGGAGCTGCATTTTGATTTCTCCTTCAGCTTTATCTACAGCGCGCGCCCGGGCACCCCGGCCGCATCGCTGCCGGATGACGTGCCGATGGCGACCAAGAAGGCCCGTCTGGCCGAGTTGCAGGCCCTGATCGAGCAGAACGGCCGCGCGCGAAACGAGTCCATGGTGGGCAACATCGAGCCGGTACTGGTGGAGGGTCCGGCCAAGCGCAACCCCGGCGAACTGGCCGCGCGCACGGCGAACAACCGCATCGTCAACTTCGCCGGGGACCCCGGCCTGATCGGGCAGTTGATCCCGGTCGAGATTACCGAGGCCCTGGCACATTCCCTGCGCGGGCGTACGGTGGAGCGGACAATGCCCGCTGCCGTCGGCGCCTAGGGAAACCGAAGCATGGCCAATCGTCTGGATTTCACCCTGGAGCCTGGTGACCAGGAGACGCTCGCGCGGATCTCCGGGCCGCTGGATGCCCACCTGCGCCTGATCGAGTCACGCCTGGGCGTGGCCGTGCACAATCGCGGGCCGCGCTTCAATCTCACCGGGCCGGGCGGTGCCGTGAAGGCGGCCGGGGCCTTGATCCACGACCTGCACCGGATGGCGCAGGAAGAACCGGTCAGCCTGGAGCAGGTGCATACCGCGCTGCAGACCGCCCATGTTGAGGGGCTGGCGGAGCCCGAGGGCACGGGCGACGATCCCGCGTTGCGGCTCAAACGCGCGGTGATCCGGGGTCGCGGCCCGCGTCAAGCGAAATACCTGTCCGCGATCGCGCGGCACGATCTCAGTTTTGGCATCGGCCCGGCCGGGACCGGCAAGACCTACCTTGCGGTGGCCGCCGCGGTCGCCGCACTGGAGCAGGACCGCGTGCAGCGCCTGGTGCTCGTGCGTCCGGCGGTGGAGGCCGGCGAGCGCCTGGGCTTTTTGCCCGGCGATCTGGCGCAGAAGATCGACCCTTACCTGCGGCCGATGTACGACGCCCTGTACGAACTGATGGGCTTCGATCAGACCGCACGCTTGATGGAACGCCAGGTGATCGAGGTCGCGCCGCTGGCCTACATGCGCGGACGCACCCTGAACGAGGCCTTCATCATCCTCGACGAGGCGCAGAACACCACCCTCGAGCAGATGAAGATGTTCCTGACCCGCATCGGCTTCGGCTCCACTGCGGTGGTCAACGGCGACATCACCCAGGTGGACCTGCCGCGGGGGCAGGGATCGGGCCTCAAGCACGCGATGCAGATCCTGCAGGGCGTGGAGGGGGTGCATATCACCCGTTTCCAGGCCGGTGACGTGGTGCGCCACCCGCTGGTGCAGCGCATCGTCGAGGCCTACGAGGCCCACGACCATGCGTCTGGCAAGCCGGCTGGGGAGTCGGAGCCCGGTTCCGGGCGGGGTGCCGATGGCGCTTGAAATCGCGGTGCAATACGCTGTTCCGCGTGCCGGTCTGCCCGGCCCTACCACCTTGCACCGGGCGGCCCGCGCCGCCTGGCGCGGGGCGGGCGCGGCCACAGTCACTCTGCGCCTGGTGGATGCCGAGGAGGGCCAGTCGCTGAATCACACCTTCCGGGGACGCGACTACGCGACCAATGTGTTGTCATTCCCGGCGCCGGCGCTGCCGCCGGGCTTGCCGCCCGAGGCGAGCGCCTATCTCGGTGATATCGTCCTGTGCGTGCCGGTGCTAGCGCGCGAGGCGGCGGAACAGGGCAAGACGCTGGCGGCCCATTACCACCACATGGTGGTGCACGGGATGTTGCACCTGCAGGGCATGGATCACCAGACGCCGGACGAGGCCGCGCGGATGGAGGCAATTGAGTCCTCGATCCTGGCCGGGTTAGGCTATCCCAACCCCTACGATGCCGACCCTCCGGCCCGCGTCCTGTCGCCGCATCCTGCCGGAACCGCCCCCGATGCCTGAACCCGAACCCGACGAACAACCCATCTGGCGGCGCTGGCTGATCCGCGCCGGCGAGATCCTGCGCCCGCGCCGCGAGCCGGCGACCCGACACGAGCTGATCGAGTGCCTGCGCGGTGCCCACGCCCGCGAGCTGGTCGATCCCGAGGCCCTGACCATGCTGGAGGGGGTGCTCAACGTCGCGGACATGCAGGTGCGCGACATCATGATCCCGCGCGCGCAGATGGAAGTGGTGCGCCGCGACGCCGGGCTCTCCGAATTCCTCCCGGACGTGGTCGCTTCCGCGCATTCGCGCCTGCCGGTGGTGGGGGATCACCGCGACGAGGTGGTCGGCGTCCTGCTGGCCAAGGACCTGCTGCGCTTCTTTGGCGAGCCGGACGATGCCGCCTTCGATATGCAGGAGATCCTGCGCCCGGCGGTGTTCGTGCCGGAGAGCAAGCGTCTGAACGTGTTGCTGAAGGAATTTCGCCTGAGCCGCAACCACATGGCGATCGTGGTGGACGAATATGGCGGCGTGGCCGGCCTGGTGACCATCGAGGACGTTCTGGAGCAGATCGTCGGCGAGATCGAGGACGAGCACGATGTCGAGGACTACCTGACCCAGATCATGCAGCACCCCGGCGGGCGTTACACCATCAAGGCGCTGACCCCGATGGAGGAGTTCAACGCCTACTTCCAGACCGCCTACAGCGAGGACGACTTCGACACCATCGGTGGCCTGGTGCTGTCGCATTTCGGTCATGTCCCGCGCCGTGGCGAACAGATCGTCGTGGATGGCATGCAGTTCCGCGTCCTGCGCGCTGATAACCGGCGCCTGCACCTGCTGGAGATGCGCCTGCCGGAGCCGGACATGCAGGCCGCCACCGGTGAGGGCTCGCAGCCGTTCGATGGTCCGGCCCGGGAGCCGGACGGCCGCCACATCCCCTGATCGGCATGCAAACCCTCGTCGAACGCCTGCCGCCCTGGGCCTCCGGGCTCGTTGCCCTGCTGGCCGGGGCGGGTGCAACCCTGGCCTTTGCCCCGGTTGGCTGGTTCCTGGCCGCCCCGTTGGCCCTGGCCGTGTGGTTCGCCCTGTTGTCGGGTGCCCGACCGCGCCGTGCCGCCTGGGCTGGCTATGCCTTCGGCCTCGGATTCTTCGGGATGGGGGTGAGCTGGATCTTCAATAGCCTGTTGGTGTTTGGGCAGGCGCCACTGGTGGTTGCCTCGCTGATTACCGTGCTATTCGTACTGGCCCTGGCGGGCTATCCGGCGTTGCTGGCCGGATTGGCGGCGCGCTTCCTGCCACTGGGGCGTCCGGCCGGGTTGCTGGCGCTGGCCGGTGGCCTGGTGCTGATGGAGCTGGCGCGTTCCTGGCTGTTCTCCGGCTTTCCCTGGCTGCTGTTCGGCCACACCGTGCTCGACACGCCGCTACAGCCCTGGCTGCCACTGGTCGGCGAGCTGGGGGCGGGGCTGGTGGTGGCCCTGCTGGCCGTGGCGCTGGTCCTGGTGTTTCTGACCCGGCAGCGCTGGCTGGGCGCGGGCCTGGTGGGGGCACTGGTGATCGCCTCGTTGTCGCTGGGGCTCGCGCGCTGGGTGGAGCCGGGCGGCGAGACGATCTCGGTGGCCATGGTCCAGGGCAACATCGATCAGGCGCGCAAGTGGGATGCCGATGGCATCGAGTATTCGCTGGGGGCCTACGAGGAACTGACCCGCGAGGCGGGTGAGGTGGACCTGGTGGTCTGGCCGGAGACCGCGATCCCGGCGTTCTATGTCGAGGTCCAGCAGCCACTCGGGCAGCTCGCCCAGTCGCTGGCGGAGCATGACAGCGAACTGCTGACTGGGGTCTTCGACCATGCGTCGGCCGGACGCCATGTGTACAACTCGGTGGTCAACGTGACGACCGGGGCCGGCTACAACAAGCGCCAGCTGGTCCCCTTCGGCGAGTACATCCCGTTGCGCGGCCAGCTCGACTGGCTGGACCGGTTGCTGGCGATCCCGATGTCCGACCTTTCCCCGGGCACCGGCGACGGGCGCATGCGGGTGGCCGGTCAGACCGCCGGGGTCAGCATCTGCTACGAAGCGGCATATTCGCGCCACATCCGCGCCGCGCTGCCGGAGGCCGGGTTCCTGGTCAACGTCTCCAACGACGCCTGGTTCGGCGACAGCCTCGCCCCGGCCCAGCATCTGCAGATTGCCCGGGTACGGGCGGTGGAGACCGGGCGCCCGATGATCCGGGCAACCAATACCGGCATCTCGGCCCTGATTGATGCCGATGGCCGGATACTCGAGCGTTCGGGGATCTTCACCCGCGAGGTAGTCACGGGCACGCTGCAGCCTCGCCACGGCGTGACGCCGGCAACCGCCACCGGGGCGGGGCCGGCCGTGCTGGCCGCGCTGGTGCTGGTGGTTGCCGGTGCCGCGGTCGGCCGTCGCCGCCGACGCTGACGGGTTATTCGGCCTCGGTCCCGCCGGGGCCGCGACGGAACGTCGTGTTGTGGCAGTTGGAGCACGGCGGGATGCGGCCGACCTTCGTCATGTGCACGGGATGGCCGCATTGCTTGCAGAGCAGTTCGCCGGGGCCGGTGATCTCGCCGGTGTGCCATTCGCCCATCACCTGGGCGCGCGCGGTCAGTTCGGTGATCTCGATCCGGGTGCGGTCCGCGATGCGTTCCAGGGCGTTCTTGATGCTGGCCTCGATCAGACCCAGATCGATCTGTAGCCAGCCACGCCAGTCGGAGCTGCGGTTGTCGAGGTAGGCGCCCAGATCCTGCAGGTCGCGGCGCAGGTAGTCCATCACCTCGTGAGCCTCTTCGCGGGTCAGGTCACTGGCCTTCTGCACGCGGTCGCGGGCGTTCTCCAGAGCCTCGGTGATCGCCTTGCTGGTCTTGTCCTCCAGCTTTTCGAGATCCTCGGTGACCTCGTGCAGCATGCGGTGATAGGCATCGCTCAACCGGTGCTCGCGTTCCTGGTCGTGTTCCGGGGCCGTATCCCTGGGTTTGTCGCTCATGCGCTGCTCCTCGCTGATCGATATGTGGCTGTGTGTCCCGCTAGGGGGCGTTTCGGATGGTCAATGGGTCAATGCGTCCAAGGTAGCACGATGGCCGGGCCGCACCAGCGTCACGGGAGCGGGTTTCGTTGGTTACCGGCAATCAGGGGGTGCATATTGCGCTGCATCTCCCGCAAGGTAGGGGCTAACAACAGTGGAGACGGATATGACGCGACCCGCATCCCTGACCGCGGAGCAGGTCTACCAGCGGTGCCCGCCAGAGCATCTGGATTTCGAGACCACCGAGACGCTGGAGGCGCTCGAGTTGCCCTGTGGCCAGGAACGCGTGCTGCGTGCGCTCGAATTCGGTGCGTCGATGCGTGGCAATGGTTTCAACCTGTTCGTGCTGGGGCCGGCAGGCAGCGGGCGGCACGACCTGGTGCGACGCTTTCTGGAGCGCCGCGCGGCCGACGAGTCTGCCCCGCCGGACTGGGGCTACGTGTTCAACTTTCAGCAGCCGGAGTGTCCGCGGGCCGTTCGGCTAGCGGCCGGCGAGGGCCGGACCCTTCAGGCGGACCTGGACCGTCTGATCGAAGACCTGCATGCCAGTATCCCGGCCGCGTTCGAGAGCGAGGAATACCAGCGGCGCCTGCAGGAGCTGAAGGATGCGTCTGAAGAGGCCCAGACCGACGGTGCGCGCAAGGTGCAGGAAGAGGCCGAGGCGCACGACATCGCCCTGATCAGCGCGCCAAACACCTTCTCGTTCGCGCCGATGCGCGATGGGGAGATCCTCAAGCCGGAGGAATACGACGCATTGTCCGAGGAGGAACGCGGGCGCATCGACGAGAAGGTCGAGGAGCTGCAGGAGAAGTTGCGGCAGGTCATGCACCAGGTGCCTCGCCTGCGCAAGGAGCTGCAGGAGAAGATTCGGGCCCTGAATGCGGAGATGCTGCAATGGGCCCTGGGCGGCCCGATCCACGAGCTGAAGGAGAAATGGTCGCACCGGCCGGCGGTGGTCGAGCATCTGGAGGCGATCCTTGACGAGGTGGTGAGACACGCGGAGGCGTTTCGCGGCGGCCGTAGCCATGCCCCGCCCGAGGGGCTGCTGGAACGGTTTCGCATCAACCTGCTGGTGGATCACGCGGACACGCGGGGCGCCCCGGTGATCTACGAGGACCTGCCGAACCATCAGCACTTGACCGGCCTGATCGAGCACCAGGTGCACGAGGGGGCCCTGGTTACCGATTTCTCGCTGGTGCGCGCCGGGGCCCTGCACCGGGCCAGTGGCGGTTACCTGATCGTGGATGCCCGGCGTGTGCTGACGCAGCCGCTGGCCTGGGAGAGCCTCAAACGGGTCCTGTTTTCCGGCGAGATCCGCATCGAGTCCCTGGAGCGCCTGTTCGGGCTGGTGAGTGCGGTGGGGCTGGAGCCGGATCCCATTCCGGTGACCCCGAAGGTGGTGCTGATCGGTGATCGCCTGTTGTACTACCTGCTGTCCGCGTTCGATCCGGACTTCCTTGAGTTGTTCAAGGTCGAGGCCGACTTCGAAGACGACCTGGACCGCAGCGACGCCAGTCATGTGCTGTATGCGCGCATGCTGGCCACGATGGCGCGGCGTGTCGAACTACGGCCGCTGAACCGCGAGGCGGTGGCGCGCGTGATCGAGCATGCCAGCCGTCTGGCCGGCGACCAGTGCAAGCTGTCGGCTCACGATCGCACCCTGCGCGACCTGCTGCTGGAGGCCGATCACTGGGCGAGGGAGGCCGGCGCGGACGTCGTCGGCGCCGGGCATGTCGAACAGGCCATCCGGGAACGCCAGGAGCGCGGTGCGCGGCTACAGCGCCGCAGCCTGGAGCAGATCCGTCGCGGGGTGGTGCTGATCGCCACCAGCGGGGCGCAGATTGCCCAGGTCAACGGGCTGTCGCTGCTGCAGCTGGGCGACGCGATGTTCGGGCGGCCAATCCGGATCACCGCGACCGCGCGCTCGGGCAAGGGCCATGTGGTCGACATCGAACGCGAGGCCAAGCTGGGTGGCCCGGTGCACAGCAAGGCGGTGATGATCCTGTCCCGGTTCATCGCCAGCCACTATGCCGAGGACAGCGAGCTCTCGCTGTCCGCCAGCCTGGCCTTCGAGCAGTCGTATGGCGACATCGAGGGGGATTCCGCCTCGGTGGCCGAGACCTGCGCGTTGTTGTCGGCGATCGCGCGGATCCCGTTGCGCCAGTCGCTGGCGGTTACCGGCTCGCTCAACCAGCATGGCGAGGTCCAGGCCGTGGGTGGGGTCAACGAGAAGATCGAGGGCTTCTTCGACGTCTGTCGCGAGGCCGGCGAACTGGACGGTCACGGTGTGCTGTTGCCGGGGAGTAATGTCGAGAACCTGATGCTGCGCCACGACGTCCGCGAGGCGATCGCGGAGGGACGATTCCATGTCTACCCCGTAGCCACGGTGGACGAGGCCATCGAGCTCCTGACCGGGATGACGGCGGGTGAACGCGGCGCGTGGGGGGGATTCCCGGCGGGCAGCTTCAACCGCGTGGTCGCCGATCGCCTGGCGGCGTTTGCGCGTTTGAGCTACCGGCGCGGGTCCCGCGATGACGATGCGGAAGCCACGCCGGACGGCCCCTCCGGGGAGGATGCCTGAGGGGGCATCAATTGGTGTCCCCCGGGGCTTCCGTCCGCCGACCCGAGATGGAGCGCGAGGTGGACTGGCATGGGCCCGACGCGGGGTCGGACCCATCGCGTGGGGCGTCGCTGGGGATTAACGGGCGTCGACCAGATCCCGGTAGCCGTGCCACATGGCAAAGCCCAGCCAGGGGAAGATCACGATCAGCGCCAGCAGCGCGGTTGCCACCGAGACCATGAACAGCGCGGTGATGATCAGACCCCACAGGATCAGCGTACCCGGGTTGTGGCTGAAGGCCTTCAGGCTGACCCCGATCGATTCGATCAGGCTCTTTTGCGGGGCATCATCGCGTATCCGGTGATCCAGCAGGGCCGGGATCGTGACCAGGCTGAGGGCGAATACCGCGAGGCCGAACACAATGGCGGCCACCACCACCCCGACCAGCGAGATAATGCCGGCGCCGCTGCTGAGCATCGCGCCCACCAGGTGATGCAACTGCCCCATGACCGCGATTTCGCCGATGTTAAGCACCGCGATCCACATCCACACAAAGCTGGCCCAGATCACGAACAGGATGGCCAGCAGCGCGGCAAAGGCCCAGATCGAGCCACCCATCGGCCCCAGCCAGCCGAGGCCGGAACCGCCCGGCTCGCCGCGCTCTTTCTGCAGCGCGAGGTAGTTCACACCGACGGCGAGTACGGGTCCGAGGAGCAGGATGCCGGCCAGAAGCGAGAAGGCCATCCACGGCTGATTCCAGGACAGGCCCAGCAGGATCAGCGCGGCCAGGGTGATCACCAGGCCGTGCACCAGGGCCACTGGCATCTGCCAGAGGTCCCGCCAGCCTTTGCCGAGCCAGGTGCCCAGGTCCTCCGTCGCGATCTCGCGGATGGCCGGGGAATCCGTCTCCGGCGTGTGTTCGGGGACCGTTTCCCCCAAGTCCTCGGGATAGGCGCGCTGGAGCATGGGGACCACGTCTTTCTCTTCGCTCATAACCTGCCTCCTTGGAACGTTTTGCCAACCGCTTTCTTTGAATGTAGGTCTTGTGGCAGTCAGGTGGGGGTACTGTTCCCGGAGTTGCGTGACGGATATCACATCGAAGACGTGTGGCGAGGGGTGGCCGGGCCGTTTCCCAGCCGCTTGGAGGGGGTGGGGGCGACTGGTATTCTGCGCAGTTCTTTGTTTCACGCGAACACACAGGGCAGGTGGGCCACATGCAGGAGCAGTATTCCCCGGAGATGATCGAGGCGCAGGTGCAGCGCCAGTGGGAGGAGGCCGACTGCTTCCGTGCGCGCGAGGATGCCGCCGGCGAGCCGTTCTACTGCCTGTCCATGTTCCCGTATCCCTCGGGCAAGCTACACATGGGCCATGTGCGCAACTACACCATCGGCGACGTGATCGCGCGCTTCCAGCGCATGCAGGGGCGGAGCGTGCTGCAGCCGATGGGCTGGGACGCCTTCGGCCTGCCGGCCGAGAACGCGGCGATGCAGAACCACGTGCCGCCGGCGGCCTGGACGCGGCAGAACATCGAGCAGATGCGCACCCAGCTCAAGCGCCTGGGGTTCGCCTACGACTGGTCGCGCGAGTTCGCCACCTGTGACGCCGACTACTACCGCTGGGAACAGTGGCTGTTCGTGCGCCTGCTGAAGAAAGGCCTGGTCTATCGCAAGAAGGCGACCGTGAATTGGGACCCGGTGGATCAGACCGTGCTCGCCAACGAACAGGTGATCGAGGGCCGTGGCTGGCGCTCCGGGGCGGTCGTCGAGCGCCGCGAGATGCCGCAGTGGTTCCTGCGCATTACCGACTACGCCGACGAGCTGCTGGAGGCCCTGGACGAGCTGGACGGCTGGCCGGACCAGGTGCGCACCATGCAGCGCAACTGGATCGGGCGTTCCGAGGGCGTGGAGCTCGAGTTCGCGGTGGACGGTGGCGAGGCGCTGGCCGTCTACACCACGCGCCCGGATACCCTGTTCGGCGTCTCCTACATGGCGCTGGCGCCGGAGCACCCACGGGTGCAGGCGCTGGCGGAGCAGGACGCCGAGCTGGCCGCGTTTGTCGCGGATTGCGCGCAGGGCGGGGTGGCCGAGGCGGACCTGGCCACGATGGAGAAGAAGGGCCGCGCGCTGGGCTTCACCGCCCGCCACCCGCTGACCGGCGAGGATGTCCCGGTCTGGGTCGCCAACTTCGTGCTGATGGAATACGGCACCGGAGCGGTGATGGCCGTGCCCGCGCATGACGAGCGCGACCACGAGTTCGCGACGAAATATGGCCTGCCGATCCGCCAGGTGATCGCCCCGGCGGATGGCGCCACGGTCGATGTGCAGCAGGCCGCGTTCACCGAGGCCGGCGTGCTGGTGAACTCCGGTGATTTCGACGGCCAGGCATCGGAGGCGGCCAAGGCGGCGATCGCCGAGCACTTGGAGCAGACCGGCATCGGCCGGCGCCGGCGCAACTACCGCCTGCGCGACTGGGGTATCTCGCGCCAGCGCTACTGGGGCTGTCCGATTCCGGTGATCCACTGCGAGGCCTGTGGCGCGGTGCCGGTGCCGGAAGCCGACCTGCCGGTGCGCCTGCCCGAGGACGTGATCCCCGACGGGGCCGGCTCGCCGCTGGCGCGCATGCCCGAATTCTTCGAGACCCCGTGCCCGGAATGCGGGAAGCCGGCGCGGCGCGAGACCGATACCTTCGACACCTTCTTCGAATCCAGCTGGTACTTCGCCCGCTACGCCTGCGCCGACAACGACACGGCCATGCTGGATGCTCGCGCCGACCACTGGCTGCCGGTGGATCAATACGTCGGCGGCATCGAGCACGCGGTGCTGCATCTGCTGTACGCGCGCTTCTTCCACAAGCTGCTGCGCGACGAGGGCCTGCTGGCCTCCGACGAGCCGTTCACCCGGTTGCTGACCCAGGGCATGGTGATCGCACCGACCTTCTATCGCGAGCGCAGTGACGGCGGGAAGGACTGGATCAACCCGGCGGACGTCGAACTGGAACGCGCCGAGGACGGTTCGGTGAAGGCCGCGCGCCACCGCGAGGATGGCCAGCCGGTCACGGTTGGGGGCATGGAGAAGATGTCCAAGTCGAAGAACAACGGCGTGGACCCGCAGGCCCTGATCGAGCGCTTCGGCGCGGATACCGCGCGGCTGTTCACCATGTTCGCCGCACCCCCGGACCTGTCGCTGGAATGGTCCGACTCCGGCGTGGAGGGCGCGCATCGCTTCATCAAGCGCCTGTGGCGCGCGGTGCACGAGCACGTGGGCGGCGAGTCGCCCGGGGCGCTGGACACGGACGCGCTGGACGATGCCGGGCGCGAGCTGCGGCGCAAGCTGCACGACACCATCGCCAAGGTTACCGACGACATCGGCCGGCGCCAGACCTTCAACACCGCGGTGGCCGCGAACATGGAACTGCTGAACGACCTCGGCAAGTTCCCGCAGGACGCCGCCGGGGCCGCGGCCGTGCGCCAGGAGGCGCTGGAGGGCATCGTGCGCATGCTGGCCCCGATCATCCCGCACGTGACCGAAACGCTGTGGCGGACCCTGGGTCACGACGAGCTGGTGGCCGCCACGCAATGGCCGCAGGTCGACGAGGCCGCACGCCAGGCCGCGCAGGAGACCCTGGCGGTGCAGGTGAACGGCAAGCGCCGTGCCGAGATCGCGGTCCCGTCCGGGGCGGACAAGGACGCGATCGAGACCGTTGCCCGCAACGACGAAAACGTGCAGCGTCATATCGAGGGGCAGGATGTGATCAAGGTGATCGTCGTTCCCGGCCGTCTGGTCAACTTCGTGGTGAAGCCGCAATGACCGCCCTGCTGCGCGCGGGGCTGGTAGTGGTGCTGGTGGCCGCGCTGGCTGCCTGTGGATTCCAGCTGCGGGGCAGTGGCGAGTGGCCGGAGGCGCTGCAGCCGGTGCAGATCACCGGCATCAATACGCGCGACTCGCTGTACCGCGAGCTGGCCGTGACCCTGGGCGCCTCCGGCGTGGAGATCGTCAGTCAGCGACCGGAGGGGCAGGGCGCGATCCTCGAGATCCGCTCGGTCAACGATCAGCGGCGCACGCTGTCGGTGACCGAGGCCGCGCGGGTGTCCGAGTACGAACTGGTGCGCACGGTCAATGCGCGCCTGCGCCCGGTGGAGGGCGAGGCGGTGGACCTGGGGCCGCTGCGCGCCTCGCGCATCTATCTGTTCGACGGCACCGCGGTACTCAGCCGGGGCGAGCGCGAATCCACCCTGCGCGAGGCGATGGACCGCGACATCGTCAGCCAGCTGCAGCGCCGGATCGCCGCACTGATCGAGCCGGACGGCAGCCTGCGCGAAGCCGCGGAGGACCCGGCCCCGTAATGGCGCTGGATATCGCCCGCCTGGAGCAGGATCTGGCGCGCGGGCTCGCGCCGATCTACCTGTTGCTGGCCGAGGAGCCGTTGCAGGCGATCGAGGCGGCCGATGCGATCCGCGCTGCCGCCCGCGAGCAGGGCTTCCTGGAGCGCACGGTGCTGGACCTGACCGCGCAATCGGACTGGGGCCCGTTCGAGGCCGCGATCCGCGACCGGTCGCTGTTTGCCGAGCGCACGGTGCTGGACGTGCGCCTGGCGACCGGCAAGCCGGGCAAGACCGGTGGCGATCACCTGAAGGCCTACGCCGGCGACCCGCAGGCTGACCTGGTCCTGCTGCTGCAATTGCCGCGGCCGGATCGCGACATGCGGCGGGCGGCCTGGTTCAAGGCCCTGGAGGGCCGTGCGGTGGTGATCCATGCGCGCCCGGTGCCGCCGGCCCAGCTGGGTAGCTGGATCCGTGCGCGGCTGCAGAGGAACGGTCTGCGCATCACCGACCCGGCGCTGGCGTTGCTGGTCGCGCGGGTGGAGGGCAACCTGCTGGCCGCACGCCAGGAGATCGAGAAGCTGGCGCTGGCCGGCGTGACCGAGATCGACGAGACCGTGCTGGCGGAGGCCACCACGGATTCCGCCCGCTTCGAGCTGTTTGCCCTGGCCCCGACCGCGCTGCGCGGCGATGTCCGCCACGCCCTGCGCATGCTGGAGGGGCTGCTGGATGAGGGCCAGGCGGAGCCGCTGATCCTGTGGGCGCTGGCGCGCGAATGCCGGCTGCTGGTGCAGGCGATGGAGCGCAAGGCCGCCGGTGCGCCCGACCGCGAGGCGTTCCAGGGCAGCTTTGGCGACGGCCAGAAGGCCCTGCGCCAGGCCATGTCGCGCCTGGACCTGAGCGCGGCGCGGGGCCTGCTGGGCGAGGCCGCGCGCGTGGATCGGGTCATCAAGGGTCAGGAAAACGGCAACGCCCGGCAGGGGTTGCTAGACTTGGTGGCCCGTATGGCGGGGCGGCCGCTGACCCGACCCGAACCCGCACTGAATTCTCAACGAGTCTGACTGCATGAACGCTGCCGTGAACCCCACTGAATCCGCCGCCACCAGCGGCGTGGTCGCCCAGGTCGAGGCGCTCGGCCGCGCTGCGCGCGCCGCATCGCGGCGTATGGCCGAGGCCGAGCCGGGGGCGAAGAACGCCGCACTGCATGCGATCGCCGAGGGCATCGCCGCGCGCCGCGCCGAGCTGAATGAGGCCAACAGCCGTGACCTGGAGGCCGGGCGCGAGCGCGGCCTGGACGCCGCGATGCTGGATCGCCTGGCGCTGACCGATGCCCGCATCGATACCATGATCGAGGGCTGCCGCCAGGTAGCCGGGCTGCCCGACCCGGTGGGCACGATCTCCGATATGGCCTACCAGCCGAGCGGTATCCAGGTCGGCCAGATGCGCGTGCCGCTGGGGGTGATCGGGATCATCTACGAGTCGCGGCCGAACGTGACCATCGACGCCGCCGCGCTGTGCCTGAAGTCGGGTAATGCGGCGATCCTGCGTGGCGGCTCCGAGTCGCTGCATTCCAATCAGGCCTTGGCCGCGATTATCCAGGCCGGGCTGGAGCAGGCGGGGTTGCCGCGCGAGGCGGTGCAGGTGGTGCCGACCACCGACCGCGCGGCGGTCGGCGCGCTGCTGCGCATGCCGCAGTACGTGGACGTGATCGTCCCGCGCGGCGGCAAGGGCCTGATCGAGCGCGTCAGCAACGAGTCGCAGATCCCGGTGATCAAGCACCTGGACGGCGTCTGCCACGTGTACGTGGATGGCGGCGCGGATGCCGACAAGGCGCTGGCCGTCGCGGTGAACGCGAAGACCCAGCGCTACGGCACCTGCAACACCATGGAGACGCTGCTGGTGCACGCGGACCAGGCCGAGGCCTTCCTGCCGCGCCTGGCCACGGTCCTGGGCGAGCACCAGGTGAGCCTGCGCGGCTGCGCGCGCACCCGCGCCATCCTCGCGAATGCCGGTACGGATATCGCCGAGGCCACCGAGGACGACTGGGTGGCCGAGTATCTGGGGCCGATCCTCGCAATCCGCGTGGTCGACGATCTGGATATGGCGATGGATCACATCAACACCTATGGTTCGCACCACACCGACAGCATCGTGACCGAGGACTACACCCGCGCCCGGCGTTTCCTGCGCGCGGTGGACTCCAGCTCGGTCATGGTGAATGCCTCCACCCGCTTCGCCGACGGCTTCGAGTACGGCCTGGGCGCGGAGATCGGCATCTCCACCGACAAGTTGCATGCCCGGGGTCCGGTGGGCCTGCACGGGCTGACCACGCTCAAGTACGTCGTGTTCGGCGACGGCCATGTACGTGGCTAGGGAAACACTGATCAATGTAC
Organism: Thioalkalivibrio sp. AKL7; assembly: GCF_000381705.1. Lineage (NCBI taxonomy): Bacteria > Pseudomonadati > Pseudomonadota > Gammaproteobacteria > Chromatiales > Ectothiorhodospiraceae > Thioalkalivibrio > Thioalkalivibrio sp. AKL7. The sequence goes on along the minus strand of NZ_KB906955.1, from coordinate 63,285 downwards.
ACGCTCGCGCTCGAGTCGCTTTTGCGTGCGAACAAGGCGCGGTGACTGCCGTGCAGTCACTCTGCACAAAGGCACCGCAACGCTGTTCGCGCGCAAAAGCGGCCGAGCCCCTTCGGGGTTGGTACCCCAGGTTCCCCGATCCTGCGTTGCGCCGCTTGTGGGTAGAACCACTACCCGCTGCACGGCGCGCCTTGTCTCGGAAAACCTGGGGTGCCAACACGAGTGCGTACATTGATCAGTGTTTCCCTAGGGGAGAAGCTGATTCCATCGCGCGTCTCCCTGGGGCGATGCCCGCGTGATCGGGATCCTCGGCGGCACCTTCGACCCGATCCACTTCGGCCACCTGCGCCCGGCGCTGGAGATCCAGCAGCACCTGGGGCTGGAGCGCGTGCACTTCATCCCCTGCCACGTACCGCCGCATCGCACGAGCCCCGGCACCGGCAGCGACGACCGCCTGGCGATGGTGGAGCAGGCGATTGCGGACGTACCGGGATTCGTCGCCGACCGTCGCGAGCTGGATCGTCAGGGGCCGTCCTACACCGTGGATACCCTGCTCAGTTTCCGCGAGGAGCTGGGGCCGGACGCGTCGCTGGTGCTGATCATGGGCATGGACGCCTTCGCCGGGCTGCCATCGTGGAACCGCTGGCAGCAGATCTTCGAGCTGGCGCATATCGTGGTCTCGCACCGCCCCGGCAGCCCGGCCTCCCACGATCTGGGCGGCTGGCTGGGGAACGCCGCGACGCACGACCCGGCGGCGCTGCGCAAGGCGCCCGGGGGGCTGGTCTACTTCCAGCCGGTCACCCAGCTCGACATCTCCGCCACCGCCATCCGGGACGAGCTGCAGGCCGGGCGCAGCCCGCGCTTCCTGCTCCCCGGGGCCGTCAATCGCTACATCCAGGACCACGGTCTGTACCGGGCCGGGTCGAACCGCAATCACGGGACATGACCGACACAATGAACAGCGAACAACTCCTGGAGCTGGTGACCACCGCTCTGGACGACATGAAGGCACAGAACATCCGCACCATCGACGTGCGTGGCAAGACCACGCTGACGGATTTCATGGTGATCGCCTCCGGGACCTCGGGGCGTCACGTGCAGTCCACCGCCGAGTCGGTGGCCACCGAGGCCAAGCAGGCCGGTATCCCGCCGCTGGGGGTCGAGGGTCAGGAGAGCCAGGAGTGGGTGCTGGTGGACCTGAACGATGTGATCGTTCACGTGATGCTCCCGGAGACCCGCGACTTCTATAACCTGGAGAAGCTCTGGATGGCGGAGGAGGCCGCGGACACCGAAAAGGCCGCCCCCGAGGACCCCAGTCTGGAGCGGGTCCGGCGCCTGCGGCGCTGAACGCCGAGCGAGGCCTCGCCCGATGCGTCTGGACCTGATCGCAATCGGCAAGCGCATGCCCGACTGGGTGGCGGAGGGCTTCGCCGAATACGCCGGGCGCCTGCCGCGCGAGCTGGAGCTGAACCTGCAAGCGCTGGCGGGTCCCTCGGGCGCGAAGTCGATGGACACCACCACGCTCCTGCGCCGCGAGGGCGAGATCCTGCTGAAGGCGATCCCCGAGGGTGCGCGCGTGATCCTGCTGGATGAGCGCGGCAAGGCGGTCGACACCAAGGGCGTGGCCAAGCGCCTGGAGGACTGGCAGGCGGACGGTCGCGACGTCGCACTGGTGATTGGCGGGGCCGCCGGGCTGGACGAGGCCGTGCGCGCCCGCGCCGAGTGGGCCTGGTCGTTGTCGCCGCTGACCTTCCCGCACATGATGGTGCGGGTGCTGGTCGCCGAGCAGCTCTACCGCGCCTGGTCGCTGCTCAACAACCACCCCTACCACCGGGCCTGATCCCCCCATGAGCCCGCCGCCGCTGTTGCTCGCCTCCGCCTCGCCGCGTCGGCGGGAGCTTCTGGAGCAGGTCCAGCTCGCCTTCGAGGTGGCGCCGATGGACGTGGACGAGAGCGCGCAGCCGGGCGAGACGCCGGAGGCCCTGGTCGAGCGCCTGGCCGTCGCCAAGGCGGAGGCGGCGCGCGATCGCCTGGCCTCCGGCCAGTGGGTGCTGGCGGCCGACACCGTGGTCGCCGTGGACGACGACGCACTGGGCAAGCCCGCGGATTTCGCCGACGCCGCCGCCATGCTCGGGCGGCTGTCCGGGCGCGCGCACCGGGTCGTGTCCGGCATGGCCCTGTGGCGCCCCGGCGAGGCCCTGCGCGCCCGTCACGTGACGACCCGGGTACGCCTGCGCGAGCTGAGCCCGGCCGACATCGAGGCCTACTGGGCGACCGGCGAGCCGCGCGGCAAGGCCGGTGCCTACGCCATCCAGGGCCGCGGCGCCGCCTTTGTCGAGTGGATCGAGGGCTCCTACACCAACGTGGTCGGGTTGCCCCTGTTCGAGCTGGAGGCCTGGCTGCGCGAGATCCCCGACCCGCCGCCGCGTGTCGGATCGGCGTCTCCCGCGGTCGCTACTGGATCTTGTGGTGGTCCAGCGGGTAGCCGCGCTCCTTGAAGAAGCGGTAGCGGCTACGGCCGGCCTCGCGTCCCGTCTCGTCGCCACCGACGATGTCGGCGACCCGTTCGAAACGCCCGCAGTACTCCGGGACCTCGGGGGCGAGGTTGATCAGCACGTCGCAACGATCCGACGGCGCATGCGCCTCGTGCAGGGAGACCGGGACATCCGTGTCGCGCACGTCGGTGCTGTGCGGCAGAAAGGCCGTGTCCTCGAAGGTCCACAACCATTCATCCAGGGTGCGCGTCAGCTCCGGCGAGCCGGTATGGATATGTACTCGATGTCCCTGCCCGCTGGCCTTCTTTGCCAGACGGCAGACGAAGCGCAGGCGTGCCTCCGGGGCCGGGTCCTCGAGCAGGTAGAAGCTGACGTGGGTCATGCCCGCCGGACCGCGATCAGGCCTGGTCGAGCAGGTAGCGCATCAGCATCGGCACCGGGCGCCCGGTCGCGCCCTTTTCCTTGCCGCTCTTCCAGGCCACGCCGGCGATGTCGACATGCGCCCAGGTGTAGTCCTCGGTATAGCGCGACAGGAAGCAGGCGGCGGTGATGGTGCCGGCCGGGCGCCCGCCGATATTGGCCATGTCGGCGAAGTTGCTCTTCAGCTGTTCCTGGTACTCCGGCCACAGCGGCAACTGCCAGGCGCGATCGCCGGTCTCCTCGCCGGCGGCCAGCAGGCTCTTGGCCAGACGCTCGTTGTTACCGAGCACGGCCGCGCCCTGGTGCCCCAGCGCGATGATGCAGGCGCCGGTCAGGGTGGCGATGTCGATCACCGCCTTCGGTTTGTAGCGCTCGACCCAGGTCAGGGCGTCGGCCAGGACCAGGCGGCCCTCGGCGTCGGTGTTCAGGATCTCCACCGTCTGCCCGGACAGGGTGGTGATGATGTCGCCGGGGCGGGTCGCCCGGCCGTCGGGCATGTTCTCGGCGCTGGTGATCACGCCGACCACGTTGATCGGCAACTCCAGTTCGCAGCAGGCCTCGATCACGCCGAACACGCTGGCCGCGCCACACATGTCGTATTTCATCTCGTCCATCTCGGCACCGGGCTTGAGCGAGATGCCTCCGGTGTCGAAGGTGATGCCCTTGCCCACCAGGACCACCGGGGCGTCATCCTTCTTGCCGCCGGAGTATTCCATCGCGATCAGGCGCGGCGGGCGCTCGGAGCCCTTGCCCACGGCCAGGATCGCGCCGGCGCCGAGTTTCTCCAGGTCCTTCTCGTCCAGCACCGTGGCCTTCAGCTTCTTGTGCTGCTTCGCCATTTCGCGCGCGGTGTCGGCCAGGCTCTCCGGGTAGCACACGTTCGGCGGGGTATTGCCGAGGTCCTTGGCGCGGTTCACGCCGGTGGCAATCGCCGCGGCCTCGGAGCAGGCGCGCTTCGCCGCGTCGGCCTCCGTGCGCTCCACGCCGAGCTGGATCTTGTCCAGCTTGACCGGGGTGGTCTTCTCCTTGCCCTTGAACGGGGTGAAGCGGTAGGCGGCATCCGAGATCGCCGCGACCAGGGTATGCACCACCCAGGCGATGTCCTTGCCGCGCGGCTGGAAATCCGCCACCGCGATCACCGCGCTGGTGGCGGGGCGCTCGACCAGGGCGGCCGCGAGGGTCTGTGCCGCCTTGCGCGCGGCGCGGGCGTCAAAATCCTTCTTCGCGCCCAGGCCGATCAGGAGTGCGTTACCCTTGCTCCCACCGGCGGGCAGCAACAGCCGGCTGCCGGCCTCGCCATCCATCTCGCCGGCCTTCACAAGGGCGGTGATCTCGCCGTCGCGCGCCGCATCCAGCACCGTGGCCCCGGCGGCCAGCTTGCGCTTGTGATGGATTCCGGCGGCACGGATGCCGGCGCGGGGTTTGTCGAGGGTCGAGGTGGTGACGGAGAATTGCATCAAATGCCTCCCGAGAATGAGTTCGATCATGGTACCAGCGCCACGCGGCGCCCGACCACGCGCCGCGCGGGCCGCGGGGTAATGCGCGCATGATCCTGCGCCGCGCCGAACGTTTCATCGCCCGCGAACTGCTGGTCACGCAGACCGCGGTTACCATTGTGCTGTTGCTGGTGATCATCGGCGGCGTGTTGGGGCGGGTGCTGCGCGATGTCGCCGAGGGCAGTATCCCCGTGGATTTCCTGCCGGGCATGGTCGCCTTCGGCGCATTCAAGGGCATTGTCTTTCTTTGGCCGGTGGCGTTGTTCCTGGCCTTCATGCTGGTGCTGGGCCGGTTGCAGCGCGACAGCGAGCTGGTGGCACTACAGGCCAGCGGCATGTCCTTCGCCGCGTTTTATCGCGCGCTGTTCTGGGTGGCTACGCCCGCTACGTTGCTGTTGCTGGTGCTGATGACGCTGGTGGTGCCACGCACCGAGGCCCAGATCGACCAACTGCGCGACCTCGCCGAGACACGCTCCGACCTGGTCGGCATCACGCCCGGGCGCTTCCTGCGCTCGCGGGTTGGCGAGCAGGTCTTCTTCGCCGAGCGCCTGAGCGAGGACCGCGAGGCCCTGCTGGAGGTGTTCATCTACCGCGAGGTCGACGGCGAGGCGCAGGTGACCGTAGCCGAGCGCGCGATTCCCGACCCGGGGGCCGAGGGTAGTGGTTTCCTGATCCTCGAGAACGGCTATCGCCATGTCGGCGTGCCCGGCGAGGGCAGCTTCCGCATGCTCGAGTTCGAGCGACTGCGGACCCAGATCACCGAACCGGATGCCGGGGCCGGGCGGCGCTCGCTGAACGCGATGTCGACGCTTCAGCTGTGGGCGGAGCGTGATCGGCCGGACCATCGTGCGGAGCTCGAATGGCGCATCGCGATGCCGCTGTCCATCCTGGTGCTCACGCTGATCGCGCTGCCGCTGGCCCAGGTGCCGCCGCGGACCGGGCGTTATGCCCGCATCCCGGCGGCGATCGGCGTCTACGTGCTGTACGCGAACTTCCTGATCCTGGGTCAGGGGCAGCTGGCGGATGGCCGTACGCCACTGGCCCTGGGGCTCTGGTGGACGCACGGCCTGATGCTGGTTCTCTGGCTGTGGCTGGCCTGGCGCAAGGGCATGCTGGGCCTTGGCCGGGGAGCGGGTGGCGGCCCTCGCCGCGTGGAGCGTGACGAGGTGGCTTCGTGACGACCGTACTGGGTCGCTACATCATGCGCCAGGTCCTGATCGGGACCGCGCTGGCCGTGGTCCTGCTGGTGGCGCTGGATGCGGTCTTCGCGCTGATTGACGAGCTCCGCGACACCGGGCGTGGCAACTATGGCCTGACCGAGGCGCTGCTGTATGTGGCGCTGACCCTGCCGCGGCGGATGTACGACATGCTGCCCCCGGCGGCGCTGCTCGGCGGACTCTTGTGGCTGGGTAATCTGGCCGCCAACAGCGAGCTGACCGCGATGCGGGCCGCCGGAATGACGCTTGGGCGCTTCATCGGCTGGGTGATGCAGGCCGGACTGGTGGTCGTGGTCGTGATGGTAGTGGTCGGCGAGTTCTTCGCTCCTGCGGCCGAGAGTCGTGCACAGAACCTGAAGGCCAGTGCCTTCGATGAACAGCTGAGTGTGAGCCCCATCGGGCTCTGGGCGCGCGATGGCCAGCGGATGGTGCAGGCGGATGCGGTGTTGCCGGGCAACCGCCTGATCGGCGTGCGCATCATCGAGGTGGATGCGAACCGCGAGCCGCGCGAGATTACACGTGCGCAGAGCGCGCAGTACGTGGATGGGGCCTGGCGGCTGCTGGGCGTGGAGCGTTCGCGGCTGTCGCTGGAGCGCGTCGAGCCCGAACGCCTGGAGGAGGAGGTCATCGAGCGCCTGATCGCACCGGAGTACTTCGACATTCTGGTGGTCGAGCCCAGCCAGATGGCGGCGCAGAACCTGGCGCGCTACATCGACTACCTGCAGGAAAATCGCCTGGACTCGGCCCCCTACGAGGTCGCGTTCTGGCAGCGACTGACCCTGCCGGCCAGCACCTTCGTGATGCTGCTGCTGGCGATCCCGTTCCTGTTCGGCTCGCAGCGCGAGGGTGGTGCCGGGCGGCGCCTGTTCATCGGCATCGCCATCGGCGTGTCGTTCGCCATCGTGATGCGCGCGATGACCCATCTGGGGCTGGTCTACAACCTGCCCCCGGTGGTCGCGGCGAGCCTGCCGGTGGTGCTGTTCCTGATCCTCGCGCTGGTGGCGCTGCAACGCATGGGGCGTCAGACATGAGGGGCTGGCTGCGCGGCGGGTTCCTGATCGTGCTGGCGGCCCTGCTGGCGGCCTGTGGTGGCGCGGGCCCGGGCGACTTCGAACCACTCCCGCGCCAGGCCACGGTGCTCGCCTTCGGCGACAGCGTGACCCAAGGGACCGGGGCGGGCTCGGGCGAGGACTATCCGGCGCGGCTGGCGGCGATTACCGGCTGGACCCTCATCAACGACGGGGTGCCGGGCGACCGCGCCAGCAGCGCCCGCGGGCGCCTGGAGCCCAGCCTGCGCGAGCACCAGCCGGACCTGGTGCTGATCTGGCTGGGCGGCAACGACTTTCTGCGCCAGCGCGATCCCGCCGCGGTCAAGGAGGATTTGCGCGCCCTGGTGGCAGCGGTGCATGAACACGAGGCCCAGCCATTGTTGCTGGGGGTGCCGCGGGCCTCGGCCCTGGGGGCTGCCACCGGGCGCCTGCGGGACGATCCGATCTATCGCGAACTCGCCCGCGAGGAACAGGTGGCCCTGATCGAGGGCGTGCTCTCCGGCGTGTTGTCCGAGCGCGAGCTGCGCGCCGACCCCGTGCACCCCAACGCCCGTGGTTACCGTCGCATCGCCGACGAGATTGCCGAGGCCCTGGACGACCTCGGCCTCTGGCTCGCCCCCTGAGGGTTGTTCAATTAGCAACGAGCTTCAGCCCATTGCAGGGAACGTAGGCTCCTTCCGCCGCGGTAGGGTGCTGTTGAGCGCAGCGAAACGCACCATTTCCCGCGTTGTGCCCGTTCCTTGATGGGATTCGCTGCGCTCATCCCATCCTACGCCCCTACGATCCGGCGGCTGGTTGAACGTGATCGCTCATCAGGACGGCTTTTGACCTTGCCCGTCTTCGTGTGCTTCGTGGTGAAACAAACAACCGGTCCGAGATCAGCTCTTGCGGTTCTGTTTCCAGCGCGGCTTGGCGAGGCCCTGGATGCGTACCAGTTCGGTGCTGGAGAGCCAGTCGTGCAGCATCCAGCGGCGCGGGTGGAACTGCGACAGGCCGAGCGCGAACAGCGCCGCCGCGGTGACCACGGTGACTGCCACGGCGCCGTGCTCGCGCACCGCCCAGATCGCCATCAGGATTACTAGCCACTGGGCCACCGCGACCAGGTAGCGCAGGGTGGCCTGCCAGGCATTGACCGCGTGGCCACCCTCGGTGCGCAGCTGGATGTTCCAGGCCTGCATGCCAAGCGTCTGTCCGGTGCGGGTCCAGAACCAGTAGAAGAAGCCCCAGGCCACGATCAGGTTGAGCACGAAGTGCACACGCGGCGAGTACAGCCCGGTGGTATTGCCGAGGACAACCACCAGCAGGCCAAGGACCATCCAGATCGCCACCAGCAGCAGGGCATCGTAGACGATGGCGGCCAGGCGGCGGAGCAGGCTGGTCGGCTGGCCGTCGACGGACGAGGCGGCGGTTTCGGTCATGGGATTCCCGGATGGTTCTGGATTTGGCCGCAGGCGCGGAGTGGGGGTAGTCTTGCCGTATGGAGCGACGCTTTCAACGTATCCCTCTGGAATTTCCGGCTACCCTGCTCACCGACGGCGGGGACTGCGCGGTTCGCGTGGAGGATATCTCCCTGAAGGGGGTGCTGCTGGAGGGCGCGGATCTTCCGGTCCTGGCCGATGGGGACGAGGTCAGCGTCGATATCCCGCTCAGCGGCGAGGCGCGCATCACCGTCGAGGGCCGCGTGCGCTGGCACGAAGGTTTGTGGCTGGGGGTGGAGATCGAGGCGATGCCGCTCGAATCCGCCTCGCACCTGCGGCGCCTGGTCGAGCTCAACCTGGGTGACGAGGCCCTGCTGGAGCGGGAATTCGCCGCGCTCGTCCAGTCCCCCTGAGCGCGGGCGGAAACCCGGGTCACACCTCCGGGAAGATCTCCCGGAACGGCAGCACCTCCACCCAGTCCCCCGCCCGGGCCCCACTGGACTCGCGGGGCAAAACCACGTAGGCGTTGGCCTCGCTCATCGCGCGCAGCTGGTGCGAGCCCTGGCCGCCGGCTGCGCGGACCACCCAGCCGCGGTCGTCAGTCTCGAGTAACGCGCGCTGGAAGTCCTTGCGGCCCGCGGTCTTGTACAGATCCTCCAGCAGGCGGGCGTTCAGGGTCTGCGGCTCGGTCGCGTCGCGCCCGGCGAGCTGCAGCAAGGCCGGGCGTACCAGCAGGGCGAAGGTGGTCATCACCGCCACCGGGTTGCCGGGCAGGCCGAAGAAATGCGCGCGGCCGAACTGTCCGAATGCCAGTGGCCGTCCGGGCTTGATCGCCAGTTTCCAGAAACTGACTTGTCCCGAGGCCTGCAGTACGCGGGTCACGTGATCGGCATCGCCCACCGAGACGCCCCCGGTGGTGATGATCATGTCCGCGTCCGCACCGGCCCGGGTCAGGGCTCGTGAGACCTCGGCCTCGGTGTCGCGGATCACGCCGTAGTCCAGTACCTCCACCGGATAGGCGCTCAGCAGCGCGCGCAGGGTGTGGCGGTTGCTGTCGTGGATCTGTCCCGGGCCCAGCGGTTGATCGACGGGGACCAGTTCGTCCCCGGTCGAGAAGAAGGCCACGCGCGGCCGGCGCAGCACGCTCACCCGGGCGATACCCTGACTGGCCAGGACCCCGATCTCGGCGGCGCCGATGCGCTGCCCGGACGCATATAGCGGGCTGCCGGCGGCGGTGTCACTGCCCGGTCCACGGATGTTGTGTCCCGGTGTCAGGCCGCCGTTTTGCAGGGTGATCGATTCCCCGTCCCGCTGCACCTGCTCCTGCATGATGACCAGTTCGGCCCCGGCCGGGACGACCGCGCCGGTCAGGATGCGCAGGCACTGGCCGGGCTGCAGCTCGCCATCCCAGGGATGCCCGGCCGCCGATGTGCCCACCAGTGCGAGACAGGCCCCGTCCGTTGCGTCCGCGGCGCGCAGGGCGTAGCCATCCATGGCCGAGACCGCCGCCGGTGGCACGTCGATGCGTGCGTGAACCGGCTGGGCCAGGGTGCGCCCGAGGGCCTCTTCCAGCGTGACCTGTTCGCTCTGGGTGATTGTCCGGCAGGCCTCCAGGATCGCGGCACGGGCCTGTTCCAGGGTCTTGGCGTTGGGGTCGAATTCGTCGCAACCGGGGGCAGCCTCGGGCATGGGATGTCTCCGCTTCAGGGATGGATATTCAGGTAGTCGATGATGAAGGCGGCCACCGCGTCCGGGTCGTTGACCGGCAGCAGTGGGCCGTCGAAGTCCAGGGTCGCCGCGTCGGTGGCCACCGCGATCACCCCGGCGACCTCCCGGTACAGCGGCGGTTTGCCGACTGACGGGCGGTGTACCTCGATCTTGGGCAGGTCCCACTGCTTGAAGCCCTCGACCAGGATCAGGTCGGAGCGTCGCGGGTCCAGCCGCGCGCACAGCATGTCCAGATCCGGCACGCGGCCGTCGTCGGTCTCCGGCGTCTCGACCATCAGGGCGTAGCGCCGCCCGGATGCGACCAGCATCTGGTCCGCCCCGGAGTGGCGCAGTTCAAAGCTGTCCTTGCCCGGCTTGTCCACGTCGAATTCGTGGTGGGCGTGCTTGATCATTGCCGGGCGCAGGCCGCGGGCGCGCAGGGCCGGGATCACGCCCTTGAGCAGGGTGGTCTTGCCGCTGCCGCTCCAGGCGGCGAAGGCGATGCGGGGCAGGGGCGAGGGGATGGTCGGTTCGATCATGGGCGTCGTTCCCGGGCACTGCGGTTCGGGATCGAAAGTATAGCGATCATGATCAGTCCCTCCCCAGGTCATCCGGTGTGTTGATGTTGGCGAACGCCTGCGGCTGATCGGAAAAATCGACGGGGATTGCACCCATGTCGCGAAACCAGCGTCCCGCGGCCAGGGACCCGCGCTCCAGGTCGTTCAGCAGGGCCTGCGCCAGGGTCGGGCGCAGCAGCGCGAACAGCGGCTGCAGCCGTTCGCCGTCGTGGGCGACCGCGGCCGGGGCGTGTTCCCGGTCCACGGCCTGTTGCAGGCGTTCGCCGAGATCCCGCGGGCAATGCGGGGCGTCCACCGGGGCGCACAGGAGGTTCTGGCCGGGGAAGGCTGCGAAGGCCGCCGCGATCCCGGCCAGCGGGCCGCGGTAATCTGGGTGCCGATCGCACAGACAGGGAAACCCCAGCGCCCGATAGCGGTCGATATCGGTATTGCTGCTGATGGCCAGCTGTGCGGCCTGGGGCTGCAGGCGCTCGATCGCGTGTTCGATCAGGGGGCGCCCGTGGTACTCGACCCAGCCCTTGTTGCACCCGCCCATGCGGCGGCCCTGGCCGCCGGCCAGGATCACGGCAGTGAGGGTTTCGGGCGGGGTCTGCATTGCCTGCGTTTCCATGCGGGTCTGCGGGTTCGGCGCCGGTCCGGCCTTTGGTTTATCGTGGTGGTGTCGGCTGTCGCGTGTGCGCACGCAGTGTACGACGAATCCATCCTGACGGGAGAGGAAGCCCATGCGGGTTCCATTCAGGCGCAACGCGGGACAGGGCGGATGGCGCCCCTGGCGACATCTGTTGTGGCTGGCCTTGCTGGTGCTCGGTGCGGGCTGGCTGGTCGCGGCGAGTATGGCCGATACCGGGGATCGCCACGGCCTGATGCTGACCGTGGAGGACGCCATCGGCCCGGCCACCGGCGATTACATCCGTCGCGGCATTGAACGCGCGGAGGCGGAAGAGGCCGAGATCATGATCCTGATGCTGGATACCCCCGGCGGACTGGATTCCAGTATGCGCAGCATCATCAAGAACATCCTGCAATCGGACGTGCCGGTGGTGACGTATGTCCACCCGGCCGGCTCGCGCGCGGCCAGTGCCGGGACCTACATGCTCTATGGGTCGCATGTCGCGGCCATGACCCCGGCCACCAATCTGGGTTCGGCCACGCCGGTGCAGATGGGGGGCGGTGGGCTCCCGGGCATGGATCCGCCGGAAGCGGGCGAGGACGCCCGTGACGACGAGGACGCCGACGAGGCCCGTGGCGACGAACGCAGCGACGACGATGCGGACGAGGCGCCAGCGGGCGAAAACGGAGCGCCTGACGGCGAGGTGGAGCCGGCCAGCGAGGAAGAGCTGCTGGAGGACGATCCGGCCCCGCGGCGTGGCGACGACGCGATGGGGCGCAAGGTGCTGGAGGACGCGGTCTCGTACATCCGCGGTCTGGCCGAGCGTTATGATCGCAACGCCGACTGGGCGGAGGAGACGGTACGCGAGGGTTCCAACCTGACCGCCTCCGCGGCGCTGGAGCAGAACGTCATCGACTTTGTGGCGGACAACCTGGACGACCTGCTCGCCCAGATCGACGGGCATACCGTGCGCATGCACGACGGTGAGCGCACACTCTCCACCGAGGGACTGGAGATCGTGCGCATGGACCCGGACTGGCGCACCCAGTTGCTGTCCGTGATCACCAACCCGAACATTGCCTATATCCTGATGCTGCTGGGGATCTACGGCATCATCTTCGAGCTGGCCAATCCGGGCGCGATCTATCCCGGCGTGATTGGCTCGATCGCGCTGATCCTGGCGTTCTTCGCGCTGCAGGTGATGCCGGTGAACTATGCGGGTCTGGCGCTGATGCTGCTGGGGATGATCTTCATGATCGCGGAGGCCTTTGTGCCCAGTTTCGGGGCCCTGGGCATAGGAGGAATCGTGGCGTTTACAACCGGTTCGATCATTCTGTGGGACGACCCCAACCTGAATGTGGCCCTGCCGCTGGTGATCGGCACGGCCATCGCCATCGGCATCCTGTCGGTCTGGGTGCTGGGGCGTCTGTTCAGTCTGCGTGGCAAGAAGCCCGCCACCGGCCATGAAGAGATGATCGGCATGCTTGGCGAGGCGCGCGAGGACTTTGAACGCAGTGGCCGGGTCTGGGTCCACAGCGAGCAGTGGAACGCGGAGACCTCGGCCCCCGTGCGCGAGGGGCAGAAGGTGCGGGTGACCGCCATCGACGGACTCAAGTTGCAGGTCGAACCCGCGACCGAAGAGGACACCCCGGGCACTGCATCGGCCGGCTGACCGGCCGGTGCAGTACTCACAACGTAGAAGGAGCAGGACATGAACGATCTCGGTTTCTTTGTCGTTCCGCTAGTCATCCTGATCGCCATCATCGTGATGTCGATCAAGGTGCTGCGCGAGTACGAGCGTGGCGTCATCTTCTTTCTGGGGCGGTTCCAGGCGGTCAAGGGTCCGGGCCTGATCATCGTCATCCCGGGCATCCAGCAGATCGTGCGGATCGACCTGCGCATCATCACCCTCGATGTGCCCAGTCAGGACGTGATCTCCCAGGACAACGTCACCGTCCGGGTCAACGCGGTGCTGTACTTCCGCGTGGTGGATTCGGCCAAGTCGGTGATCCAGGTGGAGGACTACTACGCCGCGACCAGCCAGCTCGCGCAGACCACATTGCGCTCGGTCCTCGGCAAGCATGATCTCGACGAGATGCTCTCCGAGCGCGACAAGCTGAACAACGACATCCAGGAGATCCTCGACTCGCAGACCGACGCCTGGGGCATCAAGGTCACCAACGTCGAGATCAAGCACGTCGACCTGGACGACTCCATGATCCGTGCGATCGCCCGCCAGGCCGAGGCCGAGCGCGAACGCCGCGCCAAGGTCATCCACGCCGAGGGCGAATTGCAGGCGGCCGAGAAGCTGGTGCAGGCCGCGCAGAAGATGGAGGCAAGCCCGGCTGCGCTGCAGCTTCGCTACCTGCAGACCATGGCCGACATGTCGACCAACGGCACCGCCAACAGCATCTTCTTCCCGCTGCCGCTGGAACTGACCAAGGTGTTCGAGAGCCTGGCCGGAAAATTCCGCGCCGAGACCCCGGGGGCACCGGGCAATCCCGGGGGCGGCCAGCCATAACGCGTGACCAGCGCCGAGACGACCTCGTCGGCCCTCGATCGTTTCCTGGACGAGCTCTGGGCGGTCGAGGGGCTCTCCGATCACACCCTGGCGGCGTACCGCCGCGACCTGGAGGGCCTGGCGCACTGGCTGGAGCCCAGGGGCGTGGACCTGGAGACCGCCGGGGCGCCCGACCTGCTGGGGTACATCAGCGCGCGCATGCAGGCCGGGGCCCGGCCGAAGTCCATTACCCGGGCGCTGTCCAGCATCCGGCGTTTCTATCGCTATCGGGTCTATCAGGGCGAGCGTGAGGATGACCCCAGTGCCGGGATCGAATCGCCCCGCGCCGGGCGTCCGTTGCCGGCCAGCCTGTCCGAGGCCCAGGTGGACGCCCTGTTGCAGGCGCCCGATCTCGAGACCGCGGTGGGTCTGCGCGACCGCGCGATGCTGGAGCTGATGTACGCCACCGGCCTGCGCGTGTCGGAACTGGTGGGCCTGGAGCAGTCGGAGGTGAACAGCCGCCAGGGCGTGGTGCGCATCACCGGCAAGGGCGACAAGGAACGCCTGGTGCCGCTGGGCGAGGAGGCGGCGCACTGGCTGGCCCGTTTCCAGCGCGAGGCGCGGCCGGACCTGATGGACGAACACCCTCCCTGCGAGACCGTGTTCGTCACCCGCCGCGGGCGCGGGCTGACGCGCCAGGCCTTCTGGTACCGCATCAAGGCCCATGCGCGCCGTGCCGGCATCGAGTCGCCGCTGTCGCCGCATACCCTGCGCCACGCCTTCGCGACCCACCTGCTCGATCACGGGGCGGACCTGCGCGTGGTGCAGATGCTGCTGGGCCACAGCAGCCTCTCGACCACGCAAATCTATACCCACGTCGCACGCGCCCGCCTGCAAAGCCTGCATGCGGAACATCATCCCCGCGGCTGACGTCTACTACGCACTCTTGCCAGCTTTCGCAGGTTCCCCGCGTGGGGGCTGCTAGACTGGCTCCGTTTTCTGTACTGACACGAGAGAATCCATGCTCCTGAAACGCGTTCTTCCCCTTGCCGCGGCCCTGGCCGTGTTCAGCACCCCGGTCATGGCGACCGATGCCATCGAGGAAACCATGGCCCGGGTGATTCCGGATGCCGAGGCCGACAGCATCCGGGAGACCCCGATGGCTGGCATCTACGAGGTGCGCTACGGCACCGATATCCTCTATGTGTCCGAGGATGGCCGCTATCTGATTCAGGGCAGCCTGGTCGATCTGGAAACCCGCGAGAACCTGACCCAGGCCGCGCTCAGCGGGGTGCGCGCCGACATGTTCGCCGCCATCGGCGACAGCGAGCTGGTGACCTACTCGCCGAACGGCGACACTCGCGGTGTGCTGAACATCTTCACCGACCCGAACTGCCCCTACTGCCGCGAAATCCACCAGGACCTGCCGGAGTATCTGGCGGCTGGCATCAAGGTGCGCTACCTGATGTTCCCGGTCCTCGGTCGCGATTCTCCGGAGATCATGGATCGCATCTGGTGCGCGGATGACCGCGAAGACGCGATGGACCGTGCCAAGGAAGGCGACAAGCTGAACGACATCGACGGCAGCTGCGCCACGCCGCAGGATCAGCACATGGCCATGGGCCAGCAACTTGGGCTGCGCGGCACCCCGGCACTGATCACGGAGAGCGGACAACAGATGTCCGGCTACCAGGAACCGCAGGCGGTGATCGAGCGCATCCTCGGCAGTAACTGATATCCAGGCGCCGGGTCGCGCATTGCGATCCGGCTGCGGGATGGAGATGACATGCTTGAGTATCAGCTGAACGTCGAACGGGTGGACGCGCACGGCAGCCTGGCACACGCCAAGCAGGCCGAGGTCACCCTGGACACCGACATGGACGGGCGTGACGACGCCCTGAGCCCGCCGGAGCTTTTGCTGGCGTCACTCGGTGCCTGCATGGTGCGCGGCATCCAGCGCGCCCTGCCGATGCTGCGCATGGAGGTGGACAGCATCTCCATCCAGTTGCGCGGCTGGCGCCAGGACGACCCACCGGCCATCGCGAAGATCGAGTATCGCGTCGAGGTCGGCACCGATGCCGACGAGGAGATGGTCGAGCTGCTGCACCGCAACGTGCAGAAGGGTACCATCTACTCCACCCTTGCCGCCGGCACCCAACTCACCGGCGAGGTCGTCGCCAGGCAATAGGTCGCGCAACAGGTGGGAAGCCCCCTGTGGGAGCGAGCTTGCTCGCGAAGCCCCCGCCCGCGCCTGCGGTTACCTCCGCAGGGAGGAAGCTCGGGCCGATGGGCTTGGCCAGGGCCCGATCACCGAAGGGGCTCGGTTCCGGGGGTGCCGACGTGTAGGAGGCCAGCCTCTGGCCGATGGGGCGTGGTCGAGGCCGTAGCCGGTTGGAGGGATGCTGCGCCGGCAACCGGGCCCTGTTCAGTAGAGCAGCGACGCCATCTGCCGTCGATACTGCCCGACCAGCGGGTGGTCATCCCCCAGCACCTTGAACGCGGCCAGCAGGCCCTGCTGGCCGGCCCCATCGTTATAGGCGCGGTGCTGCTTCATGAGTTGCAGGTAAAGCCCCAGCGCCTCCTCGGCGCGTCCGGAGAGCATCGCGTAGGCGGCCATCTGCTCCAGCGCCTCGGGGCGCGGGTCGCCTGTCTGCAGTTCTTTCGCCAGCGCCTGCGGGTCGACGCCGGCCGCCGTCTTGGCAAACACCAGGCGGGCGCGCAGGGTCTTGGCCTCTTCCTTCTCGCTTTGATCCAGCGGCAGTTTGGCGAGTTCGGTCTCGGCCGCCTCGGGATCGCCGGACTGGGCCAGGGCGCGCGCCAGCTCGATGCGCAGGTCGCCGTTGTCGGGGTCCTCCTCCAGCGCGGCCCCGAGGGTCGCCAGGGCGCCGTCCACGTCGCCGGTCTTGGCCTGCTCGCGCGCCTGTTCGATCAGCTTGTCGGAGGGCTTCTCCAGGTACTGGTCGATCATCGCGCGGATGTTCGGCTCCGGTTGCACGCCCATGAACTGATCCGCCGGCTTGCCGTGGCGAAAGATCATGACGGTCGGCAGGCTGCGCACACCGTATTGCTGTGCCAGGGCCTGCTGCTCGTCGCTGTTGACCTTGGCCAGGCGGAACTTGCCGGCGTACTGCGTGGCGAGCTGCTGAAGTAGCGGCATCAACTGCTGGCACGGTCCGCACCAGGCGGCCCAGAAATCCACGACCACCGGGCGCTGGTGGGACTCGTCCAGCACCGCCTGCTGGAAGTTTTCCTGCGTGACGTCGAGGATATCGTCGCCGGTTGCGCTTGCGGCTTCTGCCATCGGAACCCTCCTGGAACACTTGAACACGAAATCTGCAATGCATTGTTGGGATCGCCCCCGGGATTGCAAGCAGCCTTTCCCCCGCAGGCTTTGGTACGCTGCGCACAGTCCGGTGCGCGGGGTCGCTCCGGCAACGAACGCCAACCACCCTCGTCATCGCGAGGCGCGCAGCGCCGTGGCGATCTCTGCGGACGGCCCCGGCGTTTGCCAGAGCGGACGTCGGGGGTTGCGTTGGGAGGTTTCTTCGTCGCCTTCGGCTCCTCGCAATGACGGTGCAGGATGACCGATGCCGTGCCCGGTACGGGGTGTGATCAATATTAATGAAGGGGATTCCTGCGTGAGCTATTCCGCATCCGATATCGAGGTCCTCGAAGGGTTGGACCCGGTGCGCAAGCGCCCGGGTATGTACACCGACACCACTCGCCCCAACCACCTGGCGCAGGAGGTGATCGACAACTCGGTGGACGAGGCGATCAGCGGCCACGCCAAGCGCATCGACGTGATCCTGCACAAGGACGACTCGGTCTCGGTCAGCGACGACGGCCGCGGCATGCCGGTGGACCTGCACCCGCGCGAAAAGCGCCCGGGGGTCGAGGTGATCCTGTCCACCCTGCACGCGGGCGGGAAGTTCTCGGACAAGAACTACCAGTTCTCCGGCGGCCTGCACGGGGTTGGCGTGTCGGTGGTGAACGCGCTGTCGAAGTTGCTGGAGATCCAGATCAAGCGTGACGGGCGCGAGTACCGCATGGCCTTCTCCGGCGGTTACAAGACGCAGGACCTGGAGGCGGTCGGCGATGTCGGCAAGCGCAATACCGGGACCACGCTGCATTTCTGGCCGGACCCACAGTACTTCGATTCGCCGCGGTTCTCGGTGCCCCGGCTCAAGCACATCCTGCGCGCCAAGGCCGTGCTGTGCCCGGGCCTGACCGTGACCTTCCGCGACGAGACGACTGGCGAGGCCTGCGAATGGTGCTACGCCGCCGGGCTGCGTGACTATCTGGTGGAGGCCCTGGATGGTCTGGAGCGCCTGCCGGAGGAGCCGTTCATGGGTTCGATTGCCGGGGCGACCGAGGCCGCCGACTGGGCCGTGACCTGGCTGCCGGAGGGCGGCGAGGTGGTCAGCGAGAGCTACGTGAACCTGATCCCGACCACCCAGGGTGGTACCCATGTGAACGGCCTGCGCACCGGCCTGACCGAAGCGGTCCGCGAGTTCTGCGAGTTTCGCAGCCTGATTCCGCGCGGCATCAAGCTGGCCCCGGAGGATGTCTGGGAGCGGGTGGCCAGCGTGCTGTCGTTCAAGATGCAGGACCCGCAGTTCGCGGGGCAGACCAAGGAGCGTCTGTCCTCGCGCCAGGCTGCGCCGTTTGTCTCCGGCGTGGTCAAGGACGCCTTCAGCCTGTGGCTGAACCAGCACCCGCAGCAGGGCGAGCGCATCGCCGAACTCTCGATCCAGAATGCACAGAAGCGCCAGCGCGCCGGCCGCAAGGTGGTGCGCAAGAAGATTACCCAGGGCCCGACCCTGCCGGGCAAGCTGGCCGACTGCGCCAGCCAGGACCTCGAGCGCACCGAGCTGTTCCTGGTCGAGGGCGACTCGGCTGGCGGCTCCGCCAAGCAGGCGCGCGATCGCGATTTCCAGGCGATCATGCCGCTGCGCGGCAAGATCCTGAATTCCTGGGAGGTGGACCCGGACCAGGTGCTCGGCTCGCAGGAGATCCACGACATCTCCGTGGCCCTGGGCGTGGACCCGGGCCAGGCCAGCCTGGACGGGCTGCGCTACGGCAAGGTCTGCATCCTGGCCGATGCCGACTCCGACGGCGCGCATATCGCCACGCTCTTGTGCGCATTGTTCCTGAAGCACTTCCGGCCGCTGGTGGAGCGGGGGCACGTGTATATCGCCATGCCGCCGCTTTATCGTGTGGACGTCGGCAAGCAGACCTTCTACGCCCTGGACGACGACGAGAAGGCTGGCGTGCTGGAGCGCATCGAGGCAGAAAAACTGAAGGGCAAGATCTCCGTGACCCGTTTCAAGGGGCTGGGCGAGATGAACCCGCTACAGCTGCGCGAGACCACCATGAACCCGGACACCCGGCGCCTGGTGCAGCTCACCCTCGACGCCGCCGACGACACCATGCAGCTGATGGATATGCTGCTCGGCAAGAAACGCGCCTCCGAACGCCGCTCCTGGCTGGAGGGCAAGGGCCACCTGGCCGACGTCGCCGTCTGACGCCAGATCGTAGGATGGGATGAGCACCGCGAATCCCGTCACCTGATTAGCGATCACGTTCAGCCAGCCGCCGGGTCGTAGGATGGGATGAGCGCAGCGAATCCCATCAAGGGACTGGCACGACGCGGGAAATGGTGCGTTTCGCTGCATTCAACCGCACCCTGCAGGGTCGAGTTCGTGTCGACACGTGTGCGCGAACGATCCCGGCGACGGGCTGAACGTCGCGGCTTGTCAGGTCAGCGATAGACCTCACGGCGGTGGCCTATTTTCACCACTGTGATGATCAGCTGGTCGTCCCTGATCTCGTAGAGGATGCGGTAGACGCCCTGCCGCACACGGTATCGCTCCTGCGCGGAAAGCTTCTCGCTGCCCAGTGGGCGGGGGTCCTCTGCCAGCGAAGCGATGCGTTCCAGGATGCGGCGTACGTCCCTGTCGGGAACCCGTCGCAGATCCTTGGCGACGGACTTGCGGACCACAACCTCAAAGCTTGCCATGCGCCTTCAGGTCGTCGAGGAGTGCCTCGTAGGTCATGGTTGGCTCTGCGACGCGATCTTCGAACGCCTGCAAATCCTCCTGATCCTCGATCAGTGTCTGGCGCACGGCACGATTGACCAGATCGGAGACCGAACATTGCGTGGAGGCGGCCTTCAGGCGCAGTGCCCGGTGCAAGTCGGGTTCGAAATAGACGGTGGAACGTTTGTTTGGCTCGTTCATCGGGGCCTCCGTGATGCTTGGTACCATCGCCATCATAACGCTGTGACGTCATGACGTCACAGCGATTGGTCCGAAACAGCGTCAGGCCCGCGCCGATGGGCGCGAGCGCAGCCAGTGGTACAGGGCTGGCAGCACCAGCATGTTGAGGGCGGTGGAGCTGAGCAGGCCGCCGAGGATTACGATGGCCATCGGGGCCTGGATCTCGGTGCCGGTCTCGCCCAAGCCCAGGGCCAGCGGGATCAGCGCCAGCGCGGCGGTCAGTGCGGTCATCAGGATCGGGGTCAGCCGCTCCAGCGCCCCGCGTTCCACGGCCGCGTCCAGCGGCACGCCTTCGGCCGCCAGGCTTTGGTAGCGGCTGATCAGCAGCAAGCCATTGCGCACGGCGATGCCGAACAGGGTGATGAAACCGACCAGGGCCGCGATGGTCATCACGCCACCCATGGCGAACACCGCGATTACCCCGCCGATCAGGGCCAGCGGGATGTTGACCATCACCAGCAGGACCAGGGTCAGCGAGCGCAGGGCCAGCTGCAGCACCAGCAGCATTGCGACCAGGACGCCGGCGGATACGATGACGATGGTCCGGGTGGCCTGCGCCTCGGCCTCGAACTGGCCGCCCAGCTCCACGCGATACCCCTCGGGCAGCGTCACCTGCTCGCCGATGGCGGTGCGGACCTCGCGGGCGGCGCCATGCAGGTCGCGACCCGCCACGTTCGCACTGACCACCAGGCGGCGTTCGGTATTCTCCCGATTGATCTGGTTGGGGCCGCGTTCGATCCGGGGTTCGGCGACCTCACCCAGACGGATGTGGTGTCCGGTGGGCGTGCGGATCGGGATGTCCGCCAGGCCGTCGATCACGCGGTGTTCCGCCGGCAGGCGCACGACCAGGTCGAAGCGTCGTTCGCCCTCGAAGATCTGCGCGACGCGCGCGCCACGCCAGGCGGTCTCGATGGTCTCGGCGGCGTCCGCCACGGTCAGGCCGTAGCGGGCGAGGGCGGTGCGGTCGGCATGCAGCCGGATCTGGGGCACCGCCGCGACGGGCTCGACCGACAGGTCGACGATGCCGTCGATCCCTTCCAGGGTCGCCTCGATCTGCTTCGCCAGACGCTGCAACTCGCCCAGCCCGGGGCCAAAGACCTTCACCGACAGGTTTGCGCGCACGCCGGTGAGCATGTGGTCAATGCGGTGCGAGATCGGCTGGCCGATGTTGAACTGCCCGGGGAAGGCGGCCAGTCCCGCGCGCAGCTCCTCGAGGAACGCCTCCTTCCCCTGCGGTAGCGGGCCCAGACGGACATCCAGTTCGCTGAGGTGGGGTGGTTGGGTATGCTCCGCCCCCTCGGCACGTCCGGTGCGGCGGGCGGCGGACAGGATCGCATCCTGCTCCAACAGCCAGCGCTCGACCTGGCCGGCCATCTCCGCCGAGGTTTCCAGGCTGGTTCCGGGCGGCGTGGCCATCTCGATGGTCAGGCTGCCCTCGTTGAAGTCGGGCAGGAACGATCGCCCCAGCAGCAGCGTGGCCGCCAGCGTGGCCACGGCGAGGATGGTGGAGAGCGCGAGGATGCTGCGCCGGAACCGGAGCGTGGCGCGCAGTAGCGGGCGGTAGCCGCGTTGCAGCAGGGCGGCCACCGGCGGTTCGCGCCCGGCATTGCGGCGCGCGATCGCGGGCAGCAGCCAGCGGGCGAGCACCGGCGTCACGGTCAGGGCCACTATCAGCGATGCGGCGATCGCGATCAGGTAGGCCACCCCCAACGGCTGCAACAGGCGACCCTCTACCCCGCTCAGGAAGAACAGCGGGGCGAACACCAGCATGATGATCACAGTGGAGAAGACCACCGGGTAGCGCATCTCCGAGCAGGCCTGGCGCACGGTCTCGTCCAGGCTGGCGCGATCGCGATCGCCGCCATTCTCGCGCAGGCGGCGATAGATGTTCTCCACGAAGATGATGGCGTCATCGACCAGCGCGCCGATGGCGATGGTCATGCCCCCCAGGGTCATGGTGTTGATCGTGATGCCCAGTGCCTGCAGGGCCAGCAGGGCGATGGTCAGCGACAATGGAATGGCGAGGACCGAGATCAGCGTGATCCGTACGCTCAGCAGGAACACCAGCAGGATCAGCACCACGAAGATCGCGCCGTCGCGCAGGGCCTCGGCGACGTTGGCCACCGCCGCCTGGATGAAATCGGCCTGACGGAACAGGTTGGGTTCGAGGGTGATGCCTTCGGGCAGCCCCGCTTCCAGCCGCGCGAGCGTCGCGTTGATCGACCGGGTCAGTTCGAGGGTGTCGGCATCCGGTTGCTTGGAGACGGCCACGACCACGCCGGGGTGCCCATTCACGCCGCCGTCACCGACCGGGATGCCCGGACCCATCGCGACCTCCGCGACATGCCGCACCAGGATCGGCATGTCGTCGCGCACGGCGACCACGGCCTGTTCGATCTCATCCAGGCGTTCGGCGCGACCGAGAAAACGGATCAGGTAGTCCTGTCCGCCGTCGCTCAACCGGTCGCCGCCCGCATTGCGGCTGGCCTGCTCCACAGCGTCGCGGACCTCCACGAGATTCAGGTTGAACGCCGCGAGGCGCTCGGGGGCGACCTGCACCTGGTACTGGCGGACCTGGCCGCCCAGGGTGGTCACCTGGGCCACGCCGGGGATGGCCTCCAGCTGGCGCGCCACTACCCAGTCCGCGACCTCGCGGGCGCGCATGCCGTCCTCGCGCGCCTCGTCGCGTACGCCCAGATAGGCGATCTCGCCCATGACCGAACTGATCGGCCCCAGCTGCGGGGCGGCGACCCCCGCGGGCAGTTGCGTTTGCACGCGGCCCAGGCGTTCGTTGACCACCTGCCGGGCCTGGTAGATCGCCTCGCCCCATTCGAACTCCACCCACACCAGCGAGAATCCGGCCACGGACTGCGAGCGCACGCGGCGCACCCCGGATGCGCCGCTCACCGCGGACTCGATCAGGTAGCTGACCTGCTGTTCCACCTCCTCGGCGGCCAGGCCGGGGGCCTCGGTCATGACCGTCACGGTGGGCGCGGTCAGATCGGGGAACACGTCGATGGGGGCCTGGCTTGCCTGCCAGGCCCCCAGCAGGAGGATGCCCAGGGCCCCGGCCATCACCAGCAGACGGTTGGCGAGGGACCATCGAATCAGTCGATCCAGCATGTCGCCATCCCCTTAGTGCGCGTGGCCGTGGCCAATGTCGTCGGAATCCCGGCCTGCCAGCAGGACCGCATAGGCGCCCCGGGTTACCACGCGCTCGTCCGCCTCGATGCCGGAGAGGATCTCCACTCGCCCGGCGGAGCGGGCCCCGGTACGGACCGGACGTCGCTCGAATGACTCGCCCCCGGTCTGCACGACCACGATCGGCACGCCATCGTCGTCGATCAGCGCCCCGACCGGGAGCGTGATGCGATGGCGGGGCGGCCCGGCGGCGAGCGAGATCGTTACCGGCATGCCGGGACGGTATCGGTTGTCTGCGGCTTCCAGGGCGAAGGCGACCGGAAGCGTCTGCCCCGGGCCCTCGAAGGCACCGCCTTCCCACACCGGTTCGCCCCCGACGGTCCGCCACTCGCGACTGCCCGGTTGGCGCACGGCCGGGTCGGCCAGCGACGTAACCCGTTCCAGATCCGCCGGATAGAGGTGCGCCACCAGCCACAGATGCTCGCCGTCCAGCACGCTGGCCAGGCGCTGGCCGGCCTGTACGACCTCCCCGGGGCTGACATCCAGGGATTCCACCCGGCCGCCCGCCGGGGCGCGCAGGGCCAGCGTCCCGGAAACGGCGCTGCCGTCGAGCCGTTCCTGGCGATCGCGGGCGTCGTCCAGTTCGGCCCGCGCGGTGTTGCGCTCGCGACGGGCTTCCACGACCCGGCTGTCGGCGATCACGCCCTCCTCGGCAAGACCCGTCAGACGTTCCAGATCGGCCTCGGCCGCGGTCAGGCGTTCCTGTGCCCGGGCGAGTTCCAGGGCCAGGCCGCTGGAGGTGCCGCTGTCCGGCAGTACCGCCAGGCGCATCAGGCTGTCGCCGGCGTGCACCTCGCGCCCGGGCGCCGGCCAGTCCCCGTCCGCCGTAATGATCCCATTGGCTGGTGCGACCAGTCGGGTGCGTTGGCCGGGTACCTCGCGGATCGTCCCGGGGACCTCGATACGTTCGGCGAACGGCTCGTAACGGGCTGGGGCCGTGGCAAACCGCATACGCCACTGCGTCTCCTTGAGGAAGGTGATCGTGTCGTCGGCATCGTGTGCGTGTCCCTCGTCGTCATGTCCGTCGTCGTCGTGCGCGTGCCCGTGGTCATCCTCGTCGTGGGCGTGCCCCTCGTCGCCGGGGTGCGCATGGTCGTCCTGGTGGTCATGGCGGTGCCCGCCGGGGACCGTCACCTGCCCAAGGGTGCTTTCGCGGATGCCGTCGGCATCTTCGTGCACGCCGGTCAGGTAATAGCGCCCGGCTTCCGGCAGTTGCAGGGTGACGGCGAAGATGCCCTCGCGGTCGAGATGGGCAGTGGCTTCGCTGAATACCTCCCCGTAGCGGTTATGCATCTGCAGGGTCAGTTCCCCGGTGGTGACTGGACGGAAGTCGTCCAGCCAGGTGGCGTGGACCAGGAAGGTCTCCGAGGCCCCGGGCTCCAGGGGCCCGGCCTCCACGAACCATTCCAGTCCCGCATCCCAGTGGGTGATCTCGAGGTCCTCGGCCAGGGTGGGGCCGGTCGCCAGGGACAGGACCAGCAGGATGGCGATGCGCGTAATCCGGTGGGTGATTCGGTATGTCATTGGGTGTCCTCCACGAGGCCGAGCCCCGCTGCAATGCGCAGTTCGCGCCACTCCGCCCAGCCCTGGGCAAGCAGATCCTGTTCCTGCTCGATCGCGTTGAAATGGGTGTTGTAGGCCTCGAGTACTTCCAGCAAAGAGGCCTCGCCGCTCTCGTAGCCGCGGTAGGTCAGGTCGCGTACCCGCCGGGCGGGCACCAGCGTCTGGTTGCGGTGGCGGTCCAGTTCGTCCAGCAGGTGCGCCAGGTGCACGCGGCCGACCTCGACCTGGCGGGTCAGGTCGCGGCGCAGGGCCCGGACCTCGGTCTGGCGCGTGTAATGGTTCGCCACGGATTCGCGGACGCGTCCCTGGTTGCGGTCCCATAGCGGCAGCTCGAGCTGCAGCGCCACGCCGGTGGAGGTCTCCCGGCGGCCGTCGATCACGTCGCGCTCCTGAAACAGCCGGATGCCGATATCCGGGCGCCCTTCGGCCCGTGCGCGGGCAATCTCCAATTGCGCGGCCTGTTGCTGTTCGGACGCGGCCCGCAGGGCGGGGTGCTGGTCCACTACCGCCTGTGGTTCGATCCTGGCGGGCGCCGGGGGTGGGTCGTCGAAGGCGGGGGCGGTGCCCAGCTCGGTGGGGCGCCGGTCGAGCCAGGCGGCCAGGGTGGCGCGGGCCTCGGTCCGCGCGCCCTCGGCGGCCTCCAGCTGGCGTACGGCCTCGGAGCGGAACAGGTCGATGCGCAGCCGCTCGCGTTCGGACAGGTCGCCGCGTTCCTGTCGCAGTCGGGCGATGCGCTCCAGGCGCTGGGCCTCTTCCAGACGCTCGCGCGCCAGGTCAAGCCCCGTCTCCGCCTGCTGCCAGGCATGAAATGCCGCGCCGATGTGGCCTTCCAGCTCCAGGCGCTCGGCGTGGGCCCGCCCCTCGGTCGCGGCGAGTCGGGCGGCGGCGGCATCACGTCGATGTCCGATCTGCCCCCATAGCGGGAGCGGCTGGGTGACGGCAATCGCGCTCAGCGAATAACCACCGCGCCCATCCTCGATTCCGAGCTGGTCGGAGGCCTCGGCCTCCAGCGTCGGGTTGGGCCAGCGCCCCGCCTGATCCCGCGCGCCGCGTTGGGCGTCAATGCGGTGTTCGAAGGCCTCGGCCTCGGGGGCCACGGACAATCCGTGAGTGACCGCCCGGTCCAGGGTCCAGCGTCCCGAGTCCGCGAGCGCAGCGGGTATGCAAAGCAGTCCGATCAGTCCAGCGACCGACCAGGCAAAAACCGAATACGGCATGGGAAGCACTCCCCATTGATGACGATCCAGGCTGCGCCCCCGGGGAGGCGTCAGCACGCTACGTTCGAATCAATGGGTCAGGCGGGCGGCCCGCGCAGGGGTGGTGCGAGCCAGGGAGGGGATGCGCGAAGGGGGTGGGTAAGGTCCGCGATGCGAGGAGGTGCGCGCGGGGCCGCCACGGACCGGTCGCCGGCCGTTGTTGGCAGCGCCGCGCCGGGCAGATCCAATACGGTGACCGGCTTGCCAGTGGCCTGCGGTGTCAGGTCGACCTCGGCCGACTCGTCGTGATGGTGGGCGTGCCCGGAATCGTGCGCCGCATGCGGCGATGCGTCGTGCGCGTCGCCCACGTGCAGGTGCAGCCCCGCCCCCTGCAGCAGGGGCATGGACAGCATCAGGCTCAGGACCAGCAGGGCGTGCAGCCACGTATGACGGTTGGCAGTGCGCATCGCGCCGCAATCTACGCCGGGTCCAGGACAAGGGCAAGACGCCACGCGTGCATGGGTTGCGTAAATGGCGCCCCGGGGGCTCCCGGGGGCCGGTTTCAGTCGGATAGCGCCGGGTAGTCGGTGTAGCCGTGTTCGTCGCCGCCGTAGAAGGTGGCTTCGTCCCACTCGCTGAGCGGGGCGCCCTGGCGGAAGCGCTCGGGCAGGTCCGGGTTGGCGATGAACGGGCGGCCGAAGGTGACCAGGTCACAGCGTCCGGCAGCGATGCGCTCGCGGGCCTCGTCGGCGCTGTAGGCGCCATTGCCGATGTAGGTTCGGCTGAAGCGCGCGCGGATGGCGTCGATGATGGATTCCGGGCGGCCGGTTTCGTGATTGCCCTGGAAGGAGTCCTCCACCACCTCGATATAGGCGATGCCGGTGGCGTCCAGGGCCTCGGCGAAGGCGCTGTAGGTCGCCAGCGGATCATCATCATGCATGCCGTTGAAACTGCCGGTCGGGCTCACGCGGATGCCCACGCGCTCCGGCCCCCAGATCTCGATCACCGCGCGCACGACCTCCAGCGGCAGACGGATGCGGTTCTCCACCGAGCCCCCGTAGGCGTCGGTGCGGTGGTTGCTGCCACTGCGGATGAACTGGTCCAGCAGGTAGCCGTTGGCCGCGTGGATCTGCACGCCGTCGAAGCCGGCCGCCTTGGCATTCTGCGCGCCCTGGCGATACTGCTCCACGATGCCCGGCAGCTCGTCGAGTTCCAGTGCGCGCGGCTCCTGCACCTCGACCATGCCGGATTCGGCACTGATGAAGGTGTAGGCGCCCTCCGGCTGGATGGCGGAGGGGGCGACCGGCTTCTGACCGTCGGGTTGCAGTTCCGGGCGCGAGATGCGGCCGACGTGCCATAGCTGCGCCTGGATGCGTCCCCCGGCGCCATGCACGGCCTCGGTGACCTTGCGCCAGCCGTCCACCTGCTCCTGCGAGTGGATGCCCGGGGTGAACGCATACCCCTTGCCCTGCGGCGAGACCTGCGTGGCCTCGCTGATGATCAGGCCGGCACCGGCGCGCTGCGCGTAGTACTCGGCGTTCAGATCAGTGGGCACGTCGCCTGGCTGCCCGGCGCGCGAGCGCGTCAGCGGGGACATCAGCACCCGGTTCGGCAGCTCCAGCGGGCCCAGGCTGTACGGGCGAAAAAGCGCGTCATCGTGCTTGGTCATGGGGTCTTCCTTTGGGTTCGTATCGATCCGTGCTGCGAGTCGGACCCGGATCAACCGAACACGTTCCTTTCAGACGGGAGCACTCCGCTGATTCACGGTCGGACACCCGGTTCGGCCGCCTCGATCAGGGCACGTGCGCGCTCGGCGATGTAGTGTGCGGGGCGGGCCAGGGCCTGGTCCAGGGTGATGCTGCCGTCGCACAGGGCGCGGGCGCCGCTCAGGCCGAAGGCGCCGATCTCGGCCTCGTCGCAGGCGATGGAGCCGGCGATCGCCACCACCGGAACCCGCAGTTCTCGGGCGCGGCGCACGACTTCTGCTACCACCTTGCCGTGCGAGGTCTGGCCGTCCAGCTGGCCCTCGCCGGTGATGACCAGATCGGCCTCGCGGATCGCGGCGTCCAGCCCGATCAGTTCGGCCAGGTAGCCCGCGCCCATGCGCGCGCTACCGCCGAGGACGCAGTCCAGTGCGAACCCGAGCCCACCGGCGGCGCCGGCGCCCGGGGTGTCGGTGGGACGATGGAGGTGCCCGGCGGCATCAATGCAACGGGCCAGATGCTCCATATGCCCATCCATCGCCGGGATGTCGGCCGCCTTCAGGCCTTTTTGCGGGCCGAATACCGCCGCCGCGCCATGCGGCCCGGTCAGGGGGTTGTCGACGTCGTTGAGCACGGTGATGTCGATGCGGGCCAGGCGCGGGTCCAGTGCGTCGAAATCGACCCGTTCCAGATCGGCCAGGCCCGCCGGGTGGGGCGCAAGCGCGTGTCCCTCGGCATCCAGGAAGCGCACGCCCAGGGCCGCCAGCATGCCCGCGCCGCCATCTACCGTGCCGCTGCCGCCGAGGCCGATCATCAGGTGTTCGGCGCCGGCGTCCAGGGCCGCCCGCATCAGTTCGCCGACACCGAAGCTGTGGAGCTGCCAGGGGTCGTGCCGGTCGTCGGGAATCCGGTCCAGCCCGCAGGCGGAGGCGACATCGATCACGGCCCGCTGCTCGCGGTGATCGCAGCCCCAGCCAGCGCTCAGGTGGGCGCCGGTGGGGCCGGTCACATCCGACAGGTGCCAGGCCCAGCCAAGGGTGTGGCTGACCAGCCGCGCCGTCCCCTCGCCGCCATCCGCCATGGGCAGGGAGCGTACCCGGGCATCCGGGCGGGCGGCGTGCACCCCGCGGGCCATGGCGGCGGCCACGTCCTCGGCCTCCAGGCTGCCCTTGTAGCTGTCCGGGCAAACGACGACCCGGAGTTGACCAGGGGGACGCTGATTAATCTGCACGTTCGCGCTCGAGTCGATTCTGCGCGCTGACAAGGCGCGGTGAGTGAAGTGTAGCCGAGCTACATGAGCGAGCTGCAACGCCGTCAGCGCACAGAATCGGCTGAGCCCCTCCGGGGTTGGTGCCCCCTGTTCCCCGATGCTGCGTTGCGCCGCTTGCGGGTAGAACCACTAACCGCTGCACGACGCGCCTTGTCTCGGGAAACAGGGGGCACCAACGCGAGCGTGCAGATTAGTCAGCGTCCCCCTAGACAAAGATCAGGCCCAGGATGTAGATGGTGATCATCGCGCTGATGCCCTGTAGCAGCGTGGCGGTGGTGAACACCTTGTACGCGGTGGACACCTTCATGCGGCTGAACTGGGTGACCACCCAGAAGAAGCTGTCGTTGGCGTGCGAGACGGTCATCGCACCGGCACCCACGGCCATCACGGCCAGGACCATGCCCATGGTCGAATCCAGCCCCAGCGAGGCCAGCATCGGCGCGATCATGCTGGAGGCGGTGACCAGTGCCACGGTGGACGAGCCCTGGGCGGACTTCAGCGCCGCCGCGATCAGGAACGGCACCAGCAGGCCCAGGCCCAGGCCGCTCAGCAGGTCACCCAACTGGTCGCCGATCGGCGTCTCGCGCAGCACGTTGCCAAACGCGCCCCCGGCCCCGGTGATCAGGATGATCGGGGCCGCCAGCAGGATCGCATCGACCGTCATCTGGTGGAAGCGGTCCTTGATGCCGGCGCCCTTGATCAGCAGCAGCGCGAAGATCACGCCGATGGCCAGGGCCACCACCGGGGTGCCGAGGAAGATCAGTGCGTTGGCGAATATCCCGGCCTCGGTGTCGCGGGTGGCCAGCAAGGCGACGGAGCCGATGGAGATCAGCACGATCGGCGCCAGGATGGGCATGAACGCGCCCAGCGTGGTCGGGCGGTGCTCCAGCTTGATCTCTTCCCTCTCGACCTCCTGCCCGGTGGCCTCGCTGATCGGGTCCGGTTCCAGCAGCTCTTCGTCATTGGCATGCGCGTAGCGGCTGGCCCACAGCCAGCCCACCGCGGCCGCTACGGCCGAGACGAACAGCCCGACCAGGATCACCAGGCCCAGGGCATCGGCGATGCCGATGTTGCTGGCGGCCGCAATCGGGCCGGGGGTAGGCGGCACGAAGTTGTGCGTGGCGAACAGACCGGTCGCCAGCGCGACACTCATGGCCACCACCGAGATGCCGGCGGTCTTGGCCAGCGCGTTCTTCAGCGAGTTCAGGATCACGTAGCCGGAGTCGCAGAACACCGGGATGGACACGATGTAGCCGATGATCGAGACCGTCAGGGTGGGGAAGCGGTCGGACAGCGCGCGGATGATCGCCTCCGCCATCACCACGGCCGCGCCGGTGCGGTCGAGGATGACCCCGATGATCGTGCCCAGGGCGATCACGATGCCGATGTAGCCCAGGGTGCTGCCGAAGCCGTCGTTGATGACACTGATCGCCTCGCGCGGCGCGATACCGCCGATGAGTGCCATCGCGAAGGCGGCGATCAGCAGGGCGAGGAACGGATGTACGCGCAGTTTCGCGGTGGCGAACACCAGCGCGGCGACGACCACAATCAATCCGATAATCAGCATGTCGCGTCCTTTTGCCTTTTTATGAGTATCGATCCGGAGTCTAGACGTCCGTGAGCGGTTCGGTGTCCCGTGATTGGTCTGGGCGCTACAATCCAGACGCCATTGCTTGCCAGGGGATTCCTGCATGCATCGTGTTATCGCTTTTTCGGGGTTGATGGGCGCGAGCCTTGCGCTGGTGATGTCCGCATCGGCCGCGGCCAATCCGTATTCCGGGTTGCAGGAGCGCGAGATCAAGGCACTCTCCGCACAGGAGACCGAGGACCTCCTGGAAGGGCGCGGCATGGGGATGGCGCTGCCGGCCGAGCTGCACGGCTATCCGGGCCCGCTGCATGTGCTCGAGGTGGCCGAGGAACTGAACTTGACGGCCGAACAACACCGCGAGACCGAGCGGCTGTTCGAGACCATGCGGGAGCAGGCGCGCGAACTGGGCCGGCGCATCGTGGAGCGCGAAAGGGAACTGGACGCGCGCTTCGCGGAGGGCGGGATCTCCAGCGAGACCATCGAGACGCTCACGGTCGAGATCGGCGAGCTGCGCGGCCGCCTGCGCCACCTGCACCTGTCCTACCACCTGAAGATGGACGCATTGCTCAGCGACGAGCAGAAGGCGCGCTATCGGCAGGCCCGCGGTTATCACGGCGAGGCGGAAGATCGCCCGGGGCCTGAGCATCACGGCCACGAAGGTCACCACCACTGAACGCCCGTGCCCTTGCCGGAACGGAACTAACCGGCCGGGGCTGTGTTCGATTGAAAAGACGATCGGAGCGCGCATGACGGGAGCCCTGAACCTGGATCTGAACCGGCCGGTGGTCGTGGAGACGGCGGCGCAGCCCTGGAGCGGCAGCCGTGCCGACGGCGTGGTGCGCAAGCCGCTGGAGCGCGAACAGGCGGAAGCGGGCCGCGCCACCAGCATCGTGCAGTTCCAGCCCGGAGCCCGCTTCCCGCCGCACACGCATGCGCTGGGCGAGGAGATCCTGGTACTGGACGGCGTGTTCTCCGACGAAACCGGTGACTATCCCGCTGGCACCTACCTGCGCAATCCGCCGGGTTCCCGCCATACGCCGCACTCGGGTCCCGGCTGCACGTTGTTCGTGAAGCTGGAGCAGTTCGCGCCCGAGGACCGCGAGAAGGTGGTGGTCGATACCCACTCGGCGCCCTTCCAGCCGGGCATCGGCGGCTTGCGCGTCCTGCATCTGCACAGCTTTGGGACCGAACACACCGCACTGGTGCACTGGCCGGCGGGGGAGCATTTCCAGCCCCACCGGCACTGGGGCGGGGAGGAGATCCTGGTGCTGTCCGGCGAATTCATCGACGAGCACGGACGCTATCCCGCCGGCACGTGGATCCGCAGCCCGCATTCGAGCCAGCACGATCCCTGGGTGGAGGAGGAGACGCGGATCTACGTGAAGACCGGTCACCTGTGATGCCCTGCGCCCGGGCCTGCGCTTTCACAGGGTAAGGTGACCGAAGGCGCCCGGGCCGGGTACAGGGACCCCCTTACACGGGAGCAGGCCGATGCAGCAGCCCGAATCCCAGCAGGACACTGTCCTCGACCCGTATCGTGCCCGCATCCGGGCGGCATACGGGGTCGACGAGGCGGCCGTGTTGCGCGACCTGCGGGCCGCCATCCGGCTGGATGCCGAGGCTCGCGCCCGTATCGCGGCCGAGGGCGCGCGCATCGTCGAGCGGGTGCGCGCCGAGACGTCGCCGTCGCTGCTGGAGAGCTTCCTCGCCGAGTACGGCCTGTCCACCGAGGAGGGTGTCGGCCTGATGTGCCTGGCGGAGGCCCTGCTGCGGGTGCCGGACGCCGAGACCATCGACGAGTTGATCCAGGACAAGATCGAGCCCTCCGACTGGGGCGCCCACCTCGGGCATTCCTCGTCGTCGCTGGTGAACACCTCCACCTGGGCCCTGATGCTGACCGGCAAGGTGCTGAGCGCCGACCCGCAGCGCCCGGCCGCCGCACTGCGCGGGCTGATCCGGCGGGTCGGCGAGCCGCTGGTGCGCACCGCAGTGGCGCAGTCGATGAAGCTGCTGGGCCGCCAGTTCGTGCTCGGCGAGACGATCGCCCAGGGGATGCGCAACGCGCGCGAGATGGAGCGCGAGGGCTATACCTATTCCTACGACATGCTGGGCGAGGCCGCCCGCACCGATGCCGATGCCCGGCGCTATCATCAGGCCTATGCCACGGCGATCGCCGAGATCGCGAGGCAGGCGCAGGGCGACGTGCGCTCCAGCCCCGGCATCTCGGTCAAGCTTTCCGCGCTGCATCCCCGTTACGAGTACACCCACCGCGCGACGGTGATGGCGGACCTTGTGCCGCGGGCGCGGGAACTGGCCCGGCAGGCAGCGCGGGCCGGAATCGGTTTCAACATCGACGCCGAGGAGCAGGATCGCCTGGAGCTGTCGCTGGACGTGATCGAGGCCCTGCTGGCGGATCCGGAGCTGGCCGGCTGGGACGGCTTCGGCGTGGTCGTGCAGGCCTACGGCCGCCGCGCAGCGCCGATGATCGAGGCGCTTTACGCGCTGGCGGAGCGCCTCGACCGGCAGATCATGGTGCGCCTGGTCAAGGGCGCCTACTGGGATACCGAGATCAAGCTGGCGCAGGAGCTGGGCGTGGAACACTTCCCGGTGTTCACGCGCAAGGTGAACACCGATGTCAGCTACATCGCCTGCGCGCAGATGCTGCTGGACCGGCGCGATCGCATCTACCCGCAGTTCGCCACCCACAACGCGCACACCTGCGCGGCGGTCCTGGCCATGGCCGGGGACGACCGTGACGGCTTCGAGTTCCAGCGCCTGCACGGCATGGGCGAGTCGGTGCACGCCACCGTCAAGGCCACGGCCGGCACCCGCTGCCGCATCTACGCCCCGGTCGGTGCGCATCGCGACCTGCTGGCCTATCTCGTGCGCCGTCTGCTGGAGAATGGGGCCAACAGCTCCTTCGTCAACCAGGTGGTGGACAGCACCATCCCGCCGGCGGAGATCGCCCGCGACCCGCTCGCCGACCTGGACGCCCTGGGCGATGCCATCCCCAACCCGGCCATTCGCGACCCGGCCGATCTCTACCAGCCGCAGCGGCAGAACTCGCGTGGCTACTGCGTCAACGAACCCGCCTCCATCCTGCCGCTGCTCGAGGCGCGCGAGGCCTTCGCGCGGACGCGCTGGCAGGCGGCGCCGATGCTGGCAGCGGGGTATGCGCCACAGGGCGAACCGCGCGACGCGGTTTCTCCCGCCGATCCCGAGGACGTGGTGGGGGAGGTGCGCGAGGCCACGGCGGCGGAGATCGAGCACGCCCTGCGCGCCGCATTGATGGGGTTTGTCGACTGGTCGGCGCACCCGGTTGCGGCACGGGCGGATCTGCTGCGTGCCATCGCGGAGCGTTACGAGGCGCACGCTCCCGAGCTGATCGCGCTGGCTAACCGCGAGGCCGGCAAGACCGTCTGGGACGGCATCGCCGAGGTACGCGAGGCGGCCGACTTCCTGCGCTACTACGCCGGCGAGGCCGAGCGGCTGGCACGGGAGGCGGAGCTGGAGCCGCGCGGGGTGTTCGGCTGCATCAGCCCGTGGAACTTCCCGCTGGCGATCTTCACCGGTCAGGTCGCCGCGGCCCTGGCGATGGGCAATACGGTGGTCGCGAAGCCTGCCGAGCAGACCCCGCTGATCGCTACCCGCGCGGTGGAACTGATGCGCGAGGCGGGCCTGCCGGAGACGGCGCTGCAGCTGCTGCCGGGTGA
This sequence comes from Thioalkalivibrio sp. AKL7, assembly GCF_000381705.1. Classification (NCBI taxonomy): domain Bacteria; kingdom Pseudomonadati; phylum Pseudomonadota; class Gammaproteobacteria; order Chromatiales; family Ectothiorhodospiraceae; genus Thioalkalivibrio; species Thioalkalivibrio sp. AKL7. The sequence goes on along the minus strand of NZ_KB906955.1, from coordinate 29,283 downwards.
TGGTCCGACCGTGGGCGGGCCACTGACCGCCGATCCGCGTATCAGTGGGGTCTGCTTCACCGGCTCCATCGAGGTCGCGCAGCTGATCCACCGCAGTCTGGCGGACAACGCCGGGCCGGAAGCCGTGCTGATCGCCGAGACCGGCGGGCTGAACGCGATGATCGTGGACAGCTCCGCCCTGACCGAACAGGCGGTGCGCGACATCCTCGCCTCCGCCTTCCAGTCGGCCGGCCAGCGCTGCTCGGCGCTGCGCATGCTGTATGTGCAGGACGAGGCCCATGACCGCCTGATGGAGATGCTGCAGGGCGCGATGGACGCGCTGACCATCGGCGATCCCTGGCAGCTGGCAACCGATGTCTCGCCGGTGATCGATGCCGAGGCGCAGGCGGATATCCGCGACTACCTGAAGGCACAGGCGGAGCAGGGCCGACTGGTGAAGTCGCTGCCGGTGCCGGAGGCGGGGCGCTTCGTCGCGCCTTCCATCGTCCAGCTCCCGGGGATCGAGGCTCTGGAACGCGAGGTATTCGGACCGGTCCTGCACGTCGCGCGCTTTCGCGCCCGGGACCTGGACGCCGTGGTGGATGCTATCCATGCCCGCGGCTACGGCCTGACCTTCGGCCTGCATACCCGCATCGACGATCGCGTGCAGCAGGTGGTGGAGCGTCTGCGCGTCGGCAACCAGTACGTCAACCGCAACCAGATCGGCGCCATCGTCGGCTCCCAGCCATTTGGGGGCGAGGGGCTTTCCGGCACCGGCCCGAAGGCGGGCGGGCCGCTGTACCTGACCCGTTTCGGGCGCCGGTCCGGCGCGCCCGAGGAGGTACCCGCCGCGCCGGAGCCGGGGGGCGAAGGCGTCGCGCACGAGGTCCTGCAGCAGGCCCTGGACGCACTGGATGCCGATGACTGGGCCGCGCGCACGGATCGCATGGAGGTACTGCGCCGCGCGCTGTCGGAACGCACGGGTCTGCCGCGCAAGGCACTGGCCGAGACCGCGGCCCTCTACATGAGTCCGCAGACGCTGCCGGGCCCGACCGGCGAGAGCAATCGCCTGAGCCTTTATCCCCGCGGCCCGGTGCTGTGCCTGGGGCCGGGTGCGGAGATCGCGCTGGCGCAGGCGGTGCAGGCGCTGGGGGCGGGGTGCCCGGTGCTCATGGTGGCCCCGGGCGCCGAACGTGCCGTGCGGGCCCTGCACCGGGCGGGCGTGCCTGTGGCCGGGATCGATGGCGTGGTGGAACCGGGCACGCTGACCGCGCTGGACGGTCCGGTCGCGGTGGCGGCGGCCGGCGCGAGTGACTGGACCCGTGCGCTGCGCCAGGCGCTGGCGCAACGCGACGGGGCGATTGTCGCGCTGGAGACCGCCCCCATCGCGCCCGAGCGCTACGTGGTCGAGCGCCACCTGTGCATCGACACCACCGCCGCCGGCGGCAACGCCAGCCTGCTGGCGGCGGCCGACGGATCGGAATGAGGCATCACGCCCCAATGACGACGCGTACCGACGGGGCTGCGGACCCTCATCTACACTCGATCGAGACGCGCCCGAGCACCAACGCAACAGGGCCATCGGCCTGATACGAGGAGACGCTCCATGGATATCAATATGCCGATGCCCACTCTGGTGACCTTTGCCGCCTATCTGGCGGCGATGCTGATCCTCGGGATCGCGGCCTACCGCACGACCACCACGCTGTGCGACTACGTGCTCGGCGGACGTCGCCTGGGGCCGGGGGTGGCCGCGCTGAGTGCCGGGGCCTCGGACATGAGCGGGTGGCTTCTGCTCGGGCTGCCCGGTGCGGTCTACGTGTCCGGGCTGTCCGAGTTGTGGATCGGGGTGGGGCTGGTGGTCGGGGCGCTGCTGAACTGGCTGTTCGTGGCCGGGCGCCTGCGGCGCTTCACCGCGCTTGCGAAGGACTCGCTGACCATCCCGGACTTCCTCGAGAACCGCTTCGAGGACCGTACGCGTATCCTGCGGGTGGTCTCCGCGATCGTGATCCTGGTGTTCTTTACGCTCTACATCTCGGCCGGTCTGGTCGGGGGCGGGCTGCTGTTCCAGAGCTCGTTCGGCATGGACTACGAGACCGCCGTGTGGGTCGGCGCCATCGTGATTATCAGTTACACCTTCCTCGGCGGCTTTCTGGCGGTGAGCTGGACCGACTTTCTGCAGGGCATCCTGATGTTCCTGACGCTGCTGGTGGTACCGATGTTCGCGGTGGTGCTGATCGGCGGCTGGGGCAGCGTGCAAAGCGAGGTCGCCGCCGTGGACCCGACCCATGCCCAGGTGCTCCAGGGTATGACCTTCCTTGGCATGCTCTCCCTGCTGGCCTGGGGTCTGGGCTATTTCGGTCAGCCGCATATCCTGGCGCGCTTCATGGCGCTGCGCTCCGAGCGGGATGTACCGCGTGCGACGCTGATCGGCATGACCTGGATGGTCCTGGCCCTGATCGGCGCGGTGGCCACTGGCTACATGGGGATCGCCTACTTTGCCGACGCCCCGCTCGCGGACGGCGAGACCGTGCTGATCGAGCTGATCCGCGCGCTGTTCAATCCCTGGGTAGCAGGCATCCTGATGGCGGCGATCCTCGCCGCGATCATGAGCACCATCGACTCGCAACTGATCGTCTCCGCCAGTGCCATCACCAACGACTTCTATCGCGGTATCCTGCGCAGCGAGGCCGGGGCAACCGAGCTGGTGTGGATCAGCCGCGCCGCGGTGCTGGGGGTCTCGCTCGTCGCGCTGCTACTGGCCATGGCGCCGGAGGCCGGGGTGCTGGATCTGGTGGCCTACGCCTGGGGCGGGTTCGGCGCGGCCTTCGGCCCGGTGATCATCCTGGCGCTGTACTGGTCGCGGATGACGCGCAACGGGGCACTGGCCGGAATGGTGGTCGGCGCGGTCACCATCATCCTCTGGAACCAGGCCGAAGGAGGCCTGTTCGACGTCTACGAGCTGCTGCCGGGCTTCATCTTTGCCACCGTGGCCATCGTCGTCGTCAGCCTGCTGCCCGGCGGTCCGTCCGAGTCGGTCCAGCGCCAGTTCCAGGAGTCGCGGCGGCGCCCGGCGGAGTAATCCCGGTCCCCGGGAACCGGTCGATGGCGGCCTCCCGGGCCCACTGGAGGGCCAAGGCTCGCTTGGCCCGTGGCGAGGTCTGCTTGATCCGGTGTTCCTCCCGCAAGGCCTCGTTGCGCGAGGCAAAACCCCGGGCTGCCAGTAGCTGCACGGGCCGGTGCATGCGGGTGAAGCGGGCTCCGCGGCTGGCCGCGTGGGCGGCCATGCGCGCCGCCAGCTGCGGCGTGATCCCGGTGTAGATGCGGCCGCCCCGGCACTCCAGCAGGTAGACGTACCAGGTCCCGTCGCGCTGTTCCGGCGCGGCCACGGCCGGTGTCATGGTCATGGGGTGTGCCGGGCCGGCCGGGCTCAACGGCGCTTCTTGCGGCGCTTTTGGCCCACCTTGATGCGCTGCAGCGCGGCCTGCAGCTCGGCATGCGCCTCCTTCGGGATGGAGGCCGAGCCGCGCAGGCGCAGTCCGTTCTGGCGGCGGATCGCGGTCAGCCGCCCCTTCTGGATACCGTAGCGTCGCGCCACATCCCGCACCGTGTGCTGGAACGTCTTTGGCGGATCACCGCGGCGGGCCCGCGGATGACCGTCCTCGATCTCGATGCTGAAGATGATGCTGACCTGCCAGATCAGCAGGGCGCCCGCGACCAGCAGCAACGCAATCATCAACAGCAACGAGATCAGCATGGCGTCCCCTCCAGTGGGATGGGCCCGAAGCGCTCGGGCCTTGTGCAAATGGACTGGGCTGATCGTAGCACCCGAGTGCGGTCATGCGAGCCCGTGTGCGCCAACCGGACGGCGCTGGTCTGAACTTCCGCATGCTGGCGGAGGGCGGTGATGTGGAAACAGAATGTTCTGTGTGCGCAATAAGAGATATAATGTGCCATATGCACTGAATTGGAGGCGCGCCATGAACACTGCGGAAGCCCTGGCTCCGGAACGCGCCGATATCCTGCGCGAGGCGCTGGTCAATGCCGGGAAGGCGCTGGGCCTGACCCAGGCGGAGCTGGGCGAGGTGGTCGGACGCGGGCGCACGGACATCAGTCGGGGTAACATCGACCCGGCCAGCAAGCCGGGTGAGCTGGCGCTGTTGCTGATTCGCTGCTATCGCGCGCTCTATGTCCTCACCGGCGGGGATGTCGGTGCGATGAAACACTGGATGCAGACGCACAACCACCACACCGGAGGCGTGCCCGCCGAGCAGATCCGCACGGTTCAGGGTTTGGTGGGCGTTCTGGAATATCTCGACGCGATCCGCGGCAAGCTATGAGGGCAACCTGACATGCCGGACTGGGATGCCTTGGTCGAAGCCGCGCCGCGTGTCACGCTGAGAGGGGAGGTCCTGCGCCTGGTCGAGAGCCAGGAGCAGGTTGCCACCAACCAGATCGTCAGCTCGCTCGACCGCCAGGCCGTGCTGGAAGAGATGCTGGAGGCCACCAAGCCGCCCCGGCGTCCGGGCACCGAACGGCTGCATTATCTCCTCGCCACGCCGTTTCGCTACCCGCCGCTACGTCACGGATCGCGCTTCGGCCGTCGCCACGAACCCAGCCTGTTCTACGGCGCCCTGCGCGAGCGCACGGTCCTCGCCGAGGCGGCCTACTACCGGTTTGTGTTCTGGCATGGCATGGCGACCCCGCCGCCACGCAAGCTCGACACCCAGCACACCCTGTTTGTCGCACGCTACCAGACCCCGAATGGCTTGCAGCTCCATCAGCCCCCGTTCGCTGAACACGCGGACCTGTTGCGTCATCCCGCCGACTATCAGGCCACCCAGGCCCTGGGCGCCGCGCTGCGCGAGGCCGGCATCGACCTGTTCGAATACCCGTCCGTCCGCGATCACGAGGCCGGCCTGAACCTCGGGCTCTTCAATGCGCGCCCGTTTACCCGCAACAAACCCACGCGCCAGGATCCCTGGCTGTGCCAGCTCACCGCCGACCACGTCCGTTTCCTCAAGCCCCGCGACGGCGCCCTGCACGACTTTCCCCTGACCCAGTTCCACTACCAGGGCCGGCTGCCGCTACCCGCCTGACAGCCGTACCCACACCGGCCATTGCGAGGCCTCGCAGAGGCCGTGGCAATCGGTCGGACCCGCCCACAGGGCCTCGATCCCCTCCCTGTGAATGTGCTGCGGAGTCCGGGCTGGAACCCGCATGGTGTTGTGCCTCATGGAGACTGTGCGATCTTGGAGCGATCGGTGTCGAGCCGGATCCAGGGAACGCCGAGGCGGCCCGGGTATTCCTCCAGCAGCAGCCGGTCACCTGCTCGAACGGAGTGGTATAGCCAGCGATCGACGCGGATTCCGCGCTTCTCTTGAGGGCCGTCCCACCCAGAAAGTTTCAGGTAGTGAAGGGTATAGCCACGCCCCCGCTCGGCCGTCTTGTCGCGCACTTCAACAGGGTGTCCCAGAGCGGAGGACCGATCAAAACTCATATTGACGTCCCGAAGAAGCCCGTAGCTGGTCATGGCAGCGCCGATCAATCCGGCTAAAGCCAGTTCGATCAGGACGAGGTGGGTACGGGAGGTGCGTCCCAGCCAGGCGATGGTCACGGCCGCCAGCAGCGCGAATACGACGATGCCCGTGCTTATCGAAAGCGACACCATCTCCGATGCTCGAATGGGGCCGGGGAGGGGCCAGAAGATTCTCTGGTGCAGAAATAGAAAGCCGGTGATCAGCATGGCGGAGCTGATGCTGACGATCAGCACGGCCTTCCAGGCCAATGGGTCTTTCTGCCCACGAGCGGTTTCGGGAATCTCCGATTCCATGGCTTCGGAGAGCTCGCGAAGCAGCGGGACGAACGCCTTCAAGGGTGCCGAAAGGCGACTACGGCTCCGGCGTCTTTGCGCCACGACCTCGACCCATACCCGCTCGCATCGTATGCGCAACTGCCTAAAGCGGAGTCCGTTGGCTTCGCACTCACGGTAAATGCGCAGCATGGCCTCCTGCGTTGTCCCGCACGCTTTCAGCGTCCGGCAGAGCGGTGCCTGGTCGGCGACCAAATAGAAGGTCCGGTCGAATTCGGTGTTGCCTGTGCGGCAGGCCACCGAAAGCCCTATGGTGGTGAACAGCACATCCCACCAGCGACGCACTTTTACGCGGAACTCGACATCCGGTGCCGGGTAGTAGCCAATGCGCTCCACGGGTGCGGAATGGCGGCCTCGGTAGACATAGTTATAGAGCGGGTCCCCGAGTGGGGGCGCTTGTTGGTAACCCGGTACTGGCTCAGATGTTGAAGAAGACCGGCGTTCCCATCGATCCTCGAGCCGGCGTCGGTAGACCCACACCGCCATTCCGATGAGCGTGACGAATCCAGCAAACATCCACATGCGCACGTCCCCTGTGGCAGCGTGTGACAGTGAACCCGTCGGGTCCTACTCGGTGTCATTCCGGGGTGAGCGGCCGGGCCGCCACTCGGCCTGCATCTCAAACAGTTCGATCAGAGCCTGGGCATTCGGATCGTCACAGCCGTGTTCGTCGATGCGCTGCTTTACCTGGGTCTGGATGTCTTCCTGGCCACGCAGCAGGGTGGCCGCGATCTGTTCTCCCGTCGCTTCCGGGTGCTGGTCCTCCAGCGCCATGACGGATTGCAGGTAGATCATTTGCTGGTTGGCCAGAAACGCGACCATCTGGTCGTCATCGATATCGTCACAGCGGGCCGCGGCTGTACTGGATGCGACGAACTGACTCAGGATGTTCAGGATCTCGGGCCGCTCGTCGGCGCTTGCCGGGCTGGCGAGGCCGAATATCAGCAGGAACAGCCCGGCCGTGGCGGCGAGAAGCCGGCGAGGTGGCGGGCGGGTAACGGGGCATGGGGCGGCAGGGCGCACATGCCCCGCGCGGACAGAACTAGAGAATCCCTTTTTCATCGTTTCCCTCCCTGGAAACATCGCGAGCCCATTGATCGGTCGCGCCAACAATCTAGCTGCTGTTTCCCGACCTGTCATCCCTCGTCCTTCTACGGAGCACCTCGTCATTGCGAGGCCTCGCAGAGGCCGTGGCAATCGGTTGGAGCGTGCTGGGCCGCCGGTCGGTCGCAATGCCGGGGCAGAAGGCCCGACCTGATCCGGCGCCCTTGATCCCGGCGCCCGTGCAGGCACTCGACGCACCACGGGGTCTGCTACGCTTCGGCCCTTGTCGGACAGGAGAGATCAGATGACGGTTGCAGCGCTCACGGAACAGTTTCCGCATCCCGAAGTGCGGTTTCGCCAGCAGGATGCACTGGTGATGGTCGATATCGAGAACGCGCACGGCAGCGCGTCGCTCACGACCTTTGGCGCGACACTGCTGAGCTATCGCCCGAAGGGTGGTGCCGATGTGCTGTGGGTGAGCGATACCGCGTTGTACGACGGCAAGAAACCGGTGCGCGGCGGGGTCCCCGTCTGCTGGCCATGGTTTGGCCCGTACGATCCGGCCGCGCTGGGGCCCGACCCGAGCGACGAACACAAGAAGGGGCACGGGATCGCGCGCTATGCGTTCTGGGATGTCGAGTCCGTGGAATCGGTCGGCGATGCCACGCACGTCGTGTTCGTGCTGACCCCGGACGACGATATCCGCAAGGCCTGGCCGCTGGAGTTCTCGCTGCGCCTGCACGTCACCCTGGGCGAGGCCCTGGAGATGACGCTGGAGGGCGAGAACCGCAGCGATCGCGAGTGGCGTGTGTCGGAGGCCTTCCACACCTACTTCGGCGTGGGCGAGGCCGAGGGCCTGGTGGTGCGCGGGCTGGACGGGACCACGCGGATCGACAAGCTGGCGGACGGTGAACGCGGGACGCAGTCCGGCGACGTCGCCATGACGACCCCGATGGAGCAGGTGTTCGTCGGCCACCCGGGCACGCTCGTGATCGAGGATCGGGGCAACGCGCGCGAGATCGTCATCGAACGCGAGAACAGCGCCAGCAGCGTGCTGTGGAACCCCGGCCCGGAAGGTGTCCAGTCGTTCGCGGACATGCCCGACGACCAGTACCGCAAGACGGTCTGCGTCGAAGTCGCCAACGCCCTCGACGACGCCTACCCGCTTGCCGCGGGCGCAACCCACGCCATGACCATGCGGCTCTCCGTACGCTGAGCCAGCCGCGGGGCAACGCCCCGGCGTGGCCTCCAGCCTCGCCGGCCGGAGCGCAGAGCCGGGATCTTCGGGCTGGAGAGGCGGCGGAGATCCCGGCTCACCGCTTTGCGGTGTCCGGGATGACGCAGGTGGGGGCGCGGAATGGGGACGGTCCCAACCCTTTGCCCTGTCTAGACCTGTCACGCCTGATCCTGGCAACCGCGCTGACTACGCCAGCTCCGGAAGCGGGGCGTCTTCGCTACAGCGTGTGCCCGGTGAGTCGTCGGTAGATTTCGAAGCCGGCGGCACGGTCACGGCAGCGCAGGATGGCGGCGCGGCCCGGGGTGGAAGGATCGGGCTGCAGGTTCACGCCGGCCGCCTCGGCGGCCCGGAAGTCGTCATCCCGCAGGTCGGCGTCGCCGAACACCGAGATCACGAAGCCGCCGGGGATGGGCGGGGGCGGGGTGAACGCCTCGCCGTCGGCCAGCGCGACCCAGGCTGGAATGAACTCCGGGCCGTAGAAGTCGAAGAAGCCGTTGGAGCCGCGCAGGTGGGCCTCGATCGGCCGGCCGCCGATCAGTTCGAGGTTGCAGAGGCCGGTGTAGCCGGCCAGGTTGCGGCGTACCCAGTCGGCGATCCAGGGCTCGATCTCGGGCGCGGCGGCACCGATCTCCCAGTAGATCGGACGGGCGGCGTCCTTCGCCTCCGAGCCCCGGGTGTGGGCAAACCAGCGGGCCGCGCCGTTCTCCACCAGGCAGTCGGTGCTGGTGTGGGCCCCTTGCAGGCGCTGGCACCAGAAGCTGCCGGGCTCTGCCGGCACGCCGCTGGCCGGCAGGGTGCGTGCGTTCAGCCCCATGCCGGCCAGGTTGGTGATCGGCTTGACGAACACCTCGGCGTCCGCCGCGATGCCGAGGTCCGTGGGTGCCACGCCGCAGGGCGCGGCGGTCAGTCCGGCATCCAGGGCCAGATGCAGTTTGTCATAGACATGCCGGTGGTCCGGATTGAGCCGCCAGGCGGCGGCGTCGGACACGGCCACCTCCCGGCGCGGCTCGGGCCGGAAGATATGCTCGCGTTCGGGGAGGACACCGACAAACGGCACTACCCGGCCTCCGCTTGGCGTTTTTCGTGGCCCGCCGCCAAGCGCTCCACCTCGCACAGCAGCGACTTGAACGCGGGAAACCCGCTGATCGGGTCCAGCGCGCGGTCGTCGGTCAGTTCGTTCACGTTGGCGTGGTTCCAGCCGTGCTGGCAGTGGGCCACGCCGGGCTTGATGCGGTCCGTGACCTTGGCCACGAACGCCACGTGCCCGCGCGGCGAACGCACCTCTACCGTGTCGCCGTCGGCGATCCCGCGCGCGGCGGCATCCATCGGGTGCAGCTCCACCAGCGGCTCCGGCATCGCCCGGCGCATGCGCTCCAGCTGCTGGTGCTGCGAGTGGGTGGCGTGCTTGTGGCGGGCGCCGCTGGTCAGCACCAGCGGATAGTCGTGGGCGAGCTCCGGCGTGGAGACCGGGCTCTCCGCCGGTTCGCGGTACACCGGCAGGCCGTCGTGCCCGGCCGCGTGCAGTTCCGCGGCGTCGAACTCCACCTTGCCGCTGACCGTGCGAAACCCGTTGATCCGGTACTGGCGGTCGCCTTCCTCGAAGCCGTACTCGAGCATGTCGTCCAGCGCCTTGGCGAACACGGTGACCCCGTCCGGGTCATTGTAGACCTGCTCGCGGATGGTCTCGGGGATGCCCTCGGCGGCCTCGGCCCAGCTGGCCTCCAGGTCGCCGTTCCAGAACTGCTCTCCCATGCCCAGGCGCACGCCCAGCTCCAGGAACACCTCGCCATCCGGGCGCGCCTCGCCGCGCGGGGCAACGGCGGCGTGGCGGTAGCGCAGCTCGCCGCGGAAGTTGCAGCCGGGGTAGGCGATCAGCGCCGCGCGTTCCAGGCTGGTGGCGGCCGGCAGCACGATGTCGGCCATGCGCGTGGCCGGGTTGTGGAAGAAGTCCGACGCGGCGAAGAAATCCAGCGCGCCTAGTGCCTGCTCCATGCGTCTGGAGTTCGGCCACATCGCGGTGTTGATGCCCATCGCCAGCAGGGCGCGAACCGGCTGCGGCTGTCCTTCGAGGATGGCATCCGGCAGCAGCATGCTTTGCGCCGCCGGCCAGTGGGCCGTCCACACCGGGAAGGTCTCGTCGCCGATGCGCGGCGGCAGGTTCTCGCGGCAGTGGTCAAACAGGTCGATCGGCTTCGGCGTGACCTTGTCGTTGAAGAAGCGGTTGCCGCCCTCGCGGTCGATGTTGCCGGTCACCGCGGCCAGCAGGATCACCGCGCGGTGGTTCTGGAAGCCGTTGCTGTGCTGCACGGTGGCGGTGGGCGAGAGCATGATCTGCGCCGGCGCGTGGGCGGCATAGAGCTCGGCGGCGCGGCGCAGATCGGCCGCGTCGATGCCGCAGATCTGTGCGACACGCTCCGGCGGGAATTCGGCCACGTAGTCGCGGAAGGCCGCCACCCCGTTGCCCCATTCGTCGAGGAAGGCCTGATCCTGCCAGCCGTTTTCGAAGATCAGGTAATGCATGCCCAGCGCCAGTGCGCCATCGGTACCCGGGCGGATCTGCAGGTGCACCTCGGCCTGCTCCGCCAGCGGGGTTACCCGTGGGTCCACCACCACGGTGGCGCAGCCGGGGCGGGCCGCAGCCAGGGGGTGCTGGTGGAACGGCGGGATGGAACCGCGCGGGTTGGTGGACCACACCAGAAGGCAGCGCGTCGCATCCGAGGCGACGGTGGACGAGGTCTTGATCTTGGTGCCGAAGGTCACCTCCTCCGCCACCTTGGTGGAGGAGAAGCAGCAGCCGCTCTCGGTCAGGTAGTTGGGCGAGCCGAAGGCATGCGCCAGGCGCTGGAGCTGCGGCCGGGCCTCCTTGGTATAGCCGGCGAAGAAGGCCGCCGCCGGGGCCCCGTGTTCCTCGCGGGTGGCGCGCAGGCGCTCGGCGATGGTGTCCAGTGCCTCGTCCCAGGAGATGCGCTCGAACTGGCCGCTGCCGCGCGGGCCCGTTCGCCGCAGCGGGTACAGCAAGCGCTCCGGATGGTTGCGCCGGTCGAGCTGGACGTAGCAGCGCGGGCAATCGGGGCCGTCAATGGCGACCGGCTCGCCGACGGCGTCCAGGGTGACGTCGATGGCACAGTTGGCATCGCACTCGTAACAGGTACTTTTCACGGTCGCCATCGGACGGTCTACCTTGTTCAGCGGTCGGTCCTGGTTGCTGCGCGGGCATTATGCCGGGAGCCTTCGGTCCGCCACGAACAACGCCTGGAACCGCGGGGCCACCTCTTTTTCACTCGTGGCCTGGGCGCCGATTCGCTTGGTTGGGGGTAAGGCAACAACTGGCACGGTCACTCGTGACAAAACACATCCCGTCATCCAGGCCAGAGCGCAGCGCAGCGCAGAGCCGGGATCTCCGGGTTGAAGAGCCCGGGCGGGGAGGTCCCGGCTCACCGCTTTGCGGTGTCCGGGATGACCGGGTGTGGGGGCGGAACGGTATCGGTCCCCAACCGTTTGCCTCTGTCGATGCGCGTTTACGGACTTGCGTGCTGGCGGGTCTGCCTTGCGCGTCTCAGGCCGGTTGTCTGCGGGCCGCGCGGAGGGCACGGCAGATCCAGCCTTCCGGGGTATCTTCGCCGGTCAGCAGGTAGCGCAGGGCGTGGGGGTCGCGCAGGGTGTGCGAGATGGTGAGGGCGCTCGCGAAGCGGCCGCAGAACAGCAGGTGGTCGCCGGGTTGCAGGGGCGTGTCGTCGTCGGGCGCGAGGATATCCTCGCCTCCGGCCTCGCGCCGTAGTAGCAGCACAATGCAGGCGTGTCGCTGGCGCACGGGATGGTCGGCGCGCAGCAATTGGCCCAGGGTCACCGGCTCCTGCTCCAGATGGGCAAGGAGGGCCGGGGCTGTCCCCTCGTCCAGTTGCTCGGTCCAGATGGCCGGCACACGGTCGCCGACCACGGCCGTGATGGAGCTGACTCGCTCGTTCGCCCAGTCGGTTGTCTGGTTGCGACTCAGTTCCAGGAAGCGCGGCAGGAGCGGCGAGGTCAGATGGGCCAGGATCGCCTCGGCGATCACCCGGTCGTGGCGCATCACCAGCGGCAGGTCGGCCGCCGCGAACAGGAGCGAATCGCACTCGCGGTTCTGGCGTCCGACCATGAACAGCTCCGGGTTCAGCTCGCGCGCGGTCATCACGATGGACAGGTTGTAGTCGTCGCGGCCGGTTCCGGCCACGATCCCGGAGGCGCTCTCGATGCCGGCCTCGTGCAGGGTGTCCGCCTCGGTGCCGCGGCCCTTGATGCAGTCGGGCGGACAGTCCGCGCCCTCGGGGTCTGTTTCCACCAGGGTTACCTCCACGCCCTCCTGGATCAGCCCGGCATGCACGGCCTTGCCGAAGCGCCCGAAGCCGCACAGGATCCAGCGCCCGCAGGGCGGGTCGATCGGCATCGGCAGCGGGCTCCCGGGGATACTCCCAAGCCACTCGTGCAACAGGTGATGCGCGGGGGAATGCAGCGCGAGGGCGAGGCGCTGGCCGAAGATGTCGAACGGGTTGATGACCTGGTCAGTCCCGAACGAGGCCATGTTCTTCTCTGTGTCGTGGCTCTCGGCACGGCAGATCACGGGGCGCTCCGGGTTAAGGAGTTTGGCGGCAATGGCGATCCGCAGGTTCACCGCATCGTCGCTGGTCAGCGCCACCACACCCTGGCAGTGCGGGTTGAGGAGCCCGGCATCAAGCAGGCGATTGGCGATGCTGGCATCCGCGCACAGACCGGGGATCTGCAGCGGGTAATCCTCCAGAACCAGCTCGTTGATGCGGTCCGGGTTCCGGTCGATCACCACGGCAAAGCCATTGCGCCCGAGCAGGGAACGCACCACCAGGGCCCCGGTGTCGCCATAGCCGCACACGATATGGAACGGTCGCTGCAGCTTGCGGATCGTGCGGTCGAACGCATGCTGGCTGACGGCCAGGCGGAAGGCCGGGTCCTGGATCAGTGCGAGGATCTTGCCGATCGCATACAGCCAGGCCACCACCGACAGGTAAACGGCAAACACCGTCCACATCCTCTGCGCCTCGGTGAAGGCGTGGGGGATCTCGCCGAAGCCGATGGTGGTGGCCATGTAGGTCACGAAGTAGAAGGCATGGAAGAAGTCCATGCGCCAGGGCTCCCCTTGATCGTCCACGCCGGGTATCAGCACCAAGCCGAGAACGGAGATCGCGTAGGCCGCCGTCAGCGCAAGCAGGGGTGCCCGCATGCGCCGCAGGAACAGGAACAGCACCTTGTTGATCGTGGGGCCCACGGCTCGTGGTGTCTGTAGCGCTCGCGGCCGCCGTCAGCGGCGCAGCGCCACCGTATCCGCGATCAGCAGCAGCACGGAGATCAGGTTGGCCACCATGGCCCCGCCCGCCAGGGAGACGATGCTGGCCATGAACATCGCATCCATGCCCCCGGCATGCACGTGGCTCGCATAGGCCCATACCGCCGCGGCCGCGATCAACTGCAGCACCGCGACCAGCGAACTGGCCAGCAGCAATGCCCCGGTCTGCGTCCGGTCCCCCAGCTTCAGGGCCGTCGCGATGACGTTTACCACGATGGCTGCGAACAGCTCGTACACATTGTGGTGCGCCGGATCATCAATCTCGCCGAGGAAGAACCCGAAGTTCAGCGTGAACGCCAGGATGATGAAAAAACCGAAGATCACCTTCTCCAGGTTCATGCGCATGCTCCTTGTCGTTCGAGGTAACGGCTCCTGCCCGGCGCCGCGACACGGGCCCGGTCTTCATCCGCCCGCAGCATGGAGCATGGCCCAACAAGCCCCGGATGGCGAGGGCAGGGCGCGGATCTCCCCACGTGCCGAAACGCCAGGGGCCTCGTCATTGCGATGCCTCGCAGAGGCCGCGGCAATCGGTTGAAGCGCCACGGATGCGGACCCCTCGTGATCGGGCAGGGGCAAAAGGCAAGATCTTCCGCCCAAGTGTCCTATCTTTCCTATACTCAAAAAGCGCCCGGAGGCCGTGAGATCACGTCCGTCGATCGTGCCGCGCCATGAGGGGGTCGGATGGCGTGGCCGGCGCGTAGCGTGGGAATCTGCACCGCGGGCGGTATGGTCGCGGCATTCGCTCAGGGTCTCACGCGGTGTTTACTGGCTATAAGAGGATCGACCCATGTCACGTTCGTTTTCTTTTGTTGTTGTATCGGCTGCGTGGATGTTGAGCGCGTTGGTTCTTTCCGGCTGTGGGGAAGCCCCCCTGGACGAGGCCGTTGACGACGGATACGACCTCGATCATTCCGAGGCGATTGCCAGCGGCGGTGACCTGATCGAAGGACGCTATCGCATCCGGGGCGATAACGGGGAGATCGTGCTGGACGCGGACACCGCCCTCGAATGGCAACGGTCAGCCTGGGTCAAAGCTGGGAAGGCGATACCTGCACGGGGAATGCAACCCGCTACAATCTCGATAGAGCTCAGACCGCGGTACAAGATTTGAATGATGGGGGTGGCTACGGGGGGCATACCGACTGGCGGGTTCCCAGTCTCGAAGAACTCAGAACCTTGGTGTATTGCTCTAGCGGTCAACCGGCGCATTTCAAGAATGACAATGACGCTTGCTCGGATCCTACTGGTGAGCCAACCATCGTAAGTGATGTGTTTCCGAATACGCCCGCTTTGAGTTTCTGGTCGGCGTCGACCACTGAGGGCGACCCGAGCAAGGTATGGTTCGTCGATTTCGGCAATGGCTCTGCCACTGACTTCGACCGAGGCGGCCGGCTTCGCGTTCGCCTTGTGCGGGGAGGACAGTGATTCCGGCCCCGTAGTCGCGGCTGTCTCCCCTCGCAGGCAGTCCCAGTCTTTTGGGGGCAATCGGGGGAAGCACTTTTGATCAACCACAGGCCCCGCGGGGCCGCTAATCCCAGAGGTGGCCCCAGCGTTCCCACCAGTCGCGGGCGAGGGCCCGGTTGGCCACGTTCTCGCGTTCGTCGAGGACGGTCCCCAGGCGGATGTACTCGCCCCCGGTTTGCGAGGTCACCGCCGGATCCTGCGAAGCCAGCATCAGGGCGTACAGCGCCAGTTTCAGTTCCCACGGGTCATCGGAATCGAGGTAGGGCACGAGATGCGGGACCGCCGGCGCACCGATCCGGCCGAGCGCCTCGGCCGCGGTGTACCAGGTACGCGGATGCTCCTCGCCCCCGTAGGTCTCGGTGAACGCGCGATCCGACAGGCGCTCGAGGTAGTAGTGGATCTCGTCCCGGAGGCTGGCGAACCCCTCCGCGGGTCCGTCTGCCGCGGCGGCGGGCTGCTCCTGCGGCGCGGCACCCGTGGCGGCGGGTGGCTTTGCCGATGGCGGCCCGCCGGCGCAGCCAGCAAGCAGCATCCCGCTGGCCAGCCATGCGGTCAGCCACCAGGCAGAAGAGGGGCAAAACGGCAGGGGTTTGTCTTTCAAATGCCTTCCGATCCACGTATTGCCGAGGGTTTATCCGCACTCAATTTTCGGGGTCCTGTCCCCGATAATGAGCCCCTTGCCGGGAGCCGGCCCCGCCTTGGCACATCGGTACGGTCACTCTACGGTAAACGGCCACGTATGCGACGTCCTGTCGCGGGGCCGCGGCAATCGGTTGACGTGCTACGGGTGGGGGCCGCTCGTGGTGGAGCAGGGGCATGGGAAAGACCTGCCCCTGAATTGACTCGGAGCTACTTCTCGCCGATGCCAAGGCCGCTATCGACACCGGTCACGGGCACGATGCGGTCGTTCGGATCAAGGAATCGGTCGCTGTTGAATGCGCTTTCCCCGTCCTCGGTCGGCTTCTCTGCCAGTTGGGTGTCGAGGGTATCGGCGGGGCGCCCGTAGAGCCGCTGGACTCCGCGCAGATCGCCGGGCTGCAGGTCGGCAAAGTCCTCGGTGTACCTGAATCCCATCACCTGCCCGGATGGCCCGGGATGGTCCAGGCCGATGGCGTGACCGATCTCGTGAGTCAGCGTATAGCGGATGTCGTACACATCCTTGTTGCCGTCGAATCCGACCTTCCACTCGTGTGCTGGATTCAGGCACACCAGCGACTGTTCGATGGTGCGCACATCCACTTCCGCATCGGGCGAGTAGGAAACGTTGGAGAAATCGTCCGAATCGGGTGCGTAGGCTACGTTGGCGAATGCCCGTCCACGCGGCTGCCCCTGGGCGCCGAGGATGATATCCGCCTCCCGGGTATCGCTTACCTTGTGGAATGACAGACCGGCCGCGCGCTCCCAAACCCGAAACGCCGCCGCGGCCTCGCGATCCAGCGTCTCCATGGAGAGGGCTTCGCCCAGAAGCTCGTCAATCGGTGCCAGATCGCGGCAGTTGTGCGCATCATCGAACCGTAGCGCCTCCCCGGCAAAGGCATAGCTGATGCTGGCCCCCACCCCTAACTGCTGCTCTCCCCACTTCACCTTGTAGCCATCCAGCTTGAGCAGCCGATACCCACCGTCGTCGGCAAGGGCCGGCAGCGGGAGTGCCAAGGGCAGAAAGCCGGCCATTACCAAGGCCAGCGCGGGAAGGTGTGCATGCGTGACTGATCGCACCGCAGTCTCCTGGTCGGGCCCCGTCAAGAGCGCCTTCAGGGCGCGCGAGGCTCCCGCGCAGCGTAACATAACGGACGACTAACGCTTAGGTGTGACACCGAACCGACGAAGCAGTCGGTCACACCCAGAGTCCGAGCGGGGCGTCCTGCGGTCAGCGCACCGTACTCGGCTCAATCTGCGGCGTGGACCCGCGCAGGCGAGACGGGGCGCGTATCCAAAGCCGAGACAATAAGCCCGCAGTGCCGTGTCATTGCGGGCCTCGAAGAGGCCGTGGCCATCGGCTGAAGCCCCACGAATCCGGCTCGCTGGCGCGGGCGCAGGGGTATAACCGAAGCCCTACGGGGGCAGACCTTGCCCTTTGCCCGCGCCTACTGCCCGTGCCGGAAAGCCAGACTGGATTGGAGAGACGCGTTTGATGAATCGATCGTGGCCCGTGCTGGGCCTTTGCATCTCCCTGGTTTTCGCCGGCGCAGCCTGGGCGGACACCACGGAGCTGGACGGCGACTGGGCCTGTCCTGCCGTAATGCAACTGGCAGCCATCGGCTCGAGCCAACTGAATCTGCAGCTCGATACGCGCTCCCGTCTGCATCCGGACGGGCGGTACAAGAGCGAGGGCGATGCCGTGGCCCAGTTCGGCCTGTGGCCGCTCACGCTGATCGCGACCAGCGAGGGGCAGTGGCAGCGCGAGGAGCAGCAGCTCACGCTCACCGTGGAAGCCCTGGACCTGTCGCCCGGCTCCCCATCAGGTGTCGAACTCCAGCGCCACCTGATCCGGCAGATCACTACGCGGCTACCGGAACTCCCGCATACGGAGGTCACACGGATCGTCACCGAATCACCCACGCGCCTCGTGGTCGAGCACGCGTCCGGCGAACAGTACACCTGCCAACGACTGTGAGCCCTCGCGCGGGCGCAGACCGAGATATGCCCCGTCTTCCCCTTTCCTGATTAACCACGAGGGTCAGCCAGTCACGGGGATCCTCCGGGGACGACAATGGCCCGTCGCAGGTCGCTTTAGTCCGGGCCCTTTGGGAATGTCACTCTCCCCGGGGCCCTTGCCCCTGCACTGTCATCCCGGCCGGAGCGAAGCGAAGAGCCGGGATCTCCCCCGTCGGGGCAACCCCAGCCATCGAGATCCCGGATAACCGCTACGCGGTTTCCGGGATGACGAAAAAGAAGGCGCGTGGAGCCGCTGGGCGCGTACCGCTGCGCTGCAGGGCCACCTTCGGCCGCCAGGTGCTGTACACACCGGTCCTTGGACCTGGCTGACGCTCGTGGCTAATCAGTGTTTCTTTAAGGCGGGGCAACGGGCAAGGTCGGAAAATCCGAAGCTGGACCCCCAGACCGTCCGGTCGTCAGGCGGAGCTCTCCGAGGTGTCGTTTGCCTTCTGGTAGGCGCGCAGTCCCCCGGCGATGGACTGGACATTGGTATAGCCCAGATCCTCCAGCTGGGCCGCCGCCAATGCCCCGCGGTTGCCACCATTGCAGAAACAGACCATGGGCGCGCCCTTGTCTGGTGCGACTCCCTCGATCTGACGCGTGATGGAATCCAGCGCTACATTGCGGGCGCTCGGCAGGCTGCCTTTCTGGTACTCCCCGGGCTCGCGCACATCGATGGCCACCGCACCGGATGCCAGGCTGGCGTCTACCTGTTGCGGCTCGATCTCCTTGATGCGAGCGCGCGCGGCTTGCGCCCGACGGAGAAACTCTTCGTCGTGATGATCCATAATGGTTTTCCTTTCGGCGATGGTTTTTCGCGAGGTCAGTGCTGAGAGCAGCCCATCCTCGCCTCGTCGCGAATGA
The DNA here is from genome assembly GCF_000381705.1 of Thioalkalivibrio sp. AKL7. Taxonomy (NCBI): domain Bacteria; kingdom Pseudomonadati; phylum Pseudomonadota; class Gammaproteobacteria; order Chromatiales; family Ectothiorhodospiraceae; genus Thioalkalivibrio; species Thioalkalivibrio sp. AKL7. The sequence continues at coordinate 10,815 of NZ_KB906955.1, read as the reverse complement.
GGTACGGGACACAAGACCAAGTTCGACCGCGTTCTTGCCCGTGGACAGGAGGTGATCACGATGGGTTTGAGCCAGTGGTGGCCGTTCGGCCGCGTGCCGGAAATGAGCCCCGAGGAACTGGCGCAGGCGATGGAGAACGCCCAGGTGCAAGTGCTGGATGTGCGCACCGGAGTCGAGCATCGTCGGAGTCGTATCCCGGGCGCGCGGCACCTCCCGATCACGCAGTTTTCCAAGCGACGCCTGGCGGACCTGGAACTCGATCCCGATCGTCCCGTGGTGGCCATCTGCCTCAGTGCACACCGCAGCATCCCCGCCGTGCGCAAGCTGCGGGCCCGCGGCTACGAGGCCCGCCAGCTTCGCGGCGGCATGCTCGCCTGGTGGCGGGCCGGGCTGCCATGCGAGCGAGGCCGCGCGGACGCCGGGGACTGAAAGCCGCCCGGCGCGGCCCTTCCGATCAGGAACCGCTTTTCAGGTCCGTTCGCTGCGGGCGGCCGGCCCCGGGCACTTCAATCGGCGTCGTCATCGTCCTGTTTGCCGCCCGGGGTGACGGCGCGTCCCACCGCCCCGGCGGTCTTGCCGGTCGCCTTTACGGTGCCGGTGGTGACACTGACAGCGGCGCTCCCGGCGGTGCCGGCCACCTTCACGGCCGTGCAGCCGGTCGTCAGCGGCAGGATGACGGCAAGCAGCAGGAGCGGGCGGGCGTAGGCAATCATCGGCGGAAGACCTTGTTGATGGTTGCCCACAAGGGTACGCATGACATGCCCGCGAGGCCATGGCAGGCGCGGACGGGCGCTTCGGCCCGGCGGCTGTGCGACTGCATCGCGATCCCAGCCTGGCCGTGACCCACCGGCCTTCCGCAGAACCCGAAGGCACGCCGGTGGTCTGACCGTGGAGACCCCGTGGAGATGTGTCATGTCCCGTTTCGCGCCCCTGTTCGCCTCCCTGTTTCTGGTGCTGCCGATGGCCTGTGCAAGCGCCACGGAGCCGGATACCGAAGCGCTGTTCCATCACGAGCTGGGTCGCCTGCATTCGTCTGAAGTGATCAACCTGCAGGAACGCTTCCAGGGCCATCCGCTGCTGATCATCAATACCGCCAGCCACTGCGGTTACACCGACCAGTTCGGTGGGCTGGAACAGTTGCACCAGGACTATCGGGACCAGGGGCTGAAGGTGGTGGGCTTCCCTTCCCATGACTTCAACCAGGAGGCCGACGACGAGGCCGAGACCGCCCGGGTGTGTTTCGAGAACTTTGGCGTCACCTTCGACATGTTTAGGCCGATCGGTGTGCGCGGCGCGGACGCCCACCCGATCTTTCGCGAACTGGCCCGCCAAGCCGCCGCCCCGCGCTGGAACTTCTACAAGTATGTGGTGGACCGAGAGGGGCGGGTGGTTGCGCACTTCCCCAGCCAGGCCGGCCCCGGGTCCGCCGAGCTGCGCCGCGCGATCGAGAGCATCTTGTAGCCCATCGCGCTGCGGCGCCGCCTGCGGAAAAATAGCGGGAGACTATCTCGCTCATGGTGAATATCAACTGGCACTAATGGCTCGTGGGGCCTAGCTTCAAGGGCAGGTGGACAGTGCAGCCCCCTGGCCGAATGTGGCCCTGGGTCGGAACGGCTTGCGGTCCCTGAGGAAAGCCATCGATTACACATGGATGACGGCTTCCGAAACACGAACCAGCTGAACGCAGCGAAAAATGGAGAACGATATGGGTGAGCATCAGAACATGGGCAAATGCCCGGTCATGCATGGCGGCGAGACCGCCGCTGGCCATTCGGTCATGGACTGGTGGCCGGAAGCGCTGAACCTGGACATCCTCCATCAGCATGACCGCAAGACCAACCCGATGGGCGAGGACTTCGACTATCGGGAAGAGGTCAAGAAGCTCGACTTCGACGCCCTGAAGAAGGATATGCACGCGCTGCTGACCGAGAGCCAGGCGTGGTGGCCGGCCGACTGGGGCCACTACGGCGGGCTGATGATCCGCATGTCCTGGCACGCGGCCGGCACCTACCGTATCGCCGATGGCCGGGGTGGTGGCGGCACTGGAAACCAGCGCTTCGCGCCGATCAACAGCTGGCCGGACAACGCCAGCCTGGACAAGGCGCGCCGCCTGTTGTGGCCGATCAAGAAGAAATACGGCAACAAGATCAGCTGGGCGGATCTGATCATCCTGGCCGGTACCGTGGCCTACGAGAACATGGGGCTGAAGACCTTCGGCTTCTCGTTCGGTCGCGAGGATATCTGGCATCCCGAGAAGGACACCTACTGGGGCGCGGAGAAGGAGTGGCTGGCCCCCTCCGACGAGCGCTACGGCGACGTCGACAAGCCCGATACGATGGAGAACCCCCTGGCAGCCGTCCAGATGGGCCTGATCTACGTGAACCCGGAAGGGGTCAACGGCAAGCCCGACCCGCTCAAGACCGGCGAGCAGGTCCGCGAGACCTTCGCCCGCATGGCCATGGACGATGAAGAGACCGCGGCGCTGACCGCCGGCGGACACACCGTGGGCAAATGCCACGGCAATGGCGATGCCGGTGCGCTGGGTCCGGAGCCCGAAGGGGCCGATGTCGAGGAACAGGGCTTCGGCTGGAACAACCCCAACATGCAGGGCAAGGCCGCCAACGCCATCACCTCCGGCATCGAGGGTGCCTGGACCAAGAACCCGACCCAGTTCGACATGGGCTATTTCGAGGCCCTTCTCGACCACGAGTGGGAGCTGAAGAAGAGCCCGGCCGGCGCCTGGCAGTGGGAGCCGGTGGACATGAAGGAGGAGGACAAGCCGGTCGATGCCACGGATCCGTCCATCCGCCATAACCCGATCATGACCGATGCGGACATGGCGATGAAGATGGACCCCGTCTATCGCAAGTACATGGACGCGTTCCGCAAGGATTCCGAGTACTTCAGGGATTGCTTCGCCCGCGCCTGGTTCAAGCTGACCCACCGTGACCTGGGCCCGAAGACCCGCTACATCGGTCCGGAAGCGCCGCAGGAAGACCTGATCTGGCAGGACCCGGTGCCGGCCGGCAACACCGACTACTGCGTCGAGGCGACCAAGAAGAAGATCGCCGAGAGCGGCCTCACCATGGCCGAGATGGTCGCCACCGCCTGGGACAGCGCCCGCACCTTCCGCGGCTCCGACATGCGCGGCGGCGCCAACGGGGCCCATATCCGCCTGGACCCGCAGAAGGACTGGGAGGGCAACGAACCCGAGCGCCTGGCCCGGGTGCTCAAGGTCTACGAGCAACTCTCCGCCGAGACCGGCGCCAGCGTGGCCGACCTGATCGTGCTGGGTGGCAGCGTGGGCATCGAGCAGGCCGCCCGGGCGGCCGGGCATGATGTCCTGGTGCCGTTCATCCCGGGGCGTGGCGATGCCAGCGCCGAGATGGTCGACGCCGACTCCTTCGCGCCGCTGGAGCCGCTGGCGGATGGCTTCCGTAACTGGCTGAAGAAGGACTACGTGGTCAAGCCGGAGGAGATGCTGCTCGACCGCGCCCAGCTGATGGGCCTGACCGCGCCGGAGATGACCGTGCTGATCGGTGGCATGCGCGTGCTCGGCACCAACCATGGCGGCAGCAAGCATGGCGTGTTCACCAGCCGTGAAGGCCAGTTGACCAACGACTTCTTCGTCAACCTGACCGACATGGCCAACGCCTGGACGCCCGCAGACAACGGCGTGTACGAGGTGCGTGACCGCCAGAGCGACCAGGTGAAATGGACCGCCAGCCGCCTCGACCTGGTGTTCGGCTCCAACTCCATCCTGCGCAGCTATGCCGAGGTGTACGCCCAGGACGACAACGAGGAGAAGTTCGTGCAGGACTTCATCCGGGCCTGGACCAAGGTGATGAACGCCGACCGCTTCGATCTGGAGCAATACCAGCAGTAAGCACGGCCTGAACCGGGCAGTTTGCCCGGCATGCAGACCAGGACGCCCGGGACCATCCCGGGCGTTTTTTTGTGCCGGGGGCTACGGCTACCGGTGCGCGAATTCCGGGTCGCCCCGACCTTCGGCTCCCGCGACCGCCGGAGGGCAACCGCCCGCGCCTGATCCTCCAGGCCTTTCTGGTCCCTGCGAGCCCGCACCCACTCGGCCTCCGGGTGGTAAACGTCGTCCGTCCTTCACCCAACGCCGGTTTCGACGCTCAGGTCGGGCCGTCCAGGACCTTCAACGAGCCATTCCAGCCCGGACAAGCTCGTTAAGCCAATCGGTTGCCGGGGTCCGGCCGCGGCAGTTCGGTAGCTAACCGTAACGCCCGTCGATGCGCGGTTTGACCAGCATCGGGGCATAAACCCAGAGAAACCCGGCGAAGGCCGCGATCCACAGGAGTTGCGAGGCGCTCATCCAGCTGGCGGTCAAGGCCGGCCAGAGCAGGGGGGCGGCCACCCGTACCAGCGCCCCGATGGCCAGCAGGCCGAAGAGCAGCCCGAGGACTCGCGGAGGGTCAAACACGTTGCGTCCGGTATGGCCCAGGGCGACGCGCGTCATCATCCCCAGGGTCATCATGCCGATACCCCCGTAGGTGAAGGCGTGCAGCGCGGCCATCGGGTTAAGGAAACACTGATTAATGAACACGCTCGCGCTCGAGTCGCTTTCGCGTGCGAACAAGGCGCGGTGACTGCCGTGCAGTCATTCTGCACAAGGGAACCGCAACGCCGTGCGCACGCGAAAGCGGCCGAGCCCCTGCATTCATCGGCTTGTGGGGTTGGCACCCCAGGTTCCCCGATCCTGCGTTGCGCCGATTGCGGGTAGAACCACTACCCGCTGCACGACGCGCCTTGTCTCGGAAAACCTGGGGTGCCAACGCGAGCGTGTTCATTAATCAGTGTTTCCTTAAGGGGCGTGAATTCGGCCACGGCCCGCAGGGCAAAGCCGATCACGATCCAGCCGTAGGCCATCATCAGCACCCAGAGCAGTGGCTTGCGCCACAGCGCCGGCGTATGCCAGCCCGCCCAGCGCATGCCATGCGCCACGGCCAGACCGGCGGCCAGCCCCGCCGCGACCGTTGCCCATGGCAGGAACACCTCCACCAGCCAGAAAGCGAGCAACAGCACCAGGGCGAGGCGGTCCAGCCAGTCCCGGTTCACCGGCGTAAAGGCACCCTCCAGCCCGCGCTCGATAAAGAACGGGATGACCCGGCGCCCCATCATCAGGATCAGCGACAGCACCAGATAGACGCCGGAGTAGAGCCCCAGGCGCTGGCCGCCATTCAGCAGATCGAAGGCGCCCAGGTAGAACAGGCCGTTGCTGGCCCCCAGCAGCGCGATCTTGCCGATCACGGCGAGCTGGGCCCATTGGCGTGTCTTCCATACCGGGCGGGTCAGGGCGGCCAGCAGCCACAGGGTAAAGCCAAGATCGAACAGCGCCATGGCCACCAGCCCGGGGTCCCCGAACAACGCCGCCACCCGGCCGCCGAGCCAGAGCCCGGCCAGCACCAGCAGCGCGGGCCCGTGGGTCGTCTGTACGCCGGTCCAGTTGCGCACGGCCGTGAGCAGGAACCCGGCGACCACCGCCATGGCGTAGCCGAAGATCAGGGTATGGCCGTGCCAGGCGAAGGGCCCGCCAAAGGCGGCCGTGGGCAGCGCCGCCATGTCGAATGGGTAGAGCCAGGTCCACAGACCCACGACCAGCACGGCGTACACCCCTGCCAGCAAGAAGAACGGGCGAAAGCCCAGATGGCTCAGGGCAAACCGATACGGTCCCGGCTCTTCGATATTCAGCTTCAACATCGCCCCCTTGGCCCCGCGGGGCTAGTACCCGCCATCTCTACGCGAACCACCCAGAATTCAGGTTCGCACCCGCTCATATAATGCATACGGGTTAAAGCTTTTTGCGAGCCTGGGTTCTTCGTCATTGCGAGGCCTCGACGAGGCCGTGGCAATCGGTCGGAGTGGCCTGGATGCCGCTCGCTTGCCACGGGACCAAAAGCCAGGGATTGACCCCGAGCCTCGCTATCCCGTCGCGCGCATGCCGCCGCCTCCCCCTCCGCCGGGCGGGGGTGTCCAGACGTTGCGAAAGGCCTGATGCGTCTTCGGTGGGAGGTGGCGGGAGAAGCGCAACTCGACACCCCGGTCGGTGCGCACGGCCTGGATCCGGCCCTGCTTCAGCCCGTATTGTCGAGCGACGTCCTCGCAGCCCCTCACGAACCCGGACGGCGGCTTGCCGCGCCGCACGCGGGCAGCGCCATCGCGCAGCTCCACCGAAAACACCAGCCGGGCATGCCAGAGCATCAGCGCAACGCCAAGCCCCAGCAGGGCAAACAGGATCAGGAACGTGAGCAGCATGATGGATTGCGGGACAAGGGTGCGCCCCAGTGTAGCGCACCCCATCTGCGGTTCTCGCCTCCGCTCGTCGACGACTCGTCAACGCAATAGCCCATTTACGGGCCCAAAAGCCCCGTTTAAGCCCTGGAAATAGCCCTTCAAATTCGCAAAGCCGCGTTAACTCAGTTCGTTACCGTGGTCCGACCCTGTCCTTGGCGACACGCTCAACAATTGTTTCGCATATTCAAAGCGTTCCTCTACCTTCTGGCGGTCCTCAACTTCGGGCTGTCCCTCATTAGCCCCACGGGCAATCATTTCAGCGTGCCGTAATAGCGCAGCGCGATCCTCTGGCCGCTGTACGAATCTCGCGACCTCGGCGATCGTTTCCAGCAGGCGGACAGTAACCGCGGTGTTCGAGCGGGACATTTGGCGGATCTGGTTGAAGGCCGCATCTGTGACGTCCACAAAAGTAGACCCTGGAGCAATCACCCTCAGCTGATCCGTACTGTCATAACGATAGGGCGATGGCATGTCTCGCGTAGCCAAACGACTCAACGCGGACGCCAGGTGGTCTACGCACGTAATTGCCGTGAACGGGTCATTCACTCCCGAGGAGAGGGCACGCAGAGCGACCTCCACGAGTTGGGTAACCGCGAACTCGATGTCCTGGCCCGAAGTCCGCTGGTTACCCAGGGCGAAGGTATTGTTGACCTGATCCGCGGGCACGTCGGCCGCCCTCTCTCCCGGCCAGACCAGCATAAGCGGGCCACCGGAGACCACATAGTCGCCGGGTACTCGCTCCAGTCGAATGACCACATCCTTTTGCATCGCCAACTCAATCAAGGCGTCCGTGTCGATGAACTGAATGTATCCGTCCGCGCTCGCTGGAATGGGACGAGCCTCCCGGTCAAATGCGTCCAGAAATGCCGATTCGGGGGGTGTTGCCGACGTCCGAGACGTCCCCCGCCCGATTTGTTCCGGAAACAGGCGGTCCACCCCGGCGATCAACTCGTCGCTCACGCGCGCCACGATTTCGTTGGCCTGCATCGAAACAGACACGTGGTGAATGAAGTAGATCAGCACCCCCACGCTCGCGACCGCAAAGAGTACGCCGAGCGCGATCGATACATGAGGAACGAAAGCAACCTCCTCCGCGCGCCGGATAGTAAGGAGGACGAGCAAGCAATACAGGAAGGTGGCGACGAACGTGCCCAGCACGACCTGAGTCGTCGTATCGCGCAGGAAATTGCGGAGCAAGCGCGGCCCCAGCTGCGACGTCGCCAGCGACAGGGCGACCAGCGTCATCGAAAACACAACTCCAGCGATGGTGATCATTGATCCGGCGATGATCCCCAGCACGGCGCTGGCCCCCTCGGCTCCAGCGGTGAATGTCCAGCCCCACGAACGCAACAACCAGTTCGTCACCGGTCTATCCAGGGCGACGCTTATGAAGGCCAAAAACACCGCGCCCAGGGCCATCATGGTGGGGATGAACCATAAGCTGGATCGAATGCGGTCCCAATACCTGAAAGTCAGTGTTTTCACTATGACGCCTCATTCACTCACATGCTGTCCGCCGGGTTACCGTGGTCCGACCCCGTCTTCCTCCATTCTCCCGACCCCGGGAGATCCTATCTTCCGTGGAGGATGACCAAGGCCGTTAGAAGCATCACGTTCGCGGCGAGGGATGCCCATAGGACGATCGTCTTCCAGTCTGGACTGGGTGGGGCCCCAGTTGTCGAGTGCGACGTCTGAGCCGGGCGAGTCCGGCGGGCGTCAGCACCAGGTTTGGATGTCCCCCCGGTTCGATCACCCCTCGCTTTCTTGTTATGGGGCGTTTGTTTCTCCTGGACATAGTCGCGATCGTAAATCCCCATCTCTGTCTCCTTTTTTGTGCTACTCCGTTTCTACAGCAGAGTACGCCGCGTGTCGTCAGGACCGGAAGGGGCGGGGGAAAAGGGTGAGATGGCGTCATTGCGCGGCCCCGCAGAGGCCGCGCCAATCCGTCGAAGCGGCCCGAGACCCTACCGGTCCCTTCGCGCTGCCGCAGCTGGACCCGATTTCAGAGTAAGAGCCCATTTGTGGCGCGGAATACGCCATTTAAGGCCCTGAAACAGCTATCTATCTTCAGAAAGTCCAGTTAAGACCGTCAGTTACCGTGGTCCGACCCCGTCCTTTTCCATGCAGAGTAAGAGCCCATTTATGGGCCGCAATGCGCCGTTTAACGCCCTCAAACAGCCCTTTGGGTTCAGAAAGCCCCGTTAACACGCCTAGTTACCGTGGCCCAACCCCGTCGATGTGACCTGGTCGAGGTCCTTCACCCGTGCACGCGTCAGAACCCTTTACACCCGATGATCGCGCTTGCGACCGCCCCCCCGTCGGGCGCGTGTAACCTACGGTTTTCCAACGTCAATATAGAGCGGCATCCAGCGGGCATGGATGTTGCAGATTCGTGGGTGAGCGCAGACCCCAAACCAAAACCTGCCTGCGCAGACCCACGAGGTAACAACCATGACTACAAAGACTGTACGGGGCGGAACCCTCGCCCTTCTGCTCGCGGGAGGCATGATTGCCGCCGGCTCGGCCTCCGCCAGCGTCATCAACTGCTCCGATCTCGACGGCAACTTGGGCGACAAGGTCACGCCCAACCAGGGCTGCCAGGTCCTGGAGCCGCTTGACGGCAACGTGAATACCAGCCTCACAGTCGTCAACAATGCCGAGTTCTTTGGCTACTCGGACTGGCTGTTCGACGGCAAGTACGAGGACACCAACGGCAACCTGATCAACGACCCCAATGATCCGGCAACCATCGTGAGCTTCAGCGGCGATGCCCAGAGCGGGACCTGGGAGCTGGTGGTCCTCGACTTCTGGAGCAATTTCGAGAACCTGATGTTCGCGTTCAAGGATGGCGCCGACACCAACATCGTGGCCTACGACATGCTGAACGGCGCCCTGGGCGGGACCTACGCCACCCCGTTGACCGACCCCCCGTTCGATTTGTCGGGCGCGGGCGAGGATCGCGACATCTCGCACATCTCGGTGTACTACCGCGGTAACGGAAATAACGAAGTACCGACCCCCGGCTCGCTGCTCCTGGTCGGCGTCGGCCTCGTGATGCTCGGCTGGACCCTGCGCCGGCGCAAGGATCCCGCCGCCCCGGCCTCGACGGCGTAAGCCACCGCAGCACCCTGTCCGAAGAGGCCGCGGAAGCGATTCTGGGGCCTTTTTCCTGGCGGCCGGCGCAGATCTGCCTCCGGCGGGAGGGGTGCCGGTTTCCCCGCGGCACAAGGTTGTGCCGCCAGAACCGCCCGCCGCAGGTGGGTGAGCCTGATGCAGGCTGCAAAGCCCCTTGCTATCGCAAAGGCAATCAAACCGGTGCAGCGCAGCGTGCGCTGCAAATGCCGGGATTCCATCACCGTCGTCCGACCTGGTCATGTTTCTCCGAGGGCCGAAGACGAGGACTAGATGTTGGGTAACGGATGATTCTATACCGCACGAGAAGGCACCCCTGTTTCGTGGCCGGGAGTGGCTGAGTATCGTGTGCGACGGCCCCACGCAGGACGGATAGCATGGCGAGTACGATCCATTCGAACGCGCGCACCACCCCTCAGATCCGGCGAGAGCTGCAGGAGGCACCGCCCGGCGTGAGCGACCCCGAGCTTGCTCGGCGCTACGGCATTACCCGCATGACCGTGCGCAAGTGGCGCTACCGCCGGGAGGTGGAAGATCGGTCTCATTGCCCCAAGCGGCTGCACACGACCCTGACCCCGGAGCAGGAGTCGATTGTGGTCCAGGTGCGCGAGGTCGCACTCCTGTCGCTGGATGACCTGCTGATCGTGGCGCGCGAGTTCCTGAACCCGGATCTCAGCCGGGCGGCGCTGGCGCGCTGCCTGCGCCGGCACGGCGTGGGCGACCTGCGGGCCCTGCAGCGGGAACGCGACGGGGAACCCGAGGAACCGGCGTACAAGCCGTTCAAGGACTACGTGCCGGGCTTTGTGCATGTGGACGTGAAGTACCTGCCGCAGATGGCGGACCAGGCCTCGCGGGGCTATCTGTTCGTCGCCATCGACCGGGCCAGCCGCTGGGTGTACCTGGAGGTGCGGCGCACCAAGAGCGCCGAAGCCGCGCGCGGCTTTCTGAAGAAGCTGCTCGAGAAAGCCCCGTTCCATATCACCCATCTCGTCACCGACAACGGCAAGGAGTTCACCGACCGCTTTGCCGCGACCGGGGAGCGCGAGCCGACGGGGTATCACCCCTTCGACCGGCTGTGTGCCGAGCACAGGATCGAGCATCGCCTGATCCGGCCCAAGCGGCCCCAGACCAACGGCATGGTCGAACGCTTCAACGGGCGCATCGCCGACCTGCTGCGGACGCGGCACTTCAACTCTGGCCTGCACCTGGACGAGGCGCTGCGGCACTACCAGCGGCTGTACAACCATCACATCGGCCAGAAGGCGCTGGGGCATCGAACGCCGGTGGAAACCCTCAAGGCCTGGCAGCATGAACGCCCCGAGTTGTTTCGAAAACGTGTATATGACCAGCCGAGACCTGACA
>NZ_KB906954.1:0-115857 GCF_000381705.1 Thioalkalivibrio sp. AKL7 | reverse complement strand
GAAACACGCCCGACTGCCGCGACCCCGGCCCGCTGTGCGGGCCGGGGTTTCCCTCGCTCCGAGGCTTTTCGCGGGCGGCGCTGAACTCGCTACGCTGCGCTTCGCTCAGACATCCAGCGCCTTGAATCCCGCGAAAACCCTCTCCACTCGGCGCGACGACAACGGGGAGGCAGGTCCAAACAACGGCGATCCCAGCGTTCTTGCCAGTGGATGATGGCTAGGTCTTCGAGCATCTTCGGCACGCTCGGCCTTTGGCCGTTGCGTGCCGCGCCCGCGAAGCGGGCGCCGGGGCCTTCGGACGGCATTGCCTATTGTTATGTCCGGGGGACGGAACACCTTCTGTCTTGACCTGCTCTTCCCGTATGGAGCCCCTTGCGGAAGGGTCCTCGGGCCGGGAGAAGGCGCTGGATGTCTGAGCGGAGCCGAAGGCGCAGCGAGTTCAGCGCCGCCGGCCCGAGGGCCCTGGAGCAAGGTTCCCGGGCGGAATCCGAGGGCCCTTCTTTGGGTACTTTCTTGGGCAAGCAAGAAAGTACCTCGCGGTGCGCTCGCGAGAGAGCGCGTGGCAGGCGGCGGACCAGAGGCAAGTAAACACTGAGGATGAACCGGGACCAGCCTCCCGGGTCGGCGCCGGACAGAGCCCACCATAAACACCCGAGGAAGAACCGGGCCCGGCCGGTGCGCCACGCAGCACACACGCCGAGTGCACCATGGGACCTGGAAGGACGGGAGGCTAGTTCTGCGACGCCGGCGGGAGCTGGATGAAGCGTTCGCGGTACAGGCGCAGTTCGTCGATGGAATCGCGGATATCCTGCATGGCCTGGTGCGACGCGTTCTTGCGCAACTGCGCGATCACGTCCGGGGCCCAGCGCCGCGCCAGCTCCTTCAAGGTGGAGACATCCAGATTGCGGTAGTGGAAGTACTGCTCCAAATCCGGCATCAGGCGCGCCATGAAGCGCCGGTCCTGGCAGATGGAATTGCCACACATCGGCGAGGCCCCCTTCGGCACATACTGCGCCAGGAACTCCAGGGTCACCTGCTCCGCATCGCGGGTGTCCGACGAGCTGTTGCGCACCCGTTCGATCAGTCCCGATGTTCCATGGGTGCGCTGGTTCCATTCGTCCATCCCCTCCAGCACCTCGGCCGGCTGGTACAGGGCAATGACTGGCCCTTCGGCCAGGATGTTAAGGTCCTTGTCGGTGACGATGGTCGCCACCTCCAGGATCCGGTCGGTTTGCGGCTCCAGACCGGTCATCTCGAGATCGATCCAGATCAGGTTTTCGGCATTCACGGCCATGTCGCGTACTCCTTCGCGGGGAGGCCGTCGTGTGACGACCACGGCCCTTTCATATGCCGCAGGAGTCTATCATCATGGTTGCGGGGCCTGTGGCCCCGGACTCCAACCCCCGTGATCAGGAGGGAACAATGCGACATACCAACGCACGTATTGCCGCCGGCACTGCCGCGCTGGCCCTGAGCCTTAGCGGCGCGAATATCGCGCTGGCGGATGACATCCGCATGGGACAGGAGCTGCACAGCGACAACTGCATCAGCTGTCACGCCGACATGGTCGGAGGCGATGGCTCCGACCTCTACACGCGATCGAACCGCATGGTCGGCTCGCACGACGAACTGGTGGCCCAGGTTAACAACTGCAACGTGAATCTCGGTACCAACTGGTTCGACGACGAGGTCAATGCCGTGGTCGCCTACCTCAACGCGGAGTACTACCAGTTCGATGAGTGATCTCAAGACCCGACACTGCGAGTCCTGCGAGGGCATGACCGCCCCGATGCCTCGCGCAGACGCGGAACGCGCCCTGGAACAGGTGCACGATGCCTGGGGTATCGACGAAGCCGGCAAGAGCATCCAGCGCAGTTTCAAGTTCAAGAACTTCCACGAAACCATGGCGTTTGTGAACGCCGTCGCCTGGATCGCGCATGGCGAGGATCATCACCCCGACATGGCGGTCGGCTTCAACCGCTGTGCGGTGGAGTTCTCGACCCATGCCATCGGCGGGCTGAGCGAGAATGACTTTATCTGTGCCGCGCGCGTCGATGCCCTGTTCGACTAACCCTTCCCGCCACGGCCGAGTACGAGCTTGACGCAGATCGCCCGGGTCTTCGCCCGCCACAACCAGATGGCCGACATCGCGGGGCCCGACGAGGCCCCGCGTCGGTTACGCCTGCACCGCCGCTTCCGCGACCTCGCCTGCGGCGACCTGGTCGAGCTGGATGCCACCGGCGACGAGGTGGCCCGCCAGCTGGATCGCAACAACGTGCTCGTGCGCCGCGACGGCTTCGGCCGGCGCAAGGTCATCGCAGCCAATATCGACTGCGTGTGGATTGTGATCGCGCCGGAACCGGCACCCTCGCGCAACCTGATCGACCGCTTCCTGGTGGCCATCCTCAACCTGCCCGCCCGCCCCCGCCTGCTGATCAACAAGCAGGACGAGGGGCCCGCGGCCCGGCCCGAGTGGCTGGACGCCTACCGCCAGCTGGACCTGGATCCGCTATTCGTCAGCGCCAAAAGCGGGTTCGGGCTGGACGACCTGGCGGCGGCTGCGGCCGGCCAGACCAACATCCTGGTCGGGCAGTCCGGTGTCGGAAAGTCCTCGCTGGTCGCCGCGCTGCTCGATCAGTACGGGATCGTCGACGCGATCGCGCCAACCACTGGCGACCTGGCCGCCTCCGGCGAGGGACGCCACACCACGGTCACCGCCCAGTGGTTTCCATTGGCCAACGGCGGCGCCTGGATTGACTCGCCCGGCGTGCGCGATTTCACGCCCGAAATCCCGTCCCTGGACACCCTGGAGCGCGGCTTCCCGGACATCGCGGAGCGCGGTGATCAATGCCGCTTCCGTGACTGCCGCCACCAGAGCGAGCCCGGTTGTGCGGTACTGGCCGCGATCGAGGCCGGCGAACTCCCCGCCGCACGCCTGCAGGCCTGGCACGCCCTCGCCGCCGAGATCCCCGCCCAGAACCGCGCGCGCGGGTAACTTTTCCTCGACGAAGCGCACGAAGAACACCCTGGGTTACAAAGCGATTAACGGGAAGGGGAAGCCTGGACGAAGAAAGGCATTGGCAACCGCGTGTTCGGTGGCGCCCCGCAACGATCCGTGCGAGTCAACGAATTCCAGTCGGGATTTCTTCCAACCTCCCAATGCCCTGTGAATCGCTTTTCCAGCGCTTCTTCGTGCCTTCGTGTACGTCGTGGTTGCGCCAGACGAACTCGGGGAGGCCGCACGGTGGCGTGCAGTGAGAGTTGCGGCGGAACGTGTGGCAGGTGTCGCGGCCGGGGGGACCGGGATCAGAAGGTCAGGCCCATCTCGACGCCGATGACCGAGGAGGCCGGCTCGCGGCTCACGCCGTCAAACTCGAGGCGATCGGCCAGCCAGCTATCCGCGGAGTTCAGCGAATAGTCGTCGTAGTACAGGCTCAGGGACAGCTCGGACTGGTTCTGCAGACGCAGGCGGCCATCCAGGCTCAGGTAACCGGCGGTGCGGCCCGTCTCGCGACTGCGATCACCGTAGCCGAAGCCCAGATCCCGATCCTCGCTGGACAGGGGCTGGCGCACGCCCACCCGGAACTGGCTGTCGAAACGCCCGGAGGCGAAGGTGGGCCCGAAGCTGAAATCGGTGAAGTACGCGGTGGACTCACCGGACGGCCCGAGTTCGTTCCAGTCCGGGCGCGTCTCCATACCCACCCCAAGATTCAGGCCGTAGCCGAAGCCCCCACCCAGTTCCTGGTGATAGCCACCCACCGCCTCGAACAGGCGTGTCCCGCCTAAGGCATTGTCGGCCTCGTCCAGGGCCGAGGCATCGCCGGTACTGCGCACCGACAGGCGGTAGCGCGATTCGGTGTCGCGACCCGTTTCCGGCTCGTCGCGCAACGTCACCCCCGCCCCACCGATCCCCTGGGTCTGGGGTGGCGCAACCAGCGAGTAACGGTCGGCGGCGCTGGCAGCGCCCGTGCCCAGTGCGAGACCCGCAACCACCAGCGAAGCCACGAACCAGCCCGAGCGCCACGCGCGCGCACGAAGCGGCCGCAGGCATTGTGCCTGCGGCCGCTTCAGGGCTGCACCGTTCGATCCTTGTCGCGTCACACCAGCAATCCGTGTTGTCGTTCCTGGCCGCTAGCCGGGGGGCCAGCTCAGTGCACGCCCAGCGAGGACATGCATATGTATATGGTAGACCGTTTGCCCACCGTGGTCGTTGCAATTCATCACGGTTCGATAACCGTTCTCCGCAAATCCGCGATCGCGTGCGATCTCCGCCGCGGCCCGGGCCATCTGCCCGATCACCGGGGCCTCCGCAGCGCTCAAATCGTTCAGCGTGGCAATGTGCGTTTTCGGGATCACCAGCACATGTTCGGGCGCCTGCGGATTCAGATCCTCGAAGGCCAGCACCGCGTCGTCCTCGAACACCACCCGGGCCGGGATCTCGCCCGCCACGATCTTGCAGAACACGCAATCCGTCATGCCGCTACTCCTGTATCAAAATATTACCACGCATCAATATTCGCGCCGACCCGAAAGTGCATGCGCCAGGGTGCCGGCATCGATGTACTCCAGCTCGCCGCCGCTGGGGATACCCTGGGCGATACGCGTGGTACGAATCCCGTGACGTGCGGCCATCTCCGCGAGGTAATGCGCGGTCACCTCGCCCTCTACCGACGTGTTCGTCGCCAGGATCAGCTCCTCCACACCCTCCGCCTGCAAGCGGGCCTCCAGTCGGTCGAGCCCCAGCTCCTCCGGGCCAATCCCGTCCAGCGGCGACAACCGGCCCAGCAAAACGTGAAAGCGACCGCCGAAATCCGTGGCCGACTCGATCGCCAGCACGTCGCCGGGGCTCTCTACCACGCAAACCACCCGCGAATCGCGCTCCGGGTCCGCGCAGCGCGAACAGGTCTCGGCCGAGGTCAGCGTGCGGCATACCGAGCAATGCCCGATGCGCGCCACGGCCTCGTCCACCGCCCGCGACAGGCGCCGCGCGCCCTCGCGGTCGCGCTCCAGCAAGTGCAGCGCCATACGCCGCGCCGACTTTGCCCCGACCCCGGGGAGGCAGCGCAGCGCCTGGACCAGCTCGTCCAGTTCCGCTTCCATCAGGCGCGCCCGCTCCGCCGGTTCAGAACGGCAGCTTCATGCCGGCCGGCAGGCCCATGCCCTCGGTCAGGCTGCCCATGCGCTCCTGCGTGGTGGACTCGACCTTCTGCACCGCATCGTTGATCGCGGCGGCCACCAGGTCTTCGAGCATGTCGCGATCATCGTCGAACAGGCTGGGGTCGATCTTCACGCGGCGCGCGGCGTACTTGCCGGTCAACACCACGCTGACCAGCCCGCCGCCGGCCTGGCCCTCGATCTCCATCTCGGCCAGCTCGGCCTGCACCTTCTGCATGTCTTCCTGCATCTTCTGGGCCTGCTTCATCAGGCCACCCATGCCACCTTTCATCATCGGTTCGATCTCCTGCCCCGCACAAAGGCGGGTTTGTCCGTATTCGACGGGTTAGCGCGGGGCCGACGACGCGTCGCCCGCGGAGTTGTCTTCGTTGGTTTCGCGAATGCGCACCGCGCCCAGTTCGGCGCCAAATTCCTGGCCCAGGGCCTGGACCACCGGGTCCTCGCGCATGGTCGTCTCGGCGCTAGCCTGACGCTCTGCCGAGGCCGCCGCAAGCCGCGCCGCGGGTGTCGTCTCCGACGGTTCGGACTGGTTGACAATCTCCAGGCGAAGGGAGTGCCCCAGCGTCTTCTCCAGCGCTTCCTTCAGGCGGGTCCTGGCCCGGTCGGTACATAACGTACCCGGAGCCACCGCAATCACCACGCACTCCTGGTCATGCTTGCGCAGCTCCGCGTGCAGGGCGAGTTCGCGCACCGTCCCCATGGGCAGACCCTCGGCAAAACGGTGCCAGTCGAACATCCCGTCTGCGGCCACGGCGGGTGCGACCGGTTCCGCAGTCGAAGACGCCGCCGGCGTGGCCTGTCGCGGCGACGACTCCCGGTGCGTGGGCTCATCGGCGTGCACCGGCGGTGTGGGTGCCTCCCGCGGAGGTGGCGGCTCGCTCACCCGCTCGCGGGGCGGCGGCGAGTTTTCACCGCTGCGCGAGGCCGCCTGCGCGGCCGATTTCGACACGGCCGGTTCGACTGCAGCGGGTCGCGCCGCCGCTGCGGCATTACGGGAGGGCGCGGCGCGCGGCGCAGACGCTTCCCCGCGCACCGTGGCCGGCCGGCGTTCGGCCTGGCCCTCGTCCTCCCCATACCCCGGGGCTGGCTCCGGGCGAAAGGCCAGCAGGCGCAGCAATGTCATCTCCACGCCCATGCGCGCGTCCGGCGCGTAGGGCAGATCACGCACCCCGTGGATCAGGATCTGATAGGTCAGCTGAATCGTTTCCGGGTCGACCCGGCCGGCGGCCTCGTGTGCCCAGACCAGCGCCTCCTCGCCCGCCGCCGGTGTGGCACCGGCCACCTGCTGCACCGCCACCTGATGCACCAGCGCGGCGAGCTCGTCCAGCAGGCGCGACCAGTCGGGTCCCAGCGTCTCCAGCTCCGCCAAGCCCGCCAGCAGGGCCAGGCCGTCCCCGGCAAACACCGCATCCAGCAGCGCGGCCAGTCGCGTGCGCGGGAGCAATCCAAGCATGTCGCAGGCGTCGGATTCGCTCAGGCGGTCGCCGCCATAGGCAATCGCCTGGTCGGTCAGACTCAGGGCATCGCGCATCGAGCCCTCGGCCGCCTCGCCCAGACGCAGCAGGGCACCCGGCTCCGCCTCGACGCCTTCGGCGGCCAGGATCCGGGTCAGGTGCTCGGCGATCATCGCCGGCGGCATCGGTTTCAGGTTGAACTGCAGGCAGCGCGACAGCACGGTGACCGGCAGCTTCTGCGGATCGGTCGTCGCCAGCAGGAACTTCACGTGTTCCGGCGGCTCCTCCAGAGTCTTCAACAGGGCGTTGAAGCTCTTCTCCGAGAGCATGTGTACCTCGTCGATCAGGTACACCTTGAAGCGCCCGGTGGTCGGGGCATAGGAGACGTTATCCAGCAGCTCGCGGGTATCGTCCACCCGGGTGCGCGAGGCGGCATCCACTTCGATCAAGTCGAGGTGGCGACCCTCGGCGATCTCCACACAGGAACGGCACTCGCCGCAGGGCGTGGCCGTCACGCCGGTCTCGCAGTTGAGACAGCGCGCAAGAATCCGGGCAATGGAGGTCTTGCCCACCCCGCGGGTACCGGCAAACAGGTAGGCGTGGTGCAGGCGTTCGCCGCTCAGGGCATTGGCCAGGGCGCGCACCACATGCGGCTGCCCGACCAGGTCCTCGAAGCGCGAGGGACGCCACTTGCGGGCTAGAACCTGGTGACTCATGCCTCCCCCGTCAGTGGAGTCTGTTGCGTGCCCGGGTGCGGGGCAATCACCGCAGGAATCTGGGCCGCAAGGAAAAGGGTGGTGGCCCGCACCCGCCACACCCCGGCGCCCGACGCAGTTGCTACCGTTGCTCCCTTCCGGGCCTGGCGGGGTTCACAACCTGTCGTCGCGAGGGGACTGATACGGACCACCATAACGCGGACCGCGATTCGGGCTTTCCGAATCCGGGCGGCAAGCTTCCGCATTTCCGGCGGACGCGTCAACCTTGAGACGCCACAAAGGGCCGGAACTGACGATAGCCCGAAACTAACAACCGTATAGAGAACGAAAACTGGATCAATGAGAGGCCAGCCCTTATCTTGAGTCTCGCAGTCGGGCATCGCCTCGACCGAACCCAAATCTTCTTTCTGGTCTACTGCAATTAACACCCAAACAGGAGTACGAAACATGGAACTCGAAAATCGCGAAGGTCAGCGCGTCCCGGAAGTCACCTTCCGCTGCCGCAAGGACAACGACTGGAATGACGTCCGCAGCGAAGACCTGTTCAAGGGTCGCAACGTGGTCGTGTTCGCCCTGCCGGGCGCATTCACCCCGACCTGCTCGTCCGCCCACGTGCCGCGTTACAACGAGCTGGCACCGGTGCTCAAGCAGCATGGCATCGACGAGATCGTCTGCATCTCGGTCAACGACGGCTTCGTGATGGAAGCCTGGCAGGCCGATCAGCAGGCCGACCGGGTGACCTTCATCGCCGACGGTAACGGCGAATTCACCGAACAGATGGGCATGCTGGTCGACAAGAGCGACCTTGGCTTTGGTCACCGCTCCTGGCGCTACTCCATGCTGGTGCGCGACGGCGTGATCGAGAAGCAGTTCATCGAGCCGGACGAGCCGGGCGACCCCTTCGTCGTCTCCGACGCCGACACGATGCTCGCCCACGTCGCCCCGGACGCGGCCTGCCCCGAAGACGTCGTGGTCTTCACCAAGCCGGGCTGCCCGTACTGCGCCAGCGCCAAGGAGATGCTGGAGAACGCCGGTCTCGACTACGAGGAGATCGTGCTGGGTCGCGACGCCAGCCTGCGCAGCCTGCGGGCGGCTACCGGTGCGATGACCGTGCCGCAGGTGTTCGTCGGCGGGCACCGCATCGGCGGCGCGGAAGATCTGCAGGAGTGGATCTCCCGCGAGAAAAAGGCGGCGTAACTCGTCGCCACCACCCGGGGCGGGTCCACGGCCCGCCCCGGGTGGCCATCTGCTCCCACAGGTGGCCATCCGTGTCCGGACGTCGACCCATCCGGACGTCCGGACACGGATGGCAAACCCTGACGACCGTAACGACCGCGGTCGTTATGCGAAACTTCGACTAAACCCAACGTTGACCGACTCCTTCGAGGAACCGACATGGAACACTACGACATCATCGTGATCGGCGGCGGCAGCGGCGGCCTGGCCGTTGCGGAACGTGCCGCCCCGCACGGCGCCCGCGTCGCCGTGTTCGATCCCAAGCCCCTGGGCGGCACCTGCGTGAACGAGGGCTGCGTCCCGAAAAAGCTCACCTGGTACGCCGCGGAGCACCTGTCGCACGCCCGCGAGGCCGGCGAGTTCGGTGTGGACGTCGAGATCAAGGGCATCCGCTATGCCGACCTGGCGAACAAACGCCAGGCAATGCTGAAGGACCTGAACAACTTCTGGTCCGGGCACCTGGAGAAGCTGGGCGTGACCCACATCCCGGAACGGGCCCGCCTGGCCGACACGAACAAGGTGGTCAGCGAGAGCGGCACCGAGTACACCGCCGAGCGCATCGTGTTGGCCATGGGCGGCGCCCCGCTGGTACCGCCGCTCGAGGGCGCCGAGCTGGGTGCCACCTCCGACGACTTCTTCGAGTGGACCGAGCTGCCGGAATCCATCGCCGTAATCGGCGGAGGCTACATCGGACTGGAAATGGCCGGCATGCTGCGCTCCATGGGTGTGAAGACCGACGTGGTCGCCATGGAGGACCGCGTGCTGGAGATTGCCGACCCGATGATCTCGCAGACGCTGGACCAGCACATGGAGCACCAGGGCATCGAACGCCACCTGGGCATGAAGGCCGCGGGTCTGGGCGGCAAGCCCGGCGCGGTCACCGTCAAACTGGAAGGCGGCAAGGAACTGGGCCCGTACGAGAAGGTGCTATGGGCCGTCGGCCGCAAGCCGGCCACCAGCGACATGGGCCTGGAAGAGATCGGCGTCGAGATCGCCCGTGACGGCACGATCCCGGTCGACGAATGGCAGGCAACCAATGTCGAGGGCATCTACGCCCTGGGCGATATCATCGGCAAGGGCCCGCTGACCCCCGTGGCCATCGCCGCCGGTCGCCGCCTGGCCGCGCACTGGTATGCCCCGGAGACGAATCCCGTGCCGGTGGACTACGACCAGATCCCCACAGTCACCTTTACCCACCCGACCGCGGGCATGGTCGGCCTGACCGAGCCACAGGCGGTGGAGAAGCACGGCGACACGGTACGCATCTACGAGACGCAGTTCGGCGGCCTGAACCGTGCATTCGCCGAGGGCGAGGTGCCGCCGGTGGCGATGAAGCTGGTCTGCGCCGGGGACGACGAAAAGGTCGTCGGCATCCACATGATCGGCGCGAACGTGGACGAGATGCTGCAGGGTTTCGCGGTGGCCGTGCGCATGGGCGCGACCAAGCGCGACCTGGACCTGACCATCCCGCTGCACCCGACCAGCGCCGAGGAACTGGTCACCCTGAAGGAAGGCCGCCCGGGCCGCCAGGAAGGCATCGCCAAGGCCGCCTGAGGGCCACGCCGTCCTCCCCCACGTAAAACGCCGCCCCGGCAACCATCCGGGGCGGCGTCAAGACGTTATCTCGTGGGCCGTCTGTGCCCGCATTTTCTAGAATCGCCAGCCAACCGAGGCAGTGAACGCGTCGACCTTGTAGTCGCTGTCGAAGTCATAGCGTTCGTACTCGGCGCGAATCAGGAAGCTGTCCAGATTCACCTGCGCACCGAGTCCGTAGACCGGATCCACGCCATCGTTATCGCGCAGGGTGATGCTCTCATCCCCCAGGTTGCCCCGGACGTCGGCATCCCACTTGGCGAGGCCCGCCTTCGCAAAGAACTCGAAATGCTGCCCGATCGGCAGTTTGCCGAGGACGCTCGCGCCATAGGCTCGGGACTTGATGTCGGTATGCGCACCGGACTCGTCACCGCGCAGCTTCACCTTTCCGAGATCCGAGTAGAACCCCTCGACCCCTACATACGGGTTGAAGTTGTACCCGACAAACCCGCGCCAGACGTTGTCGTCGTCGTCCAGGCGGTAGTCCGAGGCCCCGGAACCGATGAAATCGGCGACCTCGTCGCGGTCGTTCTTCAGAGCGCTGAAACCGGTACCGAGCCCCATGTACAGGCCCTCGCTCCGATCGGACTCATCTGCCATCACCACCTGGGGCGCCAGGATCCCTGCAGCGGCCACCACAACCGTGTTCAACAAGATCTTTTTCATCTTCGCGTCTCCTTCCTGATCGTGCTCGAAATGTAAAATTTCTTGACTGCCATAAAGACGCCGGCGATTTTCCCGAAACACCCCAGGTCCGGAAAGCAGAAATGCGTGACTCATTTTCAAACACGTGCAAAACAGGACCACCCCGAGACCCGACTCGTGATACCGCGCACACGCACAGAACCCCAAAAAGGCTGATGAGCGAACCGCCATCCGCTCATGGCGACCCACCCACCAGCCTTTTGTTTCCTGGTTGCTGCATCCGTTTGACCGAATCCCTTCCCGACCCGGCCCCACGGCACGGCGACCACTGATCAGTCCATATCGTGCGCCGGATCCTCCTCGGAGAACGCGTCGTCATGCCCCCCGCGGCCGGATTCGTCCTCTTGCACTTCATCCTCGCGCAGATCCTCGATCCAGCCACGCAGGTCCTCGTCCACATCCTCGACCGTCTCGTCCACTGCCTCGCCGGCCTCCTGCGCCGGGCCCGGATCGGAACAGCCCGCCAGCATGCCGCCAAGCACCAGGGCTACCCCATATACCGGCAGCGACAGGAATCGGGACGGACCGTCCGCATCCTTGCATGATTTTCGGATAACGCTGCTCATTGCATTTTCCCTCCAGGAATTCTTTTCCAGGGCGCGCCGATCAATGCTTCCCAACCCATCGACAAGCAACATTTTTGTACCGACGCCGGCGACCTCTATCTCGGCATACACCGAAGCCGTCCTGAACAGGTTCACATTTCCCGACCGGACACACGTTCATCCGATTGAAAACCCATAGCGAGCATCACTCACCTGCCCCCAGTGTGTCCTTGGTGGATACGCCAGGTCGCCCATGGGAATCCGGAACTGAGAACTGGTACGCCAAGCCGAATACAAGAAGTCATGAGGCAGCGAATTCTGGCCTACACTAAGAATTCAAACGAATCGAAAGGAGAGAACCAATGCTGGGATGGGCGCTACTTTTCCTGATCGTTGCGATCGTCGCGGGCGCGCTGGGGCTGAGCGGGATTGCCGGGGCCGCCACGCAAATCGCCTGGATCCTGTTTGTCGTGGGCCTGATCCTGGCGGTGGTCTTCTTCGTCACCGGCAGGCGCCCCCCGGTGTAACGAAGGCTTACTGACGACCGAGGCGAATGCGAATAGGTCGGCATTCGCATTTGCCTCCGTTATGCCGCGGGCCGGTGTAACGAGAAGAAACACGCACGTTACGCAACGTAACGCACGGAACAGACCGCTTGACCACAACCTGCTGATTCGCGCGGGCCAAAGAATTGGCGTGCAACTTGCAGTAGACCCCCGAGACGTGAACACCATCACTTTGGGGATGCCGCTACCGCCATGTCCGACGCGCTCGACAGCACCCGGGAGTTCCTCGGCGCCCACGCCCCGTTCGACCAGCTCGAGACGGATGCGCTGGAGTTCCTGCTGCCCCGCCTGGAGAGCCGCTTCTACGCGCGTGGCGCGCGCATCACCGACCCCGAGGCCGGTCCGGCCCAGCGTTTCCACATCATCCGCCAGGGCCGCATCCGCGGCGAGACCCCCAGCGAGGACGAACAGCTCTCCGGCAAGGCCTGGGAGCTGATCCCCGGCGAATGCTTCCCGATCGGCGCCCTGCTCGGCCGCCGCGCGGTACATACCGTGCATCGCGCAGCGGAGGACACCGTCTGCCTGGAACTGAGCCTGGAGGACTTCGATCGCCTGCGCGCCCGTTCGCGGGTCTTTAACGACTTTTGCACGCGCCGCCTGGCCAACCTGCTGGACCGCCTGCAGCAGGGCCTGGACACCCTGTCCGCCCGCGACGGTGGCGCCGGACAACTCAATACGCCGCTGGTCCTGCGCCTGGCGCGCAGCCCGGTGACCTGCCGCCCGGACACCCGGCTGCGCGAGGTCCTGGCCACCATGCGCGACGAACGTGTCGGCTCCATCGTCGCGGTCGACGACAACCAGCGGCCGGTGGGCATCTTCACCCTGCATGACCTGCTCGCGCGCGTGGCGCTTGCGGATGTCGACCTCGACACCCCGGTCGCGGCCGTGATGACCCCCGACCCGGTGGCGCTGGAGGAGAGCACCCCGGGCTTCGAGGGTATCGAGGCGATGACCGAGCACGGGATGACCCATCTGTGTGTGGTGCGCGACGGCCGCCTGGTCGGCGTGCTGGGCGAGCGCGACCTGCTGACCAGTCAGCCGCTGACCCTGGACGGTCTGGTGCGCGCGATCCGCCGCGCCGACTCCGTCGCCGTCGTCGCCGAGCGCCTGCACCAGGTGCCCCGCCTGATCGAGGCGGTGGTCGGCCAGGGCGCGGAGGCCGATCAGGTCCTGCGCCTGATCACGCGTCTCAACGAACACGCCACCCGCCGGGTGCTGACCCTGTTGCGGCCGCAGCACGAGGCGATCGAGGGCATCGACTTCACTTGGCTGGCGTTCGGCTCCCAGGCGCGCGAGGAGCAGGCCCTGGTCACGGACCAGGACAACGGCATCCTGTTCGACGCCGCGGTCAGCGACGCGGACGCGATCCGCGAGCGCCTGCTGCCGTACGCGAAGGACGTGAACCTGGCGCTGGCCGAGTGCGGGTTCATGCTGTGCCCCGGCAACATCATGGCCGGCAACCCGGAGTGCTGCCTGAGCGGCCCGGAGTGGGATCAGCGTTTCACCCGCTGGATCGAGCAAGGCACGCCGGAGCACCTGCTCAAGAGCAGCATCTTCTTCGATCTGCGCGCCGTGGACGGCGATGCCGGACCCGTCGAGGCGCTGCGCACCCGCCTGCTACAGAAGACCGCCTTCAACAGCCGCTTCCGCCGCCAGATGGCCGCCAACCAGCAGATGTTCCGTCCACCGCTGGGTCTGTTTGGCGAGATCAAGAGCGGGGCCAACGGCATCGACATCAAGAAGCAGGGCCTCACGCCCTTCGTCGACGGCGCACGGGTCATCGCGCTGGCCGCCGAGCTACCGGCCACGCGCACTCACGAGCGCCTGGACCAGGCCGTTGCGGCGGATGTGATGCGCGAAAGCGACGCCCGTGACTACCACGCCGCCCTGCGCTACCTGCAGATGCTGCGCCTGCGCGCCCAGCAAAAGGCGCTGCGCGAGGGACGCGACGACGACAACCGAATCCGGCCGGAAGAGCTGGGTGCCCTGGAGGGACGGGTGCTCAAGGAGAGTTTCCGGCAGGCCCGCAAGCTGCAGGGACAGCTTGAGGTGCAGTACCAGCTGTGACGAATCGCATAGACGAGTCACGGCAAACAACAAAACCTTACGAGAGGAGCATCGTCATGTCACAAGAAGACCTGAGCCGGCAGGCCTACTGGCGGGCGCATCTGCGTCTGCTGGGCATCTGCCTGGCCATCTGGTTCCTGGTGTCGTTCGTGCTGGGCATTCTGGTCTCCCAGCCGCTGAACGCGTTCCAGCTGGGGGGCTATCCGCTGGGCTTCTGGTTCGCGCAACAGGGCTCGATCTACACCTTCATCATCCTGATCTTCGTTTATGCCTGGCGCATGAACGTCCTGGATCGCAAGTTCAACGTCCACGAGGAGTAAGCCTGTCATGGATCAACAGACTCTAAGCCTGCTCGTGGTCGGGGCGACGTTCGCCCTGTACATCGGCATCGCCATCTGGGCGCGCGCCGGTTCGACCAGCGAGTTCTACGTCGCCGGGCGCGGCATTAACCCGATCGCCAACGGCATGGCCACGGCCGCGGACTGGATGTCCGCCGCGTCGTTCATCTCCATGGCCGGCCTGATCGCGTTCCTCGGCTTCACCGGGGGTGCCTACCTGATGGGCTGGACCGGCGGCTACGTGCTGATGGCGCTGCTGCTGGCCCCGTACCTGCGCAAGTTCGGGAAGTTCACGGTGCCGGAATTCATCGGTGACCGCTTCTACTCGAAGACCGCGCGCATTATCGCGGTGATCTCCCTGATCGTGATGTCCGTGACCTACGTGATCGGGCAGATGCGCGGGGTCGGGATCGCCTTCTCCAACATCCTGGAAGTGCCACTGGCCACCGGCCTGATCGCCGGCATGACCGTGGTGTTCATCTACGCCGTGCTCGGCGGGATGAAAGGCATCACCTACACCCAGATCGCGCAGTACGTGATCATGATCTTTGCCTACACGGTGCCGGCGATCTTCATTGCCATCACCCTGACCGGCAATCCGGTACCGCAGCTGGGACTGGGCTCCACCCTGCAGGGGACGGATACCTACCTGCTGGAGGCGCTGGACCAGACCATGATCGATCTGGGCTTCCACGCCTATACCGAAGTGGGCGGCATGAGCATGCTCAACATGTTCCTGCTGACGCTGGCGCTGATGATCGGTACCGCGGGCCTGCCGCACGTGATCATCCGCTTCTTCACCGTTCCGCGCGTGCGTGATGCCCGCAAGTCCGCCGGCTGGGCGCTGGTGTTCATCGGCATCCTCTACACCACTGCCCCGGCAGTCGGCGCGATGGCCATCTGGAACCTGGTCAACACCGTCCACCCGGGCGAGATCGGCACCGAAGAGGGGCACCTGGCCCATGCGGACCGGCCGGCGTGGATGGAGCGCTGGGAACAGACCGGCCTGCTTGCCTTTGAGGACAAGAACGACGACGGCGTGATCCAGTACTACAACGACGGCAACGAAGAGTTCGCGGCTTTCGCCGAAGAGGAATACGGCTGGGAAGGTTCCGAGATCGTCACCCTCGACCGCGACATCATGGTGCTGGCCAACCCCGAGATCGCCGGGCTTCCGGGCTGGGTCATCGCACTGGTCGCAGCGGGCGGTATCGCCGCCGCACTGTCGACCGCAGCGGGACTGCTGCTGGCCATTGCATCGGCCATCTCGCATGACTTGCTGAAGGGCGTGTTCATGCCAAGGATCAGCGAGAAACGGGAGCTCATGGCCGGACGTATCGCCATGGGTGTCGCCATCCTGTTCGCCGGTTATCTGGGGCTGAATCCACCCGGCTTCGCGGCCGAGGTGGTGGCACTGGCCTTCGGTCTCGCCGCGGCCTCGCTGTTCCCAACCCTGATGATGGGCATCTTCATGAAGAAGATGAACAAGGAAGGCGCGATCGCCGGCATGCTGGTGGGTCTGCTGACCACCCTTCTGTACATCTTCACGTACAAGGGCTGGTTCTTCTTCTCCGGCACCGCCATGCTCCCGGACAACCCGGACGGCTGGCTGCTGGGCGTGAACCCGACCGGCTTCGGCGCCATCGGCGCGGTCTTCAACTTCGTCACCGCCTACATCGTGATGAAGCTGACCAAGGAGCCGCCGAAGGACATCCAGGATCTGGTGGAAAGCGTGCGCGTACCGCGTACCGAAGGCTGATGGACGGTCCCGCCATGACCGACATGGCGGGACCCCTGCCACCATGACTGGATGGTCATTCGACAGGAGAAAAGACGGGGTCGGCTCGGGTACACCGGGTCGGCCCCTTTTATCTGGCACAGTGTCTGCGGGCCAAGCGGCAATCGACCCCACCCCGGTCGATTGCCGGTTGCCCCACCCCACACGGACCCACGCATGAACGGCGAACTCGAAGAGATCCGCGAGTTTCTCGACCACTGCCCCGATCTGGCCCCCCTGCCAAAGGCCAGCCGGGATGCCTTTCTGCGCCAGCTCACTCTGCGCTACCTGCGCGAGGGCACCAGCTTTCCCCCGGACGCCGAACCCGGCCTGTGGATCGTGCGCACCGGCACGCTGGAGATCCGCGACGCGCAGGACACTCTGCACGACCGCCTGGGCGAGGGCGATCTGGTGCACATCCCCAATACCCCGGCGCGCCCGCTCGGCCCGGTCACCGAGGACGCCCTGGTCTACCACCTGCCGCTGGATCGCGCCCTTGAGCTGGCCGCGCGCGACGACGCCATCGCCCAGTTCCTCGACGCCGACGCCCCGCGCCCACTGGCCGCTGACCGCACAGCACAGGGCGGGCACGGCGACCGCAGCCTGCTAACGACGCCAGTGCGCGCCCTGATGACCTGCGACCCGATACTGGCCGTCAGCACGCTCAGCCTGCGCGAGGCCGCGCGCCTGATGGACCGGGGCGACATTTCCGCACTGCTGCTGCACACGCCCGAGCGCCCGGGCGAACCCTGCGGCATCCTCACCGACACCGACCTGCGCCGTGCGGTCGCCAACGGCGTGGACCCTGGCCAGCCCGTTGCCGAATCCATGGCCAGCCCGCTGACCACGGTTGCGCGCGGCACCCCCGCCTTCGAGGCCCTGCTGCGCATGGCGCGCCACGACATCCACCACCTCCCGGTCGTCCACGAGGCCGACGGGACCCTCGCCGGCATCCTCTCCAGCACCGACCTGATCCGCCACCAGGGGACCAGCGCCATCTACCTGGTGCGCGACCTGCGCCGGGCCGACGACCTTGCCGGCCTGCAGGGTGTAATGCAGGCCCTGCCCCAGTTGCAGGTGCAACTGGTGGAGGCCGGCGCCGACGCCGCCCAACTCACCCAGACGGTTACCACGGTGATCGACACACTCACCCAGCGCCTGATCGAGCTGGACGAACGCGACCGCGGCCCGGCACCCTGCGCCTTTGCCTGGCTTGCGAGCGGCAGCCAGGGCCGCCACGAGCAGACCGTGTTCACTGACCAGGACACCGCTCTCATCATTGCCGATGACGCCTCGCCGGACGTCGACGTCTGGTTCGCGGAGCTTGCCCGCGGGGTAACCGCCGGCCTCGACGCCTGCGGCATCCGCGCCTGCCCCGGCGATGTCGATCCCACCCATCCCGACTGGCGCCGACCCGCGGCCGACTGGGCGCGCGAGATGGAACGCGTGCTGCACCACCCGGCCCCACGCGATGCGATGCTGGCCACCCACTACCTCGACATGCGCGTGATCCACGGTGCGGCCGAACTGTTCGAACCATTGCGCCAACAGGCATTGGAGGTAGGTGCGCGCCACGAGGCCCTGCTGAGCACCCTGGCCGACCAGGCGCGCAACCTGCCCCCGCCGCTCGGCTTCTTCCGCCAGTTCGTGCTGGAGGACAGCGGCGCACACGCCGACACCCTCGACCTGAAGATGCGTGGGCTGCTGCCGATCGTCGCCATGGCACGGGTCTTTGCCCTGCGCGCCGGCAGCGCGGCACGCAGCACGGTGGAACGCCTGAGCGCCGCGGCCCGGGCAGGGGTTATCCACGAGAGCACGGCCGACAACCTGGCCGATGCCTGGCTGTACATCGCGAACCTGCGCGCCCGCCATCAGGCTCGCCAGATCCGCAACGGCCAGCCCCCGGACAACGCGCTGGACCCGGCCGGACTGTCCACCCTGGAGCGCAGTCACCTGAAGACCGCCTTCCGCCTGGTGAACGACGCCCGCAAGACGGCCCTCTGATGGTCTGCCCTCTGCACGCTGCCACATGGCTCCGCCCGCCTGGCCACTGGCGCTTCTGCCGCGCCCGGCGTCGGGCTGCGCGCCGCGCCCCGCCAGGCCCGCTGCGCGAGCTCCTCGAGGCCCCCATGCCGCCCGCCGGCCAGCCGGTGGCCGCCAGCCGCTTTCTCGCAGTGGATCTGGAAACCACCGGCCTGGACCCGGAACACGACCGCATCCTGAGCATGGGCTGGGTGGCGATGGAAGGCCCGCGCATCGACCTCGCCACCGCGGACCAACGCCTGGTGCGCGCCGAAGGGCCCGTGCCGGAGGCCAGCGCCGTCATCCACCGCATCACCGATCGGCGCGCCGCCCGCGGGGTACCGCTGGACGAGGCCCTGAACGCCCTGTTCCATGCGCTCGCCGGGCGCGTCATGGTGGCGCACCACGCGGCCCTGGAGATCGGCTTCCTCGAGCAGGCCTGCCAGCGCCTGTACGGCGTGCGCGCCCCGCTGGCCATCGTGGACACATTGCGCCTGGCGGAGACGGCCCTGCGCCGCGCCGGCCAGCCGATCCCCGCCCACGGGCTGCGGCTGCATACCCTGCGCGCGCGCTACAACCTGCCGGCCTACCGCGCGCACGACGCGTTGTTCGACGCCATCGCCGCGGGCGAGCTGTTCGCCGCACTGCTGAGCCGGCAATCGCCGGATGGAAAACTGCCACTGGGGCGCGTGCTGTTCCGCCCCGCGTGGCTCTGGTAAGCGCGGCCAGCGCCCGGTTCGCATGCTATCCTCGCACCCACCAAAGGGGCTGGCGGTTGGCCACTCCCATACCCCATACCAAAAACCGATCTGGAGGCCCTGATGAGTGACAACATCGAGTCCACCCTCACCGAGACGCGCCACTTTGCGCCGCCCGCGGAGTTCACCGAAAACGCCCGCCTGAAGCCGGCCGATCTCGAGGCCCTGCACCAGAAGGCCGAGGCCGACTACGAGGGCTTCTGGTGCGATCTCGCGCGCGAGAAGATCGACTGGCAGACCGAGTTCACCCAGGGCCTCGACGAGTCCAAGGCGCCGCATTACCAGTGGTTCGCCGACGGGCGCATGAACGTCTCCTACAACTGCATCGACCGCCACCTCGAAGTCCGCGGCAACAAGACCGCGATCGTCTTCGAGGCGGAGAACGGCGACACCCGCCACCTCACCTACCGTGACCTCTACAACGAGGTCGGCAAGCTCGCCAACGCCCTCAAGGGCATGGGCGTGGTGAAGGGCGACCGCGTCATCATCTACATGCCGATGAACGCCGAGGCCGTGATCGCCATGCAGGCCTGTGCCCGCATCGGCGCGATCCACTCGGTGGTGTTCGGTGGCTTCTCCGCGGACGCCCTGCGGGACCGCGTGGTGGACTCCGGCTCCAAGGTCGTGATCACCGCCGACGGCGGCGAGCGCGGCGGCAAGGTCGTGGGGCTCAAGGCCAACGTCGACAAGGCGCTGGACTCCAACCCGGGCGACGTCGAGAAGGTGGTCGTCTGCAAGCGGGCCGGCAACGACGTGACCATGCACGCCGACCGCGACGTCTGGTGGGAAGACGCCGTGGACGGCGAATCCGTCGACTGCGAACCGGAATGGGTGGAGGCCGAGCACCCGCTGTTTCTGCTCTACACCTCCGGCTCCACCGGCAAGCCCAAGGGCATCCAGCACTCCAGTGCCGGCTACCTGCTGGGCGCGATCGTCACCAACGAGTGGGTGTTCGACCTGCAGGGCGACGACGTCTACTGGTGCACCGCGGATGTCGGCTGGATCACCGGCCACACCTATGTGGCCTATGGCCCGCTGGCCGTGGGCACCTCCCAGGTGGTCTACGAGGGCACCCCGACCGTGCCCGACGCCGGGCGCTGGTGGAAGATGTGCCAGGACCACGGCGTGACCGTGTTCTACACCGCCCCCACCGCCATCCGCGCGCTGATGAAGGCCGGCCCGGACCTGCCCAAGCAGTACGACCTGTCCAAGCTGCGCCTGCTGGGCACGGTCGGCGAGCCGATCAACCCCGAGGCCTGGATGTGGTACTACATCACCGTCGGCGAAGAGCGCTGCCCGATCGTCGATACCTGGTGGCAGACCGAGACCGGCGCCAACATGATCGCCCCGATCCCGGGCGCGACCACGCTGGTCCCCGGCTCCTGCACCCAGGCCCTGCCCGGCATTGCCGCCGACGTGGTGGACGAGGACGGCAAGAGCCTGGGCGCCGACGAGGGCGGCTACCTGGTCATCAAGAAGCCCTGGCCGCATATGCTGCGCACCGTCTGGGGTGACGACCAGCGCTACAAGGACACCTACTGGCCCAAGTTCGGCGGCAAGTACTACCTGGCCGGCGACTCCGCGCGCCGCGACGCCGAGGGCAACTTCTGGATCATGGGCCGCATCGACGACGTGCTGAACGTCTCCGGCCACCGCATGGGCACCATGGAGGTCGAATCCGCCCTGGTCGCGCACAAGGCGGTCGCCGAGGCCGCCGTGGTCGGCCGCCCGCATGACGTGAAGGGCGAGGCCATCGTCGCCTTCGTGATCCTGCAGGGCGATCGCCTGACCGGCGACGAGGCCGAGGAGATGGTCAAGGAACTGCGCAACTGGGTCGCCGACCAGATCGGCCCGATCGCCAAGCCGGACGACATCCGCTTTGCCGACGGCCTGCCCAAGACCCGCTCCGGCAAGATCATGCGCCGCCTGCTGCGCTCCATCGCCAAGGGCGAGGAGATCACCTCCGACACCTCCACACTGGAAAACGAGGCCGTCATCCCGCAGCTCCAGGGCAAGGCCTGAGCCCCGGGCCGGGGCCCCGCGCCCCGGCCTCTTCCCGGCTTTCCCGGGCCCCCTTCCTCCCCCCGTCATTGCGAGGAGCCGAAGGCGACGCGGCAATCTCCGTCCGTAACCACCGGAATCTGACCACTCGCGCAGTGCCAGCATCAGAAGATTACTCGCTGCGCTCGCCCTTCGGGCCGGCCTTTGGCCGTTCAACGCAGCTTCGCTGCTTTTGTGCTTCGTCGTTGACTCCTCGCAATGACGGGGGCGGGGGTTATCATTCGCACTCACAACCCCTCCCCGGCACCATCACCGGTAAACCCCAGGCCCCACAACGCATGAGCACCCACCACTCCGGCACTCCAAAGGACCACCCCCAGGCCCCGCGCCTGCGCGTGCTGCTGGGCGAGGTCACGGCCATGGGCCCGGGCAAGGCCATGCTGCT
The DNA here is from genome assembly GCF_000381705.1 of Thioalkalivibrio sp. AKL7. Taxonomy (NCBI): domain Bacteria; kingdom Pseudomonadati; phylum Pseudomonadota; class Gammaproteobacteria; order Chromatiales; family Ectothiorhodospiraceae; genus Thioalkalivibrio; species Thioalkalivibrio sp. AKL7. The sequence goes on along the minus strand of NZ_KB906954.1, from coordinate 94,459 downwards.
GGAGGCCATCCGCGACAAGGGCTCGATCTCCGCCGCCGCGCGCAGCGTCGGCATGTCGTACCGCCGCGCCTGGGACCTCGTCGAGACCATGAACCAGAGCTTCCGCGAGCCCATGGTGGCCACCGCCAAGGGCGGCTCCGGCGGCGGCGGCGCCCAGGTCACCGCCTTCGGCGAGACCGTACTGGCGCGCTACCGCGACATGGAACGCCAGGCCTGCGAGGCCCTGCGCGACGAGCTGCACGCCTTCGCCGGCTTCCTCGCCGACGACCCCAAGCCGTAACGCCGCCCCCAGCCTTGACGGGTCTCCCTGGCCCACGCATCATTGCGCCTACCGATATGCAAAATGAAATATAACGAAACGCATATCCACCCAGACAAGCGCCGCGTCACTGCGAGGAGCAGCGCGACGAAGCAGTCTCCCAACGGAACCACCCGAGCCCAACAAGACCCAGCCACAGGGAAGACCCACACCATGCACCTGCGCGCCCTCCTCCTGACCCTGCTGCTCCTGCTACCCGGCCTGACCACCGCCAACGGCCCGCTGACCATCGCGGCCGCCTCCGACCTGCGCTTCGCCCTGGACGAGATCCTGGACGCCTACCGCGAGGCGCACCCGGACGATGCCGTACGCGTGACCTACGGCTCCTCCGGCCGCATGACCACGCAGATCATGAACGGCGCCCCCTACGACGTCTTCTTCTCCGCCGATATCGCCTACCCACAGAAGCTGCGCGCCGAGGGCCACGCGGTGACCGAGCCGGAGGTCTACGCCATCGGCCGCATCGTGCTGTGGAGCAACCGCATGGATGCCTCGGAAATGACATTGGAAGACCTGCTACGCGACGACATCCGCCGCGTCGCCATCGCCTCCCCCAACCACGCCCCCTACGGCGTGCGCGCGATGGAGGCGCTCCAGTCCGTGGGCGTCTGGGACGACCTGCAGTCCAAGATCGTCAACGGCGACAACATCGCCCAGACCGCACGCATGATCCAGGCCGGCGGTGCCGAGATCGGCATCATCGCCCTGTCGCTGGCCGAGTTCCCGGACCTCGCCGAGCACAACTACCACCTGATCGACGACGCCCTGCACGAACCCCTCACCCAGGGCTTCATCATCACCCGGCGCGGTGAACACAACGAGACCGCACACCGCTTCGCCGACTACATGAACGGCGACACGGCCCGTGACATCATGCGCCGCTACGGCTTCGTGATGCCCGGCGAAGAGCTGCCCGACGACGCTACCCCGTAAACCGACATGTTCGAGCTGAGCCCCACGGACTGGATGGCGATCGAGGTCACCCTCAAGCTCGCGCTGTACACCACGCTAATCCTGCTGGTGATCGCCACGCCCATCGCCTGGTGGCTGGCCAATGGCCGCGCCCCCGGCGGCCTGCGCACGACGGTCCAGGCACTGGTCGCCCTGCCGCTGGTGCTGCCCCCCACCGTGCTCGGCTTCTATCTATTGGTCCTGCTGGGCCCGGCCGGCCCGGTCGGCAGCACGCTGGAGAACCTGGGCCTGAACCACCTGGCGTTCACCTTCCAGGGCATCCTGATCGCCTCAGTGATCTACTCCCTGCCATTCGCCGTGCAGCCCCTGCAGCAGGCCTTCGCCAACCTCGGCCGCCGGCCCACCGAGATCGCCGGCTCGCTGGGCGCCGGGCGCATGGACCGCTTCTTCACCGTGATCCTGCCGATGTCGCGCGGCGGCTTCATCGTCGCCGCCACGCTTGCCTTCGCCCACACCCTCGGCGAGTTCGGCGTGATCCTGATGCTCGGCGGCGCGATCCCTGGAGAGACCCAGGTGCTGTCCATCCTGATCTACGACCACGCCGAGGCGATGGACTTCGCCTCCGCCCACCGCCTGTCCCTCGGGCTGCTGGTGTTCGCCTTCGTCGTCCTGTTCGTCGTCTACGCGTTCAACCGCCGCTTCGACACGGTGCGCCCGTGAGCCAGCCCGTCCGCAATGGGCTGCATATCAAGGCGCGCCTGGAGCGCTCCGGCTTCACACTGGACGTGGACACGGCCTTCCCGCTGGAGGGCGTCACCGCCCTGTTCGGCCGCTCCGGCTGCGGCAAGACCACGCTTCTGCGCATCATCGCCGGGCTGGAACATCCGCCCGGCGCCGAGGTGCACTTCGGTAACACCGTCTGGCAGTCCAGAAAGGCCTTCGTCCCGCTGCACCGCCGCCGCGTCGGCCTCGTGTTCCAGGAGTCCACCCTGCTCCCGCACCTGTCCGTGCGCGGCAACCTGCTCTACGGCTACAAGCGCACCCCGGAGCCCCTGCGCCGCCTGCACCTGAAAGAGGTCGCCGACCTGCTCGGCATCACCGAGCTACTGGAGCGCCGCGCCGACCAGCTCTCCGGCGGCCAGCGCCAACGCGTGGCCCTGGGCCGCGCCCTGCTGATCAGCCCGGACCTGCTGCTGCTCGACGAGCCGCTGAACGCCCTGGACACCCAGACCAAGCGCGAGATCATGCCCTTCCTCGCCCGCCTGTCGGACAGCACCGGCATCCCCACACTGCTGGTCACCCACGCCCCGGAAGAAGTCGAACGCCTCGCCCACCGCGTCGCCTTCATGCACGACGGCCAGCTCGAACGCCTGGAGCCCCTGCGCAAAGCCCTCGCCCGCGCCGACTCCCCCCTGTTCCGCGACGAAGGCGCCGTCTCCGTCCTCCAGGGCGAACTCGGCCCGCCCAACGCACACGGCCTGCACCCCTTCGGCCCCCCGGACGCCCGCTATCGCGTCCCCGCCACCCCCGGCTCTACCAACGGCGCCGGAAGCCAGGCCCGCCTGCGCATCGACGCCCGCGACGTCTCCATCGCCCTGACTCCACCCCAGGACGTCTCCATCCTCAACATCATCCCCATCACCATCGAGTCCCTGGACGAAGCCCCCGGCCACCACGGCCCCGCCCGCATCCTCGCCACCTGCCGCCAGGACGACGGCCAGACCCTGATGGCCGAACTCACCCGCCTCTCCACCGAACGCCTCGCCCTCCAGCCCGGCACCCGCGCCCACGCCCTCGTCAAATCCGTCGCCTTCCTCGACTGATCACAGCTAGTGCCCTGCGTGCCGGGCCATCCGATATCGGCAACCAGCATGTCGAGCGTCGCGCAATGCGCTACACTTGAGAAATGATCAAGTCGTTTCGGCACAAGGGACTGCGCCGTTTCTACGAGTCGGGAAGCGTCACCGGGATACAGCCTCGGCACGCGAAGCGGCTGAGGATGCAGTTGGCGGCCCTGGATACCGCTTCCTCAATCGAGGACGTGGATATCCCCGGCTTCCACTTGCACCCACTCAAGGGCTCGGCGCAAGGACGCTGGACCATCCGGGTCAGCGGCAACTGGCGCCTGACCTTCGAGTTCCGTGACGGCAATGTCCACATCCTGGACTATGAGGATTATCACTGATGACCATGCACAACCCCCCGCACCCGGGTGAGTTCATTCGCGAGGTCTATCTGCAACCGTACGACCTGAGCGCGCGTCAGTTGGCAGACAAGCTTGATGTCTCGCCCTCCACACTCGGTCGTGTCCTTCAGGGCCGAAGCGGCGTTAGCCCCGAGATGGCACTGCGCCTATCGAAGACGCTCGGCCGCTCACCCGAAAGCTGGCTAGCCATGCAGGACCAGCACGACCTCTGGTGTGCGCGCAGGCACGTGAAGCTGGATGCCGTCCAGCAGATTCGCTTCGACGAACACGCCGGCAAGGGACAACCAACGGCGTAAGTCACATTACACAGTCGGTGGGCATCACCGGGTCAGACCTCGATAGGACAAGGATTCGAAAGGCCTTTTAACATGTTCGATCTAGCTGTCAGGTCTCGGCTGGTCATATACACGTTTTCGAAACAACTCGGGGCGTTCATGCTGCCAGGCCTTGAGGGTTTCCACCGGCGTTCGATGCCCCAGCGCCTTCTGGCCGATGTGATGGTTGTACAGCCGCTGGTAGTGCCGCAGCGCCTCGTCCAGGTGCAGGCCAGAGTTGAAGTGCCGCGTCCGCAGCAGGTCGGCGATGCGCCCGTTGAAGCGTTCGACCATGCCGTTGGTCTGGGGCCGCTTGGGCCGGATCAGGCGATGCTCGATCCTGTGCTCGGCACACAGCCGGTCGAAGGGGTGATACCCCGTCGGCTCGCGCTCCCCGGTCGCGGCAAAGCGGTCGGTGAACTCCTTGCCGTTGTCGGTGACGAGATGGGTGATATGGAACGGGGCTTTCTCGAGCAGCTTCTTCAGAAAGCCGCGCGCGGCTTCGGCGCTCTTGGTGCGCCGCACCTCCAGGTACACCCAGCGGCTGGCCCGGTCGATGGCGACGAACAGATAGCCCCGCGAGGCCTGGTCCGCCATCTGCGGCAGGTACTTCACGTCCACATGCACAAAGCCCGGCACGTAGTCCTTGAACGGCTTGTACGCCGGTTCCTCGGGTTCCCCGTCGCGTTCCCGCTGCAGGGCCCGCAGGTCGCCCACGCCGTGCCGGCGCAGGCAGCGCGCCAGCGCCGCCCGGCTGAGATCCGGGTTCAGGAACTCGCGCGCCACGATCAGCAGGTCATCCAGCGACAGGAGTGCGACCTCGCGCACCTGGACCACAATCGACTCCTGCTCCGGGGTCAGGGTCGTGTGCAGCCGCTTGGGGCAATGAGACCGATCTTCCACCTCCCGGCGGTAGCGCCACTTGCGCACGGTCATGCGGGTAATGCCGTAGCGCCGAGCAAGCTCGGGGTCGCTCACGCCGGGCGGTGCCTCCTGCAGCTCTCGCCGGATCTGAGGGGTGGTGCGCGCGTTCGAATGGATCGTACTCGCCATGCTATCCGTCCTGCGTGGGGCCGTCGCACACGATACTCAGCCACTCCCGGCCACGAAACAGGGGTGCCTTCTCGTGCGGTATAGAATCATCCGTTACCCAACATCTAGCTATCTTCGTGAAAGAGCATATGGTGTACCTCGTCGGCCTTTCCGCCATTCTGCAAATCATAGGGACATTGGTTTTGGCTCTCTTCTCATTCCGAGGAATAAAGATCTCCCCAAGCCGAGATACGTATGCAAACGGGAAGCCAGTTACACACGTGACGATCGTTGGCGGCTGGCTACGGGCTGCACAGATTGGGCTAACCCTTCTTTTGGTTGGTATCTCCTTATCGGGAGTTGCAAGCGTTATCGACGCGGCCTGAGGACATGAGGACAGGAAACCGACTTTTCTCGGCAGCGTTGGAGCGTTATGGGGCCGGACCTCGGTAAGCTACTGCAGGCCCAGAGAAGGCCTTAAACGGCCAATTTCAGGCGTGAAAATGGCCGACCAGCGCGCAGGAAATCGGCAATGCAGTGCTTCCCTCCGCTCGTTCAAGATATAGCGCGCACGTTCAACCAATATCCGTGCACGCTACCTAATCACTGTTAGAGCCGCGGAGAAGGTAATGGTCGATTTGGTGTATCGGACGGCGACACCAGGCGATGTGGAGGACATCGCTCGGCTTGTGAATTCCGCATATCGGCCCAGCACTGGAGACGAGGGCTGGACTCACGAATCGCTTTTGCTTGGAGGCCAGAGAACCAATCCGATGCAGATCGGGGCGGCAATGGGGCTGGCGAGGATTATTCTCGCGTTGGATGATGGGCGAATTGTCGGCTGCGTTCAGGTTGACGTTAAAGGAAGGGAGGCGCATATCGGCATGCTTGCGGTCGCGCCAGGAATGCAGGCTAAGGGGATAGGTAACTCGCTTCTCGTGCGCGCGGAGGCATGGGCGAGCACCGTGCCGGGGGTGGAGGTGTTCGTGTTGGTAGTCGTGTCCGCGCGTCGGGAACTTGTCCAGTATTACCTCCGAAGGGGATATGCCGAGGCCGGCAACCGGCTTCCGTACCCCGTAGACGCCGGTGTTGGGGACCCGCTTCACGCCGCACTTGACCTTACCGTGCTACGAAAGTGCTCTAACACGCGGCTCCAGCCGACATCAGGCCCCGATGCGGCCTTCCCCGGCTGAGCTTGGCCTTAGGCAATCGTCATGCTGAAATGGATCGCTGTTCTGTTGCTGGTTACTCCTGCCATTGTGGTAGCAGACACTGAGCTGGAGTTTCATCTGTGCTCGCCCTATGTGCAGAAATCAATGGCAGGGGAAAGGACAGATATGGGCTGGCCGGTTTACGTCAAGTTGACAGAACTAGGTGCCACCAGCTTTGAGACGTTCACGGAAGCAAACATCGGTAAAATGACCCGCATCGTTGTCATTGGTCGCCAGTTTTCGAGGGCGACCATATGGACGCCAATTCCTAATGGAAACTTACATGGGATATTCAGTTCTCAGGAAGTTGCCACGGCATGGCAGCGAACTCTGGAAGGCGAATTACCGGCGGCTCCGTGTGGCGCGAGGAAATCCTGATGGGGTCGGACCTCGGTAAGACACTGAACATAGTGCGGAAAGAGACAGACCAAGCGCCTCATACGGCCTTAAACAGCCAATTTTCGGCCTAGAAATGGGCTGCCAAGGACTTCAGAGCCTGCCAACAGAGGCTTCGGAGATACCCGGCCCAGGGCGCGACCTACGGCCTGCGCTTGTCCCGTACGTAGATGACCTTGGATGCACCATCGGCTGCGGAGCGTTCCTGAACCTCGAACAACCCGGTCGCCTCGACCAGATCGCGCAGCTTGCGGTAACCAAAGTTGCGCGCATCGAACTCCGGGCTCTGCTTCGCGATATTGCTACCGACCGGCCCCAGTTGTGCCCAGCCGTCCTCGTCCGACGAGCCCTCGACTGCATTGCGCAACGCATTCACCAGTCGGGTATCGGATTTGAGTTCTTTGGCGGAGCGCTTCCGTGATTGCTGCTCTTCTTCATTGCCCTCGGTGAGGACCTCGGTGTAGATAAACTTGTCGCAGGCTACAACGAGGGGTGCAGGGGTCTTCCGCTCGCCAAAGCCATACACAGTCAGCCCGGACTCGCGAATCCTCGAGGCAAGCCGCGTGAAGTCACTATCGCTGGAAACCAGGCAAAATCCGCCAAAATTGCCGGTGTACAACAGATCCATCGCGTCGATGATCAGTGCACTGTCGGTCGCATTTTTGCCGCGGGTATAACCGAACTGCTGCACCGGCTGGATGGAATGCTGCAAAAGCGCCTCCTTCCAGCCTTTGAGTGCAGGCCCTGTCCAGTCACCATAAATCCGCTTGACGCTTGCCGTACCGTACTTGGCAATCTCTGCGAGAAGCCCATCCACAATGGCCGGCTGCACATTGTCCGCGTCGATCAACACCGCGAGGTTGCTGTCCTTACTCATCGCCCAGCTCTCCTACTGCCGCAACAATCCGGTCTTGGTCTTAGAAGTGTACATGCGGCAACGCCTACCAACCGCCCCACTGTCCACTTCCCCGGATTAGGTCCACGCATAACCAGAGGTTTCCGGGTGGTGTAGCTGCCGGTATTCGACCGGCGTCAGGTCCCCCAGCGAATCGTGGGGGATGGTTTCGTTGTAGTCCTGCAGCCACTGCTCGGTGTGCCATTGGCCGTTTCTGATGCACCGCACGCTTGCCGCCGAAAACGGTGCACGTGAGCCGCGAAGGCCCTACATTGGGTGAAAGGGACACCTGAGGGAGCGGTGAGTGACGGCCGAGCAGTGGATGATCTTCGGGTTGCTAGCCGTGACCCTGGCGTTGTTCGTCTGGAACCGCTGGCGCTACGACATCGTGGCGATCGGGGCGCTGCTGGCAGCGGCCTTTCTCGGGCTGGTCCCGTTTCGCGAGATGTTCTCCGGCTTCGGCCACCCGGCGGTGATCACGGTCGCTGCAGTGCTGGTGCTGAGCCGGGGCTTGTTGAACGCCGGGGTCGTGGACACGGTGGCGCGCCAGCTCACCCGTGTGGGTGACCAGCCCTGGGTGCAGGTGGCGGCCCTCACGGGGGTCGTGGCACTGGCCTCGGGGTTCATGAACAACGTGGGCGCGCTGGCCCTGCTGATGCCCGTGGCCATCTGGATGGCACGCCAGAGCGGGCGTTCGCCCGCGTTCCTGCTGATGCCGCTGGCGTTCGGCTCGCTGCTGGGCGGGATGCTGACCATGATCGGCACGCCGCCGAATATCATCATCGCCGAGTACCGCGCGGAGGCGACGGGCACCGCGTTTGCGATGTTCGACTTCCTCCCGGTGGGGTTTGGGATCGCGGTGGTCGGCGTGATCTTCATCGCACTGATCGGCTGGCGGCTGACGCCGCAGCGGGAGCGCCCGGCCGCCAGCGGCGAGCTGTTCGAGATCAGCGCCTACCTGACCGAGGTGCGGGTGCCGGAGGGCAACCGCTATGTCGGCCACACTGTCTACGAGCTGATGCGCGAGCTGCGCGGCGAGGCCGAGGTGGTCGTGGTCGGGCTGGTGCGCGGGGAACGCCGCGAGCCGATGCCCGCCATCTACGAGGTGCTGCGCGCGGACGACATCCTGCTGGTCGAGGCGGACTCCGACAGCCTGAAGACGCTGCTGGACGTGACCGAGATGGAGCTGGAGGCGCGGGTCGAGGAGGCGGAAGAGCAGGCCGAGCAGGAAGGCAACGGTGAAAAGCGCGAGAACGCGCTGGGCGAACTGGCACTGGAGGAGGCGATCGTCACACCCGGCTCGCGCCTGGTCGGGACCACGGCCAGCGCCCTGGAACTGCGCCAGCGCTACGCGGTGAATGTGCTGGCCGTTGCGCGCCAGGGCGTACGCTTGAGCGAGCGCCTGGACAAGGTGCGGTTCCGCGCCGGGGACATCCTGCTGGTGCAGGGCGGCGAGGAGGAACTGCCCGCCGCGCTGAGCGAGCTCGGCGGCCTGCCGCTGGCCTCGCGCGGGCTGCGCATCACCCGGCCGCGCAAGGTGATCCTCGCCAGCAGCCTGTTTGCGCTGGCGCTGGGCGCGGTGGCGCTGGGCTGGGTACCGGCGGCGCCCGCGCTGGTCGGGGCCGCGCTGGCGATGGTGCTGGTCGGGCTGATCGGGCCGAGCGAGGTGTATCGCGGGATCGAGTGGCCGGTGATCGTGCTGCTGGCGGCGCTGCTGCCGGTGGGTCAGGCGCTGGAGACGACCGGCGGCTCGCAGCTGATCGCCGATGGCCTGTTCGCGCTGGGCGAGGCCGCCTCTCCCGCCGTGATGCTGGCGTTGCTAATGGCCGTGGTGATGCTGCTGTCGAACGTGATCAACAACGCCGCCGCGGCGGTGCTGGCCGCGCCGGTGGGGATCGCGCTGGCCCGGTCGTTGGAGGCGGCGCCGGATCCGTACCTGATGGCGGTGGCCATCGGGGCCTCCTGCGCGTTCCTGACGCCCATCGGGCACCAGTCGAACACGCTGGTCATGGCACCGGGCGGCTACGAGTTCCGCGACTACTGGCGCATGGGGCTGCCGCTGTCGCTGCTGGTCATCGTGACCGCGGTGCCGCTGATCCTGTGGATCTGGCCGCCATAGGATCGCTCGCACCAGCCCGACCCCAAGGGGAAGCGCCCCATCGCAGACCAACGCTGCGGACCACTCCGCTCTTCATCCGGTTTGGTAGGGGCCTGGGGTTGCTTGCGGCCGGGAGTCCAGGCTGTATGCTCGGACGCTCCGCAAACACTGCCAGCGAGAGCAACGGCTATGGGCACGTCTGCCAACTCCCCGGACCACCAACCGGCCGAAGGGCCGAGCCAAGCCGATCAGGACGGCTTTGCCGCGTTCGAACGGGGCGACTATCGGACCGCCGGAGAGCGCTGGGCGGCCAGCGCCGAGGCGGGCTCCGCCTGGGCCCGGTTGGGTATGGGGATTCTGTATGCCGACGGCCTGGGCCTGGAAGCTGATGCCGAGCGTGCGCGCGAGTACTGGACACTGGCCGCGGACCAGGGGCTGATCGATGCCAGCTTCAACCTGGGCGTGATGGCCGAGAAGGCAGACCCGGCGGATACCGATGCGGCCCGGCACTGGTATGGCCGCGCGGCCGAGGCCGGGCACGTGGTGGCGCAGAACAATCTGGCGGTGCTGCTGCTGAACCAGGGCGGTGAAACGGCCGCCAAAGAGGCGGTCCAGTGGTGGAAGCGGGCCGCGGAGCACGGCGACCCCGACGCCCTGAACAGTCTCGGTGTCGCGCACCAGCAAGGCAGCGGATGCGCGCGCGATCGGGCCGCCGCAGCCGAGTACTACGCCCGGGCCGCCGAGGCGGGACACCGCGACGCGGCCTTCAACCTCGCCCTGGCCCTGGAACAGGGCGACGGCGTGGCAACGGACATGACCGGGGCCGCCCACTGGTATCGGCAAGCCGCCGAGGCTGGGGACCCGGACGCCGCCGCCCGCTTGGGCAACCTCTGCCGCGACGGCAACGGTACGCAGGAAGACCTGACGGCGGCGGCACACTGGTATCGCGCCGCGGCCGAAGCGGGCCATCCCCAGGCCCAGGCGAATCTTGGGGTCCTGCTGGATCGGGGCCTGGGCGTACCGCAGGACCAAGCGGCGGCGGCGCGCTGGTATGAGGCCTCCGCCCGCCAGGGGCTGGCGCCGGCGCAGTACAACCTGGGGATCGTGCTGGCCGAGGGCTATGGGGTGGAGGTCGACCGGGTATCGGCCTGGGTCTGGTTCTCGCGGGCGGCGGATCAGGGCCACAAGCCGGCGGCCGAGGCGCGCGACTACATCCACCAGCAGCTCACCCCGGAGCAACGCGCGGAGGCCGAAGCGCGCAAGGCCGAGACCTCCCGCTAATCCACCAGCGCGCTGCGGCATGGGGTCACATGCGGCATGGGGTCACACCTTGCCTTTTGCCCCTGTGGTGAAGGCAGAGAAAAAGGCCAGGTCTGCCCCCTTCCTTCCCGAGGCGCGCAAGGCCGAGCCTCCAGTTAGTAGTCCATCACCCGATCGGCACGAGGACCACGAGCGTCCCCGGCGAGTGAGGCCAACGCTGCTCCCAACGTGACAAATTTGATCTGCCCCCGCTGCTGGGGACGGTGTCAGACCCGCGCAAGAAACAACCAGACGCCGACCGCGATAATGGGGACCGGGTTCCTGTTCCTGCGCGGTTCGGGCTGTCGCTTCACCCGGCCGCAGCCGTGTCCTGGTTACTGGATCCTTCCCGAACACCATGCCCCACTGCGACATCGTACCGGCGCAGGGGAGAGCGCCGTGCGAAGGGGCAGTTTCGACGCCAGTCGGCGTCCTTGTCCGCCATTTCCGGGTGCATGGCCGGTGTCAGATCCCGCAACTGGCGCCAGAGCAACGGGTCGCCGCCCTCCAGCACCTCCAGCCAGGCCCCCTTCTCGCGAACAAACACCGGGGTGAAGGCACGATCATGCATGAATACGGTACAGGCCAGATCGATCAGCTGGGCCAGTTTCACGGTCTTGGCCGGGGCCGTCGCCCGCGCCAGATGCGCCCGGTCGATCGCCTTGCGCTGGGCCCGGTTGCCGTCCTCCGGATGACTCACGTCGCTGATCATCACCACCATTTCTGCGACCTCCGCACCAAACAGCCGCTCCAGGGTCTCGGGTTTGACCCCGGTATCCCGAATGGTGTCCTGCAGCCAGACGGCCGCCCGCATGCACTCGGTGTGCTGCACCGAACGCAGCAGTTCCACAACCCGCGCCGGATGCACGATATAGGGCTCGCCGGTATACCGGCAGACGTGCTCGACGCGCGCATGCGCGGCAATGGCGAAGGAACGGGCGCGTTGTTCCAGCTGCATGGGTTGATCCGGAAGGGTGTGATGCCGGGTATTGTAGAGAAACCGAATCAGAAGGGCTCCATGTTACGGCGCCGGTCTCAGTCAAGTGCGTCACGCTATTGGGTGCGCGCATGGCATGGGGTCGACCTTGCCTGTTGCCCCTCCTTCCGATCATGGCGGAGCTAGTGGTACCCCCTCAGCCGGAAGAAGAGATCCCCATCTTCTTGCAGCCGGCCTTCACCGACCCCAGCGGTACGGGCTCCTGGCGTCAACCGCGGCGCTCGCCCTGCTGGAGAAAAGGCGGGCTTTTCCGCCGCAAAGAGCCTCGAAACCGCTTTGTTTGGCACCGTACCGACGCCAGCCTGACCTCGGCCTATGGTGGCGAACAGTCTGTGTTGATGACGAACGCGCCATGCAAAGGCACGAATCCCTCGCGTGACGTTATCCATTGCCATTCGTGCGCTGGAAGGCGGCCACTCAGGGTAGCGGGAGGGAGCCGGTGCGACTGAAGCTTGAATCGGCGCTTGAAGAATCGCTCAGCAATTACCTGACCGCTGCCGTCATCATTGCCGCCATACTGACCGTACCGCTGACGATCACTTACTGGTTAGACGTGGAACACCCCCTGATCACGGTCGCCGATTGGCTGATCTGGGCCGTGTTCGTGGTCGAGTATGCTTTTTACATGGCCATCTCGCATGACCGCTGGAAGACGACCAAAGAAAACTGGCTGTCGGTGTTGATTATCATCTTCTCGTTTCCACTGCTTCACGAGATACTCAAATCCACTCGCCTGATCCGACTTCTCCGTCCCCTGCCGCTGCTGCGACACACGGCCCTGCTCCGACAGATTGAACTGTTCCGCCTGGCCAGCGTCCGCAATGCCGGCAGCAGTGCCGCGATAACAGAGGCCAAGGAAAAGTTGGGTAAGGAACACTGGGCTGTCCGCTTCATCGTACGCGTCGAGTACTATCGTTCACGCCTTGTTACGGGGCTGCTGAAACTCCTGCCATTCATAAAGTCCAGCACCATTCGCAAGCGACGTCAGGAGGAGCGCTCAAAGCGCGAAGACATGAACGAATAAACGGAAACCGCTCGATGGGTTGTGCTGTTATCTCGCTCATCCTTCTTGCTCCAGGACCAGGAAGAAGAGGACACCCATGTTGTTCCGATGGTCCGAACGTTCGACCCAACGGGCCGCTATCACTGCTCCGGCAGGGTTACGCCACGATTAAAGCGGACGCATCGCACTGAGGGTCGTCTACGAAGGTCGTATACCGATTCCAGCGGCCGCACATGGACACGCCACGGGCACGGCGACAGGTACCCGCGGACGGTCTACCCTCCTAAGACACCGCCCGGATGAATAACCCGCCCATGCCGTTTCCCGCGCAGAAGACGAAGATCGTTGCCACCATTGGGCCCGCGTCCGATTCACCAGAGACGCTGCGGCGCATGATGCTGGCCGGGCTCGATGTAGCTCGGCTGAACTTCTCGCACGGCGATGCCGCCTACCATGCCGAGCTGATCGGCCGCATCCGCGACGCCGCGCGCGCGACCGACACCCGCGTCGCCATCCTCGGTGACCTTCCCGGTCCGAAGATGCGTATCGGCGAACTGGCGGAAGAGCCGATCGAACTGCACACCGACCAGACCATCACCCTGACTACCGAGGCCTGTATTGGCGATGCCTCGCGGGTCAGCGTCTCGTTCGCGGGCCTGCCGGAGGCGGTGCAGCCGGGCGATGCCCTGTTTCTGAACGATGGCTTCATCGAGCTGGAGGTGGTGACGGTCGAGCGCAGCGAAGTGATCTGCCGCGTGCATACCGGCGGCGAACTGCGCTCACGCAAGGGCCTGAATCTGCCGGGCATCGATCTCGGCATCCGCGCCTTCACCACGGACGACCACCAATGGCTGCGGTTTGCGGCGAAACACGGCGTGGATGCGGTCAGCCAAAGCTTCGTGATCGACGGCGACGACATCCTTGCGGTGCGCAAGGCGGCAGAAGCACTGGACTACGCCCCCTTCATCATCGCCAAGATCGAGCGCGCTGCCGCGCTGGAGCAGCTCGACGGCATCCTCGAGGCCGCCGACGGCATCATGGTGGCGCGAGGAGATCTCGGAGTGGAGATCCCGATCGCGCGCATCGCCCTCGCCCAGCGGCGCATCACCCGCCGCGCCAACCGGCACAACCGCCCGGTGATCACCGCCACCCAGATGCTGGAGTCCATGGTCGCCTCGCGCCGCCCTACCCGCGCCGAGGCCACCGACGTCGCCAACGCCATCCTCGGCGGTACCGACTGCGTGATGCTTTCCGCCGAGTCGGCGATGGGGCTGTACCCGGTGGAGGCCGTGGCGATGCTGGCGGCCATCGCCCGCTCCATCGAACCGGAACGCGACGGCGGCATCAGCGCCGACCGCCCCGACGACCCGGACGAGGCAGGTCTTGACCGCGCCGTCGACCTGATCGCGCGCAGCGTACTGCACACCGCGCAGCGGCGCCTGCCACGGGTCACGCTGGCGCCTACGGCCAGTGGGGCCACCGCCCGGCGCATCGCCCGCCTGCGCCTGCCCTGCTGGATCGCCGCCTTCACCCCGAACCCGGCCACCGCCCAGGGCCTGCAGTTTTCCTACGGTGTCCACCCCGTGGATGTCGCCGAGGACCGCGCCGACTGGAACGACTTCGCGCGCCAGTGGCTCACCGAGCACGGCATCGACGACGGCCTCGCCCTCCTCGTCCAGGGCCCCTCGGGGCCCCATCCGACCGGCAACCACCGCCTGGAACTGCTCGAACTCGACCGCCCCCGCCAGCAATACGCCGACGCACCGGAGCACCCCTGACCCACACCCCCGTGCGGCCGAAGACGGAAGAACACGACACCCGCCTCCTGTCCGAGCTGCAAGGACAGGGAGATTCGGATAGCCCGTCAGTCCAGGGGCAGGATGCGCCGGCGGGGCGGTGGGGCATCCTGCAGCCTCTGCTGGTTCGCGTACTCGCGTTGCTTCTGTTCGAGGTAGGTCTCGCGGTCCAGCTCGCGTAGCTGGCGCGGGTATTCGTCGGTCAGGTCGAACCAGCGTTCCAGGCGGGCCAAAAGGAGCTCCTGAGCCGGCCGGTCGCGGACGTCGAGCCAGGCCTGCAGTGCAAGATAGAAGCGCATGACGGTGCGCTCGATCATGCCTTCCAGGCCGCCGATGTATTGTGGCTCGCCGTTTTCGTAACCGACCACGGTGAAACCCACCCGCTCGCGTCCCCCGGTGGCGAGGTAGACGAGCGCGGCCAGCCGGGCAATCACCCCAAAGCGCAACGAATACTCGAGGTTGACGAGGGTCCCCGTGTCGTGCGGCACGACGTGGACGACGATGGAGTAATCCCGGGTTCCGTAGGGCCCACGATCGCCCTCCAGCTCGATCAGCAGCCAGTCCTCACCCATCTGGGCCGACCGCCTGACGAGCTCCACACGCTCTGCATACTCTGCCTGCTCGTAACGCGCACGGCCCACGTACAGGTGCAGCAAGGCGTCCGCCCCCTCGCGGTAGACGCAGCTCTTGATGTTGATGTGCAGGACGGTGATTTCGCACCACGCCGAAAGCGCTTCCAGCTCACTGGCCACCAGCGCAAACGAATACGGCAGCCGGGCGTGCACCGCCCCCTCGACGACGCCGCCCTGCACAGTGGAGGTAACGGCAATCGGCTCGCCCAGCGGTGATTCGGCAATGGCGGCCAGCCAGTCTTCGGCGCCATCCGCATGCGCCAGTAGAGGGCTTCCGACAAGCAGAGCCAACCCGACAAGCGCGACGATGCGCAGTCGGCAGCACCAGGATTGGTGGGCAAACGGAACGGCCGGCAGTCGAAGCATGGCAGCGCCCCTCCGTAGAATCACCCGGCCGGCGCCCATTGACGGTCATGACGGGGTCGGCCCCGGGTCAGGGCCCGAAACGGTGACCATTGAGGCGAAATCGCCCCCACTCACCTCCTTAGATAGCCCATATCCGCGATCAGCACGGGCGAACATGCCCATGGATCATGTGTCTCCCTTGCTGGTCCAGCCGCGGAAACCTTCCCGGACGGAAAGGCAGCGTGCATACCCGAGGTCCCGCAGGAGCTCTGCGGCACGCAGGCTGCGGCGGCCGCTGTTGCACAGGCACAGCAGGATCTGGTCCTGGGTGACGTGGTGGCGGTTGATCAGGGAGATGAAGTGCTGGAAATCCCGCTCGTCCGGCTCGTCCGCATCCAGCAGTTCCTGTTCCTCCTCGGACAGCTCGCGACCCAGCAGCTGCTTCAGGCGGAACAGGGGCACAGGGACAGCACCTTCTACCGCGCCTTCCAGCTCCAGTTCAAAGGGCTGACGGATATCCAGCAACACGGCCAGGCCGATATCGACCAGTTCGCGCGCCGCGTTCACGCTGATCTCCAGCTGCGGCTTGCTCGTTTCGTTCGCCATGCGCTCTCCTTTGATGTTCGCCTCTCTCTGAGGCCGCCTTCTCGGCTCCCGGTTCCCCCGATTGCACCGCTGCATCCACAACCTCGACATTGGACATCAGAAACCCGGTCCGGGCTTCTGTCATGCATGGGGTTTCACGCTCTGTGAAGCGGCCCCACGACATTTCAGACGGCGGGTTCTATGCTCCATGGATACCTGCCGCCTGAAACGGCGCACTGATCAGCGTTAGGGGCAGCATGCCGAACGACCACGACATCGACCTGAGCCGCCATCACGAACCCCGGGATTTCTCCGACCGCGTCGCGCGGGGCTTTACCTCGCTGATGCGATTCTTCGCCGACACCTTCTTTGCCCGGCGCTACGGACACCGCGCCGTGGTCCTGGAGACGGTTGCGGGCGTCCCCGGCATGGTGGGCGCCACGCTGCAGCACCTGCGCTCGCTGCGGCGCATGGAGGATGACCACGGCTGGATCCGCACGCTGATGGACGAGGCCGAGAACGAGCGCATGCACCTGCTCACCTTCATCGAGATCACCTCGCCCAACTGGCTGGAGCGCTTCCTGATCATCCTGGCGCAGGGCTTCTTCTACACGTTGTTCTTTATGATCTACATCATCTCGTCGCGTACGGCGCACCGGATCGTAGGCTACTTCGAAGAGGAAGCGGTCGTCAGCTATACCGAGTACCTGGAGGAAGTGGAGTCCGGCGGGCTCGATAACGTCGCCGCGCCGGAACGCGCGATCCAGTACTGGAACCTTGCGGAAGATGCCCGCCTGTCCGACGTGATCCGCGCGGTACGCGCCGACGAGGCAGGCCACCGGGACGTTAACCACGGCTTCGCCGACCTGCTCGGCAAGAAAGACTGACCCGGGCGCTCTCCCGCGACCTGACGGGGCCGGTTTTCGGGCACTATCGTGTGGCCGTATGCGAACGACATGGAGACGGCCGTGAACGACGAGACAACCGGCGGGACCGAGGGCGCACTCCCCCTGCAGCGGCTGGCGGGATGGGGGCTGCGCGGTATGGCGGTCCTGACGGGCCTGGGCGGGCTACTGACATCGGTGACGCTCTGGACACTGGCACAGGAAACGCCGCAGGTGCCCTGGCCGGTCGCATCCCTGGTGTTGCTGCAGGCCCTCTTTGCCGTTGCGGTGCTGGCCTGGGTCGTTCTCCTGTGGCGAAGGGCCCGCGCACTGGGCGCGCTGGCGACGCGGGACTATCCCGCCATCACCTGCGTTGTCGTCTGCACACGGCTGGTCGGCGAACTGCTGGCGATTGCCTTCGTGCTGCTCGCACTGGCATTGTCGGTCATCTCCCTGACGGCGGTCGAGCCCTTTGCGGGCGTTGCGGTGGCCGCGTTCGGCCTTGAAGCCGAGCTGGTGGAACCAGCGAGCTGGGGACTGGCCATCCTGACGGCGATCCTGTGGCCCCTCGCCGGGTTGTTTGCGGGCGGGATGGTCCTGTTCGGCGCCTACCTGTTCGCCGATGCCATGACAGCCATGCTGGAGTATGTGCGCGACGTGCGGCGCATCCGCGAGACCCTGTCGTCCGGACCGTCCGCGAGATGAAGTAGAACGCGAGACCTTCGCGACCTTTGGGTTCAAACCTTGCCTCTTGCTTCGTCAGTCGGCCCCGCAGCAAACCCCGCGGAACCCCTAACAAATACGCCGCCAACCGCGCAGGCCCGACACCCGTTCGAACCGGCTGGCGGCGGACTCTAGCGGACGTCGCAACGGGTGATCCACCTCAAGGTTTGGCCGGCCAGGCCGTTTACTGTGGTCATGGCCCGAGGTTGCGGGCTGCTCCCAATACTGGCCACACAAGGACCGCCCATGAATTTCCGCTCGCTCTCCGTTCGATCCAAGCTGGTCATCACCATCGTGGTACCCGTGGCCGCGCTCCTGCTGTTGGCGGCCTTGGCCGCCCGCGGCACAGCCAACATCGAAGAGGGCGTGCAGAACATCTATCACGACCGCGTCGTGCCCCTGCAGCAGCTGAAGACCATCGCCGACAACTATGCGGTGCTGGTCATCGACGCGGTCAACAAGGCGGACGCCGGACGGATGACGGCGGAAGAGGCACTCGCCGACGTCCGTAAGGCACGAGAGGAGATCGCCGAGATCTGGGACGCCTACCTGGCCACGACCCTGACGCCCCGTGAGCAGGAACTGGCCGATGGTGCCCGCGGGTTGTTCCGCGCAGCCAACGCCCACCTGGACCGTCTGGAGGGGGCTCTTGGCGGGATGTCCGGCGATGTCCAGGGCGAGCTCGACGCCTTCAACGGTCCCCTGTACGACACCATCGATCCGATCAGCGACCAGATTACCCAGCTGGTCGACCTGCAGATCGATGTTGCCGGGACCGAAGCCGAGCGGGTATCGGCGTTCTACACCCAGGTTCTGCTGCGCAGCGGCGCGCTGATGCTGGTGGTCTTGATCATCGTCGTGGTCACCGGGGTGTGGACGTATCGCTCGGTGGCACTCCCGATCTCGCGGATGCGCGAGACACTCACGGAGATCGCCGAGCACCATGACCTCTCGCGCCGGGTCGACGTTCGCTCCGACGACGAGATCGGCGCCACTGCAGGCGCCCTGAACAGCATGCTCGACCAATTCCAGGACTCGATCCGCGAGTTGCGCACGCTGACGGACCAGATGGCCTCTGCCGCGGAACAGCTGTCCGCCGTCAGTACCCAGACCAACGGGAACATCGACCAGCAGCGCTCGCAGACCGAACAGGTTTCGACGGCGATGAACGAGATGGCCGCGACGGTGCAGGAGGTCGCGCGCAATGCCTCCGATGCCGCGTCCTCCAGCCAGGAAGCCGATCAGGAATCCCGCGCGGGTGGCGAAGTGGTGCGCACGGTGGTCAGCGACATCGGACGCCTGTCGGGCGAAGTCGCGACCATCGAGGAATCCGTGCGCAACCTGGACGAGAAGGGGCAGCAGATTGGCTCGGTGCTCGACGTCATTCGCGGCATTGCCGAGCAGACCAACCTCCTGGCCCTGAATGCGGCCATCGAGGCCGCCCGCGCCGGCGAACAGGGACGCGGCTTCGCCGTGGTCGCCGACGAGGTGCGTACCCTCGCCTCGCGCACGCAGGACTCCACGGCGGATATCCAGGCGATGATCGAGTCGCTGCAGGCGGGCACCCGCAACGCCGTCACCGCGATGGGCCGCGGCCGCGAAATGGCCGAGGCCACCAGCAACGACGCCGAACGCGCCGGGCAAGCGCTGGAATCCATCGTCCAAGCGGTCGGCCGAATCAGCGACATGACCACACAGATCGCCAGCGCGGCGGAAGAACAGAACGCGGTGGCCGAAGAGATCAACCGGAATATCTACGCCATCAATGACATCACCGGCGATACCGCCAACGGGGCCCGCCAGACGGCCACCGCCAGCCAGGAGGTCGCGGACATCGCCTCGCGCGTACGCGACCTGGCCTCCGCCTACCGCATTGGCTGACCCCCACGCTTATAGGGCACCGTGAGCTCGGCTTCGGCTCCGGCTTGCCAGGCGGGCGGCTACCGCTTTGCACGAAAGCATCCGAAAAAAACGGATCCGTCAGGAGCAGCCGCGCGATCCGAGCTTGCGATGCGAAAAATGGGGGCTCGTCACGGGGCACCGGGAACTCCAGCCGCCGAACGCACTCCCAGATTTAAGTTGCCCGCGATGCCTCCACCCGACGAAGGTGGACCCTTTGGGGGTGGCCCGATAAACGCGATCTAGACGCATTCTTTTGCTTTTAGTATCAGCATACGATTATATTCTGGCATTCCACTTTAAGAACCGATCAGGAGCTTCCATGCGAGCCATCAAGACTCTAGCCGCTTCCGCCCTTCTCGCCCTCGCCGGTGCCGGCACAGTTGCGCAGGCGGATGAGCCCTCCAAGCTGTTCGTCAGCGTCACCTCGGCCGACGACCACACCCAGTTCATGTCCATGGTGTTGGCCAACCAGAGCATGCGTCAGGGTCAGGAGATCCGCGTCCTGCTGTGCGGTCCCGCCGCGACGATGGCGACCGAAGACTTCGACGGCGCCACCATGCAGCCGGCCGACCGGAACGCACAGCAGCTGATGATGAACCTGCTCAACAACGGCGCCACCGTTGAGACCTGCGCCATCTTCCTGCCGAACACGGACTACACCGAGGCCGACCTGCTTGACGGCATCACCCCGGCCGACCCGGAAGAAGTCGGTGCCTATATGGCCGATCCGAACGTGCGCTTCTTCTCGAACTGATCGCCCGCTTTCGATGCTGACGGGGCCCTCTTCGGAGGGCCTTTTCCGTTTGGACGGCCGGATTCCATTGCAGGCGCGCCCGGGTACACTGTTTGTTGTCTGGCGGAGCCCAGGCTCCGAGCCCGTCACGCATGGGACCGGGCCGTTCCAAACGAACCCCAGGGGGCCACTTATGAGGCTTTGGTCGAAGTGGAAGAAAGGCGGGGCACTGCTGGCCGATGTCCTGCAACGCCTAGGGATCGACCCGAAGGCGGCCGCGGCACAGGAGAGCTTCAAGCAGATCCTGGACGCTGCGGAGACGGGAGCGGATGAGCGCCTCAAGCGCGAGGCGCAGGACAACGCCCTGTCGAGGGACGAACGCAACACCCGCTGGGAGGCACTGTTTTTCGAGGAGATCCGCTCCCGGGCCAAGGCCCATGCCGCGGAGGTCAAACGCCGCTGATCGCCGCGTCGGCACCGCTGAACGTGGAGCACTCGGGATCAGTCGTTCTTGCGGAACACGCACCAGTTGAACGACTGCTCGGTCTCGCCCGGGGTCACGTGGACCTCCCGCTGCGACTTCACCAGCGCGAAATCCGGGCCGAACGCGTCCTGCAGGGTCTCCGGGGAATGCCGCTGCACCGGCAGGCCGGAACATTTTTCTGGGCCATCCAGCGCAAAGGTCCCGATTACGATATGCCCCCCCGGGCGAAGGGCATGCTGCATCTGCCTCGCGTATTGGGCGCGTTGATCCGGATGGGTCAGGAAGTGAAACACCGCGCGGTCATGCCAGACATCCAACGCGGCCTCTGGGAATGCGTGTTCTAGTACGTCCGCTTCCTGCCATGCGACCGCTGCGGCGCACTCCCCGACCCGCTCGCGCGCCTTCTCGAGCGCCGCCCCGGACAGATCCAGCACCGTCAGGTTGCGATAGCCCTCAGCCAGCAGTTCGTCCACCAGGACCGAGGCACCGCCACCGATATCGACAATCGCGGCATCGGGGGCCGACGCCACCGCCCGAATCAGGGCTCGCGACGTCCGCGCCTCCGCCTGATACCACCCCACGGCATCGGTGGCGCGGGTCTGGTAGACGTCTTCCCAGTGCGGCTTGGTGCTCATGCGGGTTCCTGGTTACCGGAGCAAAGGCTTATCGTACCGGAAGGTTATCAGGCGTTCGGGCCCCGTGTGCTACCCTCCGCGCCGATTCCCATGCCGCCGGGCCAGCCCTATGAAATTCTTCCGCCTGATCAGCATTGTCGAGGGCATTTCCCTCGTCACCCTGCTCTTTGTCGCCATGCCGCTACGCACCTACGCGGATATGCCACTGGCGGTGACCTACGTGGGCTGGGTGCACGGCATCCTGTTCATCGTCTATGGCGCGACGTCGTTGATCGCCAGCCACCTGAGCGGGTGGCCAGTCTGGAAATGGCTGCTGGTCCTGTTCCTTGGGGTGGTGCCCTTCGGCTTCCTCTACGTCGACCACCTGATCCGGCGCGAGACGCCGACCGCGAGCACCCCCGATACAGCCTGAAGCCCACTCATCACCAGCCCTCCAACCGCCCGCGCCCCTGCCCTTCGTCGCGGACGCCGCGCAGCGGCGAGCCGGGGTCTCCGCCGTTGGGGGAGTCGCCAACGCAGGAGATCCCGGCTCTGCGCTTCGCTCCGGCCGGGATGGCGGAGTCCGGGGGGCGCTGTAATCAATCCAACGGGCTCCTCGCCCCTTGAACCCCATCCCCAGCACCGGCATTCACGTGGTTTAATCGGCCCTTCATCCCGGCCGAAGCAAAGCCCACCATGATCGCCGTAATCTTCGAAGTAGAACCACACGCCGAACGCAAACAGGACTACCTGGATGCGGCCGCGAGTCTGCGCGAACACCTGAAGGACGTCGACGGATTCCTCTCCATCGAGCGTTTCGAGAGCCTGAGCCAGCCGGGCAAGGTGCTGTCACTGTCCTTCTGGCGGGATGAAGCCGCCGTTCGGGAATGGCGCAACCTGGAGGAACACCGCCAGGTGCAGGCGGCCGGCCGCGGCGGCATCTTCGCCGACTACCGCCTGCGCGTGGCCGAGGTCGTGCGCGACTACGGCATGCACGACCGCGACCAGGCGCCGGACGACTCCCGCAGCGCCCACGGAGCCTGATCCTCGCCACCAACCCGTCACACGCGGCTCGATCCGATCGGGCCGCGTCCAGCCGGCCTGCCGGGTGTTCAGGAAACACTGATGGGCTGGCATTTTGTTACTGCACGCTGCAGCCCCCGTGCTCCGAGAAGGCCAGGATGGCCTGACTCAGCGCTGACCTACTCAGGATCGCGCACGATGATGCGGCCTTCCATGTACGGGTGCGGGGCACAGATGTAGTCGTACGTGCCCGGCTCGGTCAGCGTGACGCTGTCGCTCTCGGCGTGACCCAGCATCGCCGTGGCGAACGATTGCGGGCCACGCATGGCGACGGCATTGTGCGCACCCGAGGTCTCCCCGAAACCATAGGTAAAGACATCCTCGTTCACCCAGGTGATCTTGGTGCCCGGCGCCACCTCGACCACCTTCGGGTAGAAGGAATTGCCCTTCATCTCGATCACGACCTCGTCCACATCCGCCCCGAACCGGACCGGACGATCCGCCCGGGCGGGTACCGGATTGGTGTCGGCGTCGGGAATGCCGAACGGCGCGAGGACACGCCGGGCTTCACCGATCCGCTCCGCACGCTCTGCCGGCTCGTACGAGGGGCCTTCGGCCAGGATCTCGGAGGAGGTCTCCGCGTCCGCTCGGGCGTCCAGCAGCCCGATGGCACCCCGGCTGGTGGCCCCGACGCCATGATCCAGCATCGTGTAGACGCCTTCCTCCGGCGGGATGCGGAACTCGATCACCCAGGAGTCCGAAGGGCCCGCGGTTACCGTCTGCCCGCCGGGCCACTGTGCTTCCGGGTGCCCCTGCCAGTACACGTAGTCCCAGAGGATGCCCACAATATGGAAGGTGGACAGGAGGTTGGGGCCGACATTCAGGAAGTACATGCGCACGTAGTCGCCCGGACGGACCCGGATGGGGTTCTCCACATAGCGGAACAGCGCGCCATTGAAGGCGGTATAGCTGACATCGCCTTCCACCGCCTCCTTGCCACTGGCGTACAGCTCGTGCTGCAGCATGTACAGCTTCAGATCCGGCTCCTGCCCCAGATCCGCCTCCAGCTGGTAGGACTTATCGCGCGGCTCGACCACGATCATCCCGTACTGGCCAAACATCACGTGCATCGGGATGGCATGACCACCCGGGGCACAGTGATACATGAACACGCCCGGCGTGGTTGCCCGGAAGGTGACCGACTTGGTCTGCCCGGGGAGGATGTTTCCCACGTGCTTCGACGTCTGGGTATAGGCGGCATGGATCGACGCCCCATGCATCACATCGCCGCTGTTGGTGATCTCCATGCGCACGATGTCGCCCTCGGTCACCCGCAAGGTTGGCCCGGGCAGTTTCCCGTCGATCAGGAAGCCGTCATAGACCACGCCCTGCCCGATCGGCACCTGCCCCTCGTCCAGATCAATGCGGAACACATGATCGGGCTCGGCATCCGGGTGCACATACCCGGTCGGCCGCGTCTCGAGCCCCTCGTCACGCTCGATGATCTCGAGGAAGTCGCTGTCGCCGAACAGTTCGCTGAAATCCGGGCCCGTCGATGCCTGGGCCACTGAGGCGAAACACCACAACAGGACCACGGCAAACCCGGCCGCGAAATGTCCACCCAGTGGGTTACGGCCAATGGCCGAAGGATATGCCGATTCTATTCGTTTCATTGCCCCCTCTTCTGGATCGGATCCACGACGCTCCGCTATAACCTTTATAGACTATGCATCTATTTACAGCGTCGCGCGGCACAATCACGCGCGTCAAGCGCAACGGCGCGGCACTCAAACTGACGTGCCCACCGCGCAAACTCCGGTCTCCCCCCTTCGCCCTGCCATGGCAACCGCCCCGGCGCTGGCCTATAGATCTAGCAGCATCCATCGACTGGTGAAGGGCCATGGGCATCGTGAACGAGTTCAAGCAGTTTGTGGCGCGCGGCAACGTGGTCGACATGGCCGTGGGGGTCATCATCGGGCTGGCTTTCGGCCAAATCGTGTCATCACTGGTATCCGATGTAGTGATGCCACCCATCGGCCTGCTGATCGGCGGGGTCGACTTTGGAGAACTCGCGATCGTGCTGCGCGAGGCGGAGAACGGCGTGGCGGCGGTCACGATCAATTACGGACTGTTCATCAAGCGCGTGGTGGACTTCCTGATTATCGCCGTGGTGGTATTCGCCGCCATCAAGGGGATCGCCCGCCTGCAGCGCAAGGAAGAGGCCAAGCCGGAGGAACCCGCGGCACCCAGCAACGAAGAGAAACTGTTGACGGAGATCCGCGACCTGCTGAAGGTGCGGCAAGACGACTGAGGGACACGCTGAGGAACCGGTACGGCCAGACGGCGTCTCAGCAAGGGCATCGAACAGGGAGACGAGTTTGGACAACGCCATCGAAGTGGAAGGCCTGGTGCGCGACTTTGGCGGTACGCGGGCCGTGGACGGCGTGGATCTGCGGGTGCCGGCCGGCCACGTACTGGGCCTGCTGGGGCCAAACGGCGCCGGCAAGACAACCGTGGTGCGGATGCTCGCCACCCTGCTGACGCCCACCGCCGGGGCCGCCCGTGTAGGCGGCTTCGATGTGGCTCGCGACGGCGCTCGGGTGCGCGAGATCATCGGCCTGACCGGCCAGTACGCCTCGGTGGACGAGAAGCTGACCGGACGGGAGAACCTGATCCTGATCGGCCGCCTGCTGGGCCTGAAACGCCGTGAGGCCAGGGCCCGCGCTGACGAGTTGTTGCAGGATTTCGACCTGCGCGAGGCCGGCCAGCGCCCGGCCCAGACCTACTCCGGCGGGATGCGGCGTCGGCTGGATCTGGCCGCCAGCCTGGTCGGGCGCCCGCGCATCCTGTTCCTCGACGAGCCCTCCACTGGCCTCGACCCGCGGGCCCGCCGCGACCTGTGGGAGCGTGTCCGCCAACTGCAGACCGACGGCACAACCGTGCTGCTGACTACCCAGTACCTGGAGGAAGCCGATGCCCTGGCCGATTCCATCGTAGTACTGGACCACGGACGCGTGATCGCCGAAGGCACCGCCGCACAACTGAAGGCCCGGGTCGGCGGACGCTCGCTGTTCCTGATGGTGGCCCGCGCGGAACAGGCCGCGGCAGCCGGCGAGCGGGTCGCCGCGATGGTGGGCACCCCGCCCCGTGTGGAGGGCGAAACGATCAGCGTACCGGTGTCGGACCCGGCCCTGCTGCCCGCATTGTTGCGAGAGCTGGACGCCGCCGGCATCGAGGTCGCGGAGCTGGGGCTGCGCGGCGCCAGTCTGGACGATGTGTTCCTGTCCCTGACCGGGCGCAGCGGGGCCAGCCGCGAAGAGTCGGGCAACGCGCAGGACACGCCATGAAGGCCCTCGATCAGACCCTGGCGCTGGCCTGGCGCAGCCTGGTGCAGGTGCGGCGCAACCCCTGGGAGCTGGGCGACTACAGCATCCAGCCGATCCTGTTTCTGGTGCTGTTCCTGTTCGTATTCGGCGGGGCAATTGCCGGCTCGCCAGAGAACTACCTGGCGTTCGTGCTGCCAGGCGTGATCGTGATGAACATGCTGTTCGTCACCGTGTACGTGGGCCACGGCCTGAACACCGACCTGACCCGCGGCGTGTTCGACCGCTTTCGCGCCCTGCCCATCCCGCGCTGGGCGCCGCTGGCCGGGCGCATCCTGGCGGACGTGGTCAAGCAGCTGCTGTGTATTGCCCTGTTGCTGGTCGTCGGATTCCTGCTGGGCTTTCGCCTCGAGACTTCATGGGCCCATCTACTGGCGATGGTGGCGCTGGTGCTGACCTTTGCCGTGGCCTTTTCCTGGGTGATGGTGCTGGTCGGCGTCATCGCACGCGACCCGGAGCACGTGCAGCTGTTCGGCTTTACCGCGCTGTTCCCGGTCACCTTCGTGAGCTCGGCCTTCGTGCCGGTGGATACGATGCCACCGTGGCTGCAGGGCTTCGTGCAGGCCAACCCGGTGTCGCTGCTGGCCGACGCGGCGCGCGCACTGATGAATGCCGATGGTCCGGCCCTTGAGCCGGCACTTTGGTCGCTGGCCTGGGCACTGGGCATCGTGCTGGTGTTCGCGCCGCTGTCGGTCTACGCACTCAACCGCCGCCTAGCGCGCGGTTAGCGGCTGACAAGCGCGGTCAGAACAGTTCGATTTCCCCGGTCCTGATCGTGGGCGGCTGAATCGCGCCTTCGGCAACCAGGCGGTCGAACAAACAGACCTGGTTCTTGCCGTTTGCCTTGGCGTAGTACAGGACCTGATCGGCTTCGTCCAGCACCACGCTGGCGGTCTTGTAGGGGCGCAACTGGGTCACGCCGATGCTGGTCGTGACCCGGCCGACTCGCGGCAATGTGTAGGCGGCGACCGCGTGTTTCAGGCGTTCGAAGGCTGCGGCCGCCCTGTCGGCACCGGCAAGCTCGGCCAGCACCACGAACTCCTCGCCGCCAAAGCGATAGACCAAGTCATTGTCGCGGAAACTCTGTTGCAGCAGCCGCGCGAGCAGAATCAACACCTCGTCGCCGTAGACATGGCCGAATCCGTCATTGACCTTCTTGAAGTCGTCGATGTCGATCACGCCCAGCCAGATCTGAGTCTCCTCGGGATCGGCCTCCTGGCGGCGGTCCTCCGCCAGGCCCGGCCGGTGGACGCTGCGCTCCAGTGTCGCAAGGTCGCGAAAATTGTCGTCGAAGGTCTTGCGGTTAAGCAGACCGGTGAGCTCATCGGTCTGGGCGTCATCAATCAGCTTGACGAAGTTGCGATACACCGAAAGGAAGCTCTTGACCAGGCGGGCATCCAGGGACTCGTCAGCATCGTCGCCATCGAATGAAAACACCAGGCAGATACTGAACTCGTTGAGCCCGGACATCGGAAAGACCGAGACCCGACGACCGGACGCATCGGCCTCGGCAACCGGCTGACCGGTTGCCAACGCCTGCTCCAGCAACCCGTCAGGGACCGGCTGATCCTTGGGGTCGAACGGCACCGTCATCACGGCATCGTGCTTGCGATCAAAGGTATGCAGGCTCCGGGGCTGGCCTTCGACATCAAGCTGAATCGCCCAGATGCAGGCATTCTCGTAGATGTCGTCCAGCGTCTTGAGCAGGCTGTATTCCAGACGCTGGGCATTGCGAATCCCTGTCAGGTGGGCCAGTCCGTCAAGCAGATCACGGCTGCTGGGCATTGCGTTGATCCCATGGATTCGGTGAGGGCCGCGGGCGCCCCGGTTGGATCGTCCGGGGCGCCCGCGGTGCGAAATCACTTCGCGCCAATGCCGTTTGGCAGCACGCGAGGCTGGGACACCGCCCCGCCCGCAAGGTTTCCCGCCGGAGCAATTCCCGAATCTCGCGCAGCATGGTATTCGCAAAGCACGGGGCCGAGTGGAGGGCATCACTCGAGGCCGATAGAGGAGGGATCGATGAGCAGGGAGACCGGGTCGCGGATGCCCCGTCCGCCCGACGTCCCCCGGACGGGTTCGCAGCGGTTTTCCACCGCGCTGCCGGCAAAAAAGTCGTCGCCTCCCTGCGACGACAAGCACGGGCCCGTGTGAGGGCCGACGGGAACTCAGTAGACGGGGACCAGTGCGTAGCCCTGGTTCTGGTACCCCATGACGGCGATGAACCCACTGCGGACCGGCTGGATGGGCTCCAGCACCTTGTCGTTGTCCACCCCGTAGGCGCGGGTCGCGGCGGCGCAGACCTCCATCTTCACGCCCAGCTCATCGAGGCGGTCGACGGCCGTGGCGATCTCTTCCAGGGTGTCGCCGTGGTCGATGGCGATCTCCGGCTCGGGGTCCGTGGTGATGAACTTGACGGCCTCGGCGATGAAGACCATGCGCAGATCGGGCTCCACACCCTCCTTGATCAGGTTCTCGTGGTTGGTGGCGATGCCACGCAAATAGGCGAGCATCACGTTCGGGTCGGACTTGCGCATGTCGTAGACCGCCCGCATGGTCTCGATGCCCTGGGTCGCCTCACGGTTGTCCAGGCCCTCGGCGGCGGCCGTCGAACCCAGCCCGAGCGGCAGCAGCAGGGCCACCAGCAGGATCACTATTCGGTTTCGCATGGATACTCCTCCTTTCGTGGTTTAGGTCCGGGTGTCTCGTCCCCGGACTCGGAGCCTGAATCAATCGGACTCAGTAGATGGGGATGACCGCGTAGCCCTGCGCCTGATAGCCGGTCAGGGAGACGAAGGTGTTGCGCACCGGTTCGATGCCGGGCAGCAGCTCGCCATGTTCGACCCCGAACAGGCGGGTGGCCACGGCACAGGACTCCATGCGAACGCCCTTCTCCTTCAACGCAGCCACGTGCTCCTCGATGGCGTCGAGGTGGTCGAACTCGGTCAGATCGAAGCGTTCGCGGTCCTCGGACACCATGGTCACGGCCCGCCCGCGAAAGGCAAGGATCATGTCCGGTTCCACACCCTGGTCGGTCAAGTCTTCATGCGTCTCGCGAATCACCATCAGGTACAGGGCGAGCATTTCCGGGTCGGTGTTGTTGAGGTCGAAGACCACCCGGCCCTGCTCGACGCCCTCCAGGGCAAGCGCATCGGTGGGGACGTCGGCGTGGACACTCAGGGTGGTCAGGGACAGGGCCAGCAGCAGGAACAGGGATGCAACGATCTTCATTGGGGACTCTCCTTCGGGGTTGAAGCGGGATTGGATGGATCCACCGGGGTCACGGCAATAGCCCGCCAAGCGGCCTCCTGTGTCTCGGCCAGGTAGTGCGCCAGCGGTTGTTCCAGGACACCGTCGAGGTGCAGGTGCAACAGGCGGATCGCGCCGCCGAATGCGGCGGTGGCGGCTACCGGAACCTCCATCGGTCGTACCTGGCCACACTCGATGCCCTGCTCGATGCACTGGCGCATGCGCTGGAACGGCTGCGAGGAACACACCGGTGGCTCGTCCGGAAGAAACTCGCGGTGGCGCGCCTCCAGCACGAAGCGCAGGGTCTGAGGGGCCTCGATCGCGGCCACGAACAGGAACGCGATGATCCCGTCACAGCGCGCACGGCAGTCACTCTCGCGCCTCATTACCTCGGCCAGGCCGGCGTCCATGCGTTGCAGCAGGTCGTCGTACAGCGCCTTGGCCAGCGCCTCCTTGTTGCCGAAGTGGTGATAGATCGAGCCGATGGAGACCCCGGCCTGGCGACGGATGTCATGGATGGAGGTATTGAAATAGCCATCGCGACTGAACCGCTCCAGGGCGGTATCCAGCACGAGCTTGCGCAGTGCGGCACCGCGCACCGATTGCCTCGGATTTTCCGTCATCACCACAACCGAACCGAACGTTCGTTCTAATTTAGCGCGAACATATGCGAAACGCCATACGCCGGCCACGATACATCGCGGGAAAACGATCGAGCCCATGCGCTGCACAGGCCCGATCAATACCCTGGAGGGGGCGGGCCGCGGATGGGCGGCCCGGGTTATGGATGGTGATTGCTTCGCTGCGCTCGCAATGACCAGGTCACCGCACCCGGATTCCGGTTCAGAAGTCCTCGAACTCCATGGTGCGGAAGACGCGGCCGGCGTTCTGGCGGTGCAGTTCACCGTAGGTGTCCAGGTGGCGGTAGGCGGACTGGTCGATGTTGTAGGCATCGTTCAGCGTGCCGCCCTCGTCGAGGATGCGCTGGACCTCCTCGCGCAGATGCACGAGGTAGTCGTGGGTGTAGCGGCGCAGCACGTCGAAGTCATTCACCGGCTCGCCGTGGCCCGGGATGATGTAGTCGGCATCCAGGGCCTCCAGTTCATGCCAGGTCTCGATCCAGCCGGCGGTATCGGTGTAATCGAAGATCGGGAGCATGCGCTGGTGAAAGGCCAGGTCGCCGGTAATCAGCGCCTTGCGCTCGGGCGCCCAGATGGCGATATCGCCCGGGGCATGGCCCGGTCCGAGGTAGCGGATCTGGATGGTCTCGCCGCCCATGTCCAGGTCGAGGCGCGTGGCGAAGGTCACATCCGGCGTACCCAGCTCGGTCATGAACGCCTTGTCACGGGTGCGGTTGGGCGCACCCTCCAGGCTGGCCTGGCCGTTGGCCTCGATCTCGCGCCAGGCATCCTTGTGCGCGATCACCGTGGCGCCCTGCTCCTGCCAGTAGGTCATGCCGAGCATGGCATGGCCCTGGGCGTTCTCCAGCACCACGTATTTCACTGGCTGGTCGGTAAGCTTCCGGATCTCCTCGTGCAGTGATTTAGCCAGCAGGTAGTTGTCGCCGGCGTTCATCACCACCACGCCGTCCTCGGTGATGATGAACGACAGGTTGTTGTTGTGGCCGGAGTTCTCGTAGGTGGAGGGCTGGGTCGCGCCAATCGCCGACCACACGCCATCGGTCACCTCCTGCGGCCGGTCATAAAGGAACGAGTCGCGCGCCTTGTCCAGCACGTACAGTGGCAGGCCCGCGTCCTGCCACTCGAAGAAGCCGCCGGGGTAGTTCTGCACGTTGGTGTAGCCCATCTGCTGCAGGGTCTGCGCGGCGGCCACGCTGCGCAGGTTCTGGCCGCAATAGACGACGATCGGGGTGTCCTTGTCCGGGATCTCGCCGGGCACCTCGAACTCGATCCAGCCACGCGGGATATTGAGCGTCTCGCTGGACCGGATCTGCCCGCCGGTGCGCTCGATCTCGGTGCGGGTGCGCACGTCGATCACGACATGGTCCGGCTCGCTGGCGATCCACTCCTGCAGGCCCTCCTTGTCGATGTTGGTGATCTCGGCGTTGGCGGCCTCCAGCAGCGTGTCGCCCGTCAGTTCTTCGGCCTGCGCGGTACTACCTACCGCGGCAAGGGCCAGTCCCAGCCAGATCGCTCGCATCGTGATTCTCCTTTTGGCGTCCATCCCTCCACCATAGCCCCCTGTTCCGCCGCCGGCCAGGCCTCCGCTTGAGCCACCCCGTACAGTGTCTATATTCAGGGTAAAGGCACACGGCCCAGCAGCCGAAGGAACCCCCAATGAGCAATCACATGGCGGATGTCACCATCCACATCGACGAAAACACCGACCACGCGGCCCGCGAGCGCATCCAGGACACCCTGCGTGAACTCCCCGGCGTCATGGCCGCCTCCAGTCACGACGAACGGCCCCACCTGATGGTGGTGGAGTACGATCCGGAACGGGTCGACAGCCGCAAGCTGCTGGACACGGTAACCGCGACCGGTGTCCACGCCGAACTGATCGGCCTGTAACGTAACCTGCCGGGCGCCACGGGCTATTTGTAGCCCGTGGCGCCCGGCTGAGCGGCTCAAGAGGCATGCCGAAACGGGACAACCCGCAATCGGTCTGTCACCATATTGTCTATGGGGAAATGGGCCAGTATCCAGCACGACGACACGCACTGCGCTGACGGGGGAAACCATCGCGGCGCCCGGGCCGTTCGGCCGGATACCTGGCAGGTTCTTCTGGGCATTGGCCTCCTGCTGACCGCAACCTATGTCGCCCTGCCCTATGGCCTGCTGGCCAGCAGTCTCTACGTGCTGGGCACCACAAGCGCTGCCCTCGCTGTCGGCATCGCCGCACTGCGCCGGCCGAGGCCATTCGCCGCGACCGCCTGGGGCCTGATCGCCACCGCACTGACGCTGGCGGCCATCGGCCACGGCATCTGGTACTGGCTCGATCTGCAGGGCCTGGAACCCTTCCCCTCAGCCGCGGATATCTTCTACCTGTCGGTATACCCGCTGTTCGCCATCGCGCTGTGGCAACTGGGAAGCCAGACCGCACGCGACGACGGCGCGTTTGTGGATGCCCTGATCGTGGGCATTTCGGCCGCGGTGCTCGGGTGGGCCCTGCTGATCGCACCCTACACCTACGACCCCGACCTGACCTGGCTGCAACTGCTGGTATCCACGGGCTATCCGGTCGCGGACCTGATCCTGCTGCCCCTGGTCCTGCGCCTGGTGTTCCTCCACCGAACCGGCATCACGGCCCACAGCTTCCTCCTCCTGGGGATGCTCGCCTATCTGACGGCCGACCTGCTCTACGCCCACGGCAACTCCACCGGCTGGTACACCGCGGGCGGACTGACCGATGCCTTCTGGTTGATTGCCTATTCCCTCATCGTGGCGGCGGCATGGCATCCTTCCGCCAAGACCGAACCGCGCGCACACACCTCGCACGCCGAACTCTCCGGCCGGCGTCTGCTCGTGCTGGGCGCCGCGTCCGTCCTGGTGCCGATGGTGATCCTGTTCACGGCGGGCAGCGAGATGGAGATCATTCGCGTTGCGGCGATCGCCTCCATCCTGCTGTTCCTGCTGGTGTTGTACCGCATGGCTGGATTGCTGCGCGAGACCCAGCACCAGGCCAAGCGCCTGGAGAACCTCTCGCGTACCGACCCGCTGACCGGGGCCGGCAATCGGCGCCACCTGGAAGAACAGTTAACCCGCGAGATCGCCCGCGCCGAACGCACCCAGGGCCCGCTCAACCTCGCATTCCTGGATATTGACCACTTCAAGCGCTTCAACGATTCCCACGGCCATGCAGCCGGCGATGCCCTGCTGCAGGAAATGGTGGATGCCTGGCGCCCCATCCTGCGGCCCACGGACCTGCTGGCACGTTTTGGCGGCGAGGAGTTCGTGGTGGTATTCCCGCACATTGATGCGCAGCAGGCCCGCCGCGTGCTGGAACGCCTGCGCACCGCGATGCCCAACGGCCAGACCTGCTCGGCCGGGATCGCCAGCTTCCACCCCGGCGACACCATGGACTCGCTGCTGGGACGCGCCGACCAGGCCCTGTATGCCGCGAAGGACGGCGGACGTGACCGCATCATCATCGCCCCCGCCGAACCCATATCCGTTGCAGGCATGCCCGCGTTGTAGGGACCGGAATCCCCGACGGCGAACACAATCCTGACACCCCGCAGGAGATCCGTGGAGCAATATCAAGCTCTCGCGCGTCTATTCCCGAGCCCCTTCACCAAGGTTTCCATGACACACCGCATCCTCGTACGCCTGTTTGCCCTCGCGGCCCTGCTGATGATCCCGTTCGCTGCACCGGCGCAGGAGGCGAACGGCCCGACGGGCGCAGTCGACGCCACCGCCTCGATCGAGGCCGGCGGGGCCGAGATCCCGGTGGAACGCTATCGCGCCGATGGCGACGCCGTGCTTTTGTGGTTTCCTTCCGAACACGGCCTGCAGGACGGCCATCGACAACAGGCGCTGGCGCTGCAGGCGGCCGGGGTCGAGACCTGGCTGGTCGATCCGTTCAGCGGCCACTTCCTGCCCGAGGCGGCATCCAGCTTCGACGACATGCCCACCGCCACGGTGACGGACCTGATCGAGGCAACCCACACCGATACCGGACGACCGGTCTATGCCTTCGGGCATGACCGTGCCCTGCCCTGGCTGCTCACCGGCCTGTACCAGTGGCAACAAGCCCACCCCGAGGCCGACTACCTGGCCGGACTGCTGATGACCAGCCCCTTTCTGCATACCGGGGTGGATACCGATGAGGCCGAACTACAACCCATCGTCCGGCTGACTAATCTGCCGGTGTACATCCTGCAACCGGCCCAGTCGCCCCAGCGCCAGCATCTCGGGCGGATTCGCAGCGGGCTGACCGAGGGCAGTAGCGCGGTGGGTGCGCGGCTGCTTCCCGGGATCCGCGACCGCTTCTTCTTCCGCCCCGATGCGACGGAAGCCGAGCGGCTCGCCAGCGAGACCTTCCACCGCGAGATTATCTTCGCCATGGACCTGCTGACGCGGCTGCCTCACCAACGGACGCCCGCCGTGGCCGAAGCGGACACGGACCTGACGGTACGCACCCCAAGCGGCACCGACGCACAGCTCAACGCCCTGGATGAACCCGTGGCGGCCCCGCCGCTGGAGCGGCCCGACCTGGCGGGGGATATCCATCGACTGGAGGACTATCGCGGCGAGGTGGTGCTGATCAATTTCTGGGCCAGCTGGTGCCCGCCCTGCGTGCACGAGATGCCGTCCATGCAACTGCTGGAGGACGAACTGCGCGACCAAGGCTTTCGCATCCTGGCGGTGAACCTGGGAGAGGACAAGGACACTATCCGCCGCTTCATCGAGGACGAGGTGCAGACCGAGTTCACCATCCTCCTCGATCCGGAACAGGACTCCCTCGACGACTGGCGCGCGATGGCCTACCCCACCAGCTACGTCGTCGACCGCAAGGGCCGCCTGCGCTACTACCTGTTCGGCGCCATCGAATGGACCGAACCCGGCGTGACCGACCAGATCCGCGACCTGCTGGACGACGACGCATAGCGGCCCGGAAAGGGCGCGGCGCCGCGCGGGGTGTGCTAAAGATCCGCCAGGATGGCGCGCAGACGCTCCTCGTAGGCCGCTTCGGTAATCAGCCCCCGGTCGTGCAAGCGATCCAGCTCTTCCAGTCGCGCCTCGACCGAACGGCCGTCGGAGTCTTCAACGCGTTCCTGATCCGCCTGTTCACCTCCGCGGATCAACTCCACGGCATTCACTTGCGCAAACAGCTCGTCCACTAGCGGCGCAAGCTTCTCTCGGGTCGGCCCGAACTTGTCCATCCGCCCGCTACCGCTGCGGGCATCGTAGGTGGCCTGCCCCGCCAGGCCCTGGGCGTCATAGACGCGAAGATCGGCGTACGAGAGGTACATTGCCAGATCCCACTTCCAGTTCGCGGTGTGTTCCAGGTAATGCGAACACCGTGCAGGGCGGGAACCGGAATAGACGTCCGTGCG
Organism: Thioalkalivibrio sp. AKL7; assembly: GCF_000381705.1. Lineage (NCBI taxonomy): Bacteria > Pseudomonadati > Pseudomonadota > Gammaproteobacteria > Chromatiales > Ectothiorhodospiraceae > Thioalkalivibrio > Thioalkalivibrio sp. AKL7. The sequence continues at coordinate 59,408 of NZ_KB906954.1, read as the reverse complement.
GATGCCTCGCTGCTCGATCAGTTCGCGCATCTCGGGCTGAAATCCAGCCATGTGGATCTCGGGGTTGTCGAGCACGCAGACCAGGCTGACATCCACCGCATCCAGCGGCTCGATCGACTGGGTGATGGAACACCCGGTGGCCACCAGCGCAATGCCGGCCACCCAGAACGTACGCATTCCTCGCAACACAAACACCTTCCTTCCTCTGGACGCAATCCTGCGCGCACCTGCCCCGCGCGAGCGAGCGCGCACCCTACCAGACCTGCACGACCCCCCGAATATCAAGGCGTCCGTACATCATCGGTCACCCCCCACCAGATGGATCGCGCGCCCCCTTGTGCAGGACGTTACCGGGTCAGGAAATGCCCACGCGGGCAGGCATTATTTCGCGCAATCGCCGCAGTTCGAGTCTACGTTCGAGGTATGAGAGACATAGCGGAGCCTCCCCCATGAAAGCACCCTTTACCGCACCAAAAGTGCGATCAAACCTGCTCGCAGCGGCGGTCCTGTTCCTGAGCGCTCCGGCATTCGCGGAAACAGAGGTCGGCATCACCACCGACATGGCCGAGTTCGAGGTGCGCCACGGCGACGAACTGGTAACGGTGACCCGCGACCAGGACACCTTCGCAACCATCGACCTCGACTACGCACAGATCGCACGGCCCTGCCCGCCGTTTTGTATCCAGCCGATGAGCCTTGGGCCCGGCGTCGAGACCCTGGGCGAGCTGGAGTTCATCGACTACCTCCAGCAGACCACGGAGCACGACGACCTGGTGATCATCGATTCGCGCACCCCGCGCGAATACCGCCGCGGCACCATCCCCGGCGCCGTCAACATCCCCTGGGACCGCCTGCACTTTGCCTCCGGCGCGGACCCGGACGACGTGCGCAACGTGCTGACCGAAGACTTCGGCGCAATTTTCGACGGCGACTTCTACGACTTCAGCCGGGCAAAGACCCTGGTGCTGTTCTGCAACGGCCCCTGGTGCGGCCAGTCACCCACCAACATCCGCACCCTGACCAACCTCGGTTACCCGGCCGAGCGCATCAAGTGGTACCGCGGCGGCATGCAGATGTGGCACGCCTTCGGCCTGACCACGGTCGAGGGCGAGACCAGCGACTAGCCCGTTCACGTCCATCTCGTCATTGCGAGCGCTGCGAAGCAATCCGGCGTGTAGGTAACCCCGCGGGCGGCAAGGCCGACCAATAACGGGCGTACAAAGAAACCACCGCCAGTCAGCCGTAGCGGCGCTCCCCATTCGGGTCCGCCGGCGGGTCAGAGTCACTGGATTCGTCGGAATCGCCTGCGAGCTCCGATGGAGCTCGCGGAACCATGGTCTGGACATCGACGATCCGTGCGGTCTCATCAAAATGAACCGTCACAATGCGAGCCGTTGCGATAATCTCGGCCTCGTCACGATCGATGCCGAAATGCCGGGCCAACTCCTCGGTCCCGACCGGTTCCGGTGCGCGCCGACGTTCCTTGTTGTAAAAGCGGAACCAGTTGTAACCGGCCCACCCTATGAAGATCACGCCCGCCGAGACAATCGTGATGGCGTACGTTTGAATTGCCCGCAACGTGCCCATGGGGTCATCCAGGATGTAGCGCTCGAACAACTCCACGCCCAGCGCCCACCCGACCAATGCGATCAGGGGTGTGAACAGGTAGATCCAGATGCCCCATCCAACGAGACTGACCAACTGACTGATATAGCGCTTTCTACTCGGCTCCAGATCCGAGCGGTCGATCATTTTGGGAACACGCGGTCGCAAGTGCTTCATGGGCTCATTCTTCCGGGGGCCGCAGCCCGCGATCCGGGCTGATCCATCGAGCACGCTCTCCGGAACGCTTGAGAAGGGCGCGCGGGACCGCCACGACCGTGGTGACCATGGACAACAGCCAGAACGCCAGTGGATACCAGATCACCCAGAAATAATTGCGGAAAAACCGGCCATCGACCTCGTAGCGACGATCAATCATCAAACTGACAAGGAACTGCATCAGCGCGGTCAGTCCGAGAATTACGCCCGCCCATTGCGGCAGAAGCCCCGGCTGGATCCAGCCTTCCGGAAGCTCGATAACCAGACCCAGCAAGGCCACAAGGATGATGACAAACATGACGTAGGCCCAGACGATACTGACCACATACTCGAGGGCCACGCCCCATAGCCGCCGCTTGGGCCAATGGAACAGACTGGCGCCGTGGCGGAGCACCGTCTCCACCCCCCCTTGAGCCCAGCGCAGGCGCTGACGCCAAAGTCCTGCCAGAGTCTCCGGCATGTAGATGTAAGACAGCGCATTGGGCTCGTATCGTATATCCCAGTGGTCAAGCTGGAGCCGCCAGGAGATATCGATGTCCTCGGTGACCATGTCGCTGCTCCAGTACCCGACCCGATCGAGGGCCGTGCGACGAAAACCCGCGATCACTCCCGAGACGGTGAATATGCGCCCGTAGACTCGCTGGGCGCGCTTGATCAGACCGATGGTGGCCGAGAACTCCCCAACCTGAAGCTTGCCCAGCAGGCTGCTGCGGTTGACGATGCGCGGGTTACCGGTAACGGCGCCCACTCGGGGACCCGAAGTCAGGTGGAACATCATCCAGGCCACGGCGTTCGGATGCAGCAACGCGTCGCCATCGATACAGATCAGAAAGTCGTTCTGCGCCGCCAGTGCCCCGGTCCGCAGGGCAACGGCCTTGCCCTGATTGCTGGCCAGGTGCACCACGCGCAGACGGGGATACTCGTGGGTCAATTGTTCGAGGATCTCGGGGCTTGCATCGCTGCTGCCATCGTTGACGGCGATGATCTCGAAGTCGTGGTACTCGCTCGCATGGGCGTAATGGATCGTGTCGCGAATCACCTCTGCCTCGTTGAAGCAAGGAATGATGATGCTGCACGCAGCCAGACTGCCACTGTCGGGCGGATGATCGGGGTCGGCCCCCTTGCGGCGCTCCCAGCGGAGGTAATACCAGACGCCCCCAATGATCCAGACCCAGGCCATGATTAGCGGGTAGAAGAAGGCAAAATTGGTCAGGGCGTTGAAGGTCATGCCGACTCCCTATCGCGGATGAGGGAAGGCATTCAGAGACATGCCCTCGAACGTGGGGCCGAATTCCGGCTGATCCCGCAGGAAGTCGTCCGGGTAGTACCCGAAGTTCAGCACCCCGCGCCGCACAAGCTGCTCCATCCAGTCGCGCAAGAGCGTCGCTTCCAGCCAGCGGCCTTCGCCGCGCCAGTCACGCGCCTGCAACTCGAATACAACGTCCTCGAAGCCCCCGATCTGCTCCTCCACCGCATCCGCGAGTCGGGCCAGCCAGACATCCGGCGGAAGCTCGGTCCCGTCCAGCCAGGGCATGGCCATGATGGCGACCTCGTCGTATGCCTCGACCGCAGCGGGCAGCGCCTGGGCGAACCGCTCCTCGGCTTCCGGTTCGAGAATCACCCGCGCATACAGGTTGCGCGCGGTGCGAAATTCGAGAGACAGATTGGTGAAATAGCGCAGCCGGCCGATCACCTCGTCCCCGAAATCGATCAGGGCCTGGGTCTTCTCCTCCGGCCGCAGAGTGCAATCCGAGAGCGGGCGGTCCGTTCCGGGCCAGCGCGCTCCGCCCTGACAGGCCGCCAGGTCCTCGTCGGCGGCCAGATAGGCGTCGTCGTGGATCAACACCCCGGCGATACCGCTTGCCGCCATCCCGAGATCCGCATAGATATCGCCGACAATCTCCAGAGACCGGGGGAGAAACGGGCTCAAGCGGCGATAGTCGCGGTCCGCCGGAACGGGGGCACCTTCGGGTCCGGGCCGGCGCACCGATAGCGCGGCATGGAGGTCCCGGTCGGGCAAATCGAACGAGAGCAGAGGCATCCAGGCATACACACGCACCCCGGCCCGCGTCCGCAGCTGCCAGGCGACGCGATTGAACAAGTCGGCACGCACGGGCAGGTGCCGATTCGGAAAGTACAACGCATCCGCGTTGCCATCACCGTTCGGGTCGGCAAAGGCTTGCAGGTAGACCGTGCGGACCTGCATCCGTTGGATGCGGTCCAGGAGTACACCGAGATTGCGATTGGTCTGCTCCGGATCGGGATCGTAGACGTAGTCAAGATCCACATGGACCACCCGCTGTGGCTGCGGCGATGTCGCACGTGTCGCGGATTCGGGACGCGCGCTCTGCGCAATCTGTACCGGCCGCGGATCTCCACTGATCAGCAAGCGGTTGACCCGCGCTTGTTCCGGGTGGTTGACCGGGTCCGCGCCTAGCGAGATCGACCAGGGCATCCCGGCCTCCGTCGCCAGTGCGTCCACCTCCGCACTGTGAGCGCCGTAGGGCCAGACGATGGCGCGCGGCGCAACACCTACCATCGCCTCCAGCGAGGCACTGCTGGCCCGCATGTCATCGAGGATCCGCTGACGGAACGTGTCGTGGTCCTCGTAACGGCCGCTTTCCGGGTCATAACGACGCGTAATGGCCGCTGGCTGCTCGTTCCCCTGCGGGTTGGCCAGGATGCCGCGATGCAGGTCGTGACTGTGACTGGCGAATTCCACCAGCCCCGATGCCTGCATCTCGCGCAACTCGGACAGCGCCAGAAAGCCCTCGGCTCCGAGCGGCGCTTCGTTGTACGTGACGGTCCCGGGCGGGGGCTGATCTGCTGCCGGCTCGGGGCTCGCGACATCCGCGAATGTCTCGGGGTTGTAGGTGACATCCTCGCCCGCCCAGACGGTCTCCAACCAACCGGTCTGCAGCGCGACCAGCGCCGGATACTCATAGGCCTGCAACAACGGGAACACGTGGCTGTAGACACTGGCCAGACCATCATCGAAGGTCAGCAGCACCGCATTGGCCGGCAGCGGCTCCCTTCCCTCGCGGGCATCAACGATCTGCTGCAACGAAACCGGCCGCCACCCCTGCCGCTCCATCCAGTCAAACCATTCCACCAGCCGCTGCGTGCTGACGGCGTACGGGTCCGCATCCCTCCCCGGCTGCACGTCGTCGCGTACATCATGATAGGAAAGCGCGAGGAAGTGCCCACCCGGGATGGTGAAGGCGTCCTGCGCATGCACTAGGCCATGCGATACCCCCGCAAGCATCAGCAGGATGATCATAAGACGACGCATCAGAAGGTCCCTCGCAGGCGCACAAGCCCGAACAGCCGGTCTTCCCGGTCACCATCGTAGGTAGTGGAACCCCAGCCGAGGCCGTAGTCGACGGACCAGCGACGATCCAGATCCCAGCGATGCTCGTAGCGCAGCGCCACCGTCGGGTCACTGCCAAACCCGGACTGGTAGCCCGTACCGACCGCGGCGTGAAAATGTTGCGTAAAGGCCCGGTCGTAGTCACGCCAGGTAATCCAGTCGTGGTCCACCCGAACGGAGGTGCTGGCCGACTGCTCCGGGTTAAAATAGGGTCCGCCCGGCTGGCTGTTGTTCTGGAAAAAGAAATCGGCGCCCACATCGGTCGTGTGGTGGGCACTGGCATACACTCGTCGTGTGACGCCCCCGCCCAGCGAGCTCCGGTGATTGCCGTCATCAATCGACAACAGGCCCACGTTGGCATACGCCGAGAGGGATTCGTGGGCCCGCCAGTCCACGGAAGCTGAGGCCGACCAGCCTTTCAGACCCGCATCGATCGCCCGCAAGGGCGTCTCCATCGAGTAGCTGTCCGCTTCGACGCCGATCCGCCAGTGGTCACCGAGCCACCGCGACCATCCGGCCGCGATCCCGGGATTGGCATCCCCCTTGAGATCACGATCGAAGCGCAACCAGGCCTGCTGGCGCCGCGCGTCCCACTCGATGCCCGCACCAATGCGGTCATAGCGTCCATCGGTATCGCCGAATGACGCCGTGGTGTAGCGATGTTCCAGAAAGGCCCGAAGTGGATGATCGGACCAGGGCGAATTCAGTCGGGTACGCCATTCCCGGTCGCGATCACCGCTTACCAGCCCTTCGCCACCCGATGTCCGGCCAAAAACGACCTCGCTCTCGATGGAGGGGCGGCCACGGTCTTCCAGCTCTTCGGACAGGCGCTGAACATCCGTACTCCGGGGATAATCGGCCCGCAGGGACTCGACTTCCTGGACCCAGGTGTCGTGCTCGCCCAGGTCGCGCGCATTCTCCGCCCGATTGAGTCGCGTATCCCGTGCATCGGGCGCCCAGCGCTCCGCCACTTCGGTGATGTCACGCGAGCGCGCCGGCCAGCCGCGCCAGCGAGCCATGCGCGCCTGGGTGTTCCGCAGACCGGTGTGGGCCGGAGCCTGACGGACCAGTTCTCCACTGCGTTCCCAGGCTCGATCGAGATCCTGGCGATAGGCCGCGTCGTACACCCGAAGCTGATCGACGTCGACCCGCTCCCAGTTGGGGATCGGATCACGATCCGGATCGATTTCCAGCCAGACCGGCGTGTGGCGCTGGGCGCGCTCAAGCAGAGCCGCCGCCGCGGAATATTCCTCGAGCGCGATGTGCGTGTAATAGAGGTCCAGCAGCAACGAGACCTCCGGCGGCTCGTCCTCCGGAACCAGGGACTCGTACAGGGGCAGGGCCGTTTCGGGTTGCTCTTCAGCCAGGTAGGCATCGGCCGCCGCCCGACGCACATAGGCCGGTGCGATCGTGCGGTCCGGTAGTGCCTCGAATGCCGCGACCGTCTCCGGCATTCGCTCGAGTTCCCGCAACAAGGCGATTCGATCGAAACGGACCCGCAAATGCTGCGGATGCGCCTCCGGGATGCGCGAAAGAAATTCGTCCGCGCTGGCCAGGACCCGATTCAGCTCCCGGTCCCGCTCTTCGTGGCGTCCTTCGGCCTCCAGCTCGGAGCGGATATCCAGTGCCTGCCGGATATCCGCCGCGATCGCATCCGCCTCGGCCTGATAGCGAACACCGTCCTCGAACAGATCCGGCCGCTCCTGCATCGCGGACAACGCCCGGTTGCTGGCGCCAAGAGTCCACAGGGAAAGGGTCTGCTCCTGGAATGCAAGAGGATGCAGTGGATCGCGCGCGCGCGCACGATTGGCCATTGCCAGAGCCTGACGCGGTGTATCCGACTGGCGCAAGCCATACGCCATCAGAGCCAGCTCCTGAACCGATTCGGGCAAGGGGTCAATTTCCGCAAGGGCCTGGCGCGCCGTTGCTGCATCACCTGCCTCGGCGCTGGCCACGGCGAAAAGGATCTGCGCGGAACTACCCAGCCTTTTCCTAGAGTCGCGCAGGATAGTCGCCGCTGCCGCAAATTCGCCTTCGTCACGCAGGGCGAAGGCCCAGCTCATGTGGGCATAGTCCGGGACGGACTCGGGATCGAGGTCCTGGGTTCGAGAGACGATCGCGGCGTTGTCCCCGACCAGACGCAACACAACAATCAGGTCCGCTTGCAGGCGGGGCTGATTCGGGGAGCGGGCCTCCAGCGCACGCAAACGCTCGGCGGCCTCGATCACCCGCCCTTCCTGGGCAAGTGCAACGGCCTGTTCGCGCTGCTGGTCCAGAGTTGCAGCGTAGCCGGGGACCGACAGGATCCATGGCAGCAAAACGCCGCAAGTGACCCGTGCCCACTTCCCGACAAAGACCCTGGGCATGCGCGCCCGGTCATACTCCACTCCCCTGTCCATCAGCCCCCTAACCCGCGACCTTTCATTTTTGTGAAGGCTATCACATACAACATGCAGGAGACCGGATATTAACAATCCTCCCGGAAGCCGATTCGGGGGCCTCGGCTACCCGGCCGAGCGCCTCAAGTGGTACCGCGGCGGCATGCAGATGTGGCACGCCTTCGGCCTGACCACGGTCGAGGGCGAGACCGACGGCTAGCCCGAGAGGACACCTGCCTCGTCGTTGCAAGCGCAGCGACGCCATCGGCCAGACCAGGGCACAGCCCCACCCGATTACTTCGCGGTGCTCGCAAGGACGGAATGGGTGGCGAATCGGCGGTGACTCCGCCAGGCAGCGAATCAGCTACTTCGGCTCCGCCATCAAGGCCTCGACCGTGGCGATGACATCGGGGTCGTCCCACTCAATGGCGCTGTTGACCGAATAGCGCACGCGGCCGTCACGATCGAGAATGAACGAACTGGGGAAGGCAAAAACGCGCCAATCGGCAGCCACCCGTCCGTCGAAGTCCATCAGGACCGGGAAATCCACCTGCACCTCTTGCATGAAGGCCGTGATGTGCTCGGCGCTTTCCTGATAATTGACCGATACGATGGCGAAGCCCTCGCCCAGGGTCTCGGCCATGCGGTTCATCGACGGGATCTCGTGCACGCAGGGCGGACACCAGCTGGCCCAGAAATTCAGCAGCACCACCTGGCCGTCGTAATCGGACAGCGACTGCTCGTCACCCAGGTGATCGGTCAGCGCGAAGTCCGCGACCGGCCGTGGACGATCGCGCGCCACCAGCCCGCGGCCGACTTCGATCGCACGGGTGGCCTCCGGCAGCGGCGCGGCCGCCAGCGGGCGCGGGACGCTGGCCAGGAGCCGGCCCGCCTGCAGCAGTTGCGCAGGCAGGCGCTCGGCCGCGGCCTGTTCCTCCGGCTCGGGATCGGTGCGGCGCAGGTAATAGAAGTCGCGCACATCCGGGACCGTCTGCACGAACACCGCACTGCCGCCGCGGCGCAGGTCGGTCAGGATGTCGTCCAGGTGCCAGCGATAGACGCCCTGTGCGGGCTGCAGCAGAAAGACCGGCAGACTGGTAGCACGCACCACATCGACGAACTCGGCGTGGGCACCCGCCACCGGCGTGTCGACCATCAGGTTGGGGAAGGCCAGCGCCGCACCGAGTACGTAGGCCTCTTCGGGGCCGTCCTCCTGCCACTGACGCAGGCCGCGCAGGGCGGTGATCGCCGGGCGGCCCGAGGCGACCAGCATCACCTGCTTGCCGGTCTGCGCGTGCGCCGCGCGCAGCAATGCGGCCACACTGACGCCATCCAGGCTGCGCATGCTCTCATTGGTGCGCGGGAGGAAATGGGCATCCAGCAGATCGACCTGCCAGACCTCCACGCCCATCGCCGCCAGCTCGTGCCCGAAGCGCGCATGGTTGGCGTGTTCGCCCGCCTGCGGAAGCAGCCACAGGTAGAGCCGATCGCCAGTGGCCGGGTACACGGTGACGCCCAGGTCGACGCCGGCCGGATCGGTGACTGTCAACGTCCGCGATTCAACCTCTCCGGCACCCGCCGGCGGAAACAGCAGAAGCAGAGACAGCAGCAGGCACAGACGCGGCAGGAATCGTGTCGACACGCGGGCATCCATCAAGGGAACCAACCGCGACTATAGCGTCCCGTCATGCCCGCGGGAACGCCGCCCGGAAGAGCCCCGAGGGATTGGGTCAGCGCGGGTGCGTATGCCGGAACGTGCGTAGACGGCGGGTCTTTTCCACCATGCGCCAGAGGGAACGGCAGTTGTTGTAGCGCGAGACGTGCTGCAGCGGCACCCAGAGGATGTCGTTCGACTCGTCGCTGCCGGGCACCGGCAGGCGGTCGTCGATTTCCAGCAGGAAGCGCACGTCGATGTGCTCGTGCATCGGGAAATGCGGGCTGGCCGGGATGGTGTGGATATCGAGATCGAAGACATCCTCTTCCACCAGGCGGATCTGCTCGGGGGCGAGGCCAGTCTCTTCGTGGGTCTCGCGCAGCGCCACCTGCAGGATGTCGGCCTGGCCGTCGGCATGCCCGCCGGGCTGGAACCAGCGGTGGTGCTTGCCGTGCAGCAGCAACAGGGCCTGCTCACGGTCGGGGCTGACCACCCAGGCGGAACCGGTTACATGCGCGGGCAGGAGATCGCAGTGGAAGCAGTCCGGGTGCTCGCTGACGAACTCCAGGGCGCGGCGGACGTAGCCGGCCTCCTCGATGAAGGTCGTCTGGTGTCGGGCGAGCAGGTCCAGCAGCTGGGCGCGATGCATCTCAGGTCCCGGCGGGGTTGTGCAGCGCGTGGATCGCCGCACGCGCCGCCTCGTCCACGTCGCCTTCCCGTCCCGCGAGGGTCAAGCGACCAAAAGCGCCGACTGCGCGCACGTCGATCAGCGAAACATTGGATGCCTTCAGTGCCTGGTTCGCGGCATAAATGATGTAGCCGGCCGGTTCCGCCTCGAGGATGAACATGCTCTGGTCCGGCAGGATCATGTTCCCGCGGCGGTTCTGGCGGTTGATCAACACGGTGTGGTCCGGGGTCATCCCACGGATGGTCTCCTGCCACGGGATGCGACAGGGCTGGCGGTCCTCCTGGCTGGCACCGAGACGCTCCAGCAGCACCCGGCCGGCCTCGATCACCTCGCTCTGGCTGCGATGGTGAATCACCATGGAGCCGAATTCGCGCTCCACCACCTGCTGCGCGAGGTGCACGTTGGTCGCCTTCAGTGCGACGTCGGTCAGGCGGTGCACCGCCATCCCCGGGGACACTTCCACCCACAGGCAGGAGTCTCCCGGAACGGGCAGGAAGCCCTGGGAGACCGTAGCCATGTATTCCGCCAGCTGCGGCTGGAGGGAATCCATGTAGACGTAGGTGCGCAGCTGGATCATCGATTCGCTCTGGGCCAGGGCCCGCGGCCCATGGTTCCCGCACGTTGCGGCCCGAACCCGCGCGGGAATTCGCGCACGCCTCATGCAAGCCGCCCCGAAATGGGCGGGCTCGCGTGCACACGCGGGAGAATTGGAGGACGTATTGTGAACGCAGCGCGCGCCAAGCTCAACGTTGAGTGCCTTCAGGGGCCGGCCTTCGGGCGGCCACACGTCCCGGGAAGACGCTCGTATAATGCAACGCCAACCCCGCAGCCACAGGGATTGTCATGCCGAAGCAGGATGCGGAACACCTCCTCGCCAGCGTGGAAGACGCCGATCTCGATCTGGCCGAGACCCTGCGCCAGCTCGTGGACTGGCTGCGCCCGGAAGACCCGCGCAATGTCGCGCCGGTGATCTCCCGTATTGAGCAGTTAACCCTCGCCCTGGGCGAGAACCCGCGCCTGCAGGACCGGCTGCGTGAGCGCCTGGAGGACGGGCTGGAGGACGCCCGGCACCTGACGCTGTACACCGGGATCGGGCTGTTCTCGCGCAAGGGTTTCTTCCGCGAGGCCGCGGAGCTGATCTACGAGCGGATCAATCCGCGCCCGATGGACCGGGGCGACCTGAAAGACGTGCTTTATCACGTGTTTCACCAGACCGATGACGCCGCCTGGGTTGCGGCCCTGCCGGATGATGCCTGGTGGCGCCTGCTGGAGGCCCTGGGCTGCCTGACCGGGGAACACCCCGGGGTCCTGCAACGGGCGCGCGAGGAGATCCTCTACGCCCTGGAGATGCTGTCGATCTGGGTGGCCGCGGAGGAGCTGGAGCCGGAACTGCTGCGCCTGGACCCATCGATCGCCGAGCACAACTCGGCCTTTGTCGCCCAGGAGCGCGAGATCTCCGCCTACGTGCGTGACTACCGCGCCGCGCTGGAAGACCCCGATCACGAGCGCATGGATGACCGCCATGCCCGGGTGCTACTGGAGCAGTGCAGCGAGCAGATCGCGCGCCTGCGCCAGCTGGCCATCACCCATGGCAACAGCCTGTCGCTCACCCACCTTCTGGAACGTCTGGACCAGACCCTCGGCCGCATTCACAAGCTACTGGACCTGCTGGAGCCGGACGCGGACCGCGACACGCGCGCGGCCTCGGTCGGGGTGTTCCGCGAACTCATCACCATCAGCGCCCGCCAGCACGGCGTACGCGCGCTGTGGCAGGACAACATCAAGCTGGTCTCGCGCAGCATCACCCAGCAAGTCAGCGACACCGGCGAGCACTACATCACGCAGTCGCGCGGCGAATACTTCCAGATGCTGCGCTCCGGAGCCGGCGCCGGGCTGATCATCGCGGTCATGGCCCTGATCAAAATCCAGATCGAATCCCTGGGACTGTCCCACGCGGTCAACACCCTGTGGGTGAGCCTGAACTACGGCCTCGGCTTTGTGCTGATCCACATCCTGCATTTCACCGTGGCCACCAAGCAGCCGGCCATGACCGCCGCGCGTCTGGCCGCCGCCATCGAAGAAAGCGAACGCGGCACAGCCGATCCACGAACGATGGCCGATCTCCTGATGCGGGTGGGCCGTTCGCAGTTCGCCGCCGTACTCGGCAACGTGGGCATCGCGCTGCCGACCGCCATCCTGATCGGTCTGTTTGCGGCGGGTCTGTTCAGCGCACCAGTCCTGTCCGGTCGTGAGGTCGACTACCTCGTGGACGGGCTGCACCCGATCATGGGCCTGGCGCTATTCTTTGCCGCGATCGCCGGAGTCTGGCTGTTCGTCTCCGGCCTGATTGCGGGCTTCTTCGACAACCGCTGCGCCTACCTCGACCTGCCCGGCCGCCTGCGCGAGCATCCGCTGCTGCGCCGGTTGCTGCCGACCGGGGCACGCCACCGCCTGGCCGACTGGATCGGCCACAACTACGGTGCACTGATCGGCAACTTCCTGTTCGGCGTGCTTCTGGGAGTGACCGGATATGTCGGCTACCTGCTGAACCTGCCCCTGGACATCCAGCACGTCGCCTTTGCCTCGGCCAACCTCGGCTATGTCACCGCCAGCGAAGCGCCCGGGCTGGGCATGTTCGTCCTGTTTCTGGGGTTCGTGCTGCTGATCGGGGCGGTCAACCTGTGGGTCAGCTTCGGGCTCGCGCTGTACGTTGCGCTGCGCGCCCGTGGCGTGCGCATCGGGACCTTTGGCCGCGTCGTTCGCGCCTATGGTCGCCACCTGCGCGAACGTCCGGGCGAATTCCTGTTCCCGCCCGGCGCGCAGACCACGACCAACGGAGGCGACGACGAGTCCGATGCTCGTTAGCAGGGCCTTGCGTCTGCTGGCGCCGACACTCGCGCTATCGCTCGCCGGCTGTGCCGGGACGGTACCCAGCCCCTCCGGTGACGAGACCCGCACCCCGATGATCGCCTCCGAGGTGATCCACACGACGGATGGCGACCGGCTGCCGCTGCACCGCTGGGGGCCGGACACCCCCGAGCAGGTTGTGCTGGCCCTGCACGGCTTCAACGACCACGGTGGCAGCATGCAGGCGCTGGGCGAGGCGCTGGCCGGGCACGCCATTGCGGTGTATGCCTATGACCAGCGCGGCTTCGGAGCCACGCGCAACGCTGGCTACTGGTCCGGTCACCGCCTGCTGGCCGAGGACGCCCGCACCGCACTCCGGCTGCTGCAAGAGCGCTACCCCGACCAGACGCCCTACCTGATCGGCAAGAGCATGGGCGGCGCTGTCGCGCTGCTGGCGATGGAGGAAACGACCGATTCCGCCACTGCATCGCCCCGGGTCGCCGGCACGGTCCTGATCGCCCCGGCGGTCTGGAGCCGTGGCGACATGCCCTGGTATCAGCGCTTCGGCCTGTGGCTCGGGACGCGCCTGGCGCCCGGCTGGCGCCTGGACGGCGAGATGGCCGCTGACCTCGACATCCACCCCACCGATGACCCCGCGGTGCTACAACAGATGCGTGACGACCCGCTGGTGTTGCGTGATGCCCGCATCGATGCCCTGGACGGCCTGACCACCCTGATGACCCACGCGCTGGAGGCGGGCCCGGCTTTGCCCCCACCGAGCCTGACGCTGTACGGAGCGCGCGACGATCTGGTGCCACCCTTGCCCCTGGCGCGCCTGCTGGAGGCCCTGAGCGCCCAGGGATCCGATGACCATCGGGCCGCGCTGTACCCCGAGGGCTATCACATGCTGACCCGGTATACCGGGGCCGAGACCACGTTCGACGACATCGCCGCCTGGCTGCGGGACCCCCAAGGAAGCCTCCCCTCGGGCCACGAACGCTCGCCCGACGCCCTGGCGCAGTACCTGCGCGAAAAGCACTGACTCGGGTTTCTCTGGCCACCACCGCGCGCTGGCGCTACGGTGGACCCAGCCAACCTTCGGAGAACGCCCTATGAGCCACTCGACCCCCAACCGCCTCGACGACCTGGTTGCCCGCAGCCGCCGCGACCAGGCGGAACGGGAACAGGGCTACCGCGAGCAAGCGTTGAAGATGTATCCGTGGGTATGCGGCCGCTGCGGGCGCGAATTCACCCGCGTCAATCTGCGCGAGCTAACCGTGCACCACCGCGACCACAACCACGACAACAATCCATCCGACGGCAGCAACTGGGAGCTGCTGTGCCTGTACTGCCACGACAACGAACACCAGCGCTACACCGACGCCACTCCGGGCAGCGGGAATACGGCGAGCACCTCCTCGGCCACCCACAACCCGTTTGCCGGGCTGGCCGGGTTGCTTGACACGAACGACCGGGGCGGCGACGACTCGAAGGCGTAGAACGACTGCGGGCTGGAGTCGGCATCGGGTCAGAGCCGGCGCCACCAGAACTGCAATGGCTTGAGGCTCTCCTGCCTCTCGCCGATATCCGGCCACGGGAAGTGGCCAACCCGCCCCTCGGCGCGCCGGTAGCCGCGCTTCTTCCAGAACCCGTCCAGGGGCCGGTAACCGGCCGGGCGTCGCGGGTGATCCTCCGGGCGCACCACCGCGCAGAAGGTGGCATGGGCAAAGCCCAGGCGCCGCGCTGCCGCCTCGCGCTCGTCGAAGAACCGATGCCCCGCCCCCTGGCCGCGGAAGTCCGGCTCCAGTACCGATTCCGCCAGGTAGTAATACGCCGCCGGGTCCAGTCCTTGCTCAAGGAAGGGAGCCTGGAATTCCGCCTCGGCCGCAGCCAGCGGCAGCGCAGTGGAGGCCCCCACGACGCGATCACCTTCCAGCGCGAGTACCAGCGTACTGTCCGGGCAGTCGACGTAGTCCTGCAGATACCGCTCTTCGTACTCCGCGCTGCCGTCGTAGAGATATGGCCACTCGCGGAAGACTGCGATGCGCAGGCGTGCAACATCCTCCAGATAGGGGGCAATCCCCGCCCCTCCCACGCTCCTGAACTCCATTCGTCCTCCCGGCATGGCAATCAAACCGGCGCCGGCGTGTCCGCAGGGGCCTCTCGGCCGACACCACGCAAGAGGCGCCCAAGGATATCCGACCCACTCAATATCCGGCGCTGACTATCGGTCCACAGCAGGATCACGTCGTCCCCAACCACCGTGTCGCCGCTGCTGGCCGGGCGCACCCGGAAATGGGGTACCAGGCTGCCCAGCCGGTGGCTGCCATCACGCACGACCAGCGGGTGATGGCAGTGATGGTGGGGATCGAACCGCTCCGGCGCAAACAGCGCCTCGCGGGTAAAATCCGCGACCCGGATCACCGTGCGCGGCTCGCCCTCGGGATCGATGACCACCATCCAGCTGCGACCCGGCCCATTGAGTCGACGCAGGAACGCATCATCGGTACGGGGCTCGATCGCCGGGAACACCGGACGCCCGGCCTCGAAGTCCAGCGTGATCACGCTGTCCGGGGCCAGCGCCTGGCCCTCGTGTTGCACCAGGATGTCGTCCAGCTCGAGGAAATTCCGCGCGCCCCGCCCCTCGACCCGGGTAATCTCGCTGCCGTGGGCCTGCATGTGCAGGTCGATCAGGTGATGCAGATCCCGCTCGGGGAAGAAGCGAATCTCCTCGCCCCCCAGCCAGCGGTCCAGCACCCAGGCAGTGGGCCGTGCCACCGGGTACATCAGGATCTGGTAGAAGCGCAGCAGTGGATACAGCGCCCCCGCGACCCGCAGGGCATGCCGCGAAAAGTAGGACTGCGGCAGAATCTCGGCAAAGATCGTGATCACCACGGTAGAGAACAGGAATGCCGCCACGCCGCCCATCACCGAACCCGACAACAACGCCAGCAGCACGTTGACGGAGACGTTTCCCCAGAGAATGGTCACCAGGGCAAAGTTGGCATCGGCGCGCAGGGCCAGCAGGCGCTCCGCGCGCCGGTCGCCCTTCTGCGCCTCGACCTCCAGCTCCAGCTTGCTGCGCGAGAACAGTCCGAGATTGAGTCCGGACAGAATCGCCGATTGGGACAGGCAGACGAGGATACCCAGCCAGGTGAGGACGCTCATGGGGTCTTTTCCTTGGGCAACACGGCGCACGAACGGGAGAGGCTTCAGGGTACCGCGTGGCAAGCCGTGCGCGCCCGCACGGAACGTACGTTTCGTCATGCCAAGCCGCACCCGCAAACCGGCAAAACATCTACACTCGGAGATGGGGCCGATGCCTGTCGGGCCGGCGCCACAGCGGCCCGGTACGTCAGGAAACGGCCGGTCGGGCCACCGAATACGCTACAGGAGGATCTGCATGGATACTGTCTGGATCGTTGTCGCCGACGCCGCACGAGCCCGCATCTTCACCTGCGAGGGCCGTGCCTGCCAGGGGATGCACGAGAGCGAGACGCTCTCGCACAGCGAATCCCGCGCCCACAATCAGGATCTCGTCTCGGATCGTCCCGGGCGCAGCTGGAGCAGCGCCAGCGGGGACGCCCGCCACGCCATGCAGGACAGCACCGACCCCGCCGCCAACGAGCGCAACCGCTTTGCCCGACAGGTGGCCGAACGCCTCAAGTCCGCCCATAACGACGGCACCTTCAAAAAACTGGTGATCGTCGCCGCCCCCTCGTTCCTGGGCGCCCTGCGCGAAATGCTGGACCCGACCGTCGCCCATAGCGTCACCGCCGAGGTCGCCAAGAACATCACCAAGTCGACCGACGCCACCACCCTGCGCAAGCACCTGCCCGACTTCCTCTACTAGGCACCATTCCAGCCCTGGCCCCGCATAGCGGGGCCAGGGTGCGACCGGTCGGACCCAACGCCCCTCAACGCTTGCCGAGATCGTCCGGCTGCAGCGTGCCCAGCAGGCGCGGGCCGTCGGCGTGTGGCTCGAACACCGCCATTTCCGCCTCCTCGATTTCCACATCCGCGGCGTGGCGCAGGTTGAGATCGTGGCCCACAACGACGATGTTTTTCTCCGGATCCCTGGGCGGAGTATTTAGATGCCCCCGAAGGCCTTCGATCAGGTCCTCGCGGCGTTCATCGTCCTGGATAATCGGCAGATTGTAGAGCTCGGTCCGAATCTCGTAGTCACCGAAGGCATAGTGCGCGGTCTCCCAGTTACGGCAGAACTCGCTGGTCAGTACCTGCTCCACCGGGATCGCGTAATGCTCGAAGCCCTTGCCCACCTGGCGCGCCTGCTCGCGCCCGTGCGTGCTCAGATTGCGCTGTCCTTCGCAATCGTCCATGTCGGACAGGTCGTAGTCGTCATGCGAACGATCGGTCGCCGCATGCCGCCAGTACACCACCAGCCCACCCGCCTGCATACGCTCGATCAGCGCATCCGGTGCCAGCGTCTCCGCATCTGCGGTACCGAACGCCACCAGCAACAGGGCCAGGATTGCGCTCAGCATCCCATTTCGCATGCCGTCCTCCTCGCGAGTGATGGATTCGGTGTTTCCCTTGTGTGCGGACGCTCTGCGGCCGCGGTACCCGGCACCCACCGGGCCCGCGCCTCACAGTCTCCCGGGGCTCAGTCGAAATCGTCGGGCGTCAGCACCCCGAGTACCCGGGGCGAGTCGCTGCCGGGCTCGAACACGGCGATTTCACCCTCGTCGATGCGCACCCGGGCGGCCTGCTGAAGATTGATGTTGTGGCCCACGATCACCACGTTCTTCCCGGCATCCCCCGGCGCCGTCACCAGATAGCGCCGCAATGCATCGAGTAACTCCTGCTGGCGCTGACGGTCACGCACGGGCGGCACATTGAACAGGTCGTCACGGACCTCCCAGGAATCCTCGCCGAAGGCAATCCGGGCGCTGTCGACATTGCGGCAGAAGGGCGAACTCAGGATGCGCTCGACCGGGATCGCGTGGCGTTCGAAGCCCTCGCCCACCTGACGCGCCTGCTCGTGCCCGCGGTCGTCGAGATTGCGCTGCCCCTCGCAACGGCTCATGTCGGACAGGTCGGTGTCCCGCTGGCTGCGGTCGGTGGCCGCATGCCGCCAGTAGATCACCAGCCCACCCGCCTGCATGCGCTCGATCAGCGCATCCGGGGCCAGTGTGTCGGCGCTCGCGGTTACGGGGGGAAATCCAAGGATGATCAGGAACAAGAACCAGCGCCGAAGCATCGGGACCTCCAGTGAGGAAGGGGTTCAACGAAGCAAGAGACCGTCACCCAAGGGCATCGGTTCGATATATGTTCTGGGCGCAACCATCCGCCTGGCGCGTTGACGCCCCCCGACCCCAGCCCTAGTATGCCGTCACCCCCTTGCCCGGAAACCCGCGTCCCCATGACCTATTGTGTCGCCATCGATCTGGACGACGGTCTCGTCTTCGCCTCCGACTCCCGCACCAATGCCGGCGTCGACCAGGTCAGCACCTACAGCAAGATGCACACCTTCGAGATCGAGGGTCAGCGGGTCTTTGTGGTCCTCGCTGCCGGCAACCTCGCCACTACGCAATCCGTGGTACAGCAGCTCAAACGGGACATGGAAGAAGGTGCCGACGAGAGCCTGGCCACCGTGGAGCGCATGTCGGATGCGGCCGACTATCTGGGCCGGCTCAACCGCGAAGAGGCGGAAAAGCACTCCGAGGCACTGTCCCGCTCCGGCATCAAGGCCGAGGCCACGCTGATCATCGGCGGCCAGATCGGCCAGGACGCGCCGGCGATCTTCATGGTTTACCCGCAGGGCAACTACATCACCACCTCGCAGCAGACACGCTTCTTGCAGATCGGCGAGAGCAAATACGGCAAGCCGATTCTGGACCGCATCATCGACCCGACCACCCCGCTGGGCGATGCCGCGCGCTGTGCCCTGGTCTCCATCGACTCGACGATCCGTTCGAACCTGACCGTGGGGCCACCGATCGAGGTGATGGTCTATGAGCGCGGCACCCTGACCTTCGACCATTACCTGTGCCTGGAGACGGACGACGACTACCTGCGGTCGCTCACCCAGGCCTGGGACATGAACATCAAGAAGGCCTTCACCGACCTGCCGCGCTTCGACTGGGAATCCGCCCACGAACGCAAGCTGCGCGGGACGCGCGTCAGCCGCGGCTCCGGCAAGACGGCGGGGTCTTCCTCGGCCAAGACGAAAAAGCCGCGGCGCTGAACACCGCAGCGCGGCGACGCTACGCCGCCTGAGTCTGCACCTGCGCCGGCGAGGCCAGGAACCAGGTCTCGGCGTTCGCGCCGTGAATATCTCCGATATCCCGCTGCAGCACGTCGATGAAGGCGTGCAGGGCCTCTTCCTTGATCAATTCGTCCACGTGCGCATCGGCCGCGTGACGGCGCCCCTGGATCACCAGGCGCAGGGGCAGTTCGTTGTTCGGCAGTTTTTCCAGCGCGTCCTGTACCTGGGTCAGGGCGTGGGTAACCGACCGCGGGAAGGCGGTGTCCTGCAACAGGTAGCGCACCACATCCACGCCGTTGATGCGCCGCTTCACATGCTGACGATACATCTGGAAGCCGCTCTCCGAACGCAGGATGCTGGTCCACAGCAGTCCCTCGTAGGGGCCCGGGTCCTCGCCGTCCTTCTTCAGGTGGCGCAGTGCGCCAACGTCGATCTGCCGCGTCCCCATGTCGGCCCGCTCCAGGTTGCGCCCCAGGCGGATAAAGTCGTAGGCGGCATCGTGGCTCATGGTTCCGGCCAGCAGCCCGGTCAGGGTCTGGCAGCGCTGGATCACGTCCGAGAGGAATTCGAAACGCCCGCGCTTGCCGATACCCTGATCGATATGGTCGCGCGCGAACAGATAGAGTTCGTTCATCACCTCCCAGGCCTCGGAGGGCACCAGATCGCGCGTGGTGCGAACGTTCTCGCGCGCGGCGCGCAGGGAGTTGAGGATGGAACTGGGGTTGTCGGCATCGGCCAGCAGGAACTTCACGCAGTTACGTTCATCTTCGCGCTGGTAGTGGTTGTCGAACAGGGCCTCGTTACCGGTGACGTCCACCAGCCCCTTCCAGGACAGCTGCACCGATTTCGGCATGTCCAGCGCCAGCAGATTGAAGGCCATGACCATGCGCGCCGTGTTCTCGGCACGCTCAACGTAGCGCGCCATCCAGTACACGCGTTCTGCGACTCTCGAGAGCATCTTAGTTCTCCTCGTCCACGATCCAGGTGTCCTTGCTGCCCCCGCCCTGCGAGGAGTTCACCACCAGCGAGCCCTTGCGCATCGCCACGCGGGTCAGCCCGCCGGCGGTCACGTCGGTGCGCACCCCCTGCAGGACGAACGGGCGCAGATCCAGGTGCCGCGGTTCGATCTCGTCACCGCACAGCGTCGGGGCCACCGAAAGGTCCAGCGTCGGCTGGGCGATGTAGTTGCGCGGGTCTTTCTTGATCAGCTGGGCGAACTCGGCCCGTTGCTTCTTGGTTGCGTGCGGGCCGACCAGCATGCCGTAGCCACCGGACTCATTGGCCGGCTTCACCACCAGCTCGTCAAGGTGATCCAGCACGTAGGCACGATCCTTCTCGTTGACGCAGAGATAAGTCGGCACGTTGGGGATGATCGGTTCCTGATCCAGGTAATAGCGGATAATGTCCGGCACAAAGGCATACATCACCTTGTCGTCGGCCACGCCCGCGCCCGGCGCGTTGGCGAGCCCCACGTTGCCCTGGCGCCAGGCGCGCATCAGCCCGGGCACGCCCAGCATCGAATCCGGATTGAAGACCTCCGGATCCAGGAACTCGTCGTCGATGCGCCGGTAGATGACGTCGACGCGCTCCAGACCATCGATGGTGCGCATGTAGACGCAGTCGTCGTCGCCGACCACCAGATCCGCGCCCTCCACCAGCTCCGCGCCCATGCGCTGGGCGAGGAAGGAGTGCTCGAAGTAGGCCGAGTTGTAGATCCCCGGCGTCAGCACCGCGATCTCCGGGTAGTCCTGCGGACGCGGCGAGATCGAGGCGAGCATGTCGAACAGCTGGGTGGGATATTCATCCACCGGCAGGATGCTGGAACTCTCGAAAAGCTCCGGGAACACCCGCTTGGTGACTTGCCGATTCTCCAGCATGTACGACACGCCGGAGGGCACGCGGAGGTTGTCCTCCAGCACGTAGAACTGCCCCGAGCCGTCGCGCACCAGGTCCGAGCCGCAGATGTGTGCCCAGACGCCCTGCGGCGGCTTGATGCCAACACACTGTTCGCGGAAGTTCTTTGACTGGTTCAGGACGTAGCGCGGAATCACCTTGTCCTGGAAGATCCGCTGCTCGTTGTAGATATCGTCAATGAACAGATTCAGGGCATTCAGGCGCTGCTCCAGGCCGGCCGTGACCTGATCCCATTCCTTGCGCGCAATGACCCGCGGGATGATGTCGAACGGCCAGGCGCGGTCGATGTTCTCGCCTTCGGTGTAGACCGTGAAGCTGATACCCATCTCGAGAATCGCGCTGTCCGCGGCCTGCTTGCGGCTGTGGATCTCGCCCGCGTCCAGCGAGGCCAGGTATTCCGCGAGTGCCCGAGCCGGAGGGCGTGGCTGGCCAGGTTTCTCGATCAGTTCGTCGTAAAACGGGGCGGAATCGTATTGCTTCCAGTCGATGGCCATTCGTCGGGTCCTCTGACGCGGGGATGGTGTTGTTCTACAGTAACGCCTTTTGGCGACAGTCGACGTTTCTGCCCACAGCGTTTCGTCCGGCCCGCCCCGACCGAGGTTCCCATGTCCGACGCACTCGAACAGCGCCTGATCGAACTCTACCGCCACCCAAAGATCCAGGGATGCAACTGGCAGCCACGGTTGTTCTGGTATGCGGCCGCAGACGGCACGCCCTTCGGCAGGTTGCGGGTGGACGGGCGGGAACTGGAGGTGTTCCTGGCAACAATCCTGGGGGAACCTTCAACGGAACAGGCCGGGCTGGATGCCGAGCGGGACGGCCGCGGGCAGTTTCTCGCCGCCAATGCGCGGCGCCACGAGCTGCCGTTGTTCACCCGCCGCTGACCAGCCATGGCCTTGTCACAAGCCCTGCCATCGCAAGGAATGTGGCGACATGGCGGCCTTCCTGGGCGGCCAGGCAACCGAACCGAACAAAACGCAGGGGATACGGACGGAGGTTGCTTCGTCGCTACGCTCCTCGCAATCACGGTGCTCGTGGCGGCGCCATGCGAGGACGAACGTTCAGACAGGCTTGCGGAATTCGACCTGTTTCCAGTAGCCGAACAGGCTGGCCGGGGCGACCATGCAGGGCTCCTGCCCGGTCACGCGCACGAAGTCCTCGTATTCCATGTCCGGCCGGAACCCAACGGCCTTCGACAGCGGCCGCAGGCAGCGCTCGACGCCGCGCAACAACCATTGCTGCGAGGCAAAGTGGTTGACCACCAGCAAGCGTCCCCCGGGGCGGCAGACTCGCCACATCTCGGCGAACAGGGCATCGGGGTTGGGTACCACGGTGGCCACATACATCGCGACCACCGCATCAAAGCTATTGTCGGCGAAGCCGAGCTGTTCGGCATCCATCTCGCACAGGCCGGATACCGCCGGCAGACCGCCGTTCAGGCGCCCACGCGCAACCTCCAGCATCTCGCGGGATACATCGATCCCCACCACCTCGCAGTCATCCGGATAATCCGGCAGCGAGATCCCGGTGCCGACCCCGACCTCCAGGATGCGCTTGCCCGAGACCGGCGCTAGGGTCTCCCGCGCGCTGGCCCGCCCGGTCGCGAACACTCGACCGAAGGTGGCATCGTAGTGGCGAGCGTAGCGCCGGTAACTTTTGCGAATGCTGACGAGGTCCATGCCCACGCGTCCCGAGTCTGAATGGCCGGGCGCCGGAAAAAGCAACGCCCGTGATCGAAGCGAGTCCGATCAGGACTCGGGTTCGACCGCCTTCATGCTCAGACGGATGCGGCCCTGCTTGTCCACTTCCAGGACCCGCACCGTCACCGAATCCCCTTCCGAGAGGAAATCGCCGACGCTCTCGACACGTTCGTCGGAGATCTGCGAGATGTGGACCAGACCGTCACGGCCCGGCAGGATCGAGACGAACGCCCCGAAGTCCATGATCTTCGCCACCTTCCCGGTGTACTGGCGCCCGACCTCGATATCCGCGGTCAGCTCTTCGATACGGCGCTTGGCCTCGAGGCCCGCCGCCTGATCAGTGGAGGCGACCTTCACCGTGCCGTCGTCCTGGATGTCGATCGTCGCGCCGGTCTCTTCGGTCAGTGCGCGAATGGTCGCCCCGCCCTTGCCGATCACGTCGCGGATCTTGTCCGGGTTGATCTTCATCGTAATGAAGCGCGGCGCGTGCGAGGACATCTCGTCACGATGATGCGGCAGCACTTCGTTCATGCATCCGAGGATATGCATGCGGCCTTCACGGGCCTGGGCCAGCGCCCGCTCCATGATCTCGCGGGTGATCCCGTCGATCTTGATGTCCATCTGCAACGCGGTCACGCCGTCGTTGGTGCCGGCCACCTTGAAGTCCATGTCCCCCAGATGGTCCTCATCGCCGAGGATGTCGGAGAGCACGGCGAAGCGATCGCCTTCCTTGATCAGGCCCATCGCAATACCTGCAACCGGGGCCTTCAGCGGCACGCCGGCATCCATCAGCGCCAGCGAGGTACCGCAGACAGAGGCCATGGAGCTGGACCCGTTGGATTCGGTGATCTCGGAGACCACGCGAAGCACATAGGGGAAGTCCGCCTCGTTCGGCATCACCGCCTGCACGCCACGCTTGGCGAGGCGCCCGTGGCCGATCTCGCGGCGCTTGGGTGACCCGACAAAGCCGGTTTCGCCGGTGCAGTAAGGCGGGAAGTTGTAGTGCAGCATGAAACGGTCGCGGCGCTCGCCTTCCAGGGCGTCGATGATCTGGGCATCGCGATCGGTGCCGAGGGTGGCCACCACCATCGCCTGCGTCTCGCCCCGGGTAAACACGGCGGAGCCGTGCGCACGCGGCAGCACGCCCGTATCCACGTGGATCGGGCGTACCGTCTTGGTGTCGCGGCCATCGATGCGCGGGTTGCCGTCGAGGATACGATCACGGACCAGGCGGTACTCCAGGTCGTGGAAGGCCGTCTTCACGTCATCCAGGCTGGGCCCGGACTCGTCTTCACTGACTAGGGCCTCCACGGCCTTGCCGCGCAGATCGCCAATGCGCTGCGTGCGCGCCTGCTTCTCGGCGATCTGGTACGCCTCTACCAGTTCTTCGCCGACCACCCCCTGGATCTGCTCCTCGAGCGATTCGAGCGACGCCGTCGGCTGCCACTCCCACGCGGGCTTGCCGGCCTCGGCCGCCAGTTCCTTGATTGCCTGGATCGCGGCCTGCATCTGCTCGTGGCCGTACATCACCGCACCCAGCATCACCTCTTCGGAGAGCTGGTTGGCCTCGGATTCCACCATCAGCACGGCGTTCTCGGTACCCGCCACGACAAGATCAAGGTCGGAATCCGCCAGGGCGCTGTAGGTCGGGTTCAGCAGGTATTCACCGGCGCGGTAACCGACCCGCGCGGCGCCAATCGGACCGGCGAAGGGCACGCCGGAGAGCGCCAGCGCGGCCGAGGTCCCGAGCATCGCGGGGATATCGGGATCCACCTCGGGGTTGATCGACATAACCGTCGCGACCACCTGGGTCTCGTTCTTGAAGCCTTCCGGGAACAGCGGACGGATCGGTCGGTCGATCAGGCGGCAAGTCAGGGTTTCCTTCTCGCTCGGGCGCCCCTCGCGCTTGAAGAATCCACCCGGAATCTTGCCGGCCGCGTAGGTGCGTTCCTGGTAGTTCACGGTCAGGGGGAAGAAGTCTCGGCCCGGGTCGGCTTCCTTGCGAGCCACCACGGTGACCAGCACCACGGTCTCGGCCATATTGACGATGACGGCGCCACTGGCCTGACGAGCGATGTCACCGGTTTCGAAGGTGACCGTATGGTTTCCGTACTGGAATGACTTCTTGTATGCCACGTTATTTCCCGTTTCCCGTGTTCTTGCGACTTTGATGCCTGAATTCTGGCTCTCGCGACCCATTGGTGCCGGCCCGAAAGCGAACGGGCCCGCACCAATGGCGCGGGCCCGTCATGCCGGCCTTAGCGGCGCAGCCCAAGCTCCTGAACCAGGGCCTGATAGCGTTCCTGGTCATGACGCTTGAGATAGGTCAGCAACTTGCGGCGCGTGCTGACCATCTTCAACAGGCCGCGGCGCGAGTGATGATCCTGCTTGTGCTTGTCGAAGTGCCCCATCAGATGCTGGATGCGGGCCGTCAGCAGCGCGACCTGGACTTCCGGCGAACCGGTGTCGTTGGGATCGCGCTTGTGCTTCTCGACGATGGCCGATTTTTCTTCGGTGGTGAGCGACATGAAAACCTGACTCCTGAAAAATTTCTAAACCGTTAACCGACCAGTGGCGCTGGCGATAGGCGGGCAATGGTAGCACGACGCACGACGACGTGAACAGAAAGAGACCGGGCACGCTCAGGCCGGCGCGTGCGCCGCCGGCACGAACAAACGCCGCGCCCGGATCTGCCCGTCGGGGTCGCGAACACCGACCGCCAGGAAGCGGCCACCATCATCAAAAATCCGCACCAGGGGCCAGCCAGTATCCCCTTCGTACGGCGCATCCGCCGCCCCTGGGGCCTGCCCGACCACGGCGGTCGGCGCGGCCGGGTTGCCATGGCGCATGGCGGCGCTGGCGGCGGCGTCGAGCGTGACCGACGGCCAGTGCGCCAGCGCCGCCTCCGCCGGTTGCAGCAAGGCCTCGATGGCGGCGACCCCGCCCGCCTCGAAGGCCGCCTCAATGGCCTCCAGCGAGACCATCGCGGCGGCATCGAAGTGGCCGTGCCCGACCCGGTGCAACGTATCCACCGCCGCTCCACAACCGAGCGCATGCCCGATGTCGGCAACCAGCGAACGGATATAGGTCCCCTTGGAACAGTGCACCTTCAAACGCAGGCCATCCGCCGCGATCTGCTCGATCTCCAGGGAATGGATCTGCACCGGACGCGGGGGGCGGTCCACCTCCACCCCCTGACGCGCGAGCTCGTACAGGCGCTTGCCCTGATGCTTTAGGGCCGAGACCATTGGCGGGACCTGCGCCTGGTCGCCACTGAACCGCCGCTCCAGCTCGCGCAGGGTGGCCGGCTCGATGGGCGGCACCGCCGCCTCGCGGATCACTGCGCCATCGAGGTCCGCGCTGTCCGTCTCCACACCCAGGCGCGCCTCGGCGACATAGCGCTTGTCCGCATCCAGCAGCCAGCCGGAGACCTTGGTGGCCTGCCCGAAGCACAACGGCAAAAGGCCCGTCGCCCGCGGGTCCAGTGCCCCGGTATGACCGGCCTTCTTCGCCTGCAACAGATACTTGACCCGGCCCAGCGCCTGGTTGGAACTGCGCCCCCGCGGCTTGTCCAGCAACAGGATGCCGTCGACGTCGCGACGCTTGCTCGCCATGGATGAACCGCCCGGCCGCAAACGCCCGGGCTCAGGCCCCGCGTTCCGGTCCCTCGTCCGGATCGCGTCGCTTGTCGGAGCCACCGTCATCTGCCGCGCCGTCCCCATCCAGGGTCTCGGGATCGTCGGCATGATGCGCCCGATCCTCGGCCAGCGCCTGGTTAATCAGTGACGACAGGTGCGCACCGCGCTCGGGCGTATCGTCATAGATGAAGCGCAGTTGCGGCACCGAGCGCAGACGCATGCGCTGCCCCAGGGCCCGACGCAGAAAACCGGCGGCGCTGTTCAAGCCCTTCTGCGCCTCCTGACCCTTCTCGGCCCCGCCGAGCTGGGTGAAATACACTCGGGCATACGCCAGATCGCGCGACACCTCGACCCCGGCCAGCGTGATCATGCCGACCCGCGGGTCCTTGACCTCCATGCGGATGAGCTCGGCCAGCTCGCGCTGGATCTGCTCCCCGACACGGTCGGAACGATGGAAGTCGCGGTTACCGGGCATCAGAGCGTCCGGGCCACCTCGACGCGCTGGAAGACCTCGATCTGGTCACCCGCCTTCACGTCGTTGTAGTTCTTCACCGCGATACCACATTCGGTACCGGCCTTGACCTCGTTCACATCGTCCTTGAAGCGACGCAGGCTCTCCAGCTCGCCCTCGTAGATTACGACGTTGTCGCGCAGCACGCGGATCGGGTTGCCCCGCTTGACCGCGCCCTCCATCACCAGACAGCCGGCCACCTGACCAAAGCCCGAGGCCTTGAACACGTCGCGCACCTGCGCCAGGCCGACGATCTCTTCGCGGATCTCGGCCGACAGCAGACCGGACAGCGCCTGCTTCACGTCGTCGATCGCCTCGTAGATCACCGAGTAGTAGCGCACGTCGATCTCGTTCTCCGCCGCGAGGCGCTTCGCGCCCGCATCGGCACGCACGTTGAACGCGATCACGATCGCCTCGGAGGCCATCGCCAGGTTCATGTCGGACTCGGAGATCCCGCCCACGCCGGCGGAGACCACCTTCACGCGGACCTCGTCGGTGGACAGCTTGATCAGCGACTCGCGCAGGGCCTCGGCCGAGCCCTGCACATCCGCCTTGATCAGGATGTTCACGGTCGCGATCTGGCCGTCCTGCATCTGGTTGAAGATGTTCTCCAGCTTCGACGCCTGTTGCGCGGCCAGCTTGCGTTCCCGTTGCTTGGTGTCGCGATGTTCTGCGACCTCGCGGGCCGTCTTGTCATCGGCCACCACCAGCACCTCGTCGCCAGCGTCCGGCACCCCGGACAGGCCCAGGACCTCGACCGGCATCGACGGGCCGACTTCCTTCACGGCCGTGCCGGTGTCGTCGAACATCGCCCGCACGCGGCCGTATTCCTTGCCCGAGAGCACGATGTCGCCGTGCTTGAGCTTGCCGGACTGGACCAGAATGGTCGCGACCGGGCCGCGGCCTTTCTCCAGGCGCGATTCGATGACCACACCCCGCGCCGGACCCTCGTCCGGGGCCTTCAGCTCCATCACCTCGGCCTGCAGCCCCAGGGACTCCAGCAGATCGTCGATCCCCTGGCCGGTATGGGCAGAGACCTGAATGAACTGGGTATCGCCGCCCCAGGACTCGGGGATCACCTCGTGCTGGGCCAGTTCGTTCATGACCCGATCCGGTTCGGCCTCGGGCTTGTCGACCTTGTTGACCGCCACGACCATCGGTACACCCGCAGCCTTCGCATGCTGGATCGCCTCAATGGTCTGCGGCATCACGCCGTCATCCGCCGCAACCACCAGGATCACAATGTCGGTGGATTGGGCGCCGCGGGCACGCATTGCGGTAAACGCGGCATGCCCCGGGGTATCCAGGAAGGTCACGCCATCGTGGTTGTTCTTAACGTGGTAGGCGCCGATGTGCTGGGTAATCCCACCCGCCTCGCCAGAGGCGACCTTCTCCTTGCGGATATAGTCCAGCAGCGAGGTCTTCCCGTGGTCGACGTGACCCATCACGGTCACCACCGGCGGCCGCGGCCGGGCCTCGGCATTCTGCTCGAGACCGGTATCGATCTCGTCCTCGACCGAGGTTTCCTTCGCGGCGATCGGGTTATGCCCCATCTCCTCGACCACCAGCATCGCGGTGTCTTGATCAATCGACTGGTTGATGGTGGCCATCACGCCCATGCCCATCAGGGCCTTGATCAGCTGCGGCGCCTTGATCGCCATCGCCTGGGCCAAGTCGGCCACGGTAATGGTTTCCGGCACCTCGACATCCCGCACCACCGGCGCGGTCGGCTTGGCAAAGCCGTGCTTGCTGGTCACGGCCTGAGCCGCAGCGGACTGGGCCTTGCGGCTCTCGCCCTTCTTGCGGCGACCGCGGCGGTCCCCGGCGACATGCAGCTCCTTGCGCTCGTCCTTACGCCCACCCTTGCGGGCGCCCTTGCCGGCCTTGGCATCGGCTGCCGGGGCAGCCGCCGGAGCGGCCTGCCGCGCTGCGGCTTCGCGCTCCAACCGTGTCTGTTCTTCCTTCTCGCGCTTGGCCTCCTGGGCCTCGAGCTCTTTCGCCCGACGCTTCTGGCGTTCTTCGCGTTCAACGGCTTCCTGCTTGCGCGCGTCGGACGCCTTGCGCTGGGCTTCGCGCTCGGCCTCCACCTGCAGCGCCAGCTGCTCGGTACGGCTGAGCGGACGCTTCGGCTTCTCGGACACGGGTTCCGGTTCGGCAGCGGGCTCCTCGACCGGCGCCTCTTCGGCCACCTCGGGTTCCGGCTCGGCCGGAGTCTCGACGACCGGCTCTTCAGCCTTGGGCTCCTCGACCGGCACCTCTTCGGCGACCGGGGTCTCGTCCTCGACCGGGGCCTCGGGGGCCGTCTCTTCCGCCTGGCCGGCGGCACGGATTTCTTCCGGGGCCTCGGGCGCCGGGGCCTGTTGCTCCTCGGCCACCGGGGCCTCTTCCACCGGGGCCTCGGGCTGCGCCTCGGCCGGCTTGGGCTTGAGGGTCCGCTTCTTGCGCACCTCGACGTTGACCGTCTTGGAGCGCCCCTGGCCGGAACTGACCTTGAGGGTCTGCGCCTGGGTCCGGCGCTTCAGGGTCACGCGCCCTGCGTCGCCCTCGCCATGCGCCTGACGGAGGTGATCGAGCAGCTTGCGCTTTTCGGCATCGGTGATCGCCGCTTCCGGACCATCGACCTCGACGCCCGCCTCCTTGAGCTGAACCATGAGGCGGTCAACCGGTGTTCCCACCGATTCCGCGAATTGCTGCACTGTCATTTGCGCCATGGCGCCTACCTCCATTCCAGATTCTTTTCAGGCCAACCGACAGCCTGTGATACGCGTCCGCGAGACGAGCGACCGGGGCTTACTCCCCGGTTTCGAACCACGGGGCGCGCGCCGTCATAATCAGCGCCGACGCCTCTTCCGTATCCAGGCCGGTCATCTCGACCACGTCGTCGGATGCCTGCTCCGCCAGGTCCTCCATGGTGCACACGCCATGTGACGCCAGCTTGTTCGCCAGCGCCGGGCTCATGCCTTCCATGCCGAGGAGATCCTCCGCGGGCTGATAGCCATCGCCACCCTCGGCCGCGATGGCCTTGGTCAGGAGCGCGTCGCTCGCACGATTGCGCAGCTCCTCGACCATGGCCTCGTCGAACTCCTCGATCGCCAGCAGTTCTGCCTCTTCCACATAGGCCACTTCGTCCAGGGTCGTAAAGCCTTCCTGAACCAGGATGCTGGCAACTTCCTCGTCGACATCCAGGGCCTCCATGAAGAACGCGACCAACTGCTGGGCCTCGGCGTCGCTCTTTTCGGCCGCCTGTTCCTCGGTCATCACGTTCAGTTCCCAGCCGGTCAGCTGGGAGGCCAGGCGGATGTTCTGGCCTCCACGGCCGATGGCCAGCGACAGCTTGTCCTCCTCGACCGCGATATCCATCGACTGCTTGTCCTCGTCGACCACGATCGACAGGACCTCCGCCGGCGACATCGCATTGATCACGAACTGAGCCGGATTCTCGTCCCAGACGATGATGTCGATGCGCTCGCCGGCCAGCTCGTTGGACACCGACTGCACACGCGAGCCGCGCATGCCGACGCAGGCGCCGACCGGATCCAGACGCGGGTCGTTGGAGCGCACCGCAATCTTGGCACGCATACCCGGGTCACGGGCCGCGCCCATGATGTCGATAATGTTCTGGCCGACCTCGGGTACCTCGAGCTTGAACAGCTCCATCAGGAACTCCGGCGCGGTGCGGCTGAGGATCAACTGCGGGCCGCGGGCCTCGGGGCGGATCTCCTTGAGATAGCCGCGCAGCCGGTCATTGGTACGCACGGTCTCGCGCGGGATCATGTGTTCGCGCGGGATCAGGGCCTCGGCGTTGCTCCCGAGGTCCACATAGGTGCCATTGCGATCCGTACGCTTGACGATCCCCATGACCAGCGTGCCAACGCGATCCTGGTACTCCGCGACGACCTTGGCTCGCTCGGCCTCGCGTACTTTCTGCACGATGACCTGCTTCGCGGCCTGGGCCGCAATGCGACCGAAGTCCACGGCCTCGACCGGCTCCTCGATCACGTCGCCGACCTGGGCATCCGGATTCTTCTGCTGGGCATAGGACAGCAGCGTCTGGTATTCCGGGGATTCGAACTCGGGGTCCTCGTCGTCCACCACGGTCCAGCGCCGGAAGGCCTCGTAATCACCCTCCTCGCGGTCGATGCTCACGCGAACGTCCATCTTGCCGCCGTGGTACTTGCGGGTCGCCATCGCCAGGGCCGATTCCAGGGCTTCGAAGATGATGTCCTTCTCCACTCCTTTCTCGTTCGCCACAGCATCAGCGACCAGCAGGATCTCCTTGTTCATGTCTTGCCTCTCCGCACTCGGCAGTTGCCTGCCGATTCAACAAAAAGCGTAGCAGCGCCCTGGACTACAGCTATTTTTTATAGCTGCTCAAGGACACGCGCGTTGTGGATCGCGGCCAGCGGCAGCTCGTAGGCCATGCCGTCCACTTCCACCTCGATCATCGGGTCTTCCACCGACAGCAGTACGCCACGGAAATTGCGGCGGTCATGCTCCGGCCATGCCAGACGCACCTTCACCGGATGACCGATGTAGCTCCGGAACTGCTCGGGGGTAAACAGAGGGCGTTCGATACCGGGACTGGACACCTCCAGGGTGTAGTTCCCCTTCAGAGCCTCCTCGACCTCGATGACCGCACCGGCCTGATCGCTGACGCGCGCGCAATCGTCCACAGTGACGCCATTCTCGCCATCGATATAGATCCGCAGGACAGGCGGCGTGGAACCGGAGTGGTACTCCAGCCCCCACAGCTGCATGCCTTCCCCCTCGACAACCGGGGTCAGCAGTGTTTTCAGTTGTTCAGCCTTCTGCGACAAGGGCGTCTCGATCGACTCCGTCCCGCGGGCGGGACCCAGAAACAAAAAAAGGGCGCCGAACGCCCCTCGTACACCTCTCAAGATGACTGCAGCGAAACATCCGCTGCGAGGCGCGCGGGAGCGCGGCCTTAAGGACGGCGGGCCGACCGCGAGCAGTTGCGACCGGACCATCGGTCCTTAACAAAAAGGCCCCGTACGGGGCCTCTCTGACAATTGGTAGCGGGGGCAGGATTTGAACCTGCGACCTTCGGGTTATGAGCCCGACGAGCTGCCAGACTGCTCCACCCCGCATCCGAGACGCAGAACTATACCAAAGCGGCGACCCGCCCCGCAAGGCCTGTCGCCGATTATTTATCGTGCCCGGCGCTGGCCAGCCCGCAGGTGTGGGCGCAGGTCGTAGCGCCAGATGTATCCGGGCAGGGCAAACATCGCGAACAGCGACAGGGTGATCACGTAGAACTCCCAGCCCTGCGGATGGATGCCGCCCGTCGCCTGGAACTCCAGCCCCTTCCCGATTGCGCCGATCACGATATACAGCACTAGCCATTCGCCAATACGGGTCCACGGACCCTTGATGCCACTCTCCGGCAACACCATCAGGCCGATACGATCACTGAGCCAGGGCAGGTTGGCGCTGATAAACGCCACCACCACATACCCCCAGACTAGAACATCAAACGGAATCCACTGTGTCACGAGTTACCCGATAATTGCGTAGTGGGTTAAAGACAGCAGCAGACCCGGGAAAATTCCCAACAGCAGTACCGCAAGCCCATTAATGCTAAGCGCAGCGGCCAGCGCACCGGACGGCTGGACCGGCTCCTCCGCACCTTCCTGGGGTTCGTCGAAGAACATCATCTTGACCACACGCAGGTAGTAGAAGGCACCAATGATCGAGAAGATCACCGCGACGATCGCCAGCCAGACCAGTTCCGCGCCCACAGCGGCCTGGATCACCGCCAGCTTGGCGTAGAAGCCGACCGTCGGCGGTACACCGGCCATGGAGAACAACAGCAGCAGCATGATGAACGCAAACCAGGGGTTGCGCTTGGCGAGCCCCTTGAAGTCATCGATCTGGTCCGCTTCGTACCCCTTGCGCGACAGGAACACGATCATTCCGAAACCACCGGCGGCCGTGATCGCGTAGACGATCACGTAGAACATTGCGGAGGCGTACCCGCTGTCGGTGCCCGCCAGGATCCCCATGAACAGGAACCCGATATGGGCAATGGTCGAATAGGCCAGCATGCGCTTGATGCTGGTCTGGGCGATGGCGATCACGTTGCCCACTGCGAGCGACAGGACCGCGAGGATAATCAGCATGCCTTGCCAGTCGGCGTGCAGTGGACCCATGCCTTCCACCAGCAGCCGCATCAGGAAGGCGAATGCCGCAATCTTCGGCGCCGTGGCGATGAACAGCGTGACCGCCGTGGGGGCACCGTCGTAGACGTCCGGCACCCACATATGGAACGGCACCGCCCCCAGCTTGAACGCGATGGCGACCACCAGGAACACCAGACCGAAGACCAGCGGGACGTTCATGCTCTCGTCCGCAGCCACCAATTCGGCGGCGATCACGGCGATATCCAGCGAACCGGTCATGCCATAGATTATGGACATGCCGTAGAGCAGCAAACCGGATGCCAGCGCACCCAGCACGAAGTACTTCATGGCCGCCTCGGTGGCGCGCGAGTTGTCGCGCCAGAACGCGACCAGCGCGTAGGACGACAGCGACAGCAACTCCAGGCCCAGGTACAGGGTCAGCAAGTTGTGTCCCGAGATCATGATCATCATGCCGAGCACCGCGAACAGGCCCAGCACGTAGAACTCGCCCTTGTGGATGCCGCGCTCCATCAGGTACGGACGCGAATACAGGAAGACCAGGAAGCTGGTCACGTACACCGCCACCTTCAGGATGTCGGCCATCGGGTCCTTCACGAAGGTATCCGAGAAGGTCAGGACCGTCTCCGGCCCCATCATCCACAGTGTCAGACCCGCCGCCGCGACCAGGGTCGCCTGCACCAGGCCGTAGGTGACATCACGCCGCGAATCCGGCAGGAACGCGTCGATCACCAGGATCAGGCACGCCATCCCGAGCACGAACATCTCGGGCACGGCGGGGAGGAAATTGGGGATCTCGAAATTCATGTCAGGCGCCCCTTCAGAGCTTCGACTGCGCGATATGCGCCACGAGGTGGTCGATGGTCGCGTTCATCACATCCAGCAGCGGGGCCGGCCATACGCCCAGCAGCAGCGTGAAGAAGGCCAGCACGCCCATCAGGAAGAACTCGCGGCGATTCATGTCGGAAAGACCGGCCACGTTCTCGTTGGCCACCGCGCCGAAGATCACGCGCTTGACCAGCCACAGGGTGTAGCCAGCGGCCAGGATCAGGGTGGTCGCGGCGAGGAAGGCGATCCAGAAATCCGCCTTGAACGCGGCCAGGATGACCATGAACTCGCCGACGAACCCGGACGTGCCCGGCAGGCCGGTGTTGGCCATGGCGAACAGCACGAAGAACGCGGCGAACCACGGCATGGTGTTCACCACGCCGCCGTAGTCGGCGATCTGCCGGCTGTGCAACCGGTCATACAGGACGCCGACCGCGAGGAACATCGCCGCCGAGATGAAGCCATGCGAGATCATCTGCACCATGCCGCCGGCGATCCCCAGCGAGGCGCCTTCCCAGTCACCGGTGTTGGAGTAGATGTAGAACGCGAGGAAGAAGCCCAGGGTCACGAAGCCCATGTGCGCGATCGACGAATACGCGATCAGCTTCTTCATGTCACTCTGGATCAGTGCCACCAGGCCGATGTAGACGATCGCGATCAGCGACAGCACGATCATCATGGTGTCCAGCACGGCGCTGGCATCCGGGGTGATCGGCAGCGAGAAGCGCAGGAAGCCATAGCCCCCGATCTTCAGCATGATCGCGGCCAGGATCACCGAGCCGCCAGTGGGCGCCTCCACGTGGGCATCCGGCAGCCAGGTGTGTACCGGGAACATCGGGATCTTCACCGCGAACGCCATGAAGAACGCGAGGAAGATCAGGATCTGCGCGGTCAGGCCGATCTGCAGGGCATGGAAATCCTGGATCAGGAAGCTGCCGGACTGGATGTACATCCAGATCAGCGCGACCAGCATGAACACTGAACCGAGGAAGGTGTAGAGGAAGAACTTGAGGGTGGCGTAGACGCGCCGCGGACCGCCCCAGATCCCGATCACCAGGAACATCGGGATCAGCATCGCCTCGAAGAACACGTAGAACAGCACCGCATCCATCGATGCGAACATGCCAATCATCAGGCCTTCCATCACCAGCATCGCGGCCATGTAGTAGGCAATGCGGTCCTTCACCGATTCCCACGCGGCAACCACGACGACCACGGTGATCAGCGTGGTCAGCAGGATCAGCGGCATGGAGATGCCGTCCACACCCAGGTGGTAGTTCACGTTGAACGCCGGGATCCAGGAGGCCAGCTCCTGGAACTGCATCTCGGCGGTCCCCCGCTCGAACACGAACCAGAGCGGCAGGCTGACGACAAAGGTCGCTACGGCCACCGCGAGCCCGAGCCGACGCGCCACACGGGGCGCGTCGCGCCCGGCGGCGAGCACCAGGAAGCCACCGAGAATCGGCAGCCAGATCAACAGACTCAAGATAGGCCAGTCAGCAAACATGGTCGTTCCTTGAAACAGCGATGGGCTTCGAGCGCATGGGTGTCGAAGCCGCTCAGATCACGAAGGCGAACATCAGGACCAGCAGGCCGATGATCATCACGAACGCGTAGTGGTAGAGGAAGCCGGACTGCATGTGGCGGACACGCGACGAGATCCAGCCGATCGAGCGCGCCGTGCCATTGACCAGCAAGCCGTCGATAATCAGCGCGTCACCATAGCGCCACAGCGCCCGCCCGAGACGCACCGACCCCCCGGCAAAGAACCAGTCGTTGAAGCGGTCGAAGCCGTACTTGTCCTCGAGGATGCGCACCCCGAGCTTCAGGCGCTCGGCGATCAACGCCGGCAGTTCCGGGCGCTTCATGTACAGGTACCAGGCGGTCGCCAGGCCGGCCATTGCCAGCCAGAACGCCGGCAGCATCAGACCGTGCAGTACAAAGCCGATGACCCCGGTGTAGGTCTCGCCCTTGGTCGCCAGCACATCCTGCTCCGGCAACACGAACAGGCTGTTGGCGAAGAAGTCACCAAACAACATCGGACCGATGAAGTAGCCAGCCACGACCGACGGGATCGCCAGCAGGATCAGCGGCACGGTCACCACCCACGGCGACTCCTTCGGCTGCAACGGACCGTGGTGGTGGTCATCGCCATGCTCATCGTCGTGTTCGTCGCCGTGGTCCGGCATGTACTTGTGTGCCTGGTCATAGCGCTCCTCGCCATGGAACACCATGAAGAACATGCGGAAGGTGTACAGCGCGGTGACGAACACCCCGGCCAGCACCAGCCAGTAGGCGAACGTGGCCCCCGGGGTTTCGGAATAGCCCACCGCCTCGATGATCGCGTCCTTGGAGAAGAACCCGGAGAAGAACGGGAAGCCGATCAGGGCCAGCGAACCAATCAGCGCGGTCACGTAGGTGATCGGCATGTACCGACGCAGGCCGCCCATCGCGCGCATGTCCTGCAGGTGGTGCATGGCGATGATCACCGAGCCGGCCGCCAGGAACAGCAGCGCCTTGAAGAAGGCGTGGGTCATCAGGTGGAACAGCCCCGCGGCGTACGCCGACGCCCCCAGAGCCACGGTCATGTAACCCAGCTGGGACAACGTCGAATAGGCGACCACGCGCTTGATGTCGTTCTGCACCAGACCGATCAGGCCCATGAAGAACGCAGTGATCGCGCCGATGATGAGAATGAACGACAGCGCCGCGACCGAGAACTCGTACAGCGGCGACATGCGCGCGACCATGAAGATGCCCGCGGTCACCATGGTGGCCGCGTGGATCAGCGCGGAGATCGGCGTCGGGCCTTCCATGGAATCCGGCAGCCAGACATGCAGCGGCACCTGGGCGGATTTCCCCATCGCACCGATGAACAGGAAGATCAGGGCCAGATCCAGCAGGCCGAAGGTCCAGCCCGGCCAGATGGTGATCGTGGCCTCGCTCATCGCCTGGCCTTCGGCGAACACCTCGGTGTAGTTGAGGCTGCCGGTATAGAACACCAGCGCGGCGATGCCGATCAGGAAGCCGAAGTCCCCGACGCGGTTCACGATGAACGCCTTCATGTTCGCGTAGGTCGCGGTCGGGCGCTTGTACCAGAAGCCAATCAGCAGATAGGAGACCAAGCCCACGGCCTCCCAGCCGAAGAACAGCTGCATGAAGTTGTTCGCCATCACCAGCATCAGCATGGAGAAGGTGAACAACGAGATGTACGCAAAGAAGCGCTGATAGCCCGGATCGTCCTTCATGTACCCGATGGTGTAGATGTGCACCATCAGGGAGACGAAGGTGACCACGAGCATCATCATCGCGGTCAGGTTGTCGACCAGGAACCCGACTTCGAACTGGATGCCGTCCGACACCAGCCAGGTGTAGAGGGTCTCGTTGTAGACCCCGGCATCCCCGAAGACATGGGCCCAGAAGACCACCACAGACAGGATGAACGACACCGCCACCCCCAGGATGGTGACGGTGTGCGCTCCGGCACGGCCAATCTGGCGACCGAACAGGCCAGCGGCGATCGCGCCGAACAGCGGCGCCAGAACAATGAGTAGATAGATCGTATCCATGGCCGGTTATCCCTTCATTGCATCCATGTCCTGGACGTTGATGGTTCCGCGATTACGGAACAGCAACACCAGGATGGCGAGGCCGATGGCCGCCTCGGCCGCGGCGACGGTCAGGATGAAGAACACGAACACCTGGCCCGCGAGGTCCTGCAGGAAAAACGAGAAGGCAATGAAGTTGATGTTCACCGCGAGCATCATCAGCTCGATGCACATCAACAGCACGATCACGTTTTTCCGGTTCAGGAAGATCCCGGCCACGCTAATGGAAAACAAAAGCGCGGCCAGCACCAGGTAGTGCTCTAGCGTAATCATGTTCTAGCCCTGAGTTCTTTCGGGGACGTTGGCCGCCCCCGGTGTCCGGGTCCCGGCGCGCGGCCGGGATGCCTGTGTACTCGGTGTGCCTACTTCGAGCCGTCGTCCCTGCCCGGGGCGTTCGCCCCGGACCCCTGCGCACCCCGGCGCGGGGCTTCTTTCTTCTCCGACGGCATGGCGACCATGCGCACCCGCCCTTCGCGGGAGACCGCCATCTGCTTGCCCGGGTCGATCGACTTGTTATCCGGCCGCTTGCGCATGGTCAGCGAGATCGCGGCGATGATCGCGACCAGCAGGATGACCGCGGCGATCTCGAACGGATAGACGTACTCGGTGTACAGGATCGCGCCCAGGGCCTCGGTGTTGGCGTACTCGGGGCCGGCCCGCTCGGGGGCGTCCATGGTGATGTAGCGGGTAATCACCAGCACCAGCACGGTGGCCATGGCCAGCGCGACCACGATCCCCGCCGGCAGATACTCGGCGAAGCCCTCGCGCAGTTTGGCGAGGTTGATGTCCAGCATCATCACCACGAACAGGAACAGCACCATGACCGCGCCGACGTACACCAGCACCAGGACGATGCCCAGGAACTCGGCCTCCGCCATGACCCACAATGCCGCGGCGGCAACAAAGCAAAGCACCAGGAACAGCGCCGCATGCACCGGGTTGCGCACGCTGATCATCGCCAGCGCCCCTCCCAGCAGGATCGCACCGAACAGGTAGAAAAGGACAAGCTCGAAGGTCATGAGGCGTTCCCTGCGTTACCGGTAGGGGGCGTCGACCGCGCGGGCCTGCGCGATCTCTTTCTCGAAGCGGTCACCAATGGCCAGGAGCTTGTCCTTGGTCATGATCTGCTCGCCCCGGTTCTCGAAGTGGTACTCGAACAGGTGCGTCTCGACGATGGAATCCACCGGACAGGCCTCTTCGCAGAAGCCGCAGAAGATGCACTTGAACAGGTCAATGTCGTAGCGCGTGGTCCGCCGCGTGCCGTCGTCGCGCTCCTCGGAGTCGATAGTGATTGCCAGCGCCGGGCACACCGCCTCGCACAGCTTGCAGGCGATGCAGCGCTCTTCGCCGTTGGGATAACGGCGCAGGGCGTGCAGCCCGCGGAAGCGCGGCGACATCGGCGTCTTCTCGTCCGGGTATTGCACGGTGAACTTGCGGCTCAACAGGTAACGCCCGGTCAGGCGCAGCCCCAGCAGCAGCTCGAAGAACAGGAAACTCTTGAAGAAACGGCGCACGGCTTTCATCACGATCTCCTCAGGCGAACCACGGGCCGACGTTGAACGCGACCAGCACGCCCTCGACAAACAGCCAGACGATGGTCACCGGGATCAGGACCTTCCAGCCCAGGCGCATGATCTGGTCATAGCGATAGCGCGGGAAGGTGGCGCGGAACCACAGGAAGGCGAACAGGAACACCGCCGTCTTGAACAGGAACCAGTGAATCCCGTGATCCAGCAGCGCCCCGATCACCGGCCAGTCGAACACGGCGGCCGGCAGGATGCCCTGGAACGGCGACAGCCAGCCCCCCAGGAACAGGATCGCGGTCAGCGCCGAGATCAGGATCATGTTGGCGTATTCGGCCAGGAAGAACACTGCGAACGCCATGCCGGAGTATTCCACATGGAACCCGGCCACGATCTCGGACTCGCCCTCCGCGACGTCGAAGGGCGCACGGT
Organism: Thioalkalivibrio sp. AKL7; assembly: GCF_000381705.1. Taxonomy (NCBI): domain Bacteria; kingdom Pseudomonadati; phylum Pseudomonadota; class Gammaproteobacteria; order Chromatiales; family Ectothiorhodospiraceae; genus Thioalkalivibrio; species Thioalkalivibrio sp. AKL7. The sequence goes on along the minus strand of NZ_KB906954.1, from coordinate 20,109 downwards.
TGGTCTCCGCGATCCCGGAGATGAAGTACACGAAGAACATCGGCAGCAGCGGCAGCAGGAACCAGTGGTACATGCTCCCGGACTGCGCCTCGATGATCCCGCCCACGTTCAGGGTGCCGGCAGCCATCAGCACGCCCACCAGGGCAAAGCCCATCGCGATCTCGTAGGAGACCAGTTGCGCGGCCGAGCGCAGCGAGCCCAGCAGCGCGTACTTCGAGTTCGAGGCCCAGCCCGCGATGATGATGCCGTACACACCGAGGGAGGTCAGGGCCAGCAGATACAGCAGGCCGGCGTTCACGTCCGCCAGGGCCCCGCCGTCGAAAAACGGAACCACCGCCCAGGCCGCCAAAGCCGGCGCAATCGTAAGCACCGGGGCGCTGAGGAACAGGAAGCGATTGGCGTTGGTCGGGAGGATGACCTCCTTGGTCAACAGCTTCAGGGCGTCCGCGATCGGCTGCAGCCAGCCGCGCGGGCCCACCCGGTTCGGGCCGATGCGCACGTGGGCGTAACCGATGACCTTGCGTTCGGCGAAGGTCGTGTAGGCCACGGCCAGCATTAGCGGGATCACGATCAGCTGAATGCCGATCAGGATCTGCATGACCGTCGGAAGGCTGTAGAAGAGGTTCATCATCCAGTCGAACATGTCTTAAGTCCCTCAGGCCCGCGCCAGCGTGACCGTGGTGTTCGGCAGGCCGAGGGCCCCCATGGCCGCGGAACCCGCAAAGGTCACGGCCAGACCCGGCGGCACCGAATCGTCCAGCAACAGGGTCAACTCCGTTTCGGCCTTGCCCTGACGCAGTCGCACGCGGCTGCCATGGGCGTGCTCGCCGGCGGACTCGGGATGCACCAGCACGCTCTCGGCCAGCAGCCCCTCGGGGCTGGTCTGCAGCGGCTCGGCACGGCGCACCAGCGGATCACCGCTGTAGAGCGCGGCCGCCTGCACACGGTACAGCCCGTCGCCCGCGCCGCCCTCGGGCACCTCTACCTGTACCTTGTTGAGGTTCACGCCGGTATCGAAGCTGGCATCCGCCAGCTGGCCCTTCAGCTCGTCCCGCACCGCGGGCGAATCCAGGTAATCGAAGCCGCTCTGGTCGAGCAGATTGCCGAGCACGCGCCAGACCTTCCAGCCCGGCCGGGCGTCATCGGGGGCGCGCGAGGCGGCGCGGAAACTCTGCCAACGGCCCTCGGCGTTCACGAAGGTCCCGGATTGCTCAAAGCTTGTGGCGATCGGCAGCAGCACATCTGCCACAGCCTCCAGTTCAGGTGTGGCGAAGCTGTTCAGGGCGACCACCAGACCGGCACGCTCCAGGGCTGCCTGGAAGGCCGCCGGATCGACCCCATCGCGGCCCGGCTCCAGCCCGGCGATCACGAATGCATCGCGTCCCTGCTCGAGCATCTCGGCGGCATTCGTACCGGCGACATCCAGCTCCGCCCCACCCGGGCCACGATGCGGCAGGACGCCAGCCAGCCAGGCACCCGCGGCATTCGCGCCCTGCGGCAGGTAGCCCAGGCTGGCACCGGTATGTTTGGCGATCCAGCCTGCAAGGGCCCGCAACGTGGCAAAGGCTGGCCCGTTGATTGCAGCGGCGCCCAGCAGCACATGGCCTCGCTTCGCGTCCAGCAGCGCCCGGGCTGCACGTTCGAAGGCTTCCCGCGTCTCGCCGTCGTCTGTCGCGGCCGCCTTGACGATCTTCTCCAGCTTTTTGGGCAGCGACTTGCCGGCCGCGGCGAGCTGCCCGGCGATCCCGGCGAGCGCCAGGACCTGGTCATGCTCGTCGCCGACCAGCTGGGCCTGAACCGGATAGGTCAGGTCCAGCAGCATGTCGTTGATCAGGCTCACATGTGCACCACGCGAGGCCGCCTTGCGCAGGCGGTGTGCCAGCAACGGCTGCTCGCGACGCGGGTTGCTGCCCACCAGCAGAACGGCATCCGCGTTTTCGAGCTCGCCAATTGCGACCCCCAGATACGGGAACAGCGGGGCCGCCGCCTCGTCGCGGAAATCGCGCTGATTCACGCGGTGATCGATGTCGGTGACACCCATGCCCCGCAGCACTTTTTGCGCCAGGTAGTGTTCTTCCAGCGAAAGCGAGGGCGACAGCAGCGCACCGATGCGATCCGGGGCCACTTCCTTCAGGCCCTCGACGGCGTAGCTCAATGCGGTCTCCCAGGAGACCTCCTGCCACTGGCCGTCGACCTTGATCCGTGGGCGGGTCAGTCGATCCTCCGCATACAGACCGGTGTAGCTGAAGCGATCGCGGTCGGAGATCCAGGTCTCGTTGACCGCGTCGTTCTCGCGCGGGACGACCCGCATCGCACGGCCGTCGTCGGTATGCAGGAACAGGTTGGAGCCGACCGCGTCATGCGGGGCAATCGTCGCCGCCTGCGCGTATTCCCAGGCACGCGCGCTGTAGCGCGACGGCTTGGCAGTCAGCGCCCCCACCGGGCACAGGTCGATCACGTTGCCGGAGAGCTCGTGGGCCACGGTCTTCTCGACGTAGGTGCCGATGCGCATGTGCTCGCCGCGTCCGGTCGCGCCCAGCTCGCGCACCCCGGCGATCTCCTCGCCGAAGCGCACACAACGGGTGCAGTGGATGCAGCGGGTCATCTCGGTCTCGATCAGCGGACCGATGTCCTTGTCCTTCACCACGCGCTTGGCTTCGGTATAGGTGGACACGCTCTCGCCGTAGCCCATGGCCACGTCCTGCAGCTCGCACTCGCCGCCCTGGTCACAGATCGGGCAGTCCAGCGGATGGTTGATCAGCAGGAACTCCATGGTCCCCTTCTGCGCGCGCAGCGCCAGCGGGGACTGGGTGTACACCTTCATGCCGTCCATCACCGGCGTGGCGCAGGCCGGCAGCGGCTTGGGTGCCTTTTCCACCTCGACCAGACACATACGGCAGTTGGCCGCCACCGACAGCTTCTTGTGGTAGCAGAACCGCGGAATGCGGATATCGGCATCATCGGCGACATCGATGAGCATGGCGCCCTTGGGCGCCTCCACCGTACGGCCGTCAATCTCGATGCTGACCAGATCTTGTTTCTGATCCTGACTCATGCTCGATTCCTGATGCGATGGCGCGGTAGAGCGTCAGGCGGCGTCTGCCACCGGGCTCCGGCCGTGCTGGATGTAGTATTCGAATTCGTGGCGGAAATGCTTGACGAAGCTGCGCACCGGCATGGCGGCGGCGTCGCCCAGGGCGCAGATGGTATGGCCCTCGATCTTGCTGGCCACGTCGTCCAGCCGTTCCAGGTCCTCGGGTCGGCCCTGGCCCTCGACGATGCGAGTGAGCATGCGGTAGAGCCACCCAGTCCCCTCGCGGCAGGGCGTGCACTGGCCACAGGACTCGGAGAAATAGAAGCGAGAGATCCGCTGCAGGGACTTCACCATGTCGGCGGTCTCGTCCATCACGATCACCGCCCCGGAACCCAGCATGGAGCCGGCATGCGCGATGGAATCGAAGTCCATGTTGGCCTTCAGCATCACGTCGCCCGGCACCACCGGCACCGATGATCCGCCCGGGATCACCGCCTTCAGCTTGCGCCCGTTCAGTACACCGCCGGCCATTTCCAGCAGATCCTGGAACGGAGTGCCCAGTGGGATCTCGAAGTTGCCCGGCTTGTTCACATGCCCGGACACCGAGAACAGCTTCTCGCCCCCGGACTTGGGCACACCCAGATCCGCGAACCACTGGCCGCCATTGCGGATGATCGACGGGATCGAGGCGAGCGACTCGGTGTTATTGATCGTGGTCGGCTTGCCGTACAGGCCGTAGTTGGCCGGAAACGGGGGCTTGAAGCGCGGCTGGCCCTTCTTGCCTTCCAGCGATTCCAGCAGTGCCGTCTCTTCGCCACAGATATAGGCACCGGCCCCCAGCGACGGATGCAGATCGAAGTCCACCCCCGAGCCGAAGATGTCCTTGCCGAGGTAGCCGGCTTCGTAGGCCTCCTGCAGCGCGGCCGTAAAACGCGTGTTCACTTCGTCCATGAACTCGCCGCGCATGTAGTTGTAGCCCACCGTCGCGCCGATCGCATAGCCGGCGATGGCCATGCCCTCGATCAGGGCGTGCGGGTTGTACATCAGGATCTCGCGATCCTTGCAAGTCCCCGGCTCGGATTCGTCCGAGTTGCAGACGATGTACTTTTGCCCCGGGCTGTTGCGCGGCATGAACGACCACTTGAGACCGGTCGGGAAACCCGCGCCACCGCGGCCGCGGAGGTTGGAGGTCTTGACCTCCTCGATCACGTCCTCGGGGGCCATCTTGCCCTTGTAGACCTTCTCCAGCGCCTGATAGCCGCCGACGCTCTTGTAGGTCTCGAGCGCGGCGGCGTTATCCAGGTAACGCGTCGCAAAGCAGATCTGGTTGGCCATGCTACTTCTCCAGACCGTCGAGGATCTCGTCGACCCGCGCGGGGGTGAGATTCTCGTAGTACTTGTGGTCCACCTGCATCATCGGGGCGCCGCAACAGGCTGCAAGGCACTCCTCTTCCAGCTTCAGGTAGAACTTGCCGTCCGGTGTAGTCTCGCCGCGCTTGATGCCCAGACGCTTCTCGAGGTGCTCGATGATCGGCTCGGCGCCGCGCAGCATGCAGGAGATGTTGTCGCACACCATGATGGTGTGCTTGCCCACCGGCTCCAGTTCGTACATGGAGTAGAACGAACCCACCTCGTACACCGCGATCGCCGGCAACCCGAGATAGTCGGCCACGGCGTCCATCTTCGCGGTGGAGAGATAGCCATCCTCGTGCTGCACCGCACGCAGAGCACCCAGAACGGCCGAGCGCTTCTGATCCTCGGGATAGCGCGCCAGCCAGGCATCGATCTCTTCGCGCTCGTGCGCGCTCAGCTCGACCTTCTTCGCGGCGTGCTTGTGGAAGGCGACAGTTTTCTGTTCGGCAGCCATCAGCGGTCGATCTCCCCGAATACGATGTCTTGGGTCCCGATGATGGCGACCACGTCGGCCAGCATGTGGCCGCGCGCCATCTCGTCCAGCGCGGACAGGTGCACAAAGCCCGGCGGACGGACCTTCAGACGATACGGTTTGTTGGAACCATCCGAGACCAGGTAGACCCCGAACTCGCCCTTCGGATGCTCGATCGCCGCGTAGGCCTCGCCTTCCGGCAGGCACATGCCCTCGGTGAACAGCTTGAAGTGGTGGATCAGGGCCTCCATGTCGGCCTTCATCTCCTCGCGCTTCGGCGGGGTGATCTTGTGATCCTCGAGGAGCACCGGGCCCGGATTCTGGCGCAGCCAGTCCACACACTGACGAATGATGCGGTTGGACTGGCGCATCTCCTCGATGCGCACCAGGTAGCGGTCGTAACAATCGCCGTTGGTGCCCACCGGGATGTCGAAGTCGAGACGGTCATAGACCTCGTAGGGCTGCTTCTTGCGCAGGTCCCACTCGATTCCCGAGCCGCGCAGCATCGGGCCGGTGAAGCCCAGCTGCTTGGCACGATCCGGGTCGACCACACCGATCCCGACGGTGCGCTGCTTCCAGATCCGGTTATCGGTCAGCAGGGTCTCGTACTCGTCCACACAGCCGGGGAAGCGCTCGGTAAACGCCTCGATGAAGTCCAGCAACGAGCCCTGACGGATCTTGTTCAGGTCATCCACCACCTCCTGCGACTTCCAGGAGGACGGTTGATACTTCGGCATCGTGCCGGGCAGGTCCCGCGCGACACCGCCGGGGCGGTAATAGGTCGCGTGCATGCGCGCACCCGACACCGCCTCGTAGCAGTCCATCAGGTCCTCGCGCTCACGGAAGGCGTACAGGAACACCGCCATGGCGCCGATATCCAGCGCATGCGCGCCCAGCCACATCAGGTGGTTCAGGATGCGGGTGATCTCGTCGAACATCACCCGGATGTACTGCGCGCGCAGCGGGGCCTCGATGCCCAGCAGCTTTTCCATCGCAAGCACATAGCCGTGCTCGTTGGCCATCATGGACACGTAGTCCAGACGGTCCATGTAGCCGATCGACTGGTTGTACGGCTTGCTCTCCGCTAGCTTCTCGGTGCCGCGGTGCAGCAGGCCGATGTGCGGGTCGGCCCGCTGCACCACCTCGCCATCCATCTCCAGCACCAGGCGCAATACGCCGTGGGCGGAGGGATGCTGCGGCCCGAAGTTGAGGGTGAAGTTGCGAATCTCAGGCATTCTCGGCTCCTTCGCCCGGCTTCTCGCCCTCGCTGTAGCGATGGTCGGCGCGGATCACCTTGGGCACCAGCACGCGCGGCTCGATCGTCACCGGCTGGTACACCACACGGGCCTGCTCGGCGTCATAACGCATCTCGACATGCCCGATCAGCGGGAAGTCCTTGCGGAACGGATGCCCCACAAAGCCGTAGTCCGTGAGGATGCGGCGCAGGTCCGGATGCCCGGAGAACAGGATGCCGAACAGATCGAAGGCCTCGCGCTCGAACCAGTTGGCCGAGGCCCAGACATCCACGAGGGATTCGACCTCGGGGAACTCCTCGTCGCTCAGCCAGGCGCGCATCCGCACGCGGCGGTTATGCTCGAGCGACAGCAGGTGAGCCACCACGGTGAACCGCGGGCCGTCCCAGTTGGAATCTTCCGGCGCATCATCGAAGGTGAAACGCCCGGAGGTCGCCGCTTCGACTCCGCGGGAAAAGCCCGTATTGGTGGCGGAGTCGGTGCCCCATTCGTCCTGCCCGTATTCGAGGTAGTCCACCCCGCACAGGTCGATCAGGATCTCGAAGCCCAGGGCGTCGCGCAGCTTCTCGCCTGCCTCGCGCCAGGAGCCCGGTGCGATATCGACAGTAATCTCGCCGTTCGCCTCGTGCAGGCTTTCCAGGGCATCGCCCAGTTCCGCCCGCAGGGCGTCGGTCCAGTTGTCTTGTTCAGCCATCTGCTACCCCGGGTGCGTCAGCGCGCGATCGTGTTCGTGCGCCGGATCTTGTTCTGCAACTGGATAATGCCGTAGAGCAGCGCCTCCGCCGTCGGCGGGCACCCCGGCACATAGACATCCACCGGCACGATGCGGTCGCAACCGCGCACCACCGCGTAGGAGTAGTGGTAGTACCCGCCCCCGTTGGCGCAGGACCCCATGGAGATCACCCAGCGCGGCTCGGGCATCTGGTCGTAGACCTTGCGCAGAGCCGGCGCCATCTTGTTGACCAGGGTGCCGGCCACAATCATCACGTCCGACTGGCGCGGGCTCGGCCGAAAGATGATCCCGAAGCGGTCGAGGTCGTAGCGCGCGGCACCGGCATGCATCATCTCCACCGCGCAGCACGCGAGACCGAAGGTCATCGGCCAGAGCGACCCGGTGCGGGCCCAGTTGATGAGCTTGTCCGCCGAGGTGGTGACGAAGCCCTTCTCAAGAACGCCTTCTATTCCCATTCCAGCGCCCCCTTCTTCCACTCGTAGATGAAACCGACGACCAGAATGACAAGAAACAGGGCCATCGCAAGAAGCCCGAACAGGCCAATGGTGTCTAGCGACACGGCCCACGGGAAGAGAAACGCGATCTCGAGATCAAAGATGATGAACAGGATCGCGACCAGGTAGAAGCGGACATCGAATTTCAGCCGCGAATCCTCGAAGGCCTCGAAGCCGCACTCGTAGGGCGAATTCTTCGCCGCGTCCGGCTTGTGCGGACCCACGGCCATACCGACCACCAGCGGCACGACGCCGATCACGATGCCTACTGCGATGAACAGCAGGATGGGTAAATAACCTTCCAGCATTTCTCTCTCCCGTACGCCGCCTCAGGCGGGCAGGTTCGCGAGGCGTCGCGTGGATCGAGCGCGCCGGCGAGCCGTTCAGCGTTGCTGGTTGAAAGCGCGGGTACGACTCGGTCCCGCAGAGACGCGGCAGAGCCGTACACCGGGCACGGAGTCTAGGTGATGCCCAAAAACGGTGTCAAGTATTCGTAATTTTATAAGATGCTGTTTTTATTGCTGATTACTCCGGGCGCCGACAGATATTCAGCGGCCCGGGGCAACGAGTATTTGGTGCAGATGGTGGGACTCGAACCCACACGGCTTGCGCCACTACCCCCTCAAGATAGCGTGTCTACCAATTCCACCACATCTGCCAATTCGTACAGGTACCGGATCTCAATCGGGCACATCGGCCGGCCGGCCGGATTGTGGGCCGCTGCCACCCGGGGGCTCTTGCCCCGGGAGCACTTCGGCCGGGAGGCCCGGCGGACCATCGCCCTCTTCTTCCATCGCCTCCATCTGGTCCAGCAGGCTCTCGGCCTCCGGGCTGGATGCCGCCAGATACGCCAGCGTCAGGCTGTTGAGGAAAAAGACCACCGCCAGCACGGCCGTCGAGCGGCTCAGGAAGTTGGCCGACCCGGCCGCACCGAACACCGTCGCCGAAGCGCCGCTGCCGAAGGCCGCGCCGGCATCGGCGCCCTTGCCGTGCTGCATCAGGATCAGCGCGATCAGGCCAAGCGATACCGCGACCTGGACCACCAGGAGCAGGCCGTAAATCATGCCGCGACCTGCTCGCCCGCGGCGCGGGCAATGGCGGAAAATGCGTCGGCATCCAGCGAGGCACCGCCGATCAAACCGCCGTCGATGTCCTCGAGCGCCAGGAGGCCGGCCGCATTATCGGCCTTCATGCTGCCCCCGTAGAGGATGCGCAGATCGGCTGCGACCTGCGGGTCACGACCCGCAACACGGTTGCGGATGAATGCATGCACTTCCTGGGCCTGTTCCGGCGTGGCGGTCAAACCGGTGCCAATCGCCCAAACCGGCTCGTAGGCGATCACGGCGCGGTCGAACGCCTCGACTCCGGCCGCATCCAGGACCGCATCGAGTTGCTCGGCGACCACAGTCTCGGTGCGCCCGCCTTCTCGGTCGGCCTTCTGCTCGCCCACACACAGGATCGGCGTCAGCCCGGCGGCCTGCGCCGCAACGAACTTGGCTGCTACCCAGGCATTGTCCTCGTTCTGCCGCTCGCGGCGCTCGGAATGCCCGACGATCACATAGCGGCAACCGACCTCGGCCAGCATGGAGCCGGCCAGTTCGCCGGTGTAGGCACCCTTTTCCTGGTCGGAACAATCCTGCGCGCCGACGGCGATGGAGCCACCGGACAGGTCGTTCGCGATTTCGGCGAGGTAGACCGCGGGCGGGCAAACCGCCACGTCCACGCCCCGGATGTCGCCCAGGCTGCCCTTCAGGGCGGACAGGAGCGCGCGGTTCGCGTCCCGCGAACCGTTCATCTTCCAGTTTCCGGCGACCAGCGGCGTGCGCATGCGGATCTTCCTCCTGCGATCGGCCGAACCCCGCAGATACACGGGGTCCGATCATGATGATTAGAGCGGCGGGATGTTACCGGCGCACCGGTAGCAAATCAACCAAGCCATCGCGGGGCGCGCAGGCGAGGCGTCGTAGCGGCGATCAGATCGCCGCCCGGATGCTGTCTGCGATGCGCTCGGCGGCCGAGCGGGTCTCGTCGACATCTTCGCCCTCAACCATCACCCGCACCAGGGGCTCGGTACCGGAGGGACGCAGCAGGACCCGGCCACGCTGGCCGAGCTGATCTTCCACCGCGGCGACCTCGGCGCGCACTGGCTCGGCCTCCAGGCAGCCGGCCGCGGCACCGCTGACGGGCACGTTGATCAGGCACTGCGGCAGCTTGGGAATGGCCGCTGCGAGCGCCGAGAGCGGCTGGCCGGTACGGTGCATCAGGTGTGCAACCTGCAACGCCGCCACCGTACCGTCGCCGGTCGTGGTGTGCTCCAGACAGACAATATGACCCGACCCCTCGCCGCCCAGGGTCCAGTCGCGACGGCGGAGCTCCTCCAGGACATAGCGATCCCCGACCTTCGCACGCACGAACGGGATGCCGGCGCCCCCCAGGGCCTGCTCCAGACCCAGGTTGGTCATCAGGGTCCCGACCACACCGCCGTCGAAGCCCCCGGCCTGCTGCCGCGCCAGCGCCAGGATACCGAGGATCTGGTCCCCGTCGACCACGGTGCCATCGGCATCGGCCAGGATCACCCGGTCACCGTCGCCGTCCAGCGCAATCCCGAGATCCGCCCCGGTCGCCCGCACCTGTTCGGCGACGTTCTCCGGATGCAGGGCGCCGACCCCGTCATTGATGTTGTAGCCGTCCGGACTGGCGCCGAGGATCTCGACCTGCGCCCCCAGCTCCTCGAACACGTGCGGGGAGACGTTGTAGGTCGCGCCGTGGGCACAATCGATGACGATCTTCATCCCGCGCAGCTCGGAACGCGCCGGGATCGCGCTCTTGCAGAACTCGACGTAGCGTCCAGCGGCATCCTGGATGCGCACGGCCTTGCCCAGACGCGCACTGTTGATGGGCTGTGCCGGCTGATCGAGACGCGCCTCGATGGCCGCCTCGGTCGCATCCGGCAGCTTGTCGCCCTCGGGGGTGAAGAACTTGAACCCGTTGTCGTGGAATGGGTTGTGCGAGGCACTGATCACGACGCCCGCAGTGGCACGGAAGGTATGCGTCAAGTAGGCGATGGCCGGGGTCGGCATCGGTCCCAGCAACGCGACATCCAGCCCGGCGGCGGACAACCCGGCCTCCAGTGCCGACTCGAACATGTAGCCGGACACGCGCGTGTCCTTGCCCACCAGGACCGGCCCCTGGCGGTGGCCGTTCTCGCCCAGCACCTCGCCCACGGCATACCCGAGGCGCAGCGCAAACTCCGGCGTCATCGGCCAGTCGCCGGTGCGCCCACGGATGCCGTCGGTTCCGAAATACTTGCCCATCAGTTCCCTCGATTGTCCTGTCCGTCGCCACCATCCGGTCGCAACGCTGAGTATAGCGCCAGGGCATCACGGGTCGCCGAGACATCGTGCACACGCAGGACACGCGCACCGGCCTGTGCCGCCAACAGGGCCGCCACGGCACTGCCGGGATCCCGCTCAGCGACCGGACGGTCATCCAGCAGCTGACCGATCATCGACTTGCGCGAGACGCCCACCAGCAGCGGCAAGCCGGAGGCCGCCAGGCGCGGCAGGCCGCGAAACAGCGCGACGTTGTGCTCCAGGGTCTTGCCGAAGCCGAAGCCCGGATCCAGCAGGATCTGGCCGCGCGGCACGCCGCCACGCAACAACTCCGCCACCCGCTGCTCGAGGAAGGCGCGCACCTCGTCCACCACATCGTCGTAATGCGGCGCCCGCTGCATCGACTGCGGATCGCCCTGCATGTGCATCGCGCAAAGCGCTACGCCACGCTCGCGGGCCGCCCCCATCGCGACCGCCAGCGCCCCTTCGGCGCGAAAGCCGTTCACGTCATTCAGCATCCCGGCACCGACGGCAACCGCCTCGCGCATCATCTCCGGCTTCATGGTGTCCACGGACAGCGGAACATCCAGTTCCGCGCGCAGGGCTTCGATGACCGGAAGCACCCGCTGACGCTCATCCTCCAGCGCCACTGGCGCCGCACCGGGGCGAGTGGATTCGCCGCCCACGTCAAGGATCTCCGCCCCCTCCGCGACCATGGCGCGGGCCCGCGTCAGCGCATCTTCCACCCGCGCGTACTGGCCACCGTCGGAGAACGAGTCCGGAGTGACGTTCAGAATCCCCATGATGCGCGGCTGCCCAAGGTCCAGGGCGTGCCCCCCGCATTGCAGTACCGGTGCGTCAGTCGGCACGATCGGCGTTCTCCTGTGAGTACCCAACGAGAAAGGCCGCCAGGACGAGGGCCTGGCGGCCAGTGGCGGCGACCGGATCCAAGCCCGGTCACAAAGTGGACGGATCAGGACTGCGGCGCAGGACCGCCGACCACGCCCTTGTCATCGTCACCCCGGCCATCGGAGCCGTCCTTGGCGTCGCCGTCGGCATCCGAGGCACCACCCTCGGCTTCGTCGCTGGCCTGCGCCGAGCCACCGGAACCGCCGCCGCTATCCCAATCCGCCGGCTCGCGGGGCTCGCGCCCGGCCATGATGTCCGCGATCTGCTTGTCGTCGATGGTCTCGTACTTCATCAGCGCCCGCGCCATCGCGTGCAGCGTATCGATATTGTCGACCAGGATCTGCTTCGCATGCTGGTAGTTCGCATCGATGATGTGACGGACCTCGGCATCGATCTGGCGCGCAGTGTCGTCGGACATCGGCTTCGACTTGCCCATTTGCCCACCCAGGAACGGATGCCCTTCTTCCTCACCGTAATCCAGCGGGCCGAGCTTTTCCGACAGGCCCCACTTGGTGACCATGTTGCGGGCGATCTGAGTGGCGCGCTCGATATCGTTCGAGGCTCCGGTGGTCACCTTGTCATTGCCGAAGATAATCTCTTCTGCCAGACGCCCGCCAAACAGGCTCGCCAGCTGACTCTCCAGACGCGTCTTCGAGTGGCTGTAGCGGTCCTCCTCGGGCAGGAACATGGTCACGCCCAGGGCTCGCCCGCGCGGGATGATGCTGACCTTGTAGACCGGGTCGTGCTCCGGCACCGTCAGGCCAACAATCGCGTGGCCGGCCTCATGGTAGGCGGTCAGCTTCTTCTCGTCCTCGGACATCACCATGGACTTGCGCTCGGCGCCCATCATGATCTTGTCCTTGGCGCGCTCGAAGTCGGACATGTCCACCAGGCGCTTGTTGGAGCGCGCCGCAAACAACGCCGCCTCGTTGACCAGGTTGGCCAGATCCGCGCCGGAGAAACCCGGCGTGCCCCGCGCGATCAGATCCGGACGCACATCGTCGGAGATCGGCGTTTTCTTCATATGCACCTTGAGGATCTGCTCGCGACCGCGTACGTCCGGCGGCGGCACCACCACCTGGCGGTCGAAGCGACCCGGGCGCAGCAGCGCCGGGTCAAGCACGTCCGGACGGTTGGTCGCGGCAATCACGATAACCCCCTCGGTGCCCTCGAAGCCGTCCATCTCGACCAGCAGCTGGTTCAGGGTCTGCTCACGCTCGTCGTGACCGCCGCCCATACCGGCGCCACGCTGGCGGCCGACCGCGTCGATCTCGTCGATGAAGATGATGCAGGGGGCGTGCTTCTTGGCCTCGGCGAACATGTCGCGCACGCGCGAGGCGCCCACGCCAACGAACATCTCGACGAAATCGGAACCGGAGATGCTGAAGAACGGTACCTTGGCCTCGCCGGCAATCGCCTTGGCAAGCAGCGTCTTGCCGGTACCCGGAGAGCCGACCATCAGCACGCCGCGCGGAATCTGGCCACCCAGCTTCTGGAACTTGGACGGGTCGCGCAGGAAGTCGACCAGCTCGGTCACCTCCTCCTTGGCCTCGTCGCAGCCGGCCACGTCATTGAAGCTGACCTTGACCTGGTCCTCGGACATCAGCTTGGCCTTGGACTTGCCGAAGGACATCGCGCCCTTGCCACCGGCACCACCGCCCTGCATCTGGCGCATGAAGTAGATCCACACGGCGATCAGCAACAGGATCGGGAACCAGCTAATCAGGATGCTCATCAGCAGGGAGCGCTCGGCTTCCTCGTGGGCATTCAGCTCCACGTTGTTCTGCAACAGGTCGCCGATCAGACCGGGGTCGTTCGGGTTCACCGTGGTAAACGCCTGGCCCTCGATCGTCGTACCCTCGATCTTCTCGCCCTTGATGGTCACGTTGTCCACGCGACCGCCCTGCACGTCGCGGATGAACTCGGAGTACGTAATGCTCCGAACATCCTGCGTCTGCTGCTGCGGGCCGAAGTTGTTGAAGACGGACATCAGGACGACGGCAATTACCGCCCAGATGATCAGATTCTTGGCCAGACCGTTCAAAACGACACCTCGAAGAACATTTAATCGTTAGCTTTTGGCAGCTTTACACATCCCGGGGCTCGCGCGCCAATACGTACACTTCGCGTGACCGTGGCCGCGATGCCTTCGGCTTGCGCACCTTTACCGAGCCGAACCGCCGACGCACCTCGGCCAGATAGGCATCCGAACCTTCACCCTGAAACAGCTTGACCAGAAATGCGCCCCCGGGGTTCAGAATGCGTGTCGCCAAGTCCAGCGCCAGTTCACAAAGATGGATCGAACGCGGCAGATCCACCGCACCCGTCCCGGTCAGGTTGGGGGCCATGTCGGAAAGCACAAGATCGGCACGCTCATCGCCCACAAGGGCAAGTATCGCGTCCAGCACGGCGTCCTCGCGGAAGTCGCCGGTGACGATCTCCGCGCCCGGCACCGGGTCCATCGGCAATATGTCCGTGGCAATCAGCACGCCCTTGCGGCCAATCTTCCGAGCGGCGTACTGCGTCCAGCCGCCCGGTGCCGCACCGAGGTCCACCACGCGCATGCCGGGTTTCAGCAACCGGTCGCGCTCATTGATCTCCTGCAGCTTGTACACCGCCCGCCCGCGGTAACCCTCCTGCTGGGCCCGCTGGACGTAGGGATCGTCGAAATGCTCCTTCAGCCAGCGCTGACTGGAGCGGCTACGCTTGGGCATTGAGCGGCCTCGCAGCTGCGGACGGCATGCTACAATTTTGATGTTTAAACACTGAAAATGGCCTCCTGTGAATCTGACCGACGCGCAACGCCGCCATCTGCGCAGCCTCGCCCATCCGCGCAAGCCCATCGTGACCATTGGCCGCAATGGGCTGACTGATGCCGTACTGGCGGAGCTGGAGCTGGCGCTGACCCACCACGAGCTGGTCAAGATCAAGGTGAACATCGGCGACCGCGAGGTCCGCAACGGCACCGTGGAAGAGCTCTGTGAACGCACTGGCGCCGCGCGAGTGCAACGCGTCGGCTATGTCGCCACCCTGTTCCGCCGCAACCCGGATGACCCGAAGGTCTCCCTGGACCCGGCCTGACCCCACCGCCCGGTTGCGCCCCTGAGCGCGACCGGGACCCGCCACGTCATCAGTTGACGTAGCGAACCTCCAGGATCTCGTATTCCGTCTCCCCGCCCGGGGCCTGCACGGTCACGACGTCGCCTTCTTCCTTGCCGATCAGCGCCCGCGCAATCGGCGAGGACACCGAGATCATGTTGTTCTTGATATCGGCCTCGTCGTCACCAACGATCTTGTAGGTGACCTGGCGCCCGTCCGCAGTCGCCTCCAGCACCACGGTGGTCCCGAACACCACCTTGCCGGTCTGCGGCAGGGTGGCCACGTCGATGATCTGGGCGTTGGAGAGCTTCGACTCCAGCTCGCGGATGCGGCCCTCGATGAAGCTCTGCTGTTCGCGGGCCGCGTGGTACTCGGCATTCTCCTTGAGGTCACCATGCTCGCGCGCATCGGAGATCGCGTTGACCACGCGCGGGCGATCCTCGCCCTTCAGCTTCTTCAGCTCTTCCTTCATCTTTTCCGCGCCAGTCACGGTCAAGGGCGTCTTGTTCATGCGCTTTTCCCTCCGAGATTTTCCTGGTGGAGGTCCTGCAGCCGGAAGACGTCATTCGCCCCCAGGTGATCCAGGGCCTGTACGGTGGCCTTGGCCCCGGCGATCGTGGTGGTATAGCCCACCTTGTGCATCAACGCCTCGCGGCGAATGGTGTAGGAGTCGGAGGTCGACTGCTTCCCCTCCACGGTATTGATGATGAAGCTGATCTCGTCGTTCTTGATCATGTCCACGATGTGCGGGCGACCCTCGGTGACCTTGTTCACGCGCGTCACCTGAATGCCGGCTTCCTCCAGCACGTTCGCCGTGCCACGCGTCGCCAGGACCTCGAAGCCCAACTCCACCAGGCGCCGGGCCACTTCCGCCACGTGCGGCTTGTCGATCTCGCGCACCGACACGAAGGCCTTGCCGGTGGACGGCAACAGTACGCCCGCTCCCAGCTGGCTCTTGGCGAACGCCTCGGCAAAACTGCGCCCGACCCCCATCACCTCGCCAGTGGATTTCATCTCCGGCCCCAGGATCGGGTCCACGCCCTGGAACTTGGCGAACGGAAACACCGATTCCTTCACCGAATAATAGTCCGGATAGACCGCATCGCCCACGCCCTGCTCGGGCAGGGTCTGCCCGACCATGCAACGCGCGGCGATCTTGGCCAGTGGCCGTCCGACGCTCTTGGAGACGTACGGCACGGTGCGCGAGGCCCGCGGATTCACCTCCAGCACGTAGATATCGTCGCCCTTGATCGCAAACTGGGTGTTCATCAGGCCGACGACCTTCAGGCCCAGTGCCATCTTGCGCACCTGCTCGACCATCTCGTCCTGGAGTTCCATGGACAACGAGAACGGCGGCAGGGAACAGGCGGAGTCGCCCGAGTGCACGCCGGCCTGCTCGATGTGCTCCATGATCCCGCCGATGATCACGTTCTCGCCATCCGAGATCGCGTCCACATCGACCTCGATGGCGTCATCCAGGAAGCGGTCCAGCAGCACCGGGGCATCATTGGAGACGGACACCGCGTTCTTCATGTAGCTGCGCAGGTCCTCGCGGTCGCGCACGATCTCCATCGCGCGCCCACCGAGCACGTAGGACGGACGTACGACCAGCGGGTAGCCGATCTCCTCGGCCAGCTTCTCGGCCTCCTCCTCGCTGCGCGCGGTGCGGTTCGGCGGCTGCTTGAGCCCCAGCTTGTTCAGCAGGGCCTGGAAGCGCTCGCGGTCCTCGGCCAGGTCGATGGAGTCCGGGCTGGTGCCGATGATCGGCACGCCGGCGGCCTCCAGGTCCCGCGCGAGCTTCAGTGGCGTCTGGCCACCGTACTGCACGATCACGCCGGCCGGCTTCTCGGTCGCCACGACCTCCAGCACGTCCTCCAGCGTCAGCGGCTCGAAATACAGCCGGTCCGAGGTGTCGTAGTCGGTCGAGACGGTCTCCGGGTTGCAGTTAACCATGATGGTCTCGTACCCGTCCTCGCGCATCGCGAGTGCGGCGTGCACGCAGCAGTAGTCGAACTCGATGCCCTGACCGATGCGGTTGGGCCCGCCGCCCAGCACCATGATCTTCTGCTTGTCGGTGGGATCCGCCTCGTTCTCCTCTTCGTACGAGGAGTACATGTAGGCCGTGGTGGTCGCGAACTCGGCCGCACAGGTATCCACCCGCTTGTACACCGGGCGCACGCCCAGTCCATGGCGGTGTTTGCGCACCGCCTTCTCGGTATCGTTCACAAGCTTCGCCAGGCGCAGGTCGGAGAATCCGCGCTGTTTCAGACGGTACATCTCCTCGGCGCTGATCTCGCCCAGGATGCGGTCCTTCACGCCCTTCTCGACGTCCACCAGCTCCTGGATCTGGGCCAGGAACCAGGGGTCGATCGCGGTCAGGTCGAAGATATCCTGGATCGAGAAACCGGCACGGAAGGCATCGGCCACGTACAGCACCTGCTCGGGGCTGGGGTTGGCGAGCTTCGTGCGTAGCTGATCGGTCACGTCATCGGCGGTCAGATCGATGCGCTCGTCGAGGCCGTCCATGCCGGTCTCCATCGAGCGCAGCGCCTTCTGGAACGACTCCTGGAAGGTGCGGCCAATGGCCATGGCCTCGCCCACCGCCTTCATCTGGGTGGTCAGGCGCGCATCCGCCTGCGGGAACTTCTCGAAGGTGAAGCGCGGGATCTTGGTGACCACGTAATCGATGGACGGCTCGAACGAGGCCGGCGTCAGGCCGCCGGTAATGTCGTTCTTCAGCTCGTCGAGGGTGTAGCCCACCGCCAGCTTGGCCGCGACCTTGGCGATGGGGAAGCCGGTCGCCTTGGAGGCCAGCGCGGAGGAACGCGACACCCGCGGGTTCATCTCGATCACGATCATGCGCCCGTTTTCCGGGTTGATCGCAAACTGCACGTTGGAGCCGCCGGTCTCCACGCCGATCTTGCGCAACACCGCCAGCGAGGCGTCGCGCATGATCTGGTATTCCTTGTCGGTCAGGGTCTGCGCCGGGGCCACGGTGATCGAGTCACCGGTGTGGATGCCCATCGGATCGAGGTTCTCGATCGAGCAGATGATGATGCAGTTGTCCGCCTTGTCGCGGACCACCTCCATCTCGAACTCCTTCCAGCCGAGCGCGGACTCCTCCAGCAGCACCTGGTTCACCGGCGAGAGATCGATCCCGTTCTTGACGATGTACTCGAACTCCTCGCGGTTGTAGGCGATGCCGCCGCCCGAACCACCGAGGGTGAACGACGGCCGGATGATCACCGGAAAGCCAATCTTCGGCTGGATCTCCTGCGCCTCCTCCCAGGAGTGCGCGAGCATCGCGGTCGGGGTATCCAGGCCGATATCAGCCATCGCCGCCTTGAAGTGGTCGCGGTCCTCGGCCATATCGATCGCCGCCTCGTTGGCACCGATCATCTCTACACCGAACTTCTCCAGCACGCCTTCCCGGGACAGGTCCAGCGCGCAGTTCAGCGCGGTCTGCCCGCCCATGGTCGGCAGCACCGCGTCCGGGCGCTCCTTCTCGATGATCTGGGCGACCGTCTGCCAGTCCACCGGCTCGATGTAGGTGGCATCCGCCATCTCGGGGTCGGTCATGATGGTCGCCGGGTTGGAGTTCACCAGGATCACCCGGTAGCCCTCCTCGCGCAGGGCCTTGCAGGCCTGGGCGCCGGAGTAGTCGAACTCGCAGGCCTGACCGATCACGATCGGGCCGGCCCCGAGGATCAGGATGCTCTGGATGTCGGTACGCTTGGGCATGTGACGGCTCTCGCAGGCTGTCGAAATCGGAAATTCGGTCGGAAAATCGGGGGGAAGGCGTTAGCTGCGCGCCGTGCGCATCATCTCGACAAAGTCGTCGAACGCCGGGGACACGTCATGCGGCCCCGGGCTTGCCTCGGGGTGCCCCTGCAGGCTGAACGCCGGGCAGTCGGTGCGGGCGATGCCCTGCAGCGTGCCGTCGAACAGCGACCGGTACGTCGGCGTCAGCGTCTCCGGCAGGTTGTCCTCGTCGATCGCGAAGCCGTGGTTCTGCGACGAGATCATCACTCGCCCGCTGGCCTCGTGCCGGATCGGGTGGTTCGCCCCGTGGTGGCCGAACTTCATCTTCACGCTCTTGCCGCCACTGGCGATACCCAGCAACTGATGCCCCAGGCAGATCCCGAACAGCGGCAGCTTGCGCTCGCAGAAATCCCGGATCGCCTCGATCGCATAGGTGCAGGGCTCGGGATCGCCCGGCCCGTTGGACAGGAACACCCCGTCGGGCTTGAGCTCCATCACCTCGTCCACCGGCGTCTCGGCCGGGACCACGGTCACGCGGCAGCCGCGATCCGCCAGCATGCGCAGGATGTTCTGCTTCATGCCAAAGTCGTAAGCCACCACGTGATAGTCGGCGGCCTTCGCATCGACCCGCGCCGGCTCTTCGCCCAGCTGCCAGGTCCCTTCCAGCCACTCGTAGCGGCTGCGCGTGGTCACCTCGCGCGCCAGATCCATGCCCTTGATCCCGGGGAACTCGCGCGCGGCCGCCAGGGCCGCGCCCTCGTCCACATCACCAGCCTGGATGCAGCCGTTCAGCGCGCCCTTCTCGCGCAGGATGCGGGTCAGCTTGCGGGTATCGATCCCGCTGATCGCCACGATGCCGTGACGCAGCAGGTAGTCCGGCAGCGACTCGCGCGAGCGCCAGTTAGACACCAGCGGCGGCAGATCACGGATGATCAGGCCCGCGGCATGAGCCCGCGAGGACTCGTCGTCTTCCGGGTTCGTTCCGGTGTTGCCGATATGCGGGTAGGTCAGCGTGACCATCTGCCGGTGATAGGACGGATCGGTGAGGATCTCCTGGTACCCGGTCATCGCGGTGTTGAACACCACCTCGCCAACCGTCTGGCCCAGGGCGCCAATCGCCTGACCATGAAACACAGTGCCATCTTCCAGGACGAGCAGAGCAGGCGCGGACACAGGGGGACCTCCGGGTGGTCTGGGTCGGGGCCGCCAGGCGATTCGCCGGCAGCGGTACTGCGATTCGTTCGGGATCTGCGACCCGCCCTCGTCCGCACCATTCTACCGGGGTGTGAACCCCTTTTTCGGCAACGATTCGGTGCTCGGAGGACAGATACGATTACGCCTTCAAGTGTACGCGAGCGCCGCGCGCGGCGTCCAACGAGATCCCCACGCCCGGCGTCTCCGCCCGCCGCTCGACGCCCGCTTTCCGGGCCCGAACACTGCCTACCCGGCCCAGGTATGAAGCCGATGCTCCGTGGCTAGCCTGGCCTTTTCAGGCTAGCCCTGGTTCATCGCTCGGTGTTTACGGTGGCTGCGTCCGGCCGCCTGCCACGCGCTGACTCGCCAGCGCGCCGCGAGGTACTTCTTTGCTCGTGCAAAGAAGTACCCAAG